>NZ_JBWKNE010000002.1:0-697748 GCF_059415405.1 Variovorax sp. GW821-FHT10C12
CGCATCGCGACGGCGCAGGGCGCGTCGATCACGCTGCAGGATGGGGACATCACGTTCGAGTGCCCGGGGAAGATCACTTATCACTCGGTGCAGCGGAAGTTGGCCGGGCCGGTGCAGAAGAGCTATCCGCTGCCGGCATTTCCCAAGAGCATCTGCGTGGCGTGCCTCCTGAAGTCGCTCAAGTCGGCGCCGGCCTTCACCCAGGTGGAGTAACGCACGATGAACCTGATCGACAAGCACGCACCCGGATGGATCGACGCCTTGTTTGCGGACGACGGCCCTCTTGCCTCTGGCACCGAGGGATTTCGCTACGCCTTGGTCGATTGCGCATTCGCTCCGCAATGCCATCAACTGCTCGAGAGCCACCTGAGCTCCGGCCCCTGGCGGTCGCTCTACGAGAACATGCCCGGCGCTTCAGATGAAGCGATCCGGCATTCGCCCGTGCTGCTGAACATCGATGCCGTCGAGAGGCCCTTGCTCGATCGTGTGCTGCAGCTGACGAATGGCTTGCCGATGCTCAGCTTCATCCGCTCGGCCGAGCCGCTCGAGTCGCTGTTCGAACGCCTGAGTCCCTGGTGCATCGTGAATGCGGACGGGCAGTATTTCGTGCTGCGCTTTCCCGACACGCGCCGCCTGCCGGATGTGCTGGCTGCGCTGTCTCCGTTGCAGCAGACGGCGTTCTGCGGCCCCGGAGCCACATGGCATTTCCGTCGGCGCGACGCCAGCTGGAGCACTTTCCTTGCACCGGGGAAAATGGCGTCCACGTCGCTGGCGCCATGCGCACCGGTACTCGATGGTGATCAATGCGCGGTACTCATTGCCGGCAGCGAAGCGGATGAAGTGATCGCGAACCTGCTTCAACTCTCGCCAGCCTACGAAGCGCAGCACCGGCCCTCGGTGCTGCACGCCCTGGCTGTATGCGGGCTCGCCGCAGCCGATGCCATGCAGTTCGACACGGTGGCGCAACGGATGAGGCTGTGTGAGGTTTTTTGGCAGCATCCCGAACTCAGCCACAGCGCTGGCCCGGGCCATGAAGCGCTGCGCGCCTTGATGGTTTAGCGCATCGCAGCAGGAACAACAGATGATTCTCAAAAACTGGCTCCTTCCCCTCGCGCTTCTTGCATCCCTGGCTACGGCAGGATGTGCCACCGGTCGTGCTGACACGGTTCCAGCCTCGGTCAGCGGCGTCAACTACACCGACCAGGACATCCGCTACCGGCTGTTCGACCCCAAGGACCCGAAGCAGACCGTGGTTGCCTCCGAAGAAATCGGCCCGTTCGCCGCGGGGGGCGTGATCTGTTGCTACAACGTGCCGAAGATGTGGGCGCCCGGCATCCAGGTCGGCGTGATTCTGCAGAGCTACGACAACAAGGCGGGCGATTACCGGCCGCGCCAGACCTTCATCGTCGATCTGCCGCCCTACGACAAGAGCGGCAAGGCCGGGGATGTGTGGTTCATCAACTATCCCGATGGCACGGTTGGGGTCGTCTCGACTGCCTATCGACCCAACGGTGATGAGTGGCCCGGGAAGATCAAGGGGTGGCCCAAGCCTTCCTTGGCTTTCCAGCAGGAGTTGTGGGAGCGAGATATGAGACTGGCGCAGGAGGGATTGAAGTCGAGCAAGAAGTCGCTGGAAGAACTGAGTACTGATCCAAAAAAATACCTCCACAAGACATGGGAATGGCGCGCAAAAGAGTTTGCCTATCGAAAGGAACTCGCAGCGTTCTCGGGGCCAGACGATCCCGCCTTCTTCACCAAGGAGAAGGCCATGCTGGAGCGACTCGTGGCTTGGGACCAGGAAAAGGTCGATAGGTTGATGAAGGTCAAGCCATGACCGCGCATTTGGTCAATCCCATCGAAGAGGAAATATTCTCCAATCCTTCAAATCGAGAAGTTTTCTTTGGACCAGCAAGCGACAAGATTCGCGTCGACTACGAGGTGAGCCGCGAACTGCGCCCTGTGGGCCAGCCTGGCAAGTCTTGTGACGTGAACCTCTTCATGGGCTTCTTCTTCGACGGCACGCGCAACAACTACGACCGCAGTACCAAGGAAAAGGATCACACGCATTCCAACGTCGCGCGCCTGTACGGTGCCTATCCGGGCCAGCATGTGCCCGGGGTGCCGGCCGACCCCGATGCGCAGTGGACCACCAACCCCGACAACTACCAGCAGTTCTTCAAGGTGTATGTGCCGGGCGTGGGGACGCCCTTCACGCAGGTGGACGACAGCGGCACCGGCAAGGACGCGCTGCTGGGCAACGCCACGGCGCTCTACGGCGAGCGCCGCATCCTGTGGGCGTTGGCGCAAGCGCTCAACTGCGTCTACCGCTACCTCACCCGAAGCGGCAACGGGCCGGGTCTCTTCTCCAGCGAAGAAGTGCTGAAGTTTTGCAAGGCTTTCGACCTCGGGCGGGAGGAACTGCTGGAAGCGGGCAAAGGGCCCGCCGACAAACGCCAACGCGAGAACAAGAATCGCCGGACGCTCGAAGCGATGCTCAACAAGCTGCACGAGTCGGTCAAGCCGCACATGATCGATCCCACAACGGGTCAGTGCAGCAAGGTTGATCCAGGGCGTGTGCAGCGCATCTTCGTCAGCGCATTCGGCTTTTCGCGAGGCGCTGCGGAGGCTCGGGTCTTCGTCAACTGGTTCCTCGCGATGTGCGAGATCGATGCCGAACTCCGCGGGCAGACCGGGCCGACGCTGGCCTCGTTTCCGGTGACCTTCGACTTCCTGGGACTGTTCGATACCGTCGCGTCGGTCGGTGTGGCGGCCTCGTCCCTTTTCGCTGACGGCCATGGCGGCTGGGCTGACGCTGACACTTCGATGCGCATCCCGGCCGACGTGCCCTGCCTGCACATCGTGGCCGCGCATGAGTTCCGTCGCAGCTTTCCGTCGGATTCCGTTCATGTCGGCAATACGTTGTCTGAGAACTCTCGGGAGTGGGTGTGCCCCGGCATGCACTCGGACGTCGGCGGAGGCTACATGCCGAAGGAGCAGGGCAAGGGGATCGATGAGGCGGGCGAGGACATGCTTTCGCGCATTCCTTTGGCCCTGATGTACCGCGAAGCACGAATCTTGGGCGTGCCCCTGAAACTGGAACTGGCACGCCCGGTCATCCAGAAGCAGTTCATGGTCGCCAAGGACCTGATCAGGGACTTCAACGCTTACCTTGCCGTATGCCAGGTCAAGGAAGGGGTGCTGCGCGACATCATGGCGGAGCAGCGCAAGCTGTTCATCCTGTGGCGCAAATCATGGGCTGGTCGCGCGGCCGAGATGAATTTCGTCCAGCGTGCTTCGGCCGAAGACCGGGCGGACCTGGTGTCGGCCGACGAGCAGTTCGTCAAGGAAGTGAAGGACTTCGAAGCCTGGCTCAAGAAAAAGAAGCGGATCAGCGGCCGCAACAGCCCCGACGGCACACCGCACGAAGTTGACAACGTGCCCGGCATCGATTCGGAGCGGGTCGGCGAGTGGGGCCGCATCGAGCCGTACTGGAACGAGCCCGTGCTCACCAGCAAGCTGTTCGAAGACCGCGTGCACGACTCGCACGCATGGTTCAAGCTCACCGGGCCCGAAGCGGCCGAGTTCAAGGAGCAGCTCGAAAAACTGGTGGCCCGGAAGAAAAGAGCGGACGAGGCGCGCGGGCAGATCGATCCACCCAGGGGCGGGGCGCCCGCCGGGCTGACGCGCCGGCAGGAGCAGTGGGTGAACCTGTACCTGACGAAAGGCGAGTACGCGCCCGAGTTCACGGAAGGGCGCGAATGGTATGCATGGGGGGCCGGCTACCTGCGCTACCGCCGTGTGTATGCGGGTGCGGACGAGACACGGCTGACCCAGAACCGTCGGCCCGCCGAAAGGGCATCGCCGGAGCCGATGACGGCTTGATCGGAACGGCAGGGCGGCGCCCTGCCGCTCCCTTGTTCAGAACGGATAGTGCCGAGGCGTCGTCTGCACCGTAATCCACCGCAGCTCCGTGAACGCTTCGACGCCGGCTCGCCCACCGAACCGCCCGTACCCTGACGACTTGACACCGCCAAACGGCATCTGCGCCTCGTCATGCACCGTCGGCCCGTTCACATGGCAGATCCCCGCCTCGATGCGCTGCGCCACGTTCCACGCACGCGCCACGTCGCGGCCGAACACGGCGGATGACAAACCGAACTCGTTGTCGTTGGCCACCGCCACGGCTTCTTCCACGCCGTTCACCCGCACGACCGCCTTCACCGGCCCGAACGATTCCTCGTGGTAGATGGCCATCGCGGGCGTGACGTGGTCGAGCACGGTGGCGGGCATCAGCGTGTTCTGCGCCTTGCCGCCGCACACGAGCACGGCGCCCTTGGCGAGGGCGTCGTCGATCAGGGCGTTGCAGCGGGTCACGGTGCTCATGTCGACGACCGAGCCCAGCACGACGGGGCCTTCGCGCGGGTCGCCGAGCGGCAAGGCCTGCGCGCGGGCGGCGAACTTCGAGACGAACTCGTCGGCGATGGCGTTGTCGACCACGAGGCGTTCGGTCGACATGCAGATCTGGCCCGAGTTGGCGAAGGCGCCGAAGATCGCGCCGTCCACGGCCGCGTCGATGTCGGCGTCGTCGAGCACCACGAAGGGCGCCTTGCCGCCGAGTTCGAGCACGGCGGGTTTCAGGTACGTGGCGCAGGTCTGCGCGATGAGGCGGCCCACGCGCGTGGAGCCGGTGAAGTTGACGCGCCGCACGGCCGGGTGCGCGACCATGGCTTCGACCACGGCGCCCGCGTCGGCCGGCGCGTTGGTGACGAAGTTGACGGTGCCCTTGGGCAGGCCGGCCTCGGCCAGCGCTTCGATGATGAGCGCATGCGTCTCGGGGCACAGCTCGGAGCCCTTGAGCACGACGGCGTTGCCGCAGGCCAGCGGCGTGGCGATGGCGCGTGTGGCCAGGATCACGGGGGCGTTCCATGGCGCGATGCCCAGCACCACGCCGGCCGCCTGCCGCACGCCCATGGCGAGGCTGCCGGGCACGTCGGACGGGATGACCTCGCCCGCGATCTGCGTGGTGAGCGACGCGGCCTCGGTGAGGATGCCCGCCGCCAGGTGCACGTTGAAGCCCGCCCACAGCGCCGAGGCGCCGGTCTCGCGCGCCATGGCCTGCACGAAGGCGTCGGCGCGCGCTTCGAGCGCGTGCGCGGCCTTGAGCAGCAGGGCGCGGCGTTCGTTGGGGCCGGTCTGCGACCAGGTGGCGAAGGCGCGCTGCGCGGCGTCGACGGCGGCGACCGCGTCGGCGGGCGTGGCGGCGGGCGCGCGTGTCGCGATGCCGCCGTCCAGCGGGTTGCGGCGCTCGAAGGTGGCGCCGCCGGTGGCCGCGCGGCGTTCGCCGTCGATGAGCATGGAGATGTCGGTCATGGGTGTCCTTTGCAAGAAAGAAAGAGGAAGAGGGGTGGTTCAGGCCACGCCCAGGTAGGCCTGGCGCACGGCGTCGGAATGCAGCAGCGCCTGCGCCTCGCCCGAGGCGACGACGCGCCCGCGTTCGAGCACGTAGCCGCGGTCGGCGGCCTGCAAGGCCTTGCGCACGTTCTGCTCGACCATGAGCACGGTCACGCCCTGGTCGGCGATGCGGCGCACGATGGCCAGCAGCTCGTCGACCATGCGCGGCGCCAGGCCGAGCGAGGGCTCGTCGAGCATCAGCAGGCGCGGCCCGCTCATCAGGGCGCGCGCCACGGCGACCATCTGCTGCTCGCCGCCGCTCATGGTGCCGGCGAGCTGCGTGGCGCGTTCCTTCAGACGCGGAAAGTCGTCGAAGGCGCGCGCCAGGCGCTCGGCGCGCAGCCGCGCGGGAATGAGCCAGCCGCCGAGTTCGAGGTTCTCGGTGACGGTCATCTGCGGGAACAGCTGGCGGCCTTCGGCCACCAGCGCGAGGCCGCGCCGCACGCAGGCGGTGGCATCGGCGGACGGTAGCGCCGCACCGTCGAGCACCGCATCGCCCGTGCGCGGCAGGAGCCCCGCCAGCGCCTTGAGCAGCGTGGTCTTGCCCGCGCCGTTGGGCCCGAGCACGACGGTGACGCCGGGCGTCACGTCGAGGTCCAGGCCCTGGATGACCTGGAAGCCGTGGTAGCCGGCCGCAAGACCGCGCACGGTCATCTGGGTGGCGCTCATGCCGTGGCCTCCATCTCGTCGCCCAGGTAGGCCTCGACCACCTCGGCATTGCGCACGACTTCGGCCGGCGTGCCGTCGGCGATCTTGCGGCCCTGGTGCAGCACCAGCACGCGCTCGACGTACTTCAGCAGCGTGGTCACGGCGTGCTCGATCCACACGACGGCGAGGCCGTGGTCGTCGCGCAGGCGGCGGATGCGCCGCGCCATGGCATCGACCTCCGCCTCGGTGAGACCGGCCGCCACTTCGTCGAGCAGCAGCACGCGCGGCCGTGTGCCGAGCGCCATGCCGATCTCGAGCAGCCGCTGCTGCGAGGGCGTGACGTCGGCCGCGACCTGCGTCGCGAGGCCGCCCAGGCCCAGCATGTCGAGGATCTCTCCGGTGCTGCCCAGGCCCGCGATGGGCGCGCGGCGCCGGCCGGCGAACTGCATGCCGAAGCGCACGTTGTCCTCGAGCGTCATGTCGGCCATCACGCGCGGTGTCTGGAAGGTGCGCGCGATGCCGTGGGCGGCGTACAGGTGCGGGCCGCGCCGCGTGAGGTCGACGTCGCCTTCCACCAGCAGCCGGCCCGACGTGGGCATGACCACGCCCGAGATCGCGTTGAAGAAGGTCGTCTTGCCCGCGCCGTTGGGGCCGATGATGCCGACCAGCTCGCCCGCGTGCAGCGTGGCGCTCACGGCGTCGACGGCGGTGAGTCCGCCGAAGCGTACCGTGAGGTCGCGGGCTTCGAGAAGCGGCGTGGCCTTCATGGTGCGTGCCTCCGCAATGCGGCCGCCTTGCGCTGCCACAGCGACGCGAGGCCGTTGGGCAGGTACATCACGCACAGGATCAGCAGCAGCCCCAGCACCATCATGTAGCCATAGGGCAGCTGCAGCCGCAGCGTCTCCGACAGCAGGCTGAACACGATGGCCGCGGCCACCGGACCGCCGATGCTGGCGGCCCCGCCGATCATCGCGATCAGCACGGTCTGGAAACCGATGAAGGGGCTGAACACGGCCGCAGGCTCGATGTAGGTCCAGCGCACGGCCATCGCGGCGCCGACCGCCCCGGCGAAGGCGGCGGTGAGCGCAAAGCCGGCGATCTTCACGCGGCGCGTGTCCACGCCCAGCGTCTGCGCGCGTTGCTCGTCGGCACCGATGCCGGCCAGCGCCAGGCCGAAGCGGCTGCGCTTCACGAGCAGCGCGGTGGCAATGGCCGCGCCCGCAATCGCCAGCACCGTGAGGTACACCGTCTCGTTCGACGGCACCACCGTGAGCACGCGGCCCACGGTGCCCGAGACCTGCTTCTCCACGAAGGTGACCGCATGGCGGATCAGCTCGGTCATGCCGAAGGTCAGCACGGCGAAGTAGGTGCCGCGCAGGTGCAGCACGGCCGCGCCCATCAGCACCGCCACCGCGCTCGCGATGGCCGCGCCACTCAGGATCACCAGCGGCCAGGGCAGCACCTCGAGCAGCGTGGCGCTCGCATACGCGCCCAGGCCGAAGAAGGCCGAGGTGGCGAGCGACAGGTAGCGCGTGGCACCGCAGAACAGCGACCAGCTGGTGGCCAGCGCGATGTACATCAGGCAGCCGAGCGCGACCGAGGCGATGAACTCGCTCGCGACCCACGGCACGGCAGCCGCCAGCGCGAGGCCGATGCCAAGCACCCACCACGGTTTGTTTTGAAAGAGGGAATTCATCTTCTGGAGAACAGTCCGTTGGGCCGCCAGATCAGCACGCCGATGAACACGGCGTACGACAGCAGCATCTTGAGCGAGGGGCTCGTGTAGTACATGCCCAGCGCTTCGACCACGCCCAGCAGCAGGCCGCCGACGAGGCTGCCCGCGATGCTGCCGAAGCCGCCGAGGGTGATGACGATCAGCGCCGTCACGGTGTAGGGCTCGCCCATCGAGGGCGAGATCTCGTAGGTCATCGACAGCAGCGCGCCCGCCACGCCCGACAGGCCCAGGCCGATGCCGAACATCAGCGGGTGCAGCCGCTTCGTGTTGATGCCCACGAGCTGCGCGCCGGTGGGCGACTGCATCAGCGCGCGCACCGCCTTGCCCAGCAGCGTGAGCTTGAGCAGCGCGATGAGCACGAGGCTCAGCGCCAGCGCCACGCCGAACAGCACGAGCTTGTTGGCGGTGAAACGCATCTCGCCCAGCTGCACCGGCTCGGCCAGGTAGTCGTAGCCGCGCAGGTCGCCGCCCCACACGAGCAAGGCGGTGTTCTGCACGAAGAACATCAGGCCGAAGCCGACCATCAGGCTGCGCGCCTCGAACACGTCGACGTTCGGCGCGCGCGCCGCCACCTGGCGAAAGCACAGCCAGTGCACCGCCATGCCCAATGCCATCAGCAGCACGAAGGCCACCGGCATGAAAAGGAGCGGCGAGATGCCCAGCGCCGTGTGCGCCCACCAGGTGAGAAAAGCGCCGAGCATCAGGAACTCGCCGTGCGAGATGTTCATGATGCGCATCAGCCCGTACTGCAGGTTCAGTCCGATGGCCACCAGCGCATAGATGCCGCCCGTGATCAATCCGCCGGCCAGGAGCTCGGCCCATCCAGAGAACGACACGCTGTTATTTCCAGGCCGGCTTCGGCATCAGTTGCGAGGTGGCGCGGTCTTTGGGCCACACCACTTCGAAGTCGCCGCCCTGCCATTGCGACACGGTGCCGGGGATCAACGCGTTCTCGCTGCCCTCGAAGCGGATCGGCCCGAGGATGGTCTTGAACTCGTTCTTCGCGATCTGCTCGCGCAGCGCCTTGCGGTCGAGGCCCACCTTCTCCACCGCCTGCTGCAGGATCTGCAGGCCGGCCCACGCGTGGCCGCTGGCCCAGCGGTCGGGCTCCTTGCCGAACTTCTTCGTGTGCGCGTCGAAGTAGGCCTTGGCCTCGGGGCTGGTCTTGCCGTTCCACGAGCCCATGCCGATCACGCCCTCGGTGTTGGCGGCCATCACGTTCTTGTAGAGCTGGAAGGCCGTGCCCACCGAGGCGTAGAAGTACTTCGGGTTGAAGCCCACCTCGCGCGCCTGCCGGCTCGCGAGGATGGTGTCCGGCGGGTAGGTGATGCCGATGAAGGCGTCGGGGTTCAGGTCCTTCATGGTGCGCAGCACGGGCGCGAGGTCTTTCACGCCCAGCGGGTAGCTCTTGCGGTCGAGCACCTGGATCTGCGTCTTCTTCAGCGCGTTGTTCAGCGCCGCGAAGTTCTCCAGCCCGAACAGGTCGTCCATGTAGACGATGGTGATGGTCTTCACGTTCTGCGCCACCAGCATGTCGACCAGCGCGCCCATCATCTTGTCGGGCTGCTGCAAGAGCGAGAAGAAGAAGGGCAGGCGCATGTCGATGAGCTTGCGCGACAGAGCGGTGGGCGCGAGCAGCGGATAGCCGAATCGGTTGGCCAGCGGCGCGACCGCGAAGTTGGCGCCCGACCCCCAGGGCGGCAGCACGAGGTCGACCTTGTCGCTGCCCATGAGCTTCTCGAAGGTGCGCACGCAGGTCTCGGTCTCGCTGCGGTCGTCGTAGCCGATGAGCTCGATGGGCCGGTTGGTGCCCTTCACCGACAGGCCGCCCGCGGCGTTGACCTGCTCGGCCCACAGCAGGTAGTTGGGTTCCTGGCTCACCTGCGCGCCCGCGGCCCAGGGGCCGGTGCGGGCGATGGCGTAGCCGATGCGAACGGGGGCGCTTTGCGCGAACAGCTGCGGCGCGACGGCGGCCGCGCCCAGCGCGGTGGCCGTGCCCTGGATCCAGTGGCGGCGGGTGGGGTGAAGCATGGAGGTCTCCTTCCGGGCGTCGGTATGCGCCCGCTGACCGGGATCGTAGAAACGCACGCCCTTCGACGCTGTGCCCGCCGCGCACAAAGCACTTGACGCAGCGTGCAGGCGCCTAGTGGTTAACCCGCAAAGGCGAGGGCTTTGCGGGCACTCCACAATGCGCGGCATCCCGCTGCCGTGTTGCAATCTTTCGTCTTCACTGCTTTCGCTCCATGACCGCGTCCCTGCTCCTGTCCACCGACGCCATCCCGCCGAAGGAACGCGGGCCGCTGTGGTGCGAGTGGGTGTGGCGCCACTTCGGCGGCCTCGGCTCCGACCTGTACGGCGACAGCGATTTCGACGGCCACCTCGCGTCCTCGCATGCGGGCGACGTGATCCTCACGCGGCTCGAAGCCAACCGCCATCGCGTGCTGCGAACCCCGCAGATGGCGCGCCTGAGCGATGCGCCCTACCTGAAGATCGTCGCGCCCTGGCAGGGCTCGGCCGAGGTCACGCAGCGCGGGCGCGCGGCGGCGGTGCGCGCGGGCGGCTGGACGCTGTACGACACCACGCTCGACTACACCGTGGCCAATCCCGAGCGCAGCGATCACCTCATCGTGATGCTGCCCAAAGACCAGATCGCCTCGCCCGCATTGCCGCTGGGCGACCTCGTGGCGCGGCGCATCGGCGGCGACAGCGGCATCTCACGCGTGGCGCTGGAGACCATGCGCAACACCTACCTGGAGCTGCCCCACATGAGCGAGGCCGCCGCGCGCGGCGCGGGCGAGCTGCTGATCCAGCTGGTGCGCCTGTCGCTCATGGAGCTCGCGGGCCGCAGCACCGCCCAGACCCAGCGCGAGGCGCTCAAAGACCGCATCCACCGCCACGTGGCGCAGAACCTGCGCGACCCCGCGCTGTCGATCGACGGCATGGCGCTGGCGCTGCGTTGCAGCAAGCGCCTGTTGCACCAGGCCTTCGCGGGCGACGACGACACGCTCACCGGCTACATCCAGCACCAGCGGCTGGCGGCCAGCATCCGCGACCTGATCGACCCCGCGAACGCCGCGCGCTCGATCACCGACATCGCGCTGGGCGCGGGCTTCGGCAACCTCTCGCACTTCAGCCGCGTGTTCCGCGCGCACACGGGCGGCAGCCCGAGCGAGTTCAGGCGGCAGGCGACGCTGCCGCGCTAGCCGGCTCGCGCGGCTGTCGCAACGCGCCGGCCTGCACCGCATCGTCCACGCTCCACGGCGCATACACCTCGGCGTGCAGGTCGGGCGAATCGACCTTGGCCAGCAGGTCGCGCACGCCGTCCTTCACGCGCGCCAGCGACAGGCGCGCGCCGCGCACGCGCACATAGGCCGCGAAGTCGCACAGCGCCTCGATGCTGGTGGCGTCGAGGTCGGGCGATTCCTCCAGGCTCAGCACCATGCGCTGCAGGCCCGGCGTGGCGTCGATGCGCGCGCGGATCGAGGCGAACACCGCGTCCGCATTGCCGAAGAACAGCGGCACCTCGGGCCGCGCGATCAGCACGCCCGGCGGCACCACGGCCTCGGGGTGGCGGCCGGTGTCGACGTAGTCGTGGCTCTGGCCCAGCCGGCCGAGCCAGCTCACGGTGGTGCGCGAGAAGCCGCGCAGCAACAGCAGCAGGCTCACGCCGATGGCGGCCAGCAGCCCGTCGAGCACGCCCAGCAGCAGCACGGCCGCGACCGCCACCAGCGCCACCAGCCGGTCGCGCCGCCAGTGGAAGTACGGCCGCAGCGACGAGGGGTTCAGCGAATGGCTCACGGCATTGATCACGATGGCCGCCAGCAACGGCTCGGGCGTGTGCGCGATCCACGGCAGCAGCGTGAGCACCGCCACGAGCACCACCAGCCCCGCCACCAGGCCCGCCGCACGGCTGCGCGCGCCGGCCGATTCGTTGGCCGAGGTCGCCGAATAGCCCGCGCCCACGGGCATGCCCTGGAACAGCGCCGACAGCAGGTTGGCGCCGCCCAGCGCCAGCAGGTCGCGGTTGGCCGACACGTTGTCGCCGTGGCGCATCGCGAAGGTGCGGATCGAGCCGTAGGACTCGGCATAGAGGATCAGCGCCATCGCGAAGGCCAGCTCGCCCATCCCCAGCCATTGCGTGCGCCCCAGCGAGGGCACGCCCGGGTGCGAGAAGTCCAGCGAGATCGGCCCCACCGCCGCCACGCCCCAGGCCTGGCACAGCCCGCTCACGTCCAGCGCGATGCCGCCCACGATCACCAGCAGGGCCGCCGGCACCGCGCGCCAGCGCGCCAGGCCGCGCAGCAGCACCAGTGCCGCCAGCGCCATGGCCGCACCGGCCAGGTTCCAGTGCCGCCACTCGGCCGCCAGGCCCGCGACGAGGCGGAAGAAATCGCTGTGCGCCGGCTGCACCGCCAGCACCTTCGGCAACTGCTTGACCACGATGGTCAGCGCCAGCCCGAGCGCGAAGCCGCGCAGCACCGGCTTGGCGATCAGGCTCGACACCGCGCCGAGCCTGGCGATGCCCGCGATGACGAAGAAGACCCCGGCCAGCAGCACGATGCCCGCGCCCAGCGCCAGCCGCGTGGCCGTGTCGATGCCCGGCATCGACGTGGTGGCCGCGAAGAGCACCGCCGCCGACGACGAGGTGGCCGAGACGATCGCGAAGCGGCTGCTGCCGAAGAGGCCGTAGACGAGAAGGCCGGCGAACAGCGCGATCACGCCGGCCTGCGGCGGCAGGCCCGCGATGCCCGCATAGGCCACGGCCTCAGGCAGCAGCAGGCCCGCGATGGACACACCCGCCACAACGTCGGCGAGGCCGGGGCGGCGGGCGGCGCTGTCGTTCACTTCGCGGGCGTGGCGTTGGTCACGCCGGTCCAGCCCGGCAGGTAGCGTGCGTCGGCGGTGCGCGCCAGCGCCACGGCCTTGTCGATGGTGGCCTGCGGCAGCGGCTCGGTGGCCGAGGGCTGCAGTTTCTTCGCGGGCACCAGCGGGCGGAAATGGTCGGCCCACAGGAACTCCGCATAGGGCGCCGCGTCCTTCGCGTAGCCGCCGGCCTTGCGCACGAAGCCGGCCAGTGCTCGGTACGGGTCGTCGCGCAGCTTCGCCACGCTGGAGGGGATGGCGCTGAACGCGCGCCGCTTGCCCTTCTCGTCGAAGGGGTGCGCCCAGCGGTGGAACTCCATGAGCCGCCAGAACTGCTCGCCCCGGACTTCGCTGAGGTCGTCCAGCTGCATCACCCACACCGTGCCCACCGACTCTTCGTGCAGCGCGCGGCCCAGGTGATGGTGATCGACGATGTAGTAGTGCCCGCCCGGCCCGCGCACGGCGGGAAACCAGTGCGCGGCCAGCGTGTGCTCGCGCTCCTTGCGCTTGAGCTGCTTCCACTGTGCGCGCTTGGTGGCCACTTCGGCGCCGCCGACCGTGATCTGGGTCGGCCGCAGTGCATCGAGGGAAACGGGAATCAGGTTCGGCTTGGCGGTCATGCGGGGACGCTCCGTGGTGACGAGGGAGGCTTGCGGCGGCGGGCGCCGGCGATCATCGCCACCCGCGCGCCGCACCGCAAGTCGGCCGCACGCTACCAGCGTCAGGCGGACCGGAACCTGACGGCGCGCGCGACGTGTGCGGCGCCGGCGGGCTGCAGGCCGTTGCGGCCCGCGGGGTCGTAGCGCGCCAGCGCCTGGTGGCCGTCGAGGTCCTCCTGCAGCGCAAAGCCCGTGTCCCGCAGCAGCGCGCCCAGAGTCGCTGGATCGAAGCCCGACAGGAAGTCTTCGCCGACCGACGACACCTCGCTGCGCAGCCGCTGGAACGCGGCGTTGCCCGCCGCATCGGGGCGCAGTGCCGCCTCGTCGATGTAGGTGAAGACCAGCTCGCTGCCTTCCGGCGCGCAGCCGGCGATGGCGCGCAGCGCCGCCAGGTTGGCCTCTCGCGTGAGGTACACGGTGACGCCCAGCCATGCGAAGAAGGCGGGCCGCGTCGCATCGAACGGCGTGCGCGCGAGCGCCGCGGCGAGGTCTTCGACCGACAGGTCCGCCGCGACGAAATGCACCGATAGGGAAGGCGGCACGCCACAGGCTTGAAGGCGCTGGCGTTTCAGCTGCTGCGTGGCCGGGTGGTCGACCTCGTAGATGGCCAGGCCCTGCGCCCAGGCGGGGATGCGGCACACGAAGCTGTCGAAGCCCGCGCCGATCAGCACGTACTGGTCGACGCCACGCGCGACCGCGTCCTTCAGCGCGTCTTCCGTGTAGCGCGAACGCAGGATCACGTCGGGGTAGGCGGCGTTGGCGCGCATCGCGTCGTCGAGCGCTGTGTCGGGGGAGCCCGTCGAGGTGGCGTCGCGCCGTGCCAGCGCGCGTTCGCGGAAGGCGGCGCGCACGCTGTCGGGCACCAGGCGCTCGCCCCACGGGTCGTCCAGCAGCGGCGCGGGCGCGCTGCGCGCATGGACGGCGCGCATGAGCGCGGTGGCGAGGGCGGTGCGGCTGGCTTGCGAAGAAGGATTCAAGGCGGGGGCTCCGGTGGTGCAAGGGGGGCAAGGGCGCGAAGTTTCAACCCGTGCGAGGCGTCTGTACAGTGCATTGTTCAAAGCAATGACCTGCACGAAATGAATTCCATGGACCTGAACCTGCTGGCCGCACTGGACGCGCTGTTGAGCACCGGCAGCGTGAGCGCGGCGGCCGAGCGCATGCACCTGAGCGCGCCGGCCATGAGCCACACGCTCGCGCGCATCCGCGAGGCGCTGGGCGATCCGATCCTCGTGCGGGCCGGCCGCAAGCTGGTGCCGACGCCGCGCGCGGTGGCGTTGCGCGATCCGGTGCACCGCCTGATCGCCGACGCGCGCCTGCTGATGCAGCCCGACGGCGGTGTGCCGCTGGCGCGTGTGACGCGTGAGTTCACGGTGCGCGCGCCCGAAGGCATGGGCATCGTCTACGGCGCGACCTTGCTGGCCGCGCTGCGGCGCGACATGCCGTTGGCACGCCTGCGCTTCGTGCCGGAAAGCGACAGCGATGCGATGGCCTTGCGCGAAGGGCGCATCGACCTCGACGTGGGCACGCTGCTTGACAAGGGGCCGGAGGTGCGCAGCGAGTTGCTGTACGCGCAACGCATCGTCGGCGTGGTCGGGGCGGGGCATGAACTGCTCAAGGCGCGCGTCACGCCCAAGCGCCTGGCGGCCCAGCAGCATGTGGCGGTCACGCGGCGCGCCAGGTCGGTCGAGCCCCTCGACAGCCTGCTCGCGGCACAAGGTTGTGCGCGGCAGATCGCATTGACCGTGCCCAGCGCCTATGGTGCGCTGATGGCCGCCGCGCGTTCGTCGCTGGTGGCCTGCGTGCCCGAGCCGCTCGCGCGCACCGTGGCCGCGAGCCTCGGCCTGGCGATGTTCAAGTTGCCGGTGGCCGTGCCGCCCGAGCAGGTGCTGCAGGCCTGGCATCCGCGCGACGAGGTGGACCCGGCGCACCGCTGCCTGCGCGATGCGGTGGCGGCCGTGTCGAAAGACACGCGCTTCGGTCCGCTCACGGGCCGCGACGCGCAGGCCCCGATGCGCGGGCGCGCACTGGCGGCGCACCGTGCGCTGATTGCAAAGTTGCCATGAATGCTTAAGCAGCGGTTGTGTCGAAGCGGTCATCAAACTTACATCTTCTCGGTTAACGGGCTTCGCGACAGGCGTTGCTTGTTCAAAAAAAAGATGCCTTAAGGCCTGCTTGGCCTCGAGAGCGACGCTTCCCGCTGGTATGGTCGTGGGCGCAATCCAGCTCCAAGCCACCCCGCCCGTTGTCGACGCATTGGGTACTTGCTTCACATGCCCCTTCGTCACGACCGCATCTTTCCGCGCTACGCGTTCTACTGTGTGCTGGCCGGCCTGGCCGCGATCTATGTCTTCTGCGCCATGGTGCTGGTGCCGGCCAGGATATACATCCTTCCGTACCTCATCACGCCGGACTTCGTGCGCTACAAGGGCGCGTTCTTCGTGCTGGTGCTGGCGATACCGGCCGCGATCTACCTGATTGGCTGGAAGGGCAGCGACTTCTTCGCGTGGCTGCGCACCCCACCGGTGCTGACGCTGACCGCGCACGGCCTGCAGCTGGGCACGCAGACCGTCGCCTTCGCCGACGTGACGCGGCTGCGCCATCGCCACAACCGCAACCACCTGCTGCTCACCACCCGCGACGGCCGCACGCTGCGCCTGCGGCTCGACCTGTGGGACGACCCGTACGCGCTCGTTGCTGAAGTGGAAGAGGCCGTGGGCGAGGTGCTGCGGCACGACGTGGAGCGGCGCCTGCATGCGGGCGACACCGTGCCCTTCGGTGCGCTGGCGCTGAATGCCGAAGGGCTGGTGCACAAGGGCCAGCTCATCGCGTGGTCGAGCATCGACACGATCCGCACGCAGTCGGACGCCGAAGCGATGGACGTCGACGAGCACCTGCTCATCGTCGCCAACGGCAAGACCCGCAAGATCGATCGCTCGAAGATCGACAACGAACCGGTGCTGATGGTGTGCCTCATGCAACGCCTGCCGTCGGCCTGAGCCTTCTTCCTTTTCTTTTCAATCTCCAAAGTACAGCGACTCAAAAAATGGAAATCTACAGCTCCGCCCGCCAACAGGAAAAAACCCGCCAGGACCGCCCCGTCTTCTATTCCCGCACGCGGCTGATCGCCGGGGCCACGCTCTGGGTGGTGGTGGCGGTCGTGCTGGCCGTGCTGTGCATCCGCGCGCAGGACAAGAACATCGGCATCCTCATCGCGGCGGGCTTCGGCCTGTTGGCCGCGTGGCTGGCGGTCAAGTGCATCCGCACGCTGGCCAACATCGGCACGCCCGCCTTCGTCATCGGCCACCAGGGCCTGACCTTCGAGAACGGCCTGCTGCTGCCGTGGCCCAACATCGTCGAGAACACCTGGGTCAACCAGGACTACATGGGCATTCCCATCGGCAAGCAGATCCAGATCAGGACCGACCTGCCCAAGCCGAAGGCGCGCGTGCTGCGCCGTGCCACCGCGCTGGAGATTTCGGGCGACGAGTACCTCGCGCTGTGCGACGCCTACCGCTGAGCCGCAGGGGCTGAAAGCCCCTTGGCAGCGGGGCGTCAAAAAAGGGTTCGATAGACTGCAGGGGTGACATCCTCTTCAGAGCCTCCCAGTAGGTCGCTGGCCTGCGCCAGCTTTCGCCTGCACCGCTGCGTTGCGATCAACGTACTCGCAGCGCACGTCCTCCCCGTCTTTTCACTGTCGCCCGACATGGCCCGCGCCATGCCGGGCCGCACCCGTTGCCCGCGCGCTTTCCATGATTGAACTCCTCACCGACCCGACCGCCTGGATCGGCCTCCTGACGCTGGTCGTCCTGGAGATCGTGCTGGGCATCGACAACCTGATCTTCATCGCGATCCTCGCGGAGAAGCTGCCGCCGCACCAGCGCGACCGGGCGCGGCGGATCGGCCTGGGCCTGGCGCTCTTCATGCGGCTGGCGCTGCTGTCGATCGTCTCGTGGCTGGTCACGCTGACCACGCCGCTGTTCAGCGTGTTCGGCCAGGGCTTCTCGGGCCGCGACCTGATCCTGCTGCTGGGCGGCCTGTTCCTGCTGTTCAAGGCCACTTCCGAACTGCACGAGCGGCTGGAAGGCGTGACGCACACGGCCGGCGGCTCGACCGTGTATGCGGGCTTCGCGCTGGTGGTCACGCAGATCGTGGTGCTCGACGCCGTGTTCTCGCTCGACGCGGTGATCACCGCCGTGGGCATGGTGGAGCACCTGCCGGTGATGATGGCGGCCGTCGTCATTTCCATCGGCATCATGCTGTGGGCGTCGAAGCCGCTCACGCGTTTCGTCAACGCGCACCCGACGGTGGTGGTGCTGTGCCTGAGCTTCCTGCTGATGATCGGCCTGAGCCTGGTGGCCGAAGGCCTGGGCTTCCACATTCCGAAGGGCTACCTGTACGGCGCCATCGGCTTCTCCGTGATGATCGAGGCGCTGAACCAGTGGGCCAAGCGCAATGCGCTGCGGCACGAGGCCCGCCGGCCGCTGCGCGACCGCACGGCCGAATCCATCCTCCGGCTGCTCGGCGGCCGGGCGCCCGGCGAGCCGGTGCCGGCGGGCGGCATGCCCGACGCGGCGCTGGCGGCGCAGCCCGCCTTCGCCGTGGCGGAGCGCAACATGGTCAGCGGCGTGCTGTCGCTGGCCGAGCGCAATGTGCGCTCGGTGATGACGCCGCGCACCGACATCTCGTGGGTCGACCTGAACGACGAACCCGACGCGGTGCGCGAGCAGCTGCTCGACACGCCGCACGGCATCTTTCCCGTGTGCCGCGGCTCGCTGGACGACGTGGTGGGCGTGGCGCGCGCGAAGGACCTGCTGGGCCACCTGCTGCGCGACGGAAAGATCGACGAGCGCGGCGGCCTGCGCACGCCGATCTACGTGCCCGAGTCGACCACCGTGATCAAGCTTATCGACACGCTGCGCGGCGCGCGCGGGCAGCTCGCGCTGGTCAACGACGAGCACGGCACGCTGACCGGCGTGGTCACGCCCATCGACGTGCTGGAGGCGATCGCCGGCGAGTTCCCCGACGAGGACGAGACCCTGGAGATCCTGCAGACCGCATCCGACGCGTGGACCGTGTCGGGCAGCGCGGACCTGCACCTGCTCGAACAGGCGCTGCAGACCCATGGCCTCGTGAGCGACGACGACAGCTACACCTCGGTGGCGGGCTTCCTGCTGGTGCGCTTCGGCGGTCTGCCGCCCGCGAAGGCGACGTGGGTGCACGACGGGTACGAGTTCGTGGTGACCGAGGTCGATGCACAGCGCATCCGGACCGTGGCGGTGCGCCGGCTGCCGCCGCCGGAAGCCGAGGCTTGAACGCAGCGACCGACCGCGACGCGGGCCGGCCGATTTGTTAGGCTGGCGCCCCGTCGTCGTCACCTTCATTCCACGCGCATGAACGCCTCTCACCGCCGGCCGGTTCCGCTGGCCAAGGCCTACCGCCTGCTGAACCACGGCCCGACCGTGCTCGTGAGCGCTGCGCACGACGGCCGGCGCAACATCATGGCCGCGGCCTGGGCCATGCCGCTGGACTTCGATCCGCCCAAGGTGGCGGTCGTGCTCGACAAGAGCACCTGGACGCGCGTGCTGCTCGAAGGTGCGGGCACCTTCGCACTGCAGGTGCCCACGCGCGCGCAGCTCGACCTGACCGAGGCGCTGGGCAACAGCTCGGGCCGCGAGATCGCCGAGCGCGACGGCAGCGACAAGTTCGCCGCCTACGGCCTCTCGACCTTCGCGGGCGAGGCCACCGGCGTGCCGATGCTCGAAGGCTGCGCGGCCTGGCTCGAATGCCGGCTGCTGCCCGAGCCGCCGATCCAGCAGCGCTACGACCTGTTCCTGGGCGAGGTGATCGCGGCGCAGGCCGACGCGCGCGTGTTCTCCGAAGGGCGCTGGCATTTCGAAGGACACGACGAACTGCGCACGCTGCACCACGTGGCGGGCGGGCACTTCATCGTCGATGGCGAGGCGGTCGATGCGAAGGCGCTGCCGCGCGTGACACCGTAGCCTGCATGCCGGACCTGAACCCCGTCATCACCGTCGTCGGCTACAGCCTCATGGGGCTGCTGGCGGCCATGATGGGGTCGCTGGGCCTGGCGGCGCTGTGGACCTGGCGCGACTGGCCCGGCGCCGACCGCCTGACCGGCCTGGCCGCGCGGCTCGCGATCCTCACGTGGATGGTGGGTGGCGTGATGCTGGTCGTCGGCGGGCTGGCGATGGCCGGGCTGGCGGCCTGGGTGATCTTCTGGGCGTCCAAGCCGCTGCCGTCGACACTGCTAGGCATTGCGGGCTACGTGGCCTCGCGGGCCGTGCTCGTGGTCATGGCGGTGCTGCTGGTGCGCAAGGGCGGGCTGGTCCTTGCCGCCTGGTGGGGCGCGCGAGGCGAAGGCACCGGGACGACGCCCGACAAGCCGTAGCTGTTCAGGCCGCGGCCGGGTGCGGCACCTCGACCGGGAGCGCGCCGAGCCAATGCGACAGCGGCGCCAGCACCACCTCGCCGGCCCCGTCGGCGTCCCGCACCGGAAACACCAGGTCGCGCAGCACCGCGTACTCGCGCAGCCGCGCGGGGCCGATCGGGTCGCCCGGCGTCAGGCCGGCGGAGGGGTGGCACATGAGCACATCGCCCGTCTCGCTCGCCGCGATCCATGCGGTGAGGCGCTGCTGGTGGTCTTCCATGTCGCCCTCGAAGTCGTACACGCCGAGCAGGCGGCGGCTCGTGGGAATGCCGTGGCGGCGGGCCAGCGCCGACAGGCCCGCGGCGCCCAGCGCATGGATGAGGCCGGCCTTCAGCCGCTCGGCGCCCCGGCCCGGGCCCGGCGCCGTGTGGCGCAGCCACGGCGGCGACGCGCCGTAGCGCCGCACGATCTCTTCCACCAGCAGCTCGCGCACCATCGGCAGCTGGTGCACGTGGCGGTGCCCGTCGACGAAGGCGGGCGCGCGGTGCATGGCGTCCTCGAAGCGGGTGAACTGGTCGCGGATGTCGGCGCGCAGCCCCGGGGCGAAGGCCGTGCGCGTCCAGGTGCGTGCCACCAGCCCGGTCAGGGCCGGCTCGGGGCCGCCGGAGACCTCGGGCCGCGTGAGGTCCAGGTGCAGGCCGGCGTCGAAGCCGCCGGCGTCGATGCGCAGCAGTGCCCGTGCGCCGGCCAGCCAGGCGCGGCGGCGCACCATGCAGCTGGTGGCCGAGACGATGCCTCGCTCCGCCAGGTCGATGACGGCCGCGTTCACGCCGGCGCTCAGGCCGAAGTCGTCGGCGCAGATGCACAGGCTGCGGGACGGGGCGGTGGGGGTGCGCATGTCAGTCATTGGCGCTGGCCGGGGCCGCCGGCGGGAGGTCGAGGCACTGCGCGTCGCCCGTGGCGCTGCCCGCGAAGCGCCAGGCTGCGACAGCCGGCGTGAAGGCGACCAGCCGGGCCTGCGCGAGCCACGGATGGGCGAGCTGCGCGTTGCTCGGGCCCACCAGCCAGGTGGTGCGCGGCGTGCACAGGGCGGCGGCCAGCTGCGTGCGGTCGACCAGCAGGTCGGCGGCGCGCGCGGGGTCGAAGCGGGCCGCGTCCGCGATCTCCTTGCGCCAGTTGTCGCGCGTGTCGGTGGCGGCGGCCTGCCAGTCGTCCGCCACCCGCACGGGCGTGCGCAGGTTCCAGTAGAACGGGATCTCGTAGAGGTAGCTGTCGAGCATCAGCACCTGGTCGCCGGCCGCCACGGCCTGGCCCTCGGGCAGCCGCAGCATCGTGCCCGGCGGCCGTGCGTACAGCGCAAGGCCGGCCACGCAGGCGATGCACACGAGGGCCGACGCCAGGGCCGTCGCGCGGACCTTGGGCAGCAGCGTGTCGGGCACGCGGCCCGCGAGCACGCGCTGTGCGATCAGGCAGGCCAGCGGCGGCAGCGCCGGCAGCACGTAGCCGACCAGCTTGGAGCGCGGCAGCGAGAAGAAGCCGACGATGACCACGAGCCAGATCCACATGAGCCAGTCGATGTCGGAGAAGCGCGTGCGCGGCGCCGCCGCGTCGCGCCCGCGCGGCACCAGGGCCCAGGCGAACCACGGCAGCGTGAGGGCCGCCAGCACCGGCAGGTAGAACCACATGCCATGCTCGTTGTTGAAGCCCGAGGACGCGAAGCGGCGGAAGTGCTGGGTGATCACGAAGTAGTCGAAGAACTCGGGGTACTTCATCTGCATCGCGACGAACCACGGGCCGGCCACCGCGAGCAGGATCGCCCAGCCCGGCAGCCACACGGCCAGGCGCAGCACCACCGCCTTGCGCGTCACCGCGCACCAGGCCAGCAGCACCAGCGCGGGCAGCAGCAGGCCGATGAGCCCCTTGGCCAGCAGCCCCGCCGCCGCGAGCAGGTAGGCGCCCGCCAGCAGGCCGCGCCACGGTTCCTCGCGCTCGCGCGCCAGCACGGCGCCGGCGCCGAACAGCACGGTGCCCGAGATGCAGCCGGCCACCAGCATGTCCAGGTTGGCGAACTGCGCGCCCAGGAAGAAGAAGGGCGTGGTGACGAGCACCACGGTGGACAGCAGCGCCAGCCGCACCGTCGACCAGCGGCGCAGGAACAGGAACAGCGCCGAGGCCGCGATGCCCGCGCCCAGCACGGACGGCAGCCGCGCGGCCCATTCCACCGGCCCGGCCACCGCCATCGCGGCGGCGCCGATCCAGTAGAACAGCGGCGGCTTGTGGAAGAAGGGCAGGCCGTCCAGCCGCGGCACCAGCCAGTCGCCGGAGTGCAGCATGCCCAGCGCGATGCCGACGTAGCGGCCTTCGTCGGGCGCCATCAGCGGCCGGGCCCAGGCCGTGATGAGCAGCCAGGCGAAGATCCCCGCGATGAGCCACAGCGGCTGCGGTGCGGTCCACCAGGCCGGCGCGGTCGTGGTCGTGCGCGATGTCATGGCTGCCCGGCCCCGAGGCCGGTTCCGCGCTCCTGGCGCACCACGTACAGCGGCCGGCCCTTGGCCTCCTCGTAGATGCGCGCGATGTACTCGCCGACGATGCCGGTCGAGATCATCTGGATGCCGATGAAGAACATCAGGCTCACCACGATGGTGGTCCAGCCGGAGACGGCGTTGCCGAACAAGAGGTGGTCGATGGTCACGAAGATGCCGTACGACAGCGCCGGCACCGCGAACAGCAGGCCGACCACGCTCACCATGCGCAGCGGCCAGGTGGTGAAGGCGGTGAGCCCGTCGATCGCCAGGCTCACGAGCCGACGCGCGTTGAAGCTGCTGGCGCCCTGCGCGCGCGGGGCCGGCGTGTAGGGCAGCGCCACGGCGCGGAAGCCGACCCAGGCGTACAGGCCCTTCATGAAGCGGCTGCGCTCGGGCAGGCTCTTCAGCGCGTCGACCACCTTGCGGTCCATCAGGCGGAAGTCGCCTGCATCCTTGGGCACCGAGAAGCGGTCCGAGTCGTTCATGAGCCGGTAGAACAGGCGGCTGCCGAGCTGCTTGAAGCGGCTCTCGTCGTGGCGCGCCTCGCGCACCGCGTAGACCACCTCGGCGCCGGCGCGCCACTGTGCGAGCATGTCGTGGATGAGTTCGGGCGCGTGCTGCAGGTCGCCGTCGAGCAGCACCACCGCATCGCCGCCAGCGGCCACCAGGCCCGCGGTGAGCGCGGCCTCCTTGCCGAAGTTGCGCGACAGCGAGATGCAGCGAAAGCCCGACAGGTCGCACCAGGCCTCGGCCACGGCAGCGGTGTCGTCGGTGCTGCCGTCGTCGACCACGATGATTTCCCAGTGCATCCGCGTGGCCCACAGCACGTCTTCGAGCAGCGGCAGCAGGTGGCGCAGGTTGGCGCCTTCGTTGAAGCAGGGGATCACGCACGAGAGGCTGCGCGCGCCGGGCGGCGGGGTGTCGGGGTCGACGGTCCGCGGCGAGGGGGCGGCCGTGGCATCGGTGTCCGGGCGCAGGGTCGAGGTGGTGGTCATGAGGGTCTCCAGGCGGAAGCCGTGGCACGGGTGGCGGCGCGCACGGCCGCGCGGTGGGCCAGCCACTGCGCGGTGCCCAGCGCGCCGACGAGCGCGGCGGCCAGCAGCAGGCCGGCCGCGATGTCGAACGGGAAATGAACCCCGGTGTAGACGCGGCCCCAGCCGGTGGCGGCGGCCAGCAGGAACAGCGGCACGCCGATGGCGCGCAGGCCGGTGCGCGCCAGGAAGGCCAGCGCGACCGTGAACATCACGCTGGCGTGCGTGCTCGGCAGCGAACCGTTGACCGCGTGCGTGATGTAGGCCGGCACCAACCCCTGTGCGAAGGGGCGCGGCACGTTCAGCCGCAGCGCGATGGCGTGCGACAGCATCGAGGCCAGCCCGGCCAGCAGCCCGACCGCGACCAGGTAGGCGCGCTCATCGGGCCGGCGCCACAGCATCGCGAGCGCGACGGCGGCGCACAGCCAGCTGCCGCCGAGCGCCAGCGTGCGGGCGCACATCAGCACCCACGGCGTGGGCTGCGCGCCGGCGGCGAGCCATTGCAGCAGGGCGAGGTTCAGCGCGTGCATGGCGGCACCTCGCTTGGCACACGGCCAACGGTGGACGCAGGGCAATGCGCGCACGAAGAGAAAGCGGACATGGTCGGACCTTTCGACAAAGACGAGGGGGAGCCGGCCGCGCAGGGCGCAGCACAGCCGCTCGGCGCGCGAGGCGCCGCTTCTCAGGTCGCGAAAGGCGGGGCGGCGGGGGGAGGCAGGCGCCGCCAGGGGGCGGACGGTGGTGGCGCGCCGGCATGCCGCGGCACGGGCTCGGGCACCGTGCGCCCGGCAGGGGCGGCACGCCGCATCAGCACCACGGCCAGCGGCAGCAGCGCCAGCAACAGGGCCAGCAGCGTGTCCAGCCCCAGGTTCAATGTGTCGGGAAGATGAATCCCAGCGGGGCCCTGGGCGAACACCGTGGTCTCGCGGTCGAACGGGTGGTCCGCGCGGTCGTCCGCTTCGAACTGCGTCGTCTCGCCGACGCCGCGCAGCCGCAGCATCGGCTCGTCCTCGAGCCCGTCGCAGTTGAAATGCACCGCGATGAAGGGCTGCAGCAGGCTCAGTAGCAGGGCCGCGAACCACCACGCCCGGCGATGGGCATGGGCGAGACGGCGGATGCGTGCGAGCAACATGCGCGAATGCTAGGAGCCTCGCATGAACAGAACCTGATCGTGCAGGTCAGCGTCCCGCAAGGTAGCGGGGGGCGCGGAAAGGGCAGGGCAGGCCGGCGCTACCGGGCCGGCGCCGCGCTCACAGCAGGAAGGGAATGAAGCGCCGCGTGCCGCGCATGTAGTCGCGGTAGGCGTCGCCGAAATGCGCGAGGCATTCTTTTTCGTCGCGCAGCGCCGTGAGGAACAGGAACAGCGTGGCCGCGAGCACCAGCGCCAGCGTGAGCCAGGTGAACTGCTTGAGGAAGGCGCCCCAGGCCAGCAGCATCAGCGCCGTGTACATCGGGTGGCGGATGTAGCGGAAGGCGCCGGTGGTCACCAGCGCCGAGGTCTTTTCAAAACCGTACAGGGCCGGGTCGTCGCTGCGCGCTTCGCTCGGCTTGCCGTGTGCCTTGAGCAATCGCACCGCGTGGATGGGCAGCCAGATCGACAGCGCCAGCAGCACGCAGGAAATCAATTGCGTGGCCGAGAACGGATCGACATGCCACACCGGCAGGTTCAGCACGATCAGCACCAGCATGCATTCCCACGCGAAGAAGCGGTAGAAGCCGTGCGAGCCGGGCTGGCTCAGCGGGCCGCGCGACACGTACAGCAGCGCGGCCGTGCCGGCGACGAAAAGAAAGAGCTGGAACCAGAGGAGCATGGCGGCCGAATTTACACGGCCCGCAAGACTCAGCCGGAGATCGAAAACCCGCCGTCGACCGGGATGGCGGTGCCGGTCACGTAGTCGGAGGCGGCGCTGGCCAGGAACACGGCGGTGCCTGCGATGTCCGAGGGCTGGCCCCAGCGGCCGGCCGCGGCGCGCGCCTTCACGCGCTCGTACAGGCCCGGGATCTGGGTGCGCGCACCGTCGGTCAGCTCGGTCTCGAACCAGCCCGGCAGGATGGCGTTGACCTGGATCTGGTCGACCGCCCACGAGAGCGCGGTCGACTTGGTGAGCTGCACGATGCCGGCCTTGCTCGCGGCGTAGGCCGGCGCGTAGGGCGCGCCGAAGATCGACATCATCGAGCCGATGTTGATGATCTTGCCGCCGCCCGCGGCCTTCAGGTGCGGGTGCGCGGCGCGGCTGCACAGGAAGGCGCTGGTGAGGTTGGTGTCCATCACCTGGTGCCACTCGGCCAGCGCGAGCTGGTCGACCGGCTTGCGCACCGTGGTGCCGGCGTTGTTCACGAGGATGTCGAGCCGGCCGCAGCGCGCGGCGACCTCGTCGAAGGCCTGCTGCACCGAGACTTCGTCGGTCACGTCGAGCGCGAGCGCGAAGCTGTCGCTGCCCAATGCCTTCAGCGATTCGACCGCGGCGGCCGACTTCTGTGCATTGCGCGCCGCAATGACGACGCGGGCGCCGGCCTTGGCGAGGCCCTGTGCCATGCCGAGGCCGATGCCGCCGTTGCCGCCGGTGACGAGCGCGACTTTGCCTGTGAGATCGAACATCAGGTGGAGCTTGGGGTGGTGGGTTTCTTGGAGACGAGCGTCAGGATATCGTAGCTCGCGACCAGCTCGCCGAGCTGGTTGGTCACCTCCACGTCCCAGGCCACCACGCCCTGGCCCTGGCCGCTCGCGTCCTTCTTGTTGCGGTCGATCTTGCGCTTGCAGGTCAGGCGCGCCTGGATGGTGTCGCCGATGCCCACGGGCTTGACGAAGCGCAGCGTGTCCAGGCCGTAGTTGGCGAGCACCGGGCCGGGCGAGGGCGACACGAACAAGCCCGCGGCCGCCGACAGCACGAAGTAGCCGTGCGCGATGCGCTTGCCGAAGGGCGAGGCCTTGGCCGCCTCTTCGTCGAAGTGCATGTAGAAGTAGTCACCCGAGATGCCGCCGAAGGCGACGATGTCGGCTTCGCTCACGGTGCGGCGGTGCGTGAGCAGCGAGTCGCCGATGCGCAGTTCTTCGAAGTAGCGGCGGAAGGGATGCACCTCGCTCTCGCGCAGCGCGGCGCCGCGCACGTGCTCGCCGGTCACGGCCGCGAGCATGGTGGGCGAGCCCTGCAGTGCGGCGCGCTGCAGGTAGTGCTTCACGGCGCGCAGGCCGCCGAGCTCTTCACCGCCGCCCGCGCGGCCCGGGCCGCCGTGCTTGAGCACCGGCAGCGGCGAGCCGTGGCCGGTCGATTCGGCGGCGGCCTCGCGGTCGAGCACCAGCAGGCGGCCGTGCCAGGCGGCGGCGACCGGAATGGCCTTGGCGGCGATGGCCGGGTCGCGCGTGACCAGCGTGCCCACGAGGCTGCCCTTGCCGCGCGCGGCCAGCGCCAGCGCTTCGTCGATGCCGTCGTAGGGCATGAGCGTGCTGACGGGGCCGAAGGCCTCGACGTCGTGCGCCGCATCGTGTTCGAGCGGCTTGCGGCTCAGGAGCAGCGTGGGCGCGAAGAACGCGCCTTCGCCCACGCCGTCGCCCACGGGCGAGAAGCCGTCGCGCTCGCCGTACACCAGCTCCGCGCCCTGCAGCAGCGTGGCGACGCGCTCGGCCACGTCGGCCTGCTGGTCGCGCGAGGCGAGGGCGCCCATGCGCACGTCTTCGCGCGACGGGTCGCCGATGACGGTCTTGGCCAGACGGGCGCGCAGCTTCTCAGCCACCGCATCGAGGTGCTGGCGCGGCACGATCGCGCGGCGGATGGCGGTGCACTTCTGGCCGGCCTTGGTGGTCATCTCGCGCGCCACTTCCTTCACGAAGAGATCGAACTCCTCGTCGTCGGGCGTCACGTCGGGCGCGAGGATCGCGCAGTTCAGCGAGTCGGCCTCGGCATTGAACGGGATCGACTGGCGCACCAGGTTCGCGTTCACGCGCAGCTTGGCGGCGGTGTCGGCCGAGCCGGTGAAGGTGACCACGTCGGGGCCTTCGAGGCGGTCGAGCAGGTCGCCCGTGCTGCCGATCACGAGTTGCAGGCTGCCTTCGGGCAGGATGCCCGACTGCACGATGAGCTTCATGAGCGCTTCGGTGAGGTAGCTGGTGGCCGTGGCCGGCTTGCCGATGCAGGGCATGCCCGCCAGGAAGCTGGGCGCGAACTTCTCGAGCAGGCCCCACACCGGGAAGTTGAAGGCGTTGATGTGCACCGCCACGCCGCCGCGCGGCACCAGGATGTGCGTGCCCGCGAAGCCGCCCTTCTTGCCGAGCGGGAAGGCCGGGCCTTCGTGCACGAGGTTGCCCGAGGGCAGCTCGTTGGTGCCGATGCTGGCGTAGGCGCTGAGCGTGCCGGCGCCGCCTTCGATGTCGATCCAGCCGTCGGCGCGCGTGGCGCCGGTGTGGGCCGACACGGCATACAGCGCTTCCTTGTTCGCGGCCAGGTACTTGGCCAGCGCCTTCAGGCGTTCGGCGCGCTGCTGGAAGTCGAGCTTCATGAGCGCGGGAATGCCGACGCGGCGCGCGTGCGCCAGCGCCTCGGCGAAGTCGATGGCCTCGGCGTGCGTGCTCGCGACGGCCTGGCCGTTGACGGCGCTGCGCAGCGATTGGGCGGCTTGCTGGCCGATCCAGCGGCCGGCGATGTAGCTTTGAAGGGTGGTCATGGCGCGTGTCCTTTGAAGAGGGAAGGCGCAGCGGCGTGGTGCGCGCGCTGCGCGGGGTTCATTTCTTGTTGCCGATGCCCAGGTAGGTATCGATGATTCGCTGGTCGTGCAGCAGATCGCCGGCATTGCCTTCGAGCGCCACCGCGCCCATCTCGAGCACATACGCACGGTCGGCCACCTGCAGCGCGGCGCGGGCGTTCTGTTCCACCAGCAGCACCGAGACGCCGTGCCTGCGCAGCTGCGACACCACGCGCAGCACCTCGCGCACCACCAGCGGGGCCAGGCCCAGCGAGGGCTCGTCGAGCATCAGCAGGCGCGGGCGTGCCATGAGCGCACGGCCGATGGCCAGCATCTGGCGCTCGCCGCCCGAGAGCGTGGAGGCCATCTGCGGACGGCGCTCCTTCAGGCGCGGAAAGATCTCGAAGATCTCGTCCATGCGCGCACGCTGGTCGCGCTGGCCCTTGCGCCACTGGTAGAAGCCGCCGAGCAGCAGGTTGTCTTCGACCGACATTTCGCCGAACAGCTCGCGCCGCTCGGGCACCAGCGCCACGCCGCGCGCCACCATGGTCTCGACGCCAGGGCGCGCGATGCGCTCGCCGTCGAGCGACAGCTTGCCGCTCGACTGGAGCAGGCCCATGGCCGCGCACAGCAGCGTCGTCTTGCCGGCGCCGTTGGGGCCGATCACGGTGACGATCTCGCCCTCGTTCACGTGCAGGCGCACGCTGTGCACCGCCTCGACGGTGCGGTAGGCGACGCAGAAGTCTTCCAGTTGAAGAATGGGATGGCTCATCGGGCGTCTTCCAGCAGTTCGTCGTCGGCGCCGCCCAGGTAGGCCTCGAGCACGCGCGGGTTGGCCTGCACTTCGGCTGGCGTGCCGGTGGCGATCACGGTGCCGAACTCGAGCACGGTGATGCGGTCGGCGAGGTTCATCACGAACTCCATGTCGTGCTCCACCACGAGGATGCCCAGGCCTTCGGCGCGCAGCTGGCCCAGCAGCTCCGAGAGCGCGCGCTTTTCAAGGTGGCGCAGGCCGGCGGCGGGTTCGTCCAGCAGCAGCACCGAGGGCTGGCCGGCGAGCGCGCGGGCGATCTCGACCACGCGCTGCTGCCCCAGCGACAGCGACGCGGCCGGCGTGTCGGCATGCGCACCGAGGCCGCAGCGCTCGATCTGCTTGCGGGCTTCGGCCATCAATGCGGCTTCCTCGGCGCGGTCCAGCCGCAGCATCGCCGCGAGCCAGCCGCGCTTGGCGCGCAGGTGGGCGCCAAGCGCCACGTTCTCGACCACGCTGCGCTGGCCCAGCAGGCGCACGTGCTGGAAGGTACGGCCCAGGCCGCGCGCCGCGAAGGCGCGCGAGGGGCGGCCCGACATGGCATCGCCTTCGAGCCGCACTTGGCCCGAGCTGGGGTCGTCCACGCCCGAGATCATGTTGAAGAAGGTGCTCTTGCCCGCGCCGTTCGGGCCGATCAGCGCGTGGATCTCGCCGGCCTTCAGCGTCATCGAGATGTCGTTGTTGGCGATGAGGCCGCCGAAGCGCTTGCTGACCGCGTCGGCCTGCAACAGCATCGTGCCCGCCGCTGGCAGCACGCGCTGCGCGAGCTGCGCCGCCGGTGCGGCTGCGTTGGCTGCAGGTGCCTTGGCCACCGGCCGCACCCAGCGGCTCACGAGCCGCGCCAGCGTGGGCCACAGGCCGTCGGCAAAGCGCTGCAGCACGAACAGCATCAGCAGGCCGAACACCACCACCTCGAAGTTGCCGCTGGTGCCCAGCAGCGCGGGCAGGATGTCCTGCAGCTTCTCTTTCAGCAGCGTGATCAGCGTGGCGCCGAGCACCGCGCCCCACAGGTGGCCCGCGCCGCCGACCACCGCCATGAACAGCATCTCGATGCCGATGTTCAGGTTGAAGGGCGTCGGGTTCACGAAGCGCTGCATGTGCGCGTAGAGCCAGCCCGACACGGCCGCCAGCAGCGCGGCCAGCACGAACAGCTTGATGCGGTGGCGCGCCGTGTCGACGCCCATCGACTCGGCCATGAGCCGGCCGCCCTTGAGCGCGCGGATGGCGCGGCCTTCGCGCGAGTCGAGCAGGTTGTGCAGCGCCCACAGCGCCAGCAGCAGCACGGCCCAGATCACCACGCCGAGCGCGCGCGGCGAGGCCAGCGAGATGCCTGCGACCACCAGCGGCGGCACGCCCGTGATGCCGGTCTGGCCGCCCAGGAACTCCATGTTGCCGAGCAGGAAGTACAGGCTCAGGCCCCAGGCGATGGTGCACAGCGGCAGGTAGTGGCCCGACAGCTTGAGCGTGACCGCACCGAGCGCCCAGGCCAGTGCGAAGGTCAGCACCAGCCCGAGCAGCAGGCCCAGCCACGGCACCAGCGCCGAACCGGCGATGCCGCCCAGCCAGCCCGCGGCCGTGGGCGAGGTGCAGATCCACGCGGTGGCATAGGCGCCCATGCCGACGAATGCGGCCTGGCCGAAGGAGGTCATGCCGCCCACGCCGGTCAGCATGACCAGCCCGGCGGCCACCAAGGCGTACAGGCCGATGTTGCTGAGCACCGCGACCGTGAAGTCGGGCAGCCAGCCCCAGGCCAGCGCGAGCGCCACGATGCACACCAGCGTGAGGGTGCGCGGCGTGACCAGCGGACGGCCCGCGTGCACGGCGGTGGCGGGCGAAGATGAAGTCGACGGCGCGCTCATTCCTCGTCCTCCACGTGGTGGCTGCGCAGCGAACGCCACCACAGCACCGGAATGATCAAAGTGAACACCAGCACTTCCTTGTACGCGCTGGCCCAGAACGAAGAGAAAGCCTCCAGCAGGCCGACCAGCAACGCGCCCGCGAGCGCCAGCGGGTAGCTCGCGAGCCCGCCCACGATGGCGGCCACGAAGCCCTTCAGGCCGATGAGAAAACCGGTGTCGTAGTAGACCGTGGTGATCGGTGCGATCAGCAGGCCCGACACCGCGCCGATGAGCGCCGCGAGCGCGAAGCTCAGGTCGCCCGACAGCTCGGTGGGAATGCCCGAGAGCCGCGCGCCCACGCGGTTGATGGCCGTGGCGCGCAGCGCCTTGCCGACCATGGAGCGGCCGAAGAACCAGAACATCGCAATCACCAAGAGCAGCGTGACGCCCACCACCACGAGCGACTGCCCGCTCACGGGGATGCCGCCGATGTCGAAGCGCACGTCGGAGAACGGCGTGGTGCGCGAACCTTCGGCACCGAAGAAGAACAGGCCCAGGCCGACCAGCACGCCGTGCAGCGCGACCGAGACGATCAGCAGCATCAGCACCGTGGCATCGGCCAGCGGGCGGTACGCCAGGCGGTACAGCAGCGGGCCCAGCGGCGCGATCAGCACCAGCGTGGTGACCGCCTGCATCGTCATCGACGTGGGCTTGAGGCCCAGCACCAGCACCGCGGCGATCGCCGGGAAGGCGACGCACCAGGTGAAGGCCGAGCGCCAGTCGATGGTCGCGCCGCGCTTCCAGCGCCACACCTCCACGGCCAGCGCCATGACGCCCAGCGCCACCAGCAGCCACAGCGTGGCCGGCGTGCGCCCGCCCTGCAGCGCCGCCATCGAGAGCGCACCGAAGGCGACGAACTCGCCCTGCGGGATGAAGATCACGCGCGTGACCGAAAACACCAGCACCAGCGCAAGCGCCATCAGTCCGTAGACCGCGCCGTTCACGATGCCGTCCTGCCCCAGCAACAGGGCAATCTGCAAGTCCATATGAAAACCTTCGGGCGGAGCCCGTGATTCAGATCAAGAACACCGAGGCACCGGCTGTGCCGGACCTCAGGTGTTGCCCCCGGTCGGGGGTGGGAGAGGCGACACGCAGGGCGCGAAGCCTGGGTGGCTTAAGGCTGGTACTTCCAGGCGCCGTTTTCGATCTTCACCATCACGCGCGCGCGCTGGTCCAGACCCAGGTGGTCCGCTGCCGTCATGTTGAACACGCCGTGCGCGCCCGACACGTCCTTGGTCTGCTCGAGCGCATCGCGCAGCGCGGCGCGGAACTCGGGCGTGCCCGGCTGGGCCTTCTTCAGCGCGACCGGCACGGCCGAGCTCATCAAGAGGCCCGCGTCCCAGGCGTGCGCGCCGAAGGTCGAGACCGTGCCCTTGCCGTAGGCGGCTTCATAGGCGGCGACGTAGGCGAGCGCAGACTTCTTCACCGGGTTGCTGGCGGGCAGCTGGTCGGCCACGAGCACCGGGCCGGCCGGCAGGAAGGTGCCGTCCACGTCCTTGCCGCCCACGCGCAGGAAGTCGGCGTTGGCCACGCCGTGCGTCTGGTACATCTTGCCGGTGTAGCCACGCTCCTTGAGCGTCTTCTGCGGCAGCGCGGCCGGCGTGCCGGAGCCGGCGACCAGCACCGCGTCGGGCTTGGCCGACATGAGCTTCAGCGCCTGGCCGGTGACCGAGGTGTCGGAGCGCGCATAGCGCTCGTTGGCCACGATCTTGATCTTCTTCAGGTCGGCGGCTTTGGCGAACTCCTGCGACCAGCCTTCGCCGTACGCGTCGGAGAAGCCGATGAAGCCGACCGTCTTCACGCCGTTGGCGGCCATGTGCTCGGCGATGGCCAGCGACATCATGATGTCGTTCTGCGGCGTCTTGAACACCCACTTCTTCTTGGCGTCCATCGGCTCGATGATGCGGGCCGAGGCGGCCACCGAGATCATCGGCGTCTGCGCCTCGCTGGCCACGTCGATCATCGCGAGCGAGGCCGGCGTGGTGGTCGAGCCCAGGATCACGTCGACCTTGTTCTCGGCGATCAGCTTGCGCGTGTTGTTCACGGCGGCCGTGGTGTCGGAGGCATCGTCCAGCACGATGTAGTTGATCTTCTGCCCGCCGATCGTCTTGGGCATCAGCGCGATGGTGTTCTTCTCGGGAATGCCGAGCGACGCCGCCGGCCCGGTGGCCGAGATGGTCACGCCGACGTTGACGTCGGCCCAGGCCGAGAGGGCCGTGGCGCACAGGGCGGCGATCAGCAGGGGCTTGAAGAATTTCATGGTTGGTTTGTCTCCGGGTTGAAAGGGGAAAGGCCGAGGGAAAAGCCGTGCGTTCAACGCTCGTCGAAGGACAGCGTGACGCGTTCGGTCAGGGGGTGGGCCTGGCAGGTCAGCACGAATCCCGCGGCCACCTCATTCTTGTCGAGCGCGAAGTTTCTTTCCATGCGGACTTCCCCGTCCACGCACTTCGCGCGGCAGGTGCCGCACACGCCCGAGGTGCACGAGAACGGCACCTCGAGCCCGGCCGCCGACGCCGCATCGAGGATGCTGGGCTGGCCCTCGGTGTAGGTGATCTCGCGCTGCAGGCCGTCGCGCACGATGGTCACGCGCGCCTGCTTGGCGTCGCCCGGCTGCGCCTCGTGCACCACCGCGCCGACCTGGTTGGCCGAGGTGGCCGAGGGCAGCGCGACACCGAAGCGCTCGATGTGGATGCGGTCTTCGGGCACGCCCGCGGCGAGCAGCGCGGCCTCGGCCTCGTCGTTCATCTGGAACGGGCCGCACACGTACACGTGGTCGATCTGCGCGGCGGGCACCACCGAAGCCAGGAACTCGCCGATCTTCTCGCGGTTCATCACGCCGAAGCCCAGCGGCGAATCGGTGTGCTCGTCGGAGAACACGTGCTGCAGCACGAGGCGCGTCATGTGGCGGTTCTTCAGGTCCTCGATCTCTTCCTTGAACATCGTGGACTGCAGCTGGCGGTTGCCGTAGATCAGCGTGAAGCGGCTCTTGGGCTCGCGCGCCAGCACGGTCTTCATGATCGACAGGATCGGCGTGATGCCGCTGCCGCCGGCGATGCCGACGTGGTGGCGCGCGGCCTCGGGCTCGATGGGCACGAAGAAGCGGCCTTGCGGCGCCATCACCTGCAGGCTGTCGCCGGGCTGCAGGTGGGCGTTGATCCAGTTGGAGAACACGCCGCCGCGCACCTTGCGCACGCCGACGCGCAGCTCGCCGTCGTCGAGGCCGGCGCAGATCGAATAGGAACGGCGCAGGTCCTGGCCGTCGATGTCATGGCGCAGCGTGAGGTACTGGCCCTGCGTGAAGCCGAAGACTTCGCGCAGCGCGGGCGGCACCTCGAACGAGACGATGACGGCCTCGTGCGTGTCGGGCTCGATGGCCTTCACGCGCAGGGGGTGGAAGAGGGTGCTCATCGTGGGCGTGCCTCAGATAGGCTTGAAATGTTCGAAGGGTTCGCGGCAGGCCATGCAGCGGTACAGGGCCTTGCACGCCGTGGAGCCGAAAGCAGACAGCCGCTCGGTGCGCTCGCTGGCGCAGCGGGGGCAGGCGATGCGCTCGCCGGCCATGCGGCCGAAGAGCTTGATCGGCATGGCGGTGTTGGAGGCCTGCTCGGGCGTGAGGTGCGCGGGCGGCGCGATGCCGTAGGCCTTGAGCTTGTCGCGGCCTGCGTCGCTGATCCAGTCGCTGGTCCAGGCGGGTGCGCGGCGCAACGTGGCGCGCGCGCGGCCGAGGCCTGCGTGCTCGATGGCGGCCAGCACGTCGTGCTCGATGGCTTCGGTCGCGGGGCAGCCGGAGTAGGTCGGCGTGAGCACGATCTCCAGGCCGTCGTCGTGTTCGATCACCTCGCGCACGATGCCCAGGTCGCAGACCGACACGGCCGGCACCTCGGGGTCGGGCACGGTGTGCAGCACGGCCCACGCCGCATCAATGCGCGACGCCACGGCGTTCATCACCACACGCCTCCGGGGAAGCTGCGCTGCAGGTGCTGCATCTCGGCCAGGATGTAGCCCATGTGCTCGCTGTGCACGCCGTGCTTGCCGGTGCTGCGGAAGGCGGCTTCCTTCGGCATGGCGAGGCCGGCGGCGTCGAGCACCTGCTGCATTTCGGCCAGCCACGGCTCGCGCAGTTCGCTCCAGGCCGGGCCGAGGCCGCTGGCGCTGGCCTGCGCATCGACGTCGTCGCTGTCGAACAGCTCGGGCACGTAGAGCCACAGCTGCTTGAGCGCCTTCTCGGTGCGGCGGCGCGATTCGTCGGTGCCGTCGCCCAGGCGCACGACCCAGTCGGCCGAGTGCTGCTGGTGGTAGCGCGCTTCCTTCAGCGCCTTGCCGGCGATGGCGGCCACCTCGGCGTCGCTCGACGCGGCCAGGCGTTGCCACAGCAGCTTGAGCAGCGTGGCGACCATGGTGTTGCGCAGCACGGCAAAGGCGAAGTCGCCGCGTGGCAGCTCGACCAGCGTGAGGTTGAAGTAGTCGCGCTCGTCGCGCAGGTAGGCGAGCTGGTCTTCGTCGTGCGCGCGGCCGGCGCCTTCGAGCTGGCCGGCGTGCGTGAGCACCGCGCGGGCCTGGCCGACGAGGTCGAGCGCGATGTTGGCCATCGCGATGTCTTCTTCGAGCACCGGTGCGTGGCCGCACCATTCGCCCAGGCGCTGCGCGAGCACCAGGCAGGTGTCACCGATGCGCAGCAGGTAGTGCACGGCGGGCGTGCGGTTCAGTTCGATCGAGGCTTGCATGGCGTGCCGTTCCTCGCTCACATGTGGTCCACGGACTTGGGCAGCGCGTAGAAGGTGGGGTGGCGGTAGACCTTGTCTTCGGCCGGGTCGAAGAACATGTCCTTGTCGCCCGGGTCGCTGGCCACGATCTGGTCGGAGCGCACCACCCAGATGCTGCTGCCTTCCTGGCGGCGCGTGTAGACGTCGCGCGCCATCTGGATCGCCATCTTCGGGTCGGCCGCGTGCAGGCTGCCGCAGTGCTTGTGATCGAGGCCGGCCTTGCTGCGCACGAACACTTCCCACAGGGGCCACTCTTGCTTCATTTCGGTGCTCATGCTGCTTCCTTCAGAGGTTGTTTGTTGGCGTGGGCGAGGGCGGCTTCGCGCACCCAGGCGCCGTCGTCCCAGGCATCGACGCGGGCCTGCAGGCGTTCGCGGTTGCAGGGGCCGTCGCCGGCGATCACGCGCCAGAATTCGCTCCAGTCGATGACGCCGAAGTCGTGCGCCTGGCGTTCTTCGTTCCACTTGAGGTCGGGATCGGGCAGCGTCACGCCGAGGATCGCGGCCTGTTCGACGGTGGCGTCGATGAACTTCTGGCGCAGCTCGTCGTTGCTGAAGCGCTTGATGCCCCAGCGCATCGACTGCGCCGAGTTGGGCGACTGGTCGTCGGGCGGGCCGAACATCATGATCGAGGGCCACCACCAGCGGTTGACCGCGTCCTGCACCATGGCCTTTTGCGCGTCGGTGCCGTGGGTCATCATGGTCAGCAGCGACTCGTAGCCCTGGCGCTGGTGAAAGCTCTCTTCGCGGCAGATGCGGATCATGGCGCGCGCATACGGTGCGTACGAGCAGCGGCAGATCGGCACCTGGTTCATGATGGCCGCGCCGTCGACCAGCCAGCCGATGGTGCCCATGTCGGCCCAGCTGAGCGTGGGGTAGTTGAAGATCGAGCTGTACTTGGCCTTGCCCGTGTGCAGCGCGTCGAACATCTGGTCGCGCGAGGTGCCCAGCGTTTCGGCGGCGGCGTACAGGTACAGGCCGTGGCCGCCTTCGTCCTGCACCTTGGCCAAGAGGATGGCCTTGCGCTTGAGCGTGGGCGCGCGGCTGATCCAGTTGCCTTCGGGCAGCATGCCGACGATTTCCGAATGCGCGTGCTGGCTGATCTGGCGCACCAGCGTCTTGCGGTAGTGCTCGGGCATCCAGTCTTTCGCCTCGATGAAGTCGCCGGCGTCGATGCGCGCGTCGAAGCGTTCCTCGAGACGCAGCTCGTCGGCGGAGCGCACGGCCTTCTGCTTGCCGTCGCCTGCGTCCTTGCCCATCGTGTCCATGGCCTGGGTGTACATGTGCGTGTCCTTTCGGTGCGGTGTGTGGGTGCGCGGGCGCTCAGCGCGGGCGCGTGTCGACGACGCGCCGGGCCTTGCCGGTCTGCGTGCGTTCCATTTCGTCGGGGCCGTGCACGACCACGCGGGTGGAGATGCCGATGAGCGTCTTCACGCGGTGCTGCACCCATTCGGAAATCGCGTTGCGGTCGGCCGCGGCGGCTTCGTGCGGCGTGAGTTCGCAGTGCACCTCGACCTGGTCGAGCAGGCCTTCGCGGCTCACGCGCACCTGGTACAGGCCGGTGAGGGCGCTGTGCGCGAGCACGATCTCTTCCACCTGCGTGGGGAAGACGTTCACGCCGCGGATGATCATCATGTCGTCGCTGCGCCCGACGATCTTGCCCATGCGGCGGAACGACCGCGAGGTGGGCGGCAACAGGCGCGTGAGGTCGCGCGTGCGGTAGCGCACGATGGGCATGGCCTCCTTGCTCAGCGAGGTGAAGACCAGTTCGCCTTCTTCGCCGTCGGCCTTCAGCTCGCCGGTTTCGGGGTCGATGATCTCGGGGTAGAAGTGGTCTTCCCAGATCACCGGGCCGTCCTTGCTCTCGACGCATTCGCTGGCCACGCCCGGGCCCATCACTTCGGAGAGGCCGTAGATGTCGACGGCGTCGATGCCGGCGCGCGTCTCGATGTCGCGGCGCATGGCTTCGGTCCACGGCTCGGCGCCGAAGATGCCGACCTTGAGCGAGCTGTCTTTCGCGTCGAGGCCCTGGCGTTCGAACTGCTCGATGATCACCTGCATGTAGCTGGGCGTGACCATGATGATGTCGGGCTTGAAGTCCTGGATCAGCTGGACCTGCTTCTCGGTCTGGCCGCCCGACATCGGGATGACGGTGCAGCCGGCGCGCTCGGCGCCGTAGTGCGCGCCCAGGCCGCCGGTGAAGAGGCCGTAGCCGTAGGCGACGTGGATCATGTCGCCGGGCCGTCCGCCCGCCGCGCGGATGGAGCGCGCGACGAGGTCGGCCCAGGTGTCGATGTCTTTCTTGGTGTAGCCCACCACGGTCGGCTTGCCGGTGGTGCCCGACGACGCGTGGATGCGCGCCACCTGCGTGCGCGGCACGGCGAACATGCCGAAGGGGTAGTTGTCGCGCAGGTCGGTCTTCACCGTGAACGGGAATTTCGACAGGTCGGCCAGTGACTTCAGGTCGTCGGGGTGCACGCCCTTGGCATCGAAGGCCTGGCGGTAGTGCGGCACGTTGTCGTAGGCGTTGCGCAGCGTGGTGCGCAGGCGCGTGAGCTGCAGGGCGGCGATCTCGTCGCGGCTGGCGGTTTCGATCGGCTCGAGGTCGCCGGGGGCGGGGCGTTTCACGGTCATGGTGGGGTGTCTCCTCAAGCGGCCGGGACGGCCGGCCGGCCCTTGGCGGTGTACGAGCGACCGCGGAACATCGCGATGCGCTCGCCGCGCTGGTTGGTGATTTCGGTGTCGTACACGCCGGTGCGCCCGGCCTTGGAGACTTCGAAGCAGCGCGCGGTGAGCACGTCGCCCTCGCGCGCCGGCGCGAGGAAGTCGATGGCGAAGCCCGAGGCCACGGTCAGCTCGTTGTACGAGTTGCAGGCGAAGGCGAAGGTGGAATCGGCCAGAGTGGCCATGAAGCCGCCGTGGCAGATGGCGTGGCCGTTGAGCATGTCGGGGCGCACGCGCATCTCGAGCGTGGCCTGGCCGGGGCCGACCTCCACGATACGCATGCCCAGGCCCTTGCTGGCGTTGTCGTTCGCGAACATGCCGTCGCGCACGAACTCGGCGGTCTGTTGCGGGGTGCGGGAAGCGTCGGTCATCTCAGCGGTCCTTGAACACCGGGGCGCGCTTGGCGCGGAAAGCCTCGACACCTTCGCGGTAGTCGTCGGCATTGCCCATCTCGCGTTGGATGCGCGCTTCTTCGGCAAGTGCCGCGCCCAGGTCGAGGTTCTGCGCGGCGGCCATGGCCTCGCGGGTGGCGACCAGCGCGCGCGTGGGCATGCCGGCCAGGCGCGCCGCCAGCGCGGCGGCGGTGTCGGCCAGGGCCGCGTCGTCCACGCACTGCCAGATCAGGCCGATGCGCGCGGCTTCCTCGGCCGGGAGCTTGTCGCCCAGCATCGCGATGCCCAGCGCGCGCGCCGGGCCCACGAGGCGCGGCAGCAGCCAGGTGCCGCCGGTGTCGGGCACGAGGCCGATCTTGGTGAAGGCCTGGATGAAGCTGGCCGAGCGGCCGGCCACGACGAGGTCGCAGCACAGCGCGAGGTTGGCGCCCGCGCCGGCCGCCACGCCGTTGACGGCGGCAACCACGGGCACCGGCATCGAACGCAGGCGTGCGACCAGCGGGCCGTAATAAGCAGAGATGACGTGGCCCAGGTCCTTGGGCGCGGCGCCCGGCGTGGGGTCGGGCGCGACCGACGGGTCGGCCAGGTCCTGCCCCGCGCAGAAGGCGCGGCCGGCGCCGGTGAGCACCATGCAGCGCACGCTGCTGTCGGCGGCCGCGGCTTCGAGCGCGGCCAGCAGCTCGGCGTGCAGCCCGGTCGTGAAGCTGTTGAGCGCCGCGGGGCGGTTCAGGCTCAGCGTGCGGACGGCGCCGCTGTCGCTGATGAGTACCAAAGGCTCAGTCATGCGTGTCTCTTTCATCCTTTGTGGGGCCGTATCGGCAGGCAAACACTATTGACCGACCGTTCGGTTGATTTTAGGATCGACCTCGATTCCGGCACAAGCGGGGTGCATTCAGGGCAAACCCTGAGACTCGCAAAAAACAAGGAGACCGAATGCCCAGCTATTCCATCGACGGCGTGATTCCTGTCGTCGACCCGAGCGCCTACGTGCATCCCACGGCCGTGCTAATCGGCGACGTGATCGTCGGCCCCCACTGCTACGTCGGCCCCTGCGCCAGCCTGCGCGGCGACTTCGGCCGCATCGTCTTGCAGGAGGGTTCCAACGTGCAGGACCACTGCTGCATCCACGGCTTTCCCGACAACGACACGGTGGTGGAGGTCAACGGCCACATCGGCCACGGCGCGATCCTGCACAGCTGCATCGTGCGGCGCGACGCGCTGGTGGGCATGAACGCGGTGGTGATGGACGAGGCCGAGGTGGGCGAGAAAGCCATCGTCGCGGCCTGCGCCTTCGTGCCCGCCGGCATGAAGGTGCCCGCGCGTTCGCTCGCGGCGGGCATCCCGGCCAAGGTGCGGCGCGAACTCAGCGACGAAGAGATCGCCTGGAAGCTCGAAGGCACGCAGACCTACCAGGCGCTGACGGTGCGCAGCCTGGCCAGCCTGCACGAGGTGGCGCCGCTCGCCGAGGTTGAAAAAGACCGGCCGCGCCTGCCCGCCACCGACGTGAAATCCCTGATCGCCACCCGCCGCGGATAGCCCTGCGGCTTCATGCAAGATCGAGCCTGCTGTACGCCAGCAACCGACAGACAACCCAGGAAGAAGACCCGATGCCGCGTGGAAGATCCGCCACCTACGACGACCAGCGCGAACTGATCCTCGCGCAGGCCGCCCAGCTGTTCGCCCGCCGCGGCTACCCCGCGACCTCGATGAACCAGGTCGCCGAGGCCTGCAACCTGTCGAAGGCCACGCTCTACCACTACTACAAGGACAAGAGCAGCCTGCTCATCAGCATCGCCGAGACGCACGTCTCGAAGCTGGCGGCGCTGGTGGCCGAGGAAGAGGCCCAGCCCTCCACCGACGAGGAGCGCCTGCGCCGCTTCATCTACCGCATCGTCGAGGAGTACGCCGGCGCGCAGGACGCGCACCGCGTGCTGACCGACGACGTGCGCTTTCTCGAGGACGAAGACCGCGAGCGCGTGCTCGACCAGGAGCGCGCCGTGGTCGCCGGCTTTGCGCGCGCCGTGTCGGCGCTGCACCCCGGTGCGCCGAGCGACGAGCTCGCCAAGCCGCTGACCATGCTGCTGTTCGGCATGATCAACTGGATGTTCACCTGGATGAAGCCCGGCGGCCGGCTCGACCACGCGGCCATCGCGCCGATCGTGGCCGACCTGTTTCTGGGCGGGGTGGGGGCGGTGAAGCTGCCGGACCCCGCAGCGACTCCCGCCGGGGCCGATCAGGCTGCTGCCAGGTAGCGCGTGGCCGGCTGGCCGGTCTGCGACGCGCTGAACAGCGTGGCGCCTGCCTCGGTGAAGGCCGCGAGCAGCTTCGCCTCGTTCACCGAGGGCAGGGTGATCGGCTCTCCCAGGTCGAGCCCGGCCAGTGCGGCATCCACGCAGTCTTCGGCGGCCATGATCGTGCCTTCGGCCAGCGTCGACATCGGCACGCCCGACAGCTCCCAGATGTCGGTGGCCGTGGCCGCCGGCAGCACCAGCTGCACCTTCACGCCGGTGCCCGCCACTTCGTCCTGCAGTCCGCGCGTGAACGCGACCACGAAGGCCTTGGTGCCGCTGTAGATGCTGCTGATCGGCAGCGTGTGGAAGCCCAGCACCGAGCCGACGTTCACCAGCGTGCCGCGGTTGCGCGAGGTGAAGGCGGTCAGCGCGGCGCGGCTCAGGTGCGCGAGCGCGTTGATATTCACGTCGAGCATGCTTTGCAGCTGCGCGGGCGTGGTCTGCGCCACGGGCGCGAGCGTGGAAATCCCGGCGTTGTTGACCAGCAGCGTGACCGACGGGTCGGCCGCCACGGCCTGGGCCACGCGTTCGAGGTCGCCGCCGCTGGCCAGGTCGGCGGCCAGCGTCTGCACCTTCACGCCGTACCGGGCGCGCAGCTCGGCCGCGACTGCTTCGAGCAGCTCGGCGCGCCGCGCCACCAGCAGCAGGTCGTGGCCGCGGCGGGCCAGGCGGTCCGCATAGATCTTGCCGAGGCCGGCCGAGGCGCCGGTGACGACGGCGGTGCCGGGGGTTGCTTGATCGCTCATTTCGAATCCGTTCAAAGGGTAGGGGGTGGGTCGGAAAAGCCGTTTTCACTGCAAGCATGATGACCATCATGTTTGAGGTATCGAAGCATGACGGCTATCATGAATAGCGTCAAACGGGGGATCGAAGTACCCCGCAGCAGAAAGAGGTCACATGCGCTACCCCGCAGCAGAAACAGCCGAAAAGCACCAGAAGATCCTCGAGGAAGCGTCGCGCCTGTTCAAGGAGCGCGGCTTCGGCGTGAGCGTGAGCGAGGTCATGAAAGCCACCGGCCTCACGCACGGGCCCTTCTACAACCACTTCGATTCGAAGGAGGCGCTGATGGCCGAGTGCATCACGCACTCCGCGGTGTCCGCGCTCGCCGACCTCGACGCGGCCGGAGAAACGCCCGAAGGCATGCGCGCCTACGTGCAGGCCTACCTGAGCCACGAGCACCGCGACGCGCGTGCCGAGGGCTGCCTGGTGGCGGCGTTCGCCGGCCAGGCGGGCAACGGCGAAGGCGTGAATGCGTCGTTGACGGCGTACCTGAAACTCGTCATCGACCGCTTCACCTGCCGCTTTCCATGGCGCGCGAAAAAGAATGCGCGGGGCGATGCGATCCGCACGCTGGCATCGATGTACGGCGGCGTGGTGATGGCCCGCGCGGTGGACGACGAAGCGCTGTCGGAAGAAATCCTGCGCGAGGTGCTCGCCGGCCTCGAGGCCGCGCCCCAGCCTCGCGCTTCGCGCGCTAAAGAATCCGGTTGAACCAGAGCAGCGACAGCCCCGCCGACAGCAGCGTGAGCACCGCCGCGCCCAGCGCGAACAGCGCGGAGATCTCGGTTTCCTTCTTCTCGACCGTGAGCCTGGAGCTCAGCGTTTCGTAGACCTTCTTCAGGTCGCTCGCGGTGCCGGCGTAAAAGTACTCGGCGCTGGTCTTGTTGGCGATGGCCTTGAGGGTTTCTTCGTCGAGCCGCACGCGCATCGACCAGCCTTCGAAGCCGATGGTCTCGCCGTCGACCGTGCCCACACCCACCGTGTAGATGCGCACGCCGCGGTCGGCCGCGGCCTTGGCGGCGTCGAGCGGGTCGACGCCGGTGGTGCGCTGGCCGTCGGTCAGCATGATGATCGCGGCCGAGGTGAACGAGCCGGGCGCCACGGGCGTGAACTCCTTGAGCTGCTTCTCGTTCTGGTCGATCGGAATGCCGCGCTGGCGGCTGGGCGCGCTGAACTGCGAGATGTCGATGCCCGCGTCGGGGAACAGCGTGGCCAGCGACACCACGATGGCGTTGCCCGTGGCCGTGGCGCGCTGCAGCTGGAAGCTGTCGATGGCCGTCACGAGGTCGTCGTGGCTGGTGGTGGGCAACTGCGCCACCTGCGCGCTGCCCGCGAAGGCGACGATGCCGACCTTCACGTGGCGCGGCAGGTCCTTGATGAAGCTCTTGGCCGCCTCCTGCGCCGCCACCAGCCGGTTGGGCAGCACGTCGGCCGCACGCATGCTGCCCGACACGTCCATCGCCAGGATGATGGTCTGCTGGTTCGAGGGCAGCACCACCACCGCCATCGGCCGCGCCGCCGCCACGAGCATCGCGGCCATGGCCACCAGGAACAGCAGCGGCGGAATGTGGCGCCGCAGGCTCTGGCCCGGGCCCATGGCCTCGCGCACGATCGACAGGCTGGCGTAGCGCACCGCCATCTTCTTCTTGCGGCGGATCAGCCAGACATACAGGAGCACCAGCAGCGGCAAGGCCGCCAGCAGCCAGAGGAATTGAGGCCAGAGGAATGTCATGCCGCCACCACCGCCTTCCCGCCACCCGCTGCGACGCCGCGGACCCGGCGCTTGCGCAGGTCCGCGAATCGCACGATGGCTTCGACCAGATCGTCGTTGGTCGAGAGTTCGAGGGCGTCGACGCCGGCCCGGGCCAGCGACTCGCGCAGGGTGGTCTCGCGCTCGGCGGCCAGCCGCGCGAAGCGTTTGCGGAACCCCGCGTCATGGGTGTCGACCCACAGCTGCTCGCCGGTCTCGGCGTCGCGCAGCGGCACCAGGCCGAGGTCGGGCAGCTCGAGCTCGAGCGGATCGAACAGGCGCACGGCAATCACTTCGTGCCGCTGCACCAGCTGGCCCAGCGGGCGCTCCCAGCCGGGCTCGCTGAGAAAGTCGGACACCACGAACACGGTGGAGCGGCGCGGCATGAGTGCGGCGGCGGAGGTCAGCAGGTCGGCCAAGCGCGTCATGCCTTTCTGCGCAGGCGCGGCCTCGGCCTGGTGGGCGCGCTTTTCCATCGCGTGCAGCAGGTGCAGCACATGGCGGCGGCCGGTGCGCGGCGGGATCACGGCCTCGAGGTCGCGGCCGTAGACCAGCGCGCCGACGCGGTTGCCGTGCCGCGTGAGCAGCCGGGCGAGCACGCCCACGAAGCCGGCCGAGATCTCGCGCTTGGCCTTCAGGCCCGAGCCGAAATCGACCGAGCGGCTCAGGTCGAGCACGAACCATGCGGCCATCTCGCGGTCTTCGGTGAACACGCGCACGTGCGGCGTCTGCAGCCGCGCGGTGACGTTCCAGTCGATGTGGCGCACGTCGTCGTGGTGCTGGTACTCGCGCAGGTCGGCCAGGTCCAGGCCGGTGCCGCGCATCAGCGTGCGGTAGTCGCCCTGCAGCAGGCCGTCGAGGCGGCGGATCACGGTCCATTCGAGCCGGCGCAGCGCGCGTTCGGCCCCGCCGGCTTCGATCGCGAGCCGGTCGTCGTTCGCGGCCTCGGGGGCCTTACGCCACCAGCTTTTCATGTTCCAAGGGCTTCGGAGGAGCAGGGACGGCCTTCATGATCTTCTCGATCAGCCCGTCGGGCGTGAGCCCTTCGGACAGGCCTTCGTAGGAGAGCGTCACGCGGTGGCGCAGCACGTCGGGCACCAGCGCGCTCATGTCTTCGGGCAGCGCGTAGCTGCGACCGCGCAGCAGCGCCAGGGCGCGCGCGCCTTCGGTGAGGCTGATGCTGGCGCGCGGGCTGGCGCCGAAGGTGATGAAGCGGCGCAAGTCCTTCAGGCCGTGCTTCTCGGGCGTGCGCGTGGCCGACACGAGCTTCACGGCGTACTGGATCAGCGAGGGGTCGACGTACACGCGCCGCGCCTCGGCCTGCAGCTCGGCCAGCTGTTCGGTGGTGGCGACCGGCGTGGCCGTGACCACCGGGCCGATCACGCGCTGCACGATCACGAACTCTTCCTCGTCGCTCGGGTAGTCGACCATCACCTTCATCATGAAGCGGTCGACCTGCGCCTCGGGCAGCGGGTAGGTGCCCTCGGTCTCGATCGGGTTCTGCGTGGCCATCACGAGAAAGGGGCGTGGCACCTTGTGCGTCTCGCCGGCGATGGTGACCTGGCGCTCCTGCATCACCTCGAGCAGTGCGCTCTGCACCTTGGCCGGCGCGCGGTTGATTTCGTCGGCCAGCAGCAGGTTGGCGAACACCGGGCCCAGCGAGGTGCTGAACTCGCCCGTCTTCTGGTTGTAGATGCGCGTGCCCACGAGGTCGGCCGGCACTAGGTCGGGCGTGAACTGGATGCGCTTGAACTGGCCGCGCACGGTGTCGGCCAGCGTCTTGATGGTGAGCGTCTTGGCCAGACCCGGCACGCCCTCGACCAGCAGGTGGCCGCCCGCGAGCATCGCGACCATCACGCGCTCGAGAAAACGGTCCTGCCCCACGACCACGCGCTTCACCTCGTAGAGGATCTGCTCCATCAGCTCGGCGGTGGCGGGGGCGGTTGCAAAGGTCGACGAGGTCGGGTTTTCTGTGCTCATGCGAAGGGCTTTCTTTCGAAGAAATCAGAAAGGCGGCGAGCCTGCTGCCGAGGCGGCGTTCTCGATCGGCACCGCGAAGGCGATGCCGATGAAGGTGCGCTGCTGCGTCGGGTTGAGGATGGCGGTGACGATGCCCAGCACCTCGCCGTCCATGTTGATGAGCGGTCCGCCCGAGTTGCCGGGGTTGGCGGCGGCGTCGAACTGGATCAGGTTACCCAGTTCCTGCTTGCCCTCGGGCGAGCGAAAGGAGCGCTTCAGGCCCGACACCACGCCGGCCGACACCGAGGGCCCGATGCCGAACGGAAAGCCCACCGCGGCCACCTGGTCGCCGGGGCGCAGGTCGGCGGTGGAGCGCATCACGGCGGGGATCAGGTCGTCGGGAATCTTCTGCGCCTGCAGCACCGCGAGGTCGTTCTCGGGCTGCACGCCGGTGATGACGGCGATGGCCTCCAGGCCGTCGGCGAAGGTGACCTTGATCTTCTCGGCGCCGGCGACCACGTGCAGGTTGGTGAGGATCACGCCCTTGTCGACGATCACCACGCCCGTGCCCACGCCGCGTTCGACCTCGCCCGGCGTGCCGCCGTCGGCGGGCGCTTCGGGGGGCTTGCCCTTGGCCATGTTGCGACCGCGCTTCTGGGTCTTGGCTTCGGGCGTGGCCTTCTCGGGGCCGTAGCCGACCACGCGCACGACCGAGGGCCGCACGATGTCGGCGGCCTTGGCAGCTGGTGAGGGCAGGGTGTTGGTCTGCAACGTGCGCAGCACGGCGGCGTCGATGTCTTTCTGCGTGAGCGCCTTGGCGCCGTGGCGCGGTGCCCAGAAGGCGCCGCCGGCGGCGATGGCGATGCAGGCGACGGTGAGCAGTGCGAAGGCGCGGCGTCCGGGCTGCCAGCGTGCGCGCGGTGGTGGGGCTGGCACGGCGTCGGCCCCGGCCACAGCCGCGGCATCCGCCGGCGACCCGGCCGCCGGTTCTGCGGCCGGCGGCAGCGTGCGGGGCGAGCGGCTGTAGAAAGCGGGCCTGCGCATCGGAGAACCTCCGGCTAATAAGACGCGAGAAGGAGTTCACAGTAGCACGCTTTCCGCGCCTGTGCATCCCTTCGGGCATCATCGCGCGATGGCTGCGTTTGTCGATACCCACTGTCACCTCGATGCGCCCGAATTCGGGGCGGAGATGCCCGTCATCCGCGCCCGCGCGGCGGCGCAGGGCGTGGTGCTGTGCGTCATTCCGGCGGTGGCGGCCTTCAACTTCGCCACCGTGCGCGAACTGGCGCACGCGCAGGGCGACGCCTACGCGTTGGGCATCCACCCGCTGTGCACGGGGCAGGCGAGCGACGCCGACCTGCAGACGCTCGATGCCGAACTGCATGCGCGGCGCGACGACCCGCGCCTGGTGGCGGTCGGCGAGATCGGGCTCGACTACTTCGTCGAAGGCCTGGACGCCGACAAACAGGAACGCTTCTTTCACACTCAGTTGCAACTGGCGCGCAAGCACGGACTGCCCGTGCTCATCCATGTGCGGCGCTCGGTCGACAAGGTGCTCAAGCACCTGCGCCAGACGGCGGGCGGGCGGCCGTGGCAGGGCATCGCGCATGCGTTCAACGGCAGCGAGCAACAGGCGCAGGCCTGCATCGAGATCGGGCTCAAGCTGGGTTTCGGCGGCGCCGTGACCTTCGAGCGCGCGCTGCAGTTGCGCCGCCTCGCGGCCACCTTGCCGATGGACGCGCTGGTGATGGAAACCGACGCGCCCGACATCCAGCCGCACTGGCTCTACCGCACGCAGGCGCAGCGCGAGGCGGGCCAGGCGCAGGGCCGCAACGAGCCGGGCGAGCTGCCGCGCATCGCCGAAGTGGTCGCGCAGCTGCGGGGCATCGACATCGCGTCGCTGGCTGAAAACACCACGCGCAATGCGGTGGCCGCCCTGCCGAAGCTCCAAAGTCTGCTGGCCGTGTCGGAGGGGCGTCCGCCTGCCGCGTAGGCCAAGTTCCCGAGTTGCGCCAGCGCAGGTCATCGGGCCGGTTTTGCTGTCATCCTTGAAGTTCGAAGTGACGTTGGTTGTCCAGTGGCACTGTCGTCACTCCGCACTTCACTCAAAAAAGGAGTCTTTCATGACCACATCTTTTGTTCGCACCCTGCCCGTCGCGCTCGCACTGGCGCTGGCCTCCATCGGTGTCTCGGCCGTCGCGCAAACCGCCGCGGCGCCCGCCACGGCGCAGCCCGCTACGGCCCAGCCTTCCACGGTCGAGAAGGTGAAGGAAGCCGGCAAGGACGCCGTCGACGCCACCGCACGCGGCACGGAAAAGGCCTGGGACGCCACCAAGAGCACGACCAAGAAGGCCGTGAACGCCACCGAAAGCGGCGCCGAGAAGGCCTGGGATGCCACCAAGAGCGGCACCAAGAAGGCAGCCAACGCCACCGAGCGCGGCACCAAGAAGGCCTGGAAGGCCACCAAGCACACCACCAAGAAGGCGACCGCCGCCACCAAGAACGCCGCCGTGAAAACCGGTGACGCGGTCGAGAACGCCGGTCACAAGACGGCCGACGGCATGCGCAGTGCCGGCAAGGCGATCGGCGAGAAGGTGCCGGGCACGGCCGAGAACGAAGCGGCCAAGAAGTAAGTCACCCATCCCGATGCCGGACCTGTTCCGGCCTTCGCGAAAGAACCCGCTTCGGCGGGTTTTTTCATGGCTGCCCGCAGGCAGGGGGATGGTGTGCTCGTAGTCAGGTGACGACACTACGCTGGACAGGCTTCGCTTTCCGGCGGAATGATGGAGAAGGACGTGACTCACTCCAGCGCCTCGCAAGTCGTACGGCAAATCCTCGAGGGGCCGGTCACCCGCCCGGCGCTGCTGCGCTGGCGTCGCCAGCAGTTTCTTTCCGAAGCCGGTTTCGGCAGCTACTTCGGCGTGTTCGATTCCTTCGCGCAGGCGCGCGACTGGCTGCCGGCCAGCCCGGCGTTCGACCACGCGGCGCTCGCGTCCGAGTACGTGGACGTGCGCACGAAGAAGGTGTTTCCTTACGACTATCCCGTGATGTGGTGGCTCGACCGCGCGTTCAGGGACGGCGCCACCCGGGTGCTCGACATCGGCGGCTCGGTGGGCGTGCACTTCTACGCCTACCGCCGCTATCTCGAGATGCCGCGCGGCTTGTCGTGGCGCGTCGTCGAAGTGCCGGCCATCGCATCGATCGGTCGGGACATGGCCGAGCGTCCCGGGGCCGAGGCCGATGGCCTGAGCTTCACAGGCGACCTGGAACATGCCATGGGCGGTGGCGACGACATCTGGATCGCCGCCGGTTCCCTGCAGTATTTCGAGAATGCGCGTCCCGGCGAATTGCTTCGGCACTGCGCGGTGCGGCCACGCCATCTCCTGCTGAACAAGCTTCCGCTGCATGACGGGCAGGACTACGTCACGGCGCAGAACATCGGAGCCGGTTGCTTCTCGCCGGTGCACGTCTACAACCGCACGCAGTACGTCGAAGAAATCGAGGCGCGTGGCTACGTCCTGCGCGACCAATGGCCGGTGCTCGAGCGCTCGCTGTACCTGCCGGGCTTTCCCGAGCGCTGTGTGCCGCAGTTCAGCGGCCTGTACTTCGTGCGCTGAGCGGCGCCGGCAGGCGGCGGCGGTGGCACGATACCGCCCATGAAGCCTTCCGCCGCACCCGATGCCGCCACCGCCGCCGCCCTGCTCACCGGCCTGCCGCCCATCGTCTCGCCACAGACCGTCGTGCTCGTCCTCGGCAGCTTCCCCGGAGTCAGGTCGCTCGAGCGGCAGCAGTACTATGCACACCCCCAAAACCAGTTCTGGAAGATCTTGCAAGCCGTCTGGCCCGAAGTCCCCTTGCCGTCGGGCGTAGACAGCTACGCGCAGCGCTGCCGCTGGCTGCTCGACCGCGGCCTGGGCGTGTGGGACGTGTACGCATCCTGCGAGCGCGAGGGCAGCCTCGACTCGGCCATCCGCGCGCCGGTGGCGAACGACATCGCCGGCCTGCAATTGCCGAAGCTCGCCGCCATTGCGCACAACGGCGGCGAGAGCTTCAAGCACGCACGCCACACGCGCACCCTCGGCGTGCCGGTGTATTCGCTGCCATCCACCAGTCCCGCCAACGCGTCGTGGTCCTTCGAGCGCAAGCTCGCGGCCTGGCGCGAGGTCTTCGTTGCCCACCACCTTCTCTGATGGCTTCCTCCGCAAACAAGAAAACCCTCGTCCTCCCCGAAGTCAATTTCTCCGACTGGGGCGACATCCGCTACCTGCACCTGGGCACCGAATGGGTCCAGGGCTCGATGAAGCTGGACGCGCCCTTCGAGATCGAGCTCGAGTACGTGCAGCGCATGATGGCCTGGCTGCTGTTCGTCGACAGCAAGGGCGTGGGCAACCGCCACGCGATGCAGCTGGGCCTGGGCGCGGCCACGCTCACCAAGTTCAGCCGCAAGACGCTGCGCATGCGCACCACCGCGATCGAGCTGAACCCGCAGGTGGTGTCGGCCTGCCGCGGCTGGTTCAAGCTGCCGGCCGACGACCTGAAGCTGCGCGTGGTGATCGCTGATGCGGCCGAGGAAATCCGAAAGCCCGAATGGCAGGGCACGGTCGACGCGTTGCAGGTCGACCTGTACGACCACGAGGCGGCCGCACCGGTGCTCGACAGCGAAGACTTCTATGCCGACTGCCGCGCGCTGCTCACCGAAGACGGCTGCATGACGGTCAACCTGTTCGGCCGCTCGTCGAGCTACGAGCGCAGCCTCGAGAAAATCGCCGCCGCCTTCGGTGCCGACGCGGTCTGGGCCTTCAAGCCGACGCGCGAAGGCAACACGGTGGTGCTGGCCCAGCGCACGCCGTCGCGCCCGAAGCGCGAGGTGCTTGCCGAGCGCGCCCAAACCATCCAGACTCGCTGGGGCCTGCCCGCGCCGAAATGGCTGCGGGTCTTCAAGCCGATGACGCTTTCCCTCACCACCTGATTCCCGGTTCATGAGCGCTGTACCCGCCGCCTCCGCTGCTGCTGTCCGCCACGAAGGTCCGCTCGACCTGCGTCGCCTGATCGAATGGCTCGCCACCGACGGCGTGATCTCGCCGATGGAGGCCAAGCGCACCATCGCGCGCTGCGCCCAGGCCGAGAGCCGGCAGGCGCCGCTGGTGCGCCTGGCCAATGTCGCCATGACGCGCGAGGCCGACGGCAAGCCGCTCGACCTTGAAGCGCTCACGCAGTGGCTCGCCGGCCGCGCCGGCCTGGCTTATCTGCGCATCGATCCGCTCAAGGTCGATGTGGGCAAGGTGGCCGACACCATGAGTGCCGGCTACGCCGAGCGCCACAAGGTGCTGCCGGTGCAGGTGCTGCCGAACGAGGTGGTGGTGGCCACGGCCGAACCGTTTCTCACCGACTGGATCGCCGAGGTCGAGCGCCAGTCCAAGCGCACCGTGCGTCGCGTGGTGGCCAACCCGTCGGACATCCAGCGCTACACGGCCGAGTTCTTTGCGCTCGCCAAGTCGGTGCGCGCCGCGCAGAAGGCCGGCGGCAACACCGGCGGCGCGAGCTTCGAGCAGCTGGTCGAACTGGGCAAGAGCACCAAGCAGCTCGACGCGAATGACCAGAGCGTGGTGCAGGTGGTCGACTGGCTGTGGCAGTACGCCTTCGACCAGCGCGCCAGCGACATCCACCTGGAGCCGCGCCGCGAGCAGGGCGTGATCCGTTTCCGCATCGACGGCATCCTGCACCCGGCCTACCAGATGCCCATGGGCGTGATGAATGCGATGGTCGCGCGCATCAAGCTGCTCGGCCGCATGGACGTGGTCGAAAAACGCCGCCCGCTCGACGGCCGCATCAAGACCCGCAACATGCGCGGCGACGAAGTCGAAATGCGTTTGTCGACCTTGCCGACCGCCTTCGGCGAGAAGATGGTGATGCGGATCTTCGACCCCGACACCGCGGTGAAAGACCTCGACGCGCTCGGCTTCGCGCAGCACGACGCGCAGCGCTGGGAACAGCTGGTCACGCGCCCCAACGGCATCATCCTGGTGACCGGGCCCACGGGCTCGGGCAAGACCACCACGCTGTACTCCACGCTCAAGCGCGTGGCGACCGAGGAGGTCAACGTGAGCACGGTCGAAGACCCGATCGAAATGATCGAGCCCTCGTTCAACCAGACGCAGGTGCAGCCGCAGCTCGACTTCGGTTTCACCGAAGGCCTGCGCGCGCTGATGCGGCAGGACCCGGACATCATCATGGTCGGCGAAATCCGCGACCTCGCCACCGCCGAGATGGCGGTGCAGGCCGCGCTCACCGGCCACCTCGTGTTCAGCACGCTGCACACCAACGACGCACCCAGCGCCATCACGCGGATGATGGAGTTGGGCGTGCCCTCGTACCTCATCACCGCCGTGATGCTGGGCGTGCTCGCGCAGCGTTTGGTGCGCACGCTGTGTCCGCATTGCAAGCAGCCCGACGACGCGGTCACGCGCGAGAGCCTCGAGGCCATCGTCAAGCCGTGGCAGATCACCGGCCCGGTGCGCGCCTACAAGCCGGTGGGGTGCGTCGACTGCCGCATGACCGGCTACATGGGTCGCATGGGTTTGTACGAACTGCTGAGCGTGACCGAGCCGTTCAAGGACCAGGTCACCAAGGAACCCAACCTCACGGGCCTGCGGCGCCAGGCCGTGATCGACGGCATGCGGCCACTGCGCCTCGCGGGCGCGCTGCGCGTGGCCGAGGGTGTGACGACCATCGAGGAAGTGCTCAGCGCAACGCCTCCGCTGGAATAGGTCCTCCCCCAGGCTTCGCGCACTTCGTGTCGCTACGCCAACCCCCTCGCCGGGGGCAACACCAGCGGCCCGGCAAAGCCGGTTCCGCGGTGTTTCTTGAAGGGATCCCATGAGTCATTTCGGGTTATCCCTAGTCCTTCGGTTAGTGGAATCCACATCAGCCTGACCGGAGGCTGACTCGACAATCCCGCATCGAAATTGTTCGAGGAGACTGTTCGTGAAAATCAAAAGTCAGAAAGACTTTTTCTCGGGACTGATGTTCACCGTCGTGGGCGTGGCGTTCGCATGGGGCGCCACCACCTACAGCGTGGGCAGCGGCGCCCGCATGGGGCCGGGTTACTTCCCGCTGATGCTGGGCATCCTGATGTCGCTGATCGGCCTGGGCATCATGTTCAGCGGGCTCACCGTTGAAACGACCGACGGCGAAAAGATCGGCAAGTGGGCCTGGAAGCAAGTGGTGTTCATCCTGGGCGCCAACCTCGCCTTCGGCGTGCTGCTCGGCGGCCTGCCGAGCATCGGCGTGCCGGCCATGGGCATGATCATCGCGATCTACGCGCTCGTGATCATCGCCAGCCTTGCGGGCCATGAGTTCAAGCTGCCGACCGTGCTGATCCTGGCCACCATCCTGGCCATCGGCAGCTACGTCGCATTCATCTGGGCGCTCAAGCTGCAGATCCAGGTCTGGCCGACCTTCATCACCGGTTGAGAAGAAAGCTGCTCACACCATGGAACTGTTTGAACACCTCTCGATGGGTTTTGGCGTTGCCTTTACCTTCACGAACCTGCTGTACTGCCTGGTCGGCTGCATTCTGGGCACGCTGATCGGCGTGCTCCCGGGCATCGGCCCGGTCGCTACCATCGCGATGCTGCTGCCCGCCACGTACGCGCTGCCGCCTGTGTCGGCGCTGATCATGCTGGCCGGTATTTATTACGGCGCGCAATACGGTGGCTCGACCACCGCGATTCTGGTGAACCTGCCGGGCGAATCGTCGTCGGTGGTGACCGTGATCGACGGCTACCAGATGGCGCGCAAGGGCCGTGCAGGTCCGGCGCTCGCCGCGGCCGGCCTGGGCTCGTTCTTCGCAGGCTGCGTCGGCACGCTGATTCTTGCCGCCTTCGCACCGCCGCTGACCGAGCTGGCCTTCAAGTTCGGCCCGGCCGAATACTTCTCGCTGATGATCCTGGGCCTGATCGGCGCCGTGGTGCTGGCCTCGGGTTCGCTGCTCAAGGCGATCGCGATGATCGTGCTGGGCCTGCTGATGGGCCTGGTCGGTACCGACGTGAACTCGGGTGTCGCACGCTACAGCTTCGACATCCCTGAACTCACCGACGGCATCGGCTTCGTGGCCATCGCCATGGGCGTGTTCGGCTACGGCGAAATCATTGCCAACCTCTCGCGTCCGGATGACGAGCGCGAAGTGTTCACCGCCAAGGTCTCGGGCCTGTTCCCGACCAAGGAAGACTTCAAGCGCATGGTGCCTGCCGTGCTGCGCGGCACGGCGCTGGGTTCGGCCCTGGGCATCCTGCCCGGCGGCGGTGCGCTGCTGGCGGCTTTCGCGGCCTACACGATCGAGAAGAAGACCAAGCTGAAGCCGGGCGAAGTGCCCTTCGGCAAGGGCAACATCCGCGGCGTGGCGGCTCCCGAGTCGGCCAACAACGCCGGCGCGCAGACCTCCTTCATTCCGCTCTTGACGCTGGGCATTCCGCCTAACGCCGTGATGGCGCTGATGGTGGGCGCGATGACCATCCACAATATCCAGCCGGGCCCGCAGGTGATGACCAGCAACCCCGAGCTGTTCTGGGGCCTCATTGCCTCGATGTGGCTGGGCAACGCGATGCTGATCATCCTGAACCTGCCGCTGATCGGCATGTGGATCAAGCTGCTGTCGGTGCCGTACAAGTTCCTGTTCCCGGCGATCGTGCTGTTCTGCGCGATCGGCGTGTACTCGACCAACAACAACACCTTCGACATCTGGATGGTGGGCATCTTCGGTCTGGTGGGCTACACCTTCTTCAAGCTGGGTTGCGAACCTGCGCCGCTGCTGCTGGGCTTCATCCTGGGCCCGATGATGGAAGAGAACCTGCGCCGTTCGCTGCTGCTGTCGCGTGGCGACTGGAGCGTGTTCGTGACGCGTCCGATCTCGGCCAGCCTGCTGGCGGCCGCGGCCCTGCTGCTCATCATCGTGCTGCTGCCCGCAGTGAAATCGAAGCGCGAAGAGGCCTTCGTCGAAGACTGATCGACGGGCTTTCTCTGAACGCACAAACGGCGCCCTCGGGCGCCGTTTTTCTTTGGGGGATGCCGTCGTCCCTATCTGCCCAGCGCGCTGAGCACCGCCACGGTCATCGCGTGCACGCCGGTCTTGATCGACGGCTCGGGCACCGGCGCGAAGAAGGGCGAATGGTTGCGGGCCAGCGGCTTGCCGCCGGGCTGGGCGGAGGCCGCGATGTCCCGCGCATCGAGCACGCCGACCGTGAAGTACATCGACGGCACGCCGGCGTTGATGAAGGCAGAGAAGTCTTCGCTGCCCGTCGACGGCACCGTGGATTGGATGACCTGCGCCGCGCCCAGCGCCTGCTGGAGCGCGGTGGCTGCGCGGGTCACGACCGCTTCGTCGTTGACCAGCGCTTCTCCGCCCGGCACCAGCTTGACCACGGGTTCGGGCGCGCCGCCCGTCGCGGCGGCGGCCATGGCCATGCGGCGCACGCCGGCCAGCAGCTTGTCGCGCACTTCCGCCTTGTACGAGCGGATGGTGCCGCGCAGCGTGACCGTGTCGGGAATGATGTTGCCGGCGGTGCCGCCCTGGATGGCGCCGATGGTCACGACACCGAATTCGGCCGGGTCTTTCTCGCGGCTCACCACGGCCTGCACATCGGTCACGAAGCGCGCGGCGATCACGATCGGGTCGATGGTGGTGTGCGGCCGCGAGCCGTGGCCGCCGCGTCCCTTGAAGACGATTTCCAGCGCGTCGGAGTTGGAACTGCTGATGCCGACGCCATAGCCGATGGCGCCGTGGGGCGTGGGCGCCGTGTGCAGCGCGAACGCGGCGTCAGGCTTGGGAAAGCGCGTGAACAGGCCGTCCGCGAGCATCGCCTTGGCGCCCGAGACGGTTTCTTCGGCGGGCTGGCCGATGAACATCAGCGTGCCTTTCCATTGGTCCTTGAGCGCGACCAGCGTGCGCGCGGTGCCGAGCCAGCTGGCCATGTGGATGTCGTGGCCGCAGCTGTGGGCCACGAAGCTGTCGCGCCCGCCCCACTCGGTGCGGGCCTGGCTGGCGTAGGGCAGGCCGGTCTTCTCTTCCATCGGCAGGCCGTCCATGTCGGTGCGCACCATCACGACCGGCCCGGGGCCGTTGCGGTACAGCGCCACGACGCCGGTGCCGCCGACCTTCTCGGTCACCTCGAAGCCGATGGCGCGCATCTCGGCGGCGAGCAGGGCGGCGGTGCGCGTTTCCTTGAAAGCAAGTTCGGGGTGGGCGTGCAGGTCCTTGTAGAGGGCGTCGAGCCGGGGGTACATCGCATCGACGAGCGGCGGGATCGCCGACGCCTGCGGTGATGGGGCGGGCTGGGCCTGTGCGCCTGCGCCGAAGGCGAGGAGGGCGGCCACGGCCAGGGAACGAAGGGCAAAGGTGGAGGTGTGTGTCGTCATGGAATGAAGGCAGGGGCGCATGAAAACGAAGATCAGAAGATGTGGCGGATGCCGAAGTCGTAGCCCGTGGCGCTGCGCGGGCGCCAGCCGCTGGCGGCCAGGTAGCCCGGATAGGGCGCGTCGCTGGCACTCGTCACGGCGCCGATCGCCTTGTCGTTCTGGCCGTCCCGGATGCGAACGCGCGCGAACGTGGCGTACAGCGCCGTGCGGCGGGACAGGTGGTGCACATAGCCCAGCGCCCATTGGCTGGCGCTGGCACCTTGCGCGGTGTCTCCCGGCAGGCCGGTGGCGCCGGCCTTGTAGCTGACGCGACCGAACGACGCGCGGACGAGTCCCGGGCCCACGGGCACCGTGGCGCCCACCAGGTAGCCGTTGTATGTGTCGGTGCGATCCTGCATCCAGGGCTGTGCCTGCGCGCGCCGGTGCCGCAGCTGCGACAGTTCGCCCAGCAGCTTGACGGGGCCGAAGTCGTAGGTGGCGCTGAGGCTGACGGTCTTCAGCCGGTCCTCGCCGCCGGCGTCGACGGGCGGCTTGGCCGCCGAACCCGAGGGCAGGCGGTCCTTGTTGTCTTCACCGAACGCCAGCGCCACGTTGAGCGGCCCCTTGGCGTAGCCGAAGCGCCCGCCCAGGTAGCGCCCGCGCGCGTTCGTCGGTGCCACGTCCGGGCTGTAGCGGGTGTTCTCGGGCAAGGCGTACTGGAGCTGCCCGTGGAAGCCGCCGAGGTCCGGCGGCAGGAAGTAGCCGATGCTGTTGCTGGCGCGCGCGTAGTTGTCGCCGGCCGCCACGCCGGCCGGTGCGCCGCCCAGGAGCGTGGACGAGGCGCTGTTGACGCGCGCGATCACCGACAGGCCCGCGCCCTGCACGGCGAAGGGGTCGGCCAGCGAGTCGTTGCGGAAGATCGGCGTGTAGTCGCGGCCCAGCCGCAGCTCGCCGAAGCCGCCCGACAGGCTCAGCGTCGAACGCTTGGCGAACGAGGCCAGGCCTGTCTTGCCGTCGTCGTTGGCGATGTTCGACTCCAGCCAGAAGCTCGCCGCCAGGCCGCCGCCCAGGTCTTCCGTGCCCCGAAAACCCAGGCTGCTGCCGCGGTAGCCGCCGCGCGACAGCGTGGTCTGGCGCTGCGTCACCCGTGGCACGGCCGCGGCGAGCAGGGCGGCGGCAGGGCGCCGCGGATCGAACGCCGGGCGGTACTCGCTGACGGTCTCGAAATGGCTGACGCCCGCATCCATGACGCCGAAGAGCGTCACCGAGGACTGCGCCGAGGCCGCGCCGGCCAGCGCCAGCAGGGTCAGGCCGAGCGGGTGCCGCTTCACGCGAAGAACGCGCGAGCTGAAGCAGAGGGCGCCGGCATCGGCGCCCTCGAAGGAAGGAAAGTTCAAGGGGAGGTCTCCTGTGCGCCACTTCTGTGTCGAGTGGACTGGCGCGACTATCGGACGGCAGGGCGCCCGGGAGGAAATACCGTTTGCTGATGCGACCCCATCGCTATTTCTGATGGTCGGGCGTGGGGCCTCGCGCCGTGTGATGGCCGAGGCAATGGCCGTGGCCACATTGATGCGTCGGATTCATATATCTATCCGATAAATCCATTTCCCTTTTCAATGCCCCGCGTGTCCAATCCTGCGGCCACGTCGGACAAGGCGCGCTCCCGACACACCACCTCGGACACAATGAATTCCATGAAACGAACCACCCGCGCCGCGCTTGCCGCGGCTGCGCTGGTGCTGGCCGCGGTGCCCGCACTGGCCCAGAACTACCCGAACCGGCCCATCCGCCTGATCGTGCCGTTCCCGGCGGCCGGCGCCACCGACCTCTTTGCCCGCACGCTGGGCCAGAAGATGGGCGAGAAGCTCGGCGCCACACTGGTGGTCGACAACAAGCCCGGCGCCGGCGGTGCGATCGGTTCCGACCAGGCCGCCAAGGCGCCGCCCGACGGCTACACGCTGCTGCTCGCGACCACGAGCACGCACGCCATCGGCCCGGCCATCACGCCGAAGCTGCCCTACGACACGGTGCGCGACTTCACGCCCATCGCCCACGTGGGCGACGCGCCGAGCATCATGCTGGTGCCGATCAACACGCCCGCCAAGACGGTGCGCGAATGGATCGACAACGCCAAGAAGAACCCCGGCAAGCTCAACTACGCATCGAGCGGCAACGGCACCATCGTGCAGCTCACGGCCGAGCTCTTCAAGGCACAGGCCGGCGTGTTCGTCACGCACATTCCCTACCGCGGCACGGCGCTGGCGGTGCCCGACCTCATCAGCGGCAAGGTCGACGTGCTGTTCGACTCGCTGCCCACCGGCATGCCGCACGTGCGCGACGGCCGCCTGCGCGCGCTGGGCGTGACCTCGCTCAAGCGCAGCCCGCTTGCCCCCGAGCTGCCGCCCATCGCCGACACGCTGCCCGGCTTCGAGTCGACCACCTGGTTCGGCTTCTACGGCCCGAAGGGCCTGCCGGCCGACATCGTGGCGCGCGTGAACAAGGCCGCCAACGAGGCGCTGGCCGATCCGGAACTGAAGGACAAGCTCGCCCGCCTGGGCATCGAGCCGGCGAATGCGGGCACGCCCGAGCAGTTCGCAAAGATGGTGGCCGTTGACGCCGCCAAGTGGAAAAAGATCGTCGTCGATCGCAAGATCACGAACGACTAACTAGGCTCGCCCCCAGGCTGCGCGCACTTCGTGTCGCTTCGCCAACCCCCTACCGGGGGCAACACCAGCGGCCCGGCAAAGCCGGTTCCGCGGTGTTCCTGAATGGTTCATGTCGCCCTTGAAAGCACCATATGAAGTTTGATTACGCCAACCCCTACCTCTCGACCCGCCTCCCGGTCTTCGCACGCAACGTGGTCGCGACCTCGCACCCGCTGGCCGCGCAGGCGGGCCTGCGCATCCTGCAGCAGGGCGGCAACGCGGTCGATGCGGCCATTGCCACGGCCGCGGTGATGACGCTGGTCGAGCCCGTGAGCAACGGCCTGGGCAGCGACGCCTTCTGCATCCTGTGGGACGGCAAGGAGCTGCACGGCCTCAATGCCTCGGGCCCTGCGCCGAAGGCCTGGACGCCCGACTACTTCAAGGCCAAGTACGGCGCCGACGCCGCCACGCCGCCGATGCGTGGCATCGACTCGGTCACGGTGCCGGGCGCGGTGCGCGGCTGGGTCGCGATGAGCGAGCGTTTCGGCAAGCTGCCGTTCGCCGACCTGATGGCGCCCGCCATCGACATCGCCGAGCGCGGCTACCTCGTGCCGCCGGTGGTGCAGGGCAAGTGGGCGGCGGCCACGCCGATCCTGCAATCGCAGCCCGGCTTCGCGCAGGCCTTCCTGCCCTGGGGCCGCGCGCCCGAGGTTGGCGAGCTGTTCCGCTTCACCGCAGCGGCGCGCGCGCTCAAGGCCATCGCCCGCACCAAGGGCGAGGCCTACTACAACGGCGAGATCGCCGAGGCCATCGCCAAGTTCTCGAAGGAGCAGGGTGGCGCGCTCACCGTGGCCGACATGGCGGCCTACCAGCCCGAGTGGGTCAAGCCCATCTCGCGCGACTACCGCGGCCACACGCTGCACGAGATCCCGCCGAACGGTCAGGGCATCGCGGCGCTGATCGCGCTGGGCATCCTCGAGAAGTTCGACATCGCCTCGCTGCCGGTCGACTCGGTGCAGTCGCAGCATCTGCAGATCGAGGCCATGAAGCTGGCCTTCGCCGACGTGTACCGCTACGTGTCGGAGCGCAAGACCATGGAAGTGACGACCGAGCAGATGCTCGACGACGCCTACCTCGCCTCGCGCGCCCGCCTCATCGACGTGAACAAGGCGCAGGACTTCAAGGCCGGCAACCCCGTCAAGGGCGGCACCATCTACCTCACGGCCGCGGACGAGAGCGGCATGATGGTGAGCTTCATCCAGAGCAACTACATGGGCTTCGGCTCGGGCTGTGTGGAGCCCGAGTTTGGCATCAGCCTGCAGAACCGCGGCCACGGCTTCAGCCTCAAGGCCGAGAGCCCGAACGTGGTGGCGCCGGGCAAGCGCCCGTTCCACACCATCATCCCGGCCTTCCTCACCAAGGACGGCCAGCCGGTGATGAGCTTCGGCGTGATGGGCGGCAACATGCAGCCGCAGGGCCACATGCAGACGCTGGTGCGCATGCTCGACTACGGCCAGAACCCGCAGGCCGCGTGCGACGCACCGCGCTGGCGCTTCAACGCGGGGCTCGAGATCAACGTCGAGGCCGCGATGAATGCCAACACGTTGCAGGGCCTGCGCGACCTGGGCCACCACCTCGAGGTGATCAACGACTCCTACCAGGACTTCGGCGCCGGCCAGTTCATCTGGCGCGCAGGCGAGCCCTCGGTCGAAGGCTACGTGGCCGCGAGCGACCCGCGCCGCGACGGCCTCGCTGCAGGCTACTGAGGATCAAGGGATGATCGGGGGATGAACAAGACAGCCGCATCGGTCGGCATTCCCCCGCACGGACACGAGGTCGCCCGCAAGGGCTACGCCACCGGCCTCGTCCTTGCCACGCTGGGCGCCATCGCGTTCAGCGGCAAGGCCATCATCGTCAAGCTGGCGTACCGCTACGGCGTCGACGCCATCACGCTCATCATGCTGCGCATGCTCTTCGCACTGCCGCTGTTCGCGCTGATGGCGTGGTGGGCCGGACGCGGCAAGCCGGCGCTCACGACGCGCGACTGGCTCGGCATCCTCGGGCTCGGTTTCTCGGGCTACTACCTCGCGAGCTTTCTCGACTTTGCCGGGCTGGCCTACATCTCGGCCAGCTTCGAGCGGCTGATTCTTTACCTCAACCCCACGCTGGTGCTGTTCTTCGGCTGGCTGCTGTACCGGCGCCGCCCGACGCGCCCGCAGGTGTTCGGCATGGTCGTGAGCTACGCCGGCGTGCTGCTGGTGTTCGGCCACGAGCTGTGGACCGGCGGCGACGGCAAGGGCGGCGGCGCGGCCGCGTGGGGCGCGTTCCTCGTGTTCCTGAGTGCGGTGAGCTATGCGGGCTACCTCGTGTACAGCGGCGAGTTCGTCAAGCGGCTCGGGTCGCTGCGGCTCGTGGGGCTGGCGACCACCGTGGCCTGCGTGCTGTGCATCCTGCAGTTCGTGCTCACGCGGCCGATGAGCGCAGCGATGGCGGTGGCACCCGAGGTGATCTGGCTGTCGGTGCTCAACGCCACGCTCTGCACCGCGGTGCCTGTCCTCATGGTGATGATGGCCATCGAGCGCATCGGCCCCGCCATTGCGGCACAAACCGGCATGATCGGGCCCCTGTCGACCATCCTCATGGGGGTGGTCATACTGGGTGAGCCGTTCACCGCGTGGATCGCGGCCGGCACGGTGCTCGTCATCGCGGGCATCTTCGTTTTCACACGCAAGGGGCGTTAGCCCCTGCAGCATCGATCAATCGATCGACTGGAGCAAACACATGGATCTGGGCATTGCAGGCAGGACCGCACTGGTGTGCGGCGCGAGCAAGGGGTTGGGCTACGGCTGCGCCGAGGCGCTGGTGCGCGAAGGCGTCAACGTGGTGATCGTGGCGCGTGGCGCCGAGGCGCTCGACGCTGCGGCCAAGCAGCTGGTGGCGGTGGCCGGTCCGTCGGGTCCGTTCGTCAAGCAGGTGGCGGCCGACATCACCACCGAAGCCGGCCGCGCGGCCGTGTTCGCGCTGGGCCACGACTTCGACATCGTCGTCACCAACGCCGGCGGCCCGCCGCCCGGCGACTTCCGCAACTGGGACCGCGAGGCGTGGATCAAGGCGGTCGACGCCAACATGCTCACGCCCATCGAGCTCATCAAGGCCACGGTGGACGGCATGGCCAAGCGCGGCTTCGGTCGCATCGTCAACATCACGTCGAGCTCGGTGAAGTCGCCGATCGACATCCTGGGGTTGTCGAACGGCGCACGCAGCGGCCTCACGGGCTTCGTGGCCGGTGTGGCGCGCACGTCGGTGGCGGCGCAGGGCGTGACCATCAACAACCTGCTGCCGGGCTCCTTCGAGACCGACCGCCTCAAGGGCACGATGGCCGGTGCGGCGCAGAAGTCGGGCCAGGATTTCGACACCGTGTGGGAAGCGCGCAAGAAGAACATTCCGGCCAAGCGCTTCGGCAACCCGGCGGAGTTCGGCGCGATCTGCGCGTTCCTGTGCAGCATGCAGGCCGGCTACATGACCGGCCAGAACGTCTTGGCCGACGGCGGCGCCTACCCGGGCACCTACTGACCGACACAGCGGCGCGCGTTCAGCGCCGCGACGACACCACGATCCCGCCCACGATCAGCACGAAGGCGGCGCCGTGGTACCAGTACGGCGCCTCGCCGAGGAAGGCCGCCGACAGCACGGCCGCGAACAGCGGCGTGAGGTTCATGAAGATGCTCGCCGCCTGTGGCCCCGCGCGCTGCACGCCGGTGCCCCAGCAGCGGTAGGCCAGCACGGCGGGGCCGATGCCGATGAACAGCATCGCCGCAATGAGCGGCCAGCCCAGGTCGAGGTGGGCGGGCGTGAACGTCCACTCGCCGGCGGCCAGTGCGCCTGACCACGCGACACCGAACACCAATTGCGCCATCAGGAAGGCAGCCCAGTCGCTGCGCACGTTGGCAGGCTCGTGCGTGCGCGCGAGCAGCCAGCTGTAGAAGGCCCAGGCGATGGTGCCCGCGATCATGTACAGGTCGCCCGGCACCAGCCGCAGCGCCAGCAGCTGCTGCCACTCGCCGCGGCTCAGCACCAGCAGCACGCCCAGCATCGACAGCAGCGCGCCGCCCAGCGCGCGCCGGCTGACGCGCGCGCCGAAGCACAGCGTGCCCACGGCCAGCATCCACAGCGGCAGGCTGGAGCCCACCAGCGTGACGTTGATCGGCGTGGAGGTCTGCAGTGCCAGGTACTGGAAGGCGTTGTACAGGCCGATGCCCAGCAGGCCCAGCAGCGCGTAGCGCCGCCAGTGCGCCCACAGCGGACTGTCGCGGCGCAGCACCCAGGCCGCCAGCGGCAGCAGCAGCACGAACGCGATCACCCAGCGCACGAAGTTCAGCGTCAGCGGCGACACCAGCGCGCGCACCAGCCGGCCGACCACCGCATTGCCGGCCCACAGCAGCGGCGGCACGGTGAGCAGAAGGGCGGTGAGGGGCGTGAGGCGGTGGTGCGATGCGGACGACATGGCCGCCGACTCTACCGGGCCCGCGCAGTGTCCGTGGCCCGTCGAGAAATGGTCAAACGTGGCACGATGCCCGTCCCATTCTTTTTTCCCCTGCGTGGAGACAGCAACGATGTTGAGCAAAGCCGTCCGTATCGACCGCCACGGCGGTCCCGAGGAACTGAAGGTCGTCGAGGTCGAGGTGGGCGAGCCCGGCCCCGGCGAGACCCGCATCCGCCACAAGGCCGTGGGCCTGAACTTCATCGACACCTACCAGCGCACCGGCCTGTACCCGTTCCAGATGCCGCTGCAGCTGGGCATGGAAGCCTCGGGCATCGTCGAGGCGGTGGGCGAGGGCGTGACGCACCTGAAGGCCGGCGACCGCGCCGCCTACGCGAGCCAGCCGCCCGGCGCGTATTGCGAGCTGCGCGTGATGCCGGCCAAGTGCGTGTGCAAGCTGCCCGACGACATCTCCTTCGAGACCGGCGCGGCCATGATGCTCAAGGGCCTCACCGCGCAGTACCTGCTGAAGAAGACGCTGCCCGCCGAAGGCCTGCAGCCCGGCGACTTCGTGCTGTTCCATGCGGCGGCCGGCGGCGTCGGCCTCATCGCCTGCCAATGGGCCAAGGCGCTCGGCCTGCAACTCATCGGCACGGCCGGCAGCGACGCCAAGTGCCAGCTCGCGCTGGCGCACGGCGCGGCGCACGCCATCAACTACAGCACCGAGAACTTCGCGGCGCGCGTGAAGGAGATCACCGGCGGCCAGGGCGTGAAGGTGGTGTACGACTCGGTGGGCAAGGACACTTTCGAAGGCTCCGTCGACAGCCTGCGCCCCTTCGGCCTGCTGGCGATCTTCGGCAACGGCTCGGGCCCGGTGCCGCCGGTCAACCTCGGCCTGCTGGCCTCGAAGGGCTCGCTCTACGTGACGCGCCCGACGCTGTTCACGCACATCGCCACGCGCGAGCGCACGCAGGCCATGGCCGACGACCTGTTCGCGGTGGTGCAAAGCGGCGCGGTGAAGATCCCGATCGACCAGCGCTACGCCCTGGCCGACGTGCAGCAGGCGCACCGCGACCTCGAGGCGCGCAAGACCACGGGTTGCACCATCCTCACGCTCTGAGTCCGGGCGGGTGGCCGGCGGGTGATGTCCTACGCGCGGTGGGGTGTCACACCTTCGACTTGTGGCGGGCGCAATTTGTAGCCTGCATTTGTCCCCTCAGCAGAGCCCGCCATGACCACCGTCCGCGCCTTCATCGTCGAAGACAACCCCGCCCAGCGCGCCAGCCTGGCGGGCACGCTGCGCGAGATGGCGCGCATCGATCCGGTCGGCCAGGCCGAATCGGAGGCCGAAGGCACGCGCTGGCTCACGCGCAACCCGGCGCTGTGGGACCTGGCCATCGTCGACCTCTTTTTGGGCGACGGCACCGGCTTCAGCGTGCTCGAGGCCTGCCGCAACCGCGACCCGAGGCAGAAGATGGTGGTGCTGAGCAACCACGCCACGCCCGAGACGCGCCGCAAATGCGCGCAGCTCGGCGCCGACGCGGTGTTCGACAAGGCCACAGAGGTCGAGGAGCTGATCGACTTCTGCGTGCGCCAGCGCCAGGAGCGCTTCTTCAGCGCGCCTTCGTCGGCGGGGCCGCGGGCGCCTCACTGAGCGCCGCCGTCTCGCGCACCATGCGCCAGACCCGCTGCGCGAGCGGCGACAGCTCGCGGTTGCGGCGCCGGATCAGCATGATCGCGCGCTGCACGTTGGGCACCAGCGGGCGCACCACCAGCCGCGCCAGCCCCTCGGGCGGCAGCGACAGCCCCGGCATCACGCTGATGCCGATGCCGGCCTCGACCATGCGGAACACGGTGGTCGCATGGCCCAGCTGCTGCTTCACGTCGCAGCGCGCGCCGTGCCGCTCCAGCGCCTGGTCGATGAGGCGCCGGCTGCCCGAGGCGTGATCGAGCAGCACCAGCGGCTGGCCGTCGAGCGCCGACCAGTTCACCGAGGCCTTCTTTTCCGTCAGCCGGTGGCCGGGCAACGTGACCACCATGAAGGGGTCGTTGAGGATCGACTCGCAGTGCAGGTCGTCGGCCTCGGAGGGCTCGATCACCACGCCGAAGTCGACCTCGCCGCTGCGCACGCTGTCCAGCACGTCCTGCTGGATGCGGTCGAGCAGCAAAAACTGGATGCCCGGCGCCTGCACCGCGCAGGCCGCGATGCAGTCGGGCATGAGGTTGGCCGAGAGCGTGGGGCTGCTGGCCACGCGCACCTTGCCGCCGCGCGCGCTGGCCAGGCCGGCCACGTCCTGCAGCGTCTGGTCGAGTTCGTCGAGCACGCGGTCGAGGCGCGCCGCGAACGAGTGGCCGGCTTCGGTCAGCACCACCTCGCGCGTGGTGCGGTCCAGCAGCTTGAGGCCGAGCTGGGCTTCGAGCTCCGAGATCGACCGGCTCACCGCCGGCTGGCTCAGGCCCACCTGGTCGCCGGCACGGCTGAAGTTGCGGCCCTCGGCCACAGAGCGGAAGACGCGGAGTTGGCGCAGCGTGACGTTCATGCGCTCAAATCATATATCCATCCGATAAATCCATTTCTCTTTTGAATGGCCGGAAGGTCCAATGCAGGCCATGGCACGTTCACGCTTTCTTCCTGACAACTTCACGCTCACGCTCGTCGCGGTCGTCACCCTGGCCAGCCTGCTGCCCGCCAGCGGCCGTGTGGCCCATTTCTTCGAGGGCCTGACCACGGTCGCGATCGGGCTGCTGTTCTTCCTGCACGGCGCCAAGCTGTCGCGCGAGGCGATCCTGGCGGGCATCACACATTGGCGGCTGCACCTGCTGGTGTTCGCCTGCACCTTCGTCCTGTTTCCGGTGCTGGGGCTCGCGCTGCGGCCTGTGCTGGGGCCGCTGGTGACGCCGCAGCTGTACACGGGCGTGCTGTTCCTGTGCGTGCTGCCGGCCACGGTGCAGTCGGCGATTGCGTTCACTGCGATGGCGCGGGGGAACATGCCGGCTGCGATCTGCAGCGCTTCGGCCTCGACGCTGCTGGGCGTGTTCATCACGCCGGTGCTGGTGAGCCTGGTGGTCTTGCCTGAAGGCGGTGCGGTGGCGTCGTCTTCGTCGCTCGATGCGATCGGTCGCATCCTGCTGCAGCTGCTGGTGCCGTTCGTCATCGGCCACCTGTCGCGTCCGTTGATCGGCAAGTGGATCCAGAAGCGCGCCGCGGTGCTGAAGTTCGTGGACCAGGGCTCGATCCTGCTGGTGGTCTACACGGCGTTCAGCGCGGCGGTGATCGAAGGGCTCTGGAAGCAGATTCCGGTGAGCGCGCTGCTGGGCCTGCTGCTGGTGTGCGGCGTGCTGCTGGCGCTGGCACTGGGCCTCACGACGTTCATGGCGCGGCGCTTCGGCTTCAACATCGAAGACGAGATCACCATCGTCTTCTGCGGCTCCAAGAAGAGCCTGGCGAGCGGGATTCCGATGGCGAAGGTGCTGTTCGCCTCGCACGCCGTCGGCGCGATCGTGCTGCCGCTGATGCTGTTCCACCAGATGCAGCTGATGGTGTGCGCAGTGCTGGCGCAGCGCTACGCGCGGCGCGCGGCGCCAGCCCCGGCGCCTGCGCTTCGCACGGCCGAGTAGCCTTTTCGGCGCAAGGCGTTCACGCACCGGCCGGCGCGTGAACGCAAAACAACACCCGCGAGGGGAGGGCTGGCGTCCACCAGATTCCTCCAATTTTGAACAGGACCATCCGGTCAGCGGCTCGATGAAGAGCAGCTGAAAACCCCGGAGAAACCTGAATGAAGAAATCCCTCACGGCACTCGCCGCGCTGGCCGTCACCGGCCTGGCCTCTGCCCAATCGTCGGTCACCCTGTTCGGCGTCGTCGATGCCGGCGTGAGCTACCAGAGCGCCACCTCGCGCAACCCCGTCACGGGCACCACCAGCAAGCAGAGCCAATGGAGCCTGGCCAACTCGGGCTACAACTCCAGCCGCATCGGCTTTCGCGGCACGGAAGACCTGGGCGGCGGGCTCGCCGCCAGCTTCTGGCTCGAGGCGCCGATCAGCAACGACGACGGCGCCACCGGCATCGCCAACTTCAACCGCCGTTCCACCGTCAGCCTGTCGGGCGGCTTCGGCGAAGTGCGGCTGGGCCGCGACTACACGGCCACGTTCTGGAACGACACGGTGTTCGACCCGTTCGGCACCAACGGCTCGGGCTCGAGCGTGATCAACACGGTGAGCGGCAGCACCGCGCTGGGCAACACGAACTACGTGCGCGCCAGCAACATGGTCGGCTACTTCCTGCCGCCCAACCTCGGCGGCTTCTACGGCCAGCTGCAGTACAGCCTGAACGAGAACACGAAGACCAGCGCCACCGACACCACCGCTGCCACCAGCAGCAGCGCCGGGCGCTATGTCGGCGGGCGTTTCGGCTATGCGAACGGGCCGCTGGACATCGCGCTGGCGGTGGGCCAGAACGTGGCGGTCGACACCACCACGCTCACGCGCAAGGTGCAGACCATCAACCTCGGCGCGTCGTACGACTTCGGTCCGGTCAAGCTGTTCGGCGAGTTGTCGAACGTGAAAAACAAGTTCGACCTCGCGGCGCTGGGCAACCGCCACGACAGCTACAACGGCTACCTGATCGGCGCGAGCATGCCGGTGGGCGCGGGCCTGATCCGCGCGTCGTACTCGACCGTTCGCTACAACGAAGGCGCGGTCGGTGTCACGGGCGACGACCCGCGTGCGAACAAGCTCGCGATCGGCTACGTGCACAACCTGTCCAAGCGCACCGCGCTGTACGCCACCGTGGCGCGCGTGAGCAACCGCAACGACGCGAACTACACGGGCAGCCTCACGGCCGCCAGCACCACGGGCTACGGCAGCACCGGCGTGGGCTACACGGGCCTGCCGCGTTCGTCGACGGGCTACGACTTCGGCATTCGCCACGCGTTCTGATCGGCCCCCGTTCGCGTGCGGGGGCGCTGCCGGCGCACGCGAACGGGCCCTGCCGTCGAACCAGCCATGCATCGATTCACATGATCCGAATTCATCACCTCGCAGGCGTGCTGGCAGCGCTCGGCCTGTCGGGCTGCATCGTGCTGCCGCCGCCTCTTTTTCCGCCCGGGCCACCGCCGGGGTTTCGCGAGGGGCCCCCGCCACGCTGCGAGGCTCCGAGCGGCTGCGCGCGGCCGGCCTTTCCTGAAACGCGCTGAGGACTGTCGACCGTGTACGGCAGTTCACTCGGCCTGGTCATTGCCACGCTCATCGGCCTCGGCCTGACCGGCGTGCTCGCGCTGATGGGCGCGCTGTTCGTCGCCAACGCCCGCGCGGCGGTGCACGCCCGTAGCCTCGCGCAGCAGGCCCGCACCGAGCTGCACCAGCACCTGGCGGACAGCCGCGTGCAGGATCTGCGGCCTTTGCTCGGCGCGACGCCCGATGCTGCAGACGCGCTGCGCCTCGCGGTGGACCTGCCCGCGGAAGCGGTGCCGGTCTTCGGCATTCCCTCGGAGCTGCGCGAGTTGCTGGCCAAGGTGGCCGCGCATGCCGCGCGCGTGATGGCCGCGGGCGCGACGCTGCAGGTGCGCGCGCGCATCGAAGGCACGCAGGCCGTCGTTCACTGGCGCGACCTCGACGCCGACAGCGAGCGGCCGCCGCTGGCGCGCTTTTTCGATGCGCTCGACGCCGCCTCGCTGGCCAGTGCGCGCATCTGCGAGCGCATCGCGGGGCGCCACGGCGGGCGCATCTATTCCGCGCCGGACGACGGCGGCGTGCTCGGGCTGACGCTGCGCCTGCCGCTCTATGCGCCAGTGACCGCCGGATCAGTCGACTGAGGTGCGCGTCGGCCCCGGCGCGGCCGGTACGCCCGAGAGCTCGAGGGCTTCGAGCGCCTCGTATTCCACCGCCAGGAAGTCCACCAGCTTGCGCACCGACGGCAGCAGGCCGCGGCGCGAAGGGAACACCGCGTGCACGATGCCGCTGCGCGGCGCCCATTGCGGCAGTGCGTCGACGAGGCGGCCGGCCTGCAGGTCGTCGCGCACCATCATCGTCGGCATCTTGGCCACGCCCACGCCCTGCAGGGCGGCATGCCGCAGCGCGGCCATGTCGTCGGTCACCAGGCGGGGCTGGTGGCGCACCTCGGCGCTCGCGCCGTCGGGGCCCTCGAGCGACCAGGTGTGGTGCGGCTGGGCCGGGCCGAGATCGAGGCTGGGCAGCAGACCGATGTCGGCGGGGCTGGCCGGCGCCGTCAGGCCTTCGAGCAGGCGCGGGTGGGCCACGAGGCGCTGCGTGCTGTGGCCCAGCACCTTCATCACCAGGTCGGTGTCTTCGAGCGGCGGAAAGCGCACGCGCAGCGCGAGGTCGAAGCCTTCGCGGATCACGTCGACGCGGCGGTTGGTGCTCTCGAGCTGCACGGTCACGCGCGGGCACTCGGTCATGAAGCGGGCGATCATCTCGGCCACCTGGTAGTACACCAGCGCCGGCGGGCACGACAGCCGTACCAGCCCCTGCGGCTGGGCCTGCAGGCGGTCGATGGCCTCCTGCGCGGCGTCGGCCTCGACCAGCATGGCCACGCAATGCTCGTAGTACTGGCGGCCGATGTCGGTGACGCTGAAGCGGCGCGTGGAGCGCTGGATCAGGCGCACGCCCAGCCGCTCTTCGAGCAGCGCGATGCGCCGGCTCAGGCTCGACTTGGGCACGCTCAGGGCGCGGCCGGCCGGGGCAAAACCGCCGTGGTCGACCACCTGGGCGTAGTAGTAGAGATCGTTCAGGTCGCGCATGGCTTTTGGGGGTCCTCCGTGCCGTTGATCGTTCGCCAGATGGAACGATGAGGGCGAATTCTGGCATCTACTCAAAGCATCGTTGCGGCTCCATCCTTGATCCATGGCTTTCCCGTTCCGGGCGAGCCGCCAGATGGAAAGGAACACAGACCATGAAGAAGATCCTCGGCACCTACAGCGCACCGCGCCCGCACTGGGTGGGCGACGGTTTTCCCGTGCGCTCGCTGTTCAGCTACGACACGCTGGGCCGCCACGCCAGCCCCTTCCTGCTGCTGGACTACGCCGGCCCGGCCCGGTTCACGCCGACCGCACAGCCGCGCGGCGTGGGCCAGCACCCGCACCGCGGCTTCGAGACCGTGACCATCGTCTACAAGGGCGAGGTGTCGCACCGCGACTCGACCGGGCAGGGCGGCACCATCGGCCCCGGCGACGTGCAATGGATGACCGCCGGCGCGGGCATCCTGCACGAGGAGTTCCATTCCGAAGCGTTCACGCGCGACGGTGGCGAGCTCGAGATGGTGCAGCTGTGGGTCAACCTGCCCGCCCGGGACAAGATGGCCACGCCGGGCTACCAGGCCATCGTCGATGCGCAGATTCCGTCGGTGCCGCTGCCCGAAGGCGCGGGCAGCGTGCGGGTGATCGCGGGCGACTACCTTGGCCGCAAGGGGCCGGCCCGCACCTTCACGCCCATCGACGTGTGGGACCTGCGCCTGAACCAGGGCGCGCAGGTGACGCTGCCGGTGCCCGAAGGCCACACGGCTGCGCTGGTGGTGCTGCGCGGCACGGTGCAGGTGAACGGCGAGACGGTCGTGCGCGACGCGCAGATGGTGCTGCTCGACCGTGCGGGCGACGCGCTCACGATCGATGCCAACAACGACGCGGTGGTGCTGCTGCTCAGCGGCGAGCCGATCGACGAACCCATCGTCGGCCACGGCCCGTTCGTGATGAACACGCGCGACGAGATCGTGCAGGCGATGAAGGACTTCGGCAGCGGGAAGTTCGGGCAGATGCCGGAGGCCGTGGCGCACTGAGCGCCCACCGCCGCCCTGGTTGAAGAATCAGGCGGCGGTGAGCATGCCGCGCGTTTCGATGAAAGCGACCACCTCGGCGACGCCGGTCAGCGTCTTGAGGTTGGTCATCACGTAGGGGCGCTGGCGGCGCATGCGCTGGGTGTCCTGTTCCATCACGTCGAGGTTCGCGCCGACGTAGGGCGCGAGGTCGGTCTTGTTGATGACGAACAGGTCGCTCTTGGTGATGCCGGGGCCGCCCTTGCGCGGGATCTTTTCGCCGGCCGCCACGTCGATCACGTAGATGGTGAGGTCCGACAGCTCGGGGCTGAAGGTGGCGGCCAAGTTGTCGCCGCCCGATTCGACGAACACGATGTCGGCGTTCGGAAAGTCTTCGAGCATGCGATCGATGGCCTCGAGGTTGATCGAGGCGTCTTCGCGGATCGCGGTGTGCGGGCAGCCGCCGGTTTCCACGCCCATGATGCGCTCGGCCGGCAGCGCGCCGGCCACGGTGAGCAGGCGCTGGTCTTCCTTGGTGTAGATGTCGTTGGTGATGGCGACCAGGTCGTATTTGTCGCGCATCGCCTTGCAGAGCATTTCGAGCAGGGTGGTCTTGCCCGAGCCGACGGGGCCGCCGATGCCCACGCGCAGCGGCGGGAGCTTCTTGGTGCGGTTCGGGATGTGGTGCAGGGCGGAGGTCATGGGCGAAAAGGTCCGGTTCGGTCAGCTTCGGAAGAGGCGGGAATATTGTGTTTCATGGCGGGCCGACAACACCGCCAGCAGGGGCGCGAAAGCCTGGCGCTCGTCGTCGCTCAGTTGCATGGCGCGGTCAACGGCCGCAGGGATTTCGTTCGCCAGCCGCGCCAGGATGCGCTGGCCCGCGCTCTGGCCCAGCGGCACGGCCTTGACGGCGGCGGCCACCATGTTCTCGGCCCAGCCGAAGGCGAAGGCCAGGCAGCCGTCCTGCACCGAGGCTTCGGTGCGGCTGGCGGCGAACGCGAAGGCCACGGGGTAGGTCGCGGGCAGGCCGGCGAAGACCTCGGCGGTGTCGGCATGGTGCAGCTTCAGCCACTCGACGAAGGAGCGGCCCATCTGCTCGGTCTGCAGGAAGAACTCGGCGGATTCGCGGGTGTGCAGCACCCAGTCGTTGAGGGTGCGGATGCGCTGCGCGTCGTTCGCGCGCCAGGCGGTGATCGCCTGGGCGGCCAGGGCGAGGTCGCCGCGCGCGAAGCTCAGGTGCAACTGGTCGGAGAGCCACTCGGTGGCGCTGGCTTCGGAGTTGATGCCGGCCCATTCGACCGCGGCCTCGACGCCCTCGGAATACGAGAAGCCGCCGACCGGCAGGGCGGGGGAGGCGAGCCAGATGAGCTGGAGGAGGCTGTGCGGGGTCGGCATTTGTCTATGGGCGCGCGCCGCTGTTCAGGGCGCGTGCGCAGGCCAGCGGGTACTTCCCTCCGCGAATGTCCCCCGGGCTTCGCCCTCCTCCTTGATTTTGCTGCGGGAAGCACCCAGTGCCCTGCGCACGAGAAGAGCGGTGGGTCATTTCAATGTGAGTGGCCGTGGCCGTGATCGTCGTCGAGCAGTTCGGGGGCGAGCACGAGGGGCTTGGGGCCGCTCTTGCCGTGGGAATGTCCGTGGTCATGGCCATGGTCGTGGTCATGACTGTGGCCGCCGTGCGAATGCCCTTGCGCGCCGTACGCGCCGCCTTCGGGCTCGAAGGCTTCCTCGACGGCGACGACGATCAGGTGCATCGAGCGCAGCATGTCGGCCAGCACGTGGTCGGGTTCGATCTTCAGGTGGTCGGGCTTGAGCTCGATCGGCACATGCCGGTTGCCCAGGTGGTAGGCCGCGCGCGTCAGGTCGAAGGGCGTGCCGTGGGCGGTGCAGTGCGTGATGCGCAGCACGGGCTGCGGCGCCGCGATCACGCGCACCAGCGAGCCGTCTTCCGCCACCAGCACGTCGCCGCCGCGCACCGCGGTGCCGCGCGGCAGGAAGATGCCGATCTGCCGGCCCTGCGAGTCGGTGGCGTCGAAACGGCTTTTCTGGCGCACGTCCCAATCGAGTTCGATGGTGGCGGCACGCTTGAGCAGCACGGGCGCGAGACCGCGGCCCTGGGGCATGAGTTTGTTGGCGGTGAGCATGGCGGGTTGCGACTCCAGATGAGGCGGAATAATATAACGCTTGTTATAACTTTTGCTCGTGGGAGTCCGCCATGTCCGCACTCAAACTGACCCAGATCGGCAACTCGGTCGGCGTCATCCTGCCCAAGGAGGTGCTGGCCAGCATGAAGGTCGGCAAGGGCGACACGGTCTACCTCACGCAGGCCGCGGGTGGCGGCTTCACGCTCACGCCGTACGACGACGCCTTCGAACGCCAGATGGAGGCGGCTCGGCGCGTCATGAAGAAGCGGCGCAACGTGCTGCGCGAGCTGGCGAAGTGAGCGCGGCCAACCAGGCCTGGGTCTGGCTCAGCCTGCAGTTGATTCATGCGGTGCATGAAGAGCAGTTGGCCGAGCATGGCGGGCCCGCCGGCGTGCGCGACGAGGGCTTGCTGGCCTCGGCCATGGGCCGGCCGCAGAACCGCGCGCTGTACGAATCGCCCGATGCGGCCACGCTGGCCGCCGCCTACGCCTTCGGCATTGCGCGCAACCACCCCTTCACCGACGGCAACAAGCGAACCGCTTTCGTCGCGATGGAAGTGTTCCTCGACCTCAACGGCTTCGAGTTGGTGGCGTCCGACCATGACTGCGTGCTCATCACGCTGAAGCTCGCCGAAGGCGGGCTGGACGAAGACGCGCTCGCCCAGTGGGTTCGCGAGCACCTGGCGCCACGCAACGACTGAAGTGGCGCGCGCGGCGCGGGTGAATGAAAACGCAGGCATGGACACAGTGCAACAAGGGTTCCTCCTCCCGTAGCAAGGACCGGGCCCCGCGCAGGGCTTGCCTGCGCGCCCCATCCGCCCCAGCATCCGCGTCATGAACAGCCTGGCCTACCTGACGACCGATGTCGCGACCCCGCTGCGTTTCGACTACTGGCACGACGTCGTGTGCCGCCACTGCATTCCCGCGGCCAGCCGTGCGATGACGGCCGAGCCGTTCGAGGGGCGGCTCGACGTGCGCGAGGTGGGCGCGGTCAGCGTCAACCGCATGTCGGCGCCGATGCATCACTGGTCGCGCGACGCGCCCCACCTGCGCCGGCATCCGCTGGACGACCTGTGGCTGGCGTTCGTGCAGGAGGGCGAGGGCACCTTGGTGCAAGGCGGGCGGCAGGGGCGGCTGCGCAGCGGCGACATGCTGCTCTACGACGCCGGCCGGCCGTTCGAATGCACGCTGGACGCACGCTCGGTCTACCTGGCGCGCATGCCGCGCCGGCTGCTGCTGCGGCGCTTCGCGAAGGCCGAAGACTTCACCGCCCACACCATCGCCGCAGACCGTCCCGGCGCGGCGCCGCTGCACGCGATGCTGCGGGAGACGGCGAACCCGGCCTTTGCGCAGCCGCATTCCGCCGCGGCCGAGCGCTTCGGCGGCGCGCTCATCGACCTGCTGGCCGTGACGCTCGAGCTGCAGCAGGACATGGCTGGCGACGCCGGCGCCGAGCGCGGCCTGCATGCGCGCATGACGGCCTACATCGAGCGCCATCTGGACGACCCGGCGCTCTCGCTCGATACGTTGGCGCAGGCGCACCACGTCTCGGCGCGCACCGTGGCGCGGGCGTTCGCGCGCCAGGGCGCCACGGCGATGGGCGCGGTCTGGCAGGCGCGCCTGGCGGCCAGCCGCGAGGCGCTGGTGGGCGGGCGCGCGCACAGCGTGACCGACGTCGCGTTCCAGCACGGGTTTTCCGACCTGTCGCATTTCAGCCGGGTCTTCCGCAAGGCCTACGGCTGTGCGCCGCACACGCTGCTGAAGCCGCGCTGAGCGCCGCACGCGGGGTGTCCGCCCCAGCACAAGTGCATGTCCGAAAGAGACCAGCGCGGGCCGCCCCGCGCCGATAAGGTTCGCCCGGGGTGGCAGCTTCGCCACTTGGATTCGGACCTTCTTTCTCAACCCTACACATGCGGGAGTCAGTCATGGCGGACAAGGAATTGCATCATCTCGAACTGCTGGAGGTCGGCCGGCAGATCCAGTCGCGCGAGCGCTCGTCGGAAGAAGTCACGCGCGCCATGCTCGCGCGCATCGAGGCCGTCGACGGCCGCTTGCGCAGCTACGCGACGCGCATGGACGCGCAGGCGCTCGACGAGGCGCGCCGCGCCGACACCGAAATCGCCGCCGGCCGCGCGCGCGGACCGCTGCACGGCGTGCCGCTGGCCGTGAAGGACCTGCTGTGGACCGAGGGCGTGCCGAGCGCGCACGGCATGACGATCCACCAGGCGTTCCGCCCGACGGAAGACGCGACCGTGGTGCACCGCCTGCGCGAGGCCGGCGCGGTGATCCTGGGCAAGCTGCAGCAGACCGAAGGCGCCTTTGCCGACCACCATCCGCAGATCGCGTCGCCGGTCAACCCGTGGGACGCCACGCTGTGGCCCGGCGTGTCGTCCAGCGGCTCGGGCGTGGCCACGGCGGCGGGGCTGTGCTTCGGCGCGCTGGGCACCGACACGGGCGGATCGATCCGCTTTCCGTCGGCGGCCAACGGCATCACGGGCCTCAAGCCGACGTGGGGGCGGGTGAGCCGCCACGGCGCCTTCGAGCTGGCCGCCTCGCTCGACCACATCGGCCCGATGACGCGCAGCGCGGCCGATGCGGGCGCGATGCTGGCGGCCATCGCCGGCGCCGACCCGCGCGACCCGACGGCCAGCACGCTGCCGGTGCCCGACTACCTGGCGACGATGACGCGCGGCTTGGCCGGCCTGCGCGTGGGCATCGACCCCGCCTGGACGCTGGACCGCGTGGACGCCCCCACGCGCGCCACGCTCGCGGCCGCGATCCGCACGGTGGAGTCGCTGGGCGCCTCGGTGCGCGAGGTGGTGTTTCCCGACACGGCGCAGGCCGTGCTCGACTGGTCGCCGCTGTGCGCGGTCGAGACCGCCGTGGCGCACGAGGCCACGTACCCGTCGCGACGCGATGAGTACGGCCCGGGCCTCTCGGGGCTGATCGACCTGGGCCTGTCGCAAAGCGCCACCGACTACCAGAAGCTGCTGCTGCGCCGCGCCGATTTCACCGGCCGCGTGCGCACGTTCTTCGAGCAGGTCGACCTGCTGCTGATCCCGGCCATTCCCTTCGCAGCACCGACGCTCGAACGCGCCGGCCAGCTCGGCGTGGACCCCGAGCTGCTGGCGGGCATGCTGCGCTACACCTGCCCGTTCGACCTCACGGGCAGCCCCACGCTCACCTTGCCGGGCGGCGCCACCGAGGCGGGCGTGCCGGTGGCCTTCCAGTTCGTGGCGCCGCACTTCGGCGAAGACCTGCTGGTGCGCGCGGGCTGGGCGTTCCAGCGGGAGACCGACTGGCACCGCCGGCACCCGCCGGTCTGAGACGGCTTCGCAATCAAGGCGATCGCCGCGTTGCGTCGCCTTGCCGTGCGTCAGCACTGTCTGCGGCTTCGCGCCTTGCGCTCACCTTGATTGCGAACCCGTCAGACGGCCGCGTCGCGGCCTCCTTCAGAACAGGAAGTAGCGCTGCGCCATCGGCAGCACCTTGGCCGGCTCGCAGGTCAGCAGCTGGCCATCGGCGCGCACGGCGTACGTTTGCGCGTCGATCTCCATCTTCGGCGTGTAGCCGTTGTGGATCAGGTCCTGCTTGCGCACGTTGCGGATGTTCTTCACTGCGCTCAGGTGCTTGCTCAGGCCGTAGCGTTCCTTGATGCCCGCGGCCAGCCCGGCCTGCGAGACGAAGGTCAGCGAGCTCTTCGCTAGCGAGCCGCCGTAGGCGCCGAACATCGGCCGGAAGTGCACCGGCTGCGGCGTGGGGATCGACGCGCTGGGGTCGCCCATCGCGGCCATCGCGATGGTGCCGCCCTTGATGATGGTGAAGGGCTTCACGCCGAAGAAGGCCGGCTTCCAGACCACGAGGTCGGCCCACTTGCCGACCTCGATGGAGCCCACCTCGTGCGCGATGCCGTGCGCGAGGGCCGGGTTGATCGTGTACTTGGCCACGTAGCGCCGCACGCGGAAGTTGTCGTTGCGTTCGCTGTCCTCGGGCAGCGTGCCGCGCTGCTGCTTCATCTTGTGCGCGGTCTGCCAGGTGCGGATGACCACCTCGCCGACGCGGCCCATGGCCTGGCTGTCGGAGCTGAACATGCTGATCGCGCCCAGGTCGTGCAGCACGTCCTCGGCGGCGATGGTTTCCTTGCGGATGCGCGACTCGGCAAAGGCCAGGTCTTCGGCAATGCCGGCATCCAGGTGGTGGCACACCATGAGCATGTCGACGTGCTCGTCGAGCGTGTTCACGGTGTAGGGCATCGTCGGGTTGGTCGACGAGGGCAGGAAGTTCGACTCGCCCACCACGCGCAGGATGTCGGGTGCATGGCCGCCGCCCGCGCCCTCGGTGTGGAAGGCACAGATGGCGCGCCCGCCCACGGCGGCGATGGTGTTCTCGACGAAACCCGATTCGTTCAGCGTGTCGCTGTGGATCGCCACCTGCGTGTCGGTGGCGTCGGCCACGTCCAGGCAGTTGCTGATGGCCGAAGGCGTGGTGCCCCAGTCTTCATGCAGCTTCAGGCCCATGACGCCGGCCTCGATCTGCTCGTGCAGCGCATCGGGCAGGCTGGCGTTGCCCTTGCCGAGGAAGCCCAGGTTCATCGGGAACGCGTCGGCCGCCTGCAGCATGCGCTCGATGTGCCAGGGGCCGGGCGTGGCGGTGGTCGCGAAGGTGCCGGTGGCCGGGCCGGTGCCGCCGCCGAGCATGGTCGTCACGCCCGAGGTCAGCGCCTCCTCGATCTGCTGCGGGCAGATGAAGTGGATGTGGCTGTCGATGCCGCCCGCGGTGACGATGGTGCCCTCGCAGCTGATGATCTCGGTGCCCGGGCCGATGACGATGTCCACGCCCGGTTGCACGTCGGGGTTGCCGGCCTTGCCGATGGCGGCGATGCGGCCGTCCTTCAGGCCGATGTCGGCCTTCACGATGCCCCAGTGGTCGAGGATCAACGCGTTGGTCATCACCGTGTCGACGGCGCCCTGCGCGCGCGTGCGCTGCGACTGCGCCATGCCGTCGCGGATCGTCTTGCCGCCGCCGAACTTCACCTCTTCGCCGTAGCCGCCGGCGCGCAGCGTGTAGTCGGCTTCGACTTCGATCAGCAGGTCGGTGTCCGCAAGGCGGACCCGGTCGCCCACGGTGGGACCGAAGATTTCTGCGTAGGCGCGTCGCCCGATGGTGGCCATGTTTTAGAGCTTCCCTTGAACGAGGCCGCGAAAGCCGTAGACGATGCGATCGCCGGAAAAATCGACCAGCTCGACCGTGCGCTGCTGGCCCGGCTCGAAGCGCACCGCGGCGCCCGAGGCGATGTTCAGCCGCATGCCGCGCGCGGCGGCACGGTCGAAGTCGAGGGCGCCGTTGGTCTCGGCAAAGTGATAGTGCGAGCCGACCTGGATCGGCCGGTCGGCCGTGTTGCGCACCACCAACGTGAGGGCGCGGCGGCCGGGGTTGAGCGTGTGCTCGCCGTCGTCGGTGAGGAGTTCGCCGGGCGTCATGGCCGCCTCAGACCGCCTGGGCCAGCAGCGTGGCGCCCAGGGCGACGACGGCCGCGCCGGCCACGCGCGGCAGCCAGGCGTTGGCATGGCGCAGCGCCCAGCCCAGCGCGATGCCGGCCGCGTGCAGCAGCAGCGTGGCGCTGACCATGCCGGCCAGCGTGAGGGCCGCGCCGTGCTCGCCCGCCAGTTCGTGGCCGTGCGCCACGCCGTGGAAGACGGCGAACAGGCCCACGACGGCCATGGCGACACCGGCCGGCAGGTGCACGCGCGTGGCGACCAGCAGGCCCAGCACCAGCAGCGAGGCGGCGATCATCGGCTCCACCGCCGGCAGCTGCACGCCGGCGAGCCCGGCCAACGCGCCCGCGAGCAGCATGCCCGCGAAGGCCAGCGGCGCCCACAGCAGGTCGGGCCAGGCACGGTGCGCGACCAGCGCGCTCCACAGGCCGACCGCGACCATCGCCGCGAGGTGGTCGGCGCCGGTCAGCGGGTGCATGAAGCCGGCGGTGAAGCCGTGGTGCACGCCGCCGTCGACGCCGGTGTGGGCACTGGCGGCCAGCGGCAGGAGGAGGGCGGCGAGCAGGGCGGAAGTCTTTGCGAAGCGCATGGAGGGGTCTTTCTTCTTATGGCGGAGGTTCAGACGATCGGCTGGTGGACGGTCACGAGCTTGGTGCCGTCGGGAAAACTGGCCTCGACCTGGATGTCGGGAATCATCTCGGCGATGCCGTCCATCACCTCGGCGCGGGTGAGCACGCTGCGGCCCTCGCTCATCAGCTCGGCGACGCTTTTGCCGTCGCGGGCGCCTTCCATCACGGCGGCGGTGATCAGCGCGACGGCTTCCGGGTAGTTGAGCTTGAGCCCGCGCGCCTTGCGGCGTTCGGCCAGCAGCGCGGCCGTGAAGATCAGCAGCTTGTCTTTTTCGCGCGGGGTCAGTTCCATGGCGGAGGTGGGGTCGGGTGGCGGTCGGTGATTATGGGCAAGGCTGTGGCTTTGCAACAGTCGTGCCCTGTTCGCCAAATGCCGTACCCGGTGGCATGAAAGCTGCACCGAAACGGTGTGAATTCCGCCGACCGACCTCTCCTGACCGACGACGCCCCCCAGCGCATCGTCAAGGTGCGGCGCGACTACAACAGCTGGGTCGCGAGCGAAACGCTGGAGGACTACGCGCTGCGCTACACGCCGCAGCGCTTTCGCAAATGGTCCGAATGGCGGGTGGCCAACACGGCCTTCGGGGCGGCCTCGTTCCTGGTGCTGGAGGCGGTCGGCGCCACGCTGCTGGTGCAGTACGGCTTCGCCAACGCCTTCTGGGCGATCCTCGTCACCGGGCTCATCATCTTCCTGGCGGGGCTGCCGATCAGCGTGTACGCGGCGCGCTACGGCGTCGACATGGATTTGCTCACGCGCGGCGCGGGCTTCGGCTACATCGGCTCCACGCTCACCTCGCTGATCTACGCGAGCTTCACCTTCATCTTCTTCGCGCTCGAGGCGGCCGTGATGGCCTATGCGCTCGAGCTGGCGCTGGGCATTCCGCCGGTGTGGGGCTACCTGGTGTGCGCGCTGGTGGTGATTCCGCTGGTCACGCACGGGGTGTCGGTGATCAGCCGGCTGCAGCTGTGGACGCAGCCGCTGTGGCTGCTGATGCTGGTGGTGCCCTTCGTCTTCGTGCTGGTGCGCGATCCTGGTGCGTTCGCGGGCATCACGCACTACGGAGGGGCGAAGTCGGGCGCGCAAGGATTCAACCTGCACCTGTTCGGTGCCGCGCTGACGGTCGGCATCGCGCTCATCACGCAGATGGGCGAGCAGGCCGACTACCTGCGCTTCATGCCCGCGCGCACCGCGGGCACGGCGCGCCGCTGGTGGGCCGGCGTGCTGGCGGGCGGGCCGGGCTGGGTGGTGCTGGGCGTGGTCAAGATGCTGGGCGGGGCGGCGCTGGCCTACCTCGCGATCACGCACATGGTGCCAGTGGAGCGCGCGGTCGACCCGAACCAGATGTACCTGGCGGCCTACGAGTACGTGTTTCCGAACTACGGCTGGGCGGTGGCGGCGACGGCGCTGTTCGTGGTGGTCTCGCAGCTGAAGATCAACGTGACGAACGCCTACGCCGGCTCGCTGGCCTGGAGCAACTTCTTCTCGCGCGTGGCGCACAGCCACCCGGGGCGCGTGGTGTGGGTGGTGTTCAACGCGCTCATCGCCTTCATGCTGATGGAGATGAACGTGTTCGAGGCGCTGGGCGACGTGCTGGGGCTCTTCGCCAACATCGCCATCGCCTGGATGATGGCCGTGGTGGCCGACCTGGTCGTCAACAAGCCGCTGGGGCTGTCGCCGCCGGGCATCGAGTTCAAGCGCGCGCACCTGTGGGACATCAACCCGGTGGGCGTGGGCGCGATGGCGCTGGCGTCGGTGCTGTCGATCACGGCGCACCTGGGCGTGTTCGGGCCGCTGGCACAGGCCTTCTCGGCGCTGATCGCGCTGGGCACGGCGCTGGTGGCATCGCCGCTGCTGGCGTGGGCCACGGGCGGCAAGTACTACCTGGCGCGCACGTCCGACGCGGGCGGCTCCGTGCTGTTCGCGCCGGCGGCGGGCGGGCGCAAGGTGCGCTGGGCGCGGGTCGAGCCGTCGCCGGACGAGGGTGGCAGCTACCAGCGATTGAAGGTGCAGCACTGCGTGATCTGCGAGCGCGAGTACGAAGGCCCCGACATGGCGCACTGCCCGGCCTACCAGGGCGCGATCTGCTCGCTGTGCTGCACGCTCGACGCGCGCTGCGGCGACCTGTGCAAGCCGCACGCGAGCCTGTCGGCGCAGTGGTCCGCCGTGCTGCGCTGGCTGCTGCCGCGCCGCAGCTGGCGCTACCTGGACACGGGGCTCGGGCACTTCCTGCTGCTGATGCTGGTCATCGTGCCGCTGCTGGCTGTGGTGTTCGGTGTGCTCTACCAGCAGGAGCTGCGGGCCTTGAGCGAAAGCGCGCTCGCGCTGGCGGCGCAGGCCGACGTGGGCGGGGCGCTGGTCGCGGTGCAGCAGGCGTCGCTGCGCTCGGGTTTTCTCAAGGCCTACATGGCGCTGCTGGTCATCGCGGGCATCGTCGCGTGGTGGCTGGTGCTGGCGCACCAGAGCCGCAAGGTGGCGCAGGAAGAATCGAACCGCCAGACCCACCTGCTGGTGCGTGAGATTGCGCTGCACCGCGAGACCGACCGCGCACTGCAGGACGCCAAGCAGAGCGCCGAAGAGGCCCGCGAGATCGCCGAGCATGCCAAGCTCGCGGCCGACCAGGCGCGGCGCGCGGCGGACCTCGCGAACCAGGCCAAGAGCCGCTACATCAGCGCCATCAGCCACGAGCTGCGCACGCCGCTCAACAGCATCCTGGGCTACGCGCAGCTCATGGGCGAAGACCACTCGGTGCCGCCGCACCGCCAGCAGGCGGTGGCGGTGATCAAGCGCGGCGGCGAGCACCTGCTGTCGCTCATCGAGGGCACGCTGGCCATCGCCCACATCGAGGCCGGCAAGCTCACGCTCGACGCGCGGCCGATGCGCTTTGCCGATGCGATGCGCGAGTTGGCCGACATGTTCGAGCTGCAGGCGGCCGAGAAGGGCCTGCGCTTTCGCTTCGAGGCGGCCGGCACGCTGCCGGACGTGGTGCGCGCCGACGAGAAGCGCGTGAGCCAGATCCTCATCAACCTGCTGGGCAACGCGATCAAGTTCACGGCGGCGGGGCAGGTGACCTTGCGCATTTCGTACGCACGCGAGTTCGCCGCCATCGAGATCGAGGACACCGGGCCGGGCATGACGGCGGCCGATATCGAGCGCATCTTCGAGCCCTTCGCGCGCGGCCACGCGGCGGTGTCGTCGGCGCCGGGCGCGGGCCTGGGCCTGACCATCGCGAAGATGCTGACCGACCTGATGGGCGGCGAGATGAAGGTGCGCAGCACGCCGGGCGAGGGCTCGCTGTTCTGCGTGCGGCTGTTCCTGCCGCGGGTGCACGAGGCGGTCGCGGGCAGTGCGCGCGTTGCACCGGCGCCGCGCGCGCGGCGCGGCTACGAGGGCGCGCGTCGGCGCCTGCTGGTGGTCGACAACGAGGAGGCCGACCGCGAGCTGCTGGGCCATGTGCTCGCGCCGCTGGGCTTCGAACTGCGCAGCGCGGCCAGCGGGCACGACGCGCTGGACCTCATCGCCGCGGGCTACCGGCCCGACGCCATGTTCGTCGACCTCGCGATGCCCGGCATCGACGGCTGGGAGACCATCCGCCGCGCGCGCAAGCTGGGGCTGGCCGACGCGTCGGTGGCCATCGTCTCGGCCAACGCTTTCGACAAGGGCCTGGACAACGACGTGGGCATTGCGCCCGAAGACTTCTTCGTCAAGCCCGTGCGCCACACCGAACTGCTCGACTGGCTGGAGCGCCGGCTCGCCCTGCAGTGGACCGACACCGCCGCGCGGCCCGCGCCCGCCGTGGCCGCGCCGCGCGCGATGCAGCCGCCGTCGCTGGCGCGCCTGCGTGCGCTCGACGAGGCCGTGGGCCTGGGCTACTTCCGGGGCATCATGAACCAGCTCGACGACATCGACGCCGCGCAGCCCGAGTGCGCCGCGTGGACCGAGGCCCAGCGCGCGCTGGCCCGCCAGTTCCAGTTCGAAGCCATGGGCCGCGCGCTGGCCGAAGCCGCCGAGGGCGCCGCATGACCCTGTTGTCTCCACCGACCCTGCCCACTTCACCGCTCGCCCGGACGCTGCGCGAGCAGCAGGGCGCCCACGGCGACCTGGTGCTGATCGTCGACGACGTGCCCGACAACCTCGCCGTGCTGCACGACGCGCTCGACGAATCGGGCTACACCGTGCTCATCGCCACGAACGGCGAGCAGGCGTTGCAGCGCGCCGCGCAGGCGCGCCCCGACATCGTGCTGCTCGACGCGATGATGCCGGGCATCGACGGCTTCGAGGTGGCGCGCCGGCTCAAGGCCGATGTGGCCACCGCGCACATTCCCATCGTGTTCATGACGGGCCTCACAGAAACCGAGCACCTCGTGGCCGCGCTCGAGGCGGGCGGCGTCGACTACGTCACCAAGCCCATCAAGCCCAAGGAGGTGCTGGCGCGCATGAACGTGCACCTGCAGGGCGCGCGCCGCGCGCGGCAGGAGGCGCACCAGGCCGGGCAGGCGCGCAACGCGCTCGACGCCTTCGGCTACGCGAGCATCACGGTGCGGCTGCCCGAGGGCCGGCTGATCTGGCAGACGGCGCTGGCGCGCGAGCTGCTGGCGCGCTACTGCGAAACGCAGGCGCCCGAGACGCCGCCGGCCGTGCTCGGCTGGCTGCGCCAGCACGCGCCCGAAGCCCGCGCACGCGGCATCGAGCCGCCCGCGCTGGTGATCGCGCAGGGCGCGCGCAGCCTGAGCCTGCGGCTGCACCGCCAGACCGGCGAGGACGACGCCGGCGACGAATGGATGATCGTCATGCGCGAGGTCTCCGACACCGCCGTGATCGAGGCCATGAGCCTGAGCCTGAAGCTCACGGCGCGCGAGGCCGAGGTGCTGTACTGGGTGGTCAAGGGCAAGACCAACAAGGACATCGGCGAGATCCTCGGCAGCAGCCCGGCCACCGCCAAGAAGCACCTGGAGCGCGTGTACGTGAAGCTGGGCGTGGAGACGCGCACGGCAGCGGCCGGCGTGGCGATCAAGCGCATCCGCGAGCTGCAGCCGCAGTTCGAGTTCTGAGGTCGTGAAGGGGGCGAGGGCCGCGCCGCGTCATGGCGCGGACTTTCCGGCTTCCTAGAATGAGGCAGGGCTCTCTGAGGGAAGCACGAGATGAAGAACAACAACAAACGCACCGCACGCCTGCTCTTCGCCGCATGCGCGGCGCTGCCGGGCCTGGGCGCGCAGGCCGCCGGCCACTTCGATGTCGACGACGCCGGCACGCTCGATCCCGGCCAGTGCCAGTACGAAACCTGGTGGGGCCGCAGCGGCGCCGAGCCCGTCACGACGGGTTTCCATGTCGGGCCGGCCTGCCGGGTCGGGCCGGTCGAGCTGGGGCTGAACTTCGACCGGCTCTCGGCGCAGGGCGTCCATTCGGTCACGGGCGGCCCGCAGCTCAAATGGACCTTTGCCGGCACGGCCGCCGACGCGCCTTTCAGCGCCGCCGTGTCGATGGGCGCGGTGGCCGACCTGCGGCGCGGCGGTCGCTGGGGCGGCCAGCTGGTCGTGCCGCTCACCTGGCGGCCCACCGACAGCCTGCAATTCCACGCCAACCTGGGCGCCGACTGGGCGCTGGGCACCGGCGTGCGCACGCCGCGCGGTGGCCTCGCGGTGGAGTGGGCGCTGAACGACGCCGTGTCGCTGATCGCGGAGCGCAACCGGGCCGCGGGCGTGTGGACCTCGCGCGTGGGTGGCCGCTTCAGCCTGACGCCGCTGATCAGCGTCGACATCAGCACCTCGCGCACCGGGCCGCAGGGCGTGCGCGGCGTGGTGATCGGGCTGAACCACGAATTCACGTGGAAATAAGTGAAGGAAATCTGAAATCCACTGCAATGGGATGAACTCCCGTATCGTGGACTTCGTTGATTTTGAATAAGATTCGGTCACATTTATTAACGAGTCAACGATCCGTGACCCCATCGCCCGTTCTGGACTTCAAGTTCACCGCGCCGCCGGAGAACCCCGCGCAGACCTTCCTGCCGGGCCGGCCGGCCGGGGTGCTCGGCCGCTCGTTCACGCCGCAGCGCAATCCGCGGCTGCAGGGGCTGCAGTGCCTGCGCTGCGACACGCTGTACCCGGTCACGCTCGCCAACGACGGCTGCCCGGCCTGCCGGCAGGCCGGCTTTCACGTGGGGCTGCGCGCGAGCTACCGGCCCGGCGGCCCGGACGTGGTGCCGATGCCTTACGTGCAGGGCTTTTCGCTCGGCGAGGGAAACACGCCGCAGCACGACATGCCCGACCTCGCGCAGCAGTTCGGCGTGGCGCGCCTGAGCATCAAGGACGAATCGCGCAACCCGACCGGCTCGCCCAAGGACCGGCTGACCGCGATGGGCGTGGCCCAGGCGCTGGACGCCGGCGCCCACACGCTGGTGCTCGCATCGTCGGGCAACACGGCGGTCTCGGCGGCGCACTATGCCTGGGCCGCGGGGCTTGGTTGCGAAGTGGCCACTTACGAGGCGATGCCCGCCACCTATGCGCGCCAACTCGACGCGCTGGGCGCGCGGCGTTACGTGTTCGCCGACAACACAGGCCGCTGGGGCTTCGTGCGCGAGCGCTCGCAGTACCCGGGCTATTTCGCGCTCTCCAACTACCGCCTGCCGGCGCTCGGCAGCGCGCCGTTGGGCGTGGAGGGCTACAAGGCCATCGCCGAAGAGTGCCTGCAGGATGGCGGCCTGCCGGACCACGTTGTGGTGCCGACCGGGCGCGGCGACATGGCCTGGGGCATCTACGCCGGTTTTCGTGAGCTGCTGGCGGCGGGGCGCATCGCGCGCCTGCCGCGGATGTGGCTGGTCGAGCCTTTCCCGCGGCTGTCGCGCGTGCTCGAGGGCGGGGCGCTCAACGGCAGCTACCCCGGTCGCACGGCGCAGCTGTCGAGCGCGGGCGCGACGGTCACCTATCTGCAATGGCAGGCTGCCACGGCCAGCGGCGGCGGGGCCGTGGTGGTGGGCGACGACGAAGCTCGCGCGGCGCGGCGGCTGCTCACCGCGGCCGGCGTGAGCGCCGAGCTGGCGGCGGCGGCAGGCCTGGGGGCGGTGCGGCAACTGCGCGAGGCCGAGACCATTGCGGCCGATGCGCACGTCGTGCTGGTGCTGACCTCCGACGCGTCGAGCGATCCGAGCTGGCCCGACCGCGCTGTTGCCGCTTGAAGCGGTGTGCCGCCCCGGGGCTCAGCGCCCCGTGTACACCTTGATGCGGATCGTCGCGACGTCCCAGCCCCGGTTCTTCAGCCGCGTGACCAGCATCGGCGACAGCTGGCGCAGCTTGGCGGCTGCGGCGCTGCCCTTGACCAGCAGGCACCACACATCGCCCTCGGCTGGCCCCGGCTGGATGGCCGCGCGCATGGCCGGCGGAATCAACCCTTCGATCGCCTTCAGCCGCTCGGCCGTGTCCCGCGCGCGTGCCATCAGGCTCCCCAGGGTGGGGGCGCCTGCCGCAGCTTCGTGCAGTGAAATGGCGGGGGGAAGTCGGCGATACATGGGTAATCCAGGGGTTAGAAACAAGACAGCTAAAATGCCCGGTTTGCCGACGCGTGCGTCGGCGTTTGTTCCGGAACGGGGCCATCCGACTTCGAGACTTGCCAAGCTTGCATTCGAAGAAGGTGCGCCCAACTGCTTTCACCATATCTTAGGGAATCCGGTCGCAGTGCCTGTCGTGTCAGGTGCCCGCCCCTCTCCACGCCCATGGCAACCAACTTCCTGACCCAGATCTTCGGCAGTCGCAACGACCGGCTCCTCAAGCAGTATCGCAAGACGGTGACGCGCATCAATGCGCTCGAACCCGAATTCGAAAAGCTCAGCGACGACGCGCTGCGCGCCAAGACGCAGGAATTCAAGGACCGCATCGCCAAGGGCGAGTCGCTCGACGACCTGCTGCCCGAAGCCTTCGCCACCGTGCGCGAAGGCTCCAAGCGCGTCATGAAGATGCGCCACTTCGACGTCCAGCTGCTCGGCGGCATGGCGCTGCACAACGGCAAGATCTCCGAAATGCGTACCGGCGAAGGCAAGACGCTGACCGCCACGCTGCCCGTGTACCTGAATGCGCTGTCCGGCAAGGGCGTGCACGTGGTCACGGTGAACGACTACCTGGCCAACCGCGACGCGACCTGGATGGGCCGCCTGTACAACTTCCTGGGCCTGTCGGTCGGCATCAACCTGCCGCAGATGCCGCGCGAAGAGAAGCAGGCCGCCTACGGCAGCGACATCACGTACGGCACGAACAACGAGTACGGCTTCGACTACCTGCGCGACAACATGGTCTACGAGCCCGGCGACCGGGTGCAGCGTGGCCTGAATTTCGCGATCGTCGACGAGGTGGACTCCATCCTGATCGACGAGGCCCGCACGCCGCTGATCATCAGCGGCCAGGCCGAAGACCACACCGACCTGTACCTGGCGATCAACAAGGTGGTGCCGCTGCTCAAGAAGCAGGAAGGCGAAGCCGATCCGCGCACGGGCGAGGGCGTCACGGTGCCCGGCGACTTCACGGTCGACGAGAAAACCCACCAGGTGTTCCTGACCGAAGACGGTCACGAGAACGCCGAGCGCATCCTGGGCGAGCTCAAGCTGATTCCCGAGGGCGCATCGCTGTACGACCCGGCCAACATCACGCTGATGCATCACCTGAATGCCGCGCTGCGTGCTCGCCACCTGTACCACCGCGACCAGCACTACGTGGTGCAGCAGGGCGAAGTGGTCATCGTCGACGAATTCACCGGCCGCCTCATGAGCGGCCGCCGCTGGAGCGACGGCCTGCACCAGGCCGTGGAAGCCAAGGAAGGCGTCGAGATCCAGGCCGAGAACCAGACGCTGGCCTCGATCACCTTCCAGAACTACTTCCGCCTGTACGGCAAGCTGGCCGGCATGACCGGCACGGCCGACACCGAGGCCTACGAGTTCCAGGAAATCTACGGTCTCGAGACCACGATCATTCCGCCGAACCGCATCAGCAAGCGCGACGACCAGCTCGACCGCGTCTACAAGACGACGCGCGAGAAGTACGAAGCAGCCATCCAGGACATCCGCGAGTGCTACGAGCGCGGCCAGCCGGTGCTGGTGGGCACCTCGTCGATCGAGAACTCGGAAATCATCGACGCCCTGCTCGAGAAGGCAGGCCTGCCGCACCAGGTGCTCAACGCCAAGCAGCACGCCCGCGAAGCCGACATCGTGGCGCAGGCCGGTCGCACGAAGATGATCACCATCGCGACCAACATGGCCGGCCGCGGTACCGACATCGTGCTGGGCGGCAACATCGAGAAGATGATCGAGGCGATCGAGAACGACGAAGGCCGCGACGAAGCCACCAAGCAAGCCGACATCGCCCATGTGCGCGCCGAGTGGACCAAGGACCACGAGTTCGTGAAGTCGCTGGGTGGCCTGCGCATCATCGCCACCGAACGCCATGAGTCGCGCCGCATCGACAACCAGCTGCGCGGCCGTTCGGGCCGCCAGGGCGACCCGGGTTCGTCGCGCTTCTACCTGAGCCTGGACGATCCGCTGATGCGCATCTTCGCGGGCGACCGCGTGAAGGCGATCATGGACCGCCTGAAGATGCCCGACGGCGAAGCCATCGAAGCCGGCATCGTCACGCGCAGTATCGAGAGCGCGCAGCGCAAGGTCGAGGCGCGCAACTTCGACATCCGCAAGCAGCTGCTCGAGTACGACGACGTGTCGAACGACCAGCGCAAGGTGATCTACCAGCAGCGCAACGACATCCTCGACGCGGCCGACCTCACGGCGCAGATCGCCGCGCTGCGCGAAGGCTGCTTCACCGACCTCGCGCGCCAGTACGTGCCGCGCGAATCGGTCGAAGAGCAGTGGGACCTCGACAGCCTCGAGAAGAGCCTGTTCAGCGAGTGGGGCATCGACATGCCGCTCAAGCAGCAGGTCGAGGCCGCCGATGCCATCTCCGACGAGGAAGTGGTCGAGAAGATCGTGGCCTACGCCAACGAGAGCTTCGACGCCAAGGTCACGCTGATCGGCCAGGAGAACTTCACCCAGTTCGAGCGCATGGTGCTGCTGCAGAGCATCGACACCCACTGGCGCGAACACCTGGCCTCGCTCGACTACCTGCGCCAGGGCATCCACCTGCGCGGCTATGCGCAAAAGCAGCCCAAGCAGGAATACAAGCGCGAGGCCTTCGAGCTCTTCGGCCAGCTGCTCGACTCGGTCAAGAACGAAGTCACGCGCCAGCTCATGACGGTGCGCGTGCAGTCGGGCGAACAGCTCGAGCAGGCGGCCGAGGAAATGGAAAGCCGCGGCGAGAACGTCTCGAACATCACCTACACCGCGCCCACCGAGACCGGCGAGGTCGAGGTGCGCGTCGACGAAGAGAACCAGCGTCGCCTGGCGGCCGTCGGCACGGGCGCCCTGAGCGCCGAAGCCGCCGCCTTTGCGCGCGTCGGCCGCAACGACCCCTGCCCCTGCGGCAGCGGCAAGAAGTACAAGGCGTGCCACGGCAAGCTGAGCTGAGCTGAAGTCCCGCACCTTTCATTGAGAGAAATCCCATGCCCGTGAACCTGTCCGCTCCCGATCCCGCCGCGCTGTTCGCGGTGCCCGGCGTCCGCATCGGCGTGGCCGAAGCCGGCGTGCGCAAGGCCAACCGCAAGGACCTGACCGTCGTGCTGATCGACGAAGGCTCGGCGGTCGGCGGCGTGTTCACGCAAAACCGTTTCTGCGCCGCGCCCGTGCAGGTCTGCCGCGACCACCTGAAGGCCAGCTACGGCATTCGCGCGATGGTGATCAACACCGGCAACGCCAACGCCGGCACCGGCGAAGACGGCCTGATGCGCACGCGTTCCACCTGCATCGCGCTGGCGCGCCACCTGGAGCTGGCGCCCGAGCAGATCCTGCCGTTCTCGACCGGCGTGATCATGGAGCCGCTGCCCGTGGACCGCATCGAAGCCGGCCTGCCGGCCGCGCTGGCCGACGCGTCGGAAAACAACTGGGCCCGTGCCGCCGAAGGCATCATGACCACCGACACGATCCCCAAGGCGTTCAGCCGCCGGGTGCAGATCGGCGGTGCCACCGTCACCGTCACCGGCATCAGCAAGGGCGCCGGCATGATCCGTCCGAACATGGCGACCATGCTCGGCTTCATGGCGACCGACGCGAAGATCGACCCGGCGCTGATCCAGCCGCTGGCCACGCAGCTGGCCGACGCCTCGTTCAACCGCGTGACCATCGACGGCGACACCTCGACCAACGACTCGTTCGTGGTCATCGCCACGCAGAAGGCCGCGCACGCGACCATCACCTCGCTCGACTCGGCCGACGGCCAGGCGCTCGTGGCCGCGATGCGCGACGTGGCCCGCCTGCTGGCGCAGGCCATCGTGCGCGACGGCGAAGGCGCGACCAAGTTCATCACCATCCAGGTCGACGGCGGCAAGGACGGGGCCGAGTGCCGCCAGGTGGCTTATGCCGTGGCGCATTCGCCGCTGGTCAAGACCGCCTTCTTCGCCAGCGACCCGAACCTGGGCCGCATCCTGGCGGCCGTCGGCTATGCCGGCATTGCCGACCTCGACCAGACCGGCATCGACCTGTTCCTGGACGACGTGCATGTGGCGGTGAAGGGCGGGCGCAATCCGTCGTACCGCGAGGAAGACGGCCAGCGCGTGATGAAGCAGAGCGAAATCACCGTACGCATCGGCCTGGGCCGCGGCACTGCCAGCGACACCGTGTGGACCTGCGATTTCAGCCACGAGTACGTCACGATCAACGCCGACTACCGGTCATGAACGAGCAGTTCCAGAAGCTCATTGAGCGCGCCGAGCAGCTCATCGGCCGCATCGAATCGATCCTGCCGCAGCCGCTGTCGGCCCCGCCCGACTGGAATGCGTCCATCGCCTGGCGCTACCGCCGTCGCAACTCCGGCCATGGCGTGCTGGAGCCCGTGAAGCACGTGGCCACGATGGCGCTCGATTCGCTGAGGGAAATCGACGTCCAGAAGGAAAAGATCGAGCGCAACACGCGCCAGTTCGTCGAAGGCAAGCCGGCCAACAACGTGCTGCTGACCGGCGCACGCGGCACGGGCAAGTCGTCGCTGATCCGCGCCTGCCTGCAGGCCTACGCGCCGCAGGGCCTGCGCCTGATCGAGGTCGACAAGGCCGAACTCACCGACCTGCCCGACATCGTCGAGGTGGTGTCGCAGCGTCCCGAGAAGTTCATCGTCTTCAGCGACGACCTGAGCTTCGACGAGGGCGAGCCGGGCTACAAGGCGCTCAAGTCGATCCTGGACGGATCGATTGCCGCCTCGACGCCCAACGTGCTGATCTACGCGACCAGCAACCGACGCCACCTGCTGCCCGAGTACATGAAGGACAACCTCACGTACAAGCACACGGACGACGGCGAGGTGCATCCGGGCGAAGTGATCGAAGAGAAGATCTCGCTGTCGGAGCGCTTCGGCCTCTGGGTGAGCTTCTACCCCTTCAGCCAGAACGAATACCTGACGATCGTGGGCCAGTGGCTCTCGTCGTTCGGCGTCGACGACGCGGCCATCGCGGCGGCGCGGCCCGAGGCGCTCGTGTGGGCGCTCGAGCGCGGCTCGCGCAGCGGCCGCGTGGCCTACCAGTTCGCGCGCGACTACGCAGGGCGGGCCGGCGCGTGAGTGAGACGGCACGCAAGCACACCGAAGTGGCCGTCGGCGTGCTGATCCGGCTGGCCGACGATGCGTTGTTGCTCACCACGCGGCCTGAAGGCAAGGCCTATGCGGGCTACTGGGAGTTCCCGGGCGGCAAGATCGAAGCCGGTGAAACGGTCGAAGAAGCCCTGCGCCGCGAGTTGCAGGAAGAGCTGGGCGTCACCATCGGCGGTGCCGAGGTCTGGAAGGTCACCGAGCACGACTACCCGCATGCGCTGGTGCGCCTGCACTGGTGCAAGGTGACGGACTGGACCGGCGAATTCGAAATGCGCGAGAGCCAGGCCATGGCCTGGCAGCAGCTGCCGCTGGAGGTGGCGCCGGTGCTGCCGGGTGCATTCCCTGTGCTGCAGTGGCTGTCGGACGAGCGCGGTCTGCCGTTCGTGCCGCCGCCGGTCGTTGCGCCGGCCCACTGACCGATTGATGCATCCGAAGTACCGTCCGGATATCGACGGCCTGCGTGCCATTGCGGTGGGTGCCGTGCTGGTGTACCACGCGTTCCCGACTGCGCTGATGGGCGGCTTCATCGGGGTCGACATCTTCTTCGTGATCTCGGGCTTCCTGATCACGACCATCATCCTGCAAAGCCTCGCGGCGGGTGATTTCACCTACCGCGACTTCTACGCACGCCGCATCCGCCGGATCTTTCCGGCCTTGATCGTGGTGCTGCTGGCGACCTTGTGCGCAGGCTGGTACCTGCTGCTGTCCGACGAGTTCGCGGAACTCGGCAAGCAGACCGTGGGGGGGACGGCCTTCGTCGCCAACCTGGTGTTCTGGGGCGAATCGGGCTATTTCGATACGGCGGCCGAAACCAAGCCGCTGCTGCATCTGTGGTCGCTGGGCATCGAGGAGCAGTTCTACATCTTCTGGCCGCTGCTGCTGGGGCTGGCATGGCGCAAGGGCTGGCCGATCGTGCGCGTGGTGCTGGCGGTGGCGGCGGTGTCGTTCCTGATCAACGTGACGACCGTGCATCCGCTGCCCGCAGCGTCGTTCTATTCACCGGCCTCCCGTTTCTGGGAGCTGATGGTCGGCGGCATCCTGGCCTGCATGCGCCTGAAACCGCCGGCACCGAATGCGTGGCGAAGCCACGTGCAGTCGGTGCTGGGCGTGGGCTTGATCGTGCTCGGGCTGGTGATGATCCGCAGCAACAAGGCGTTCCCTGGCTGGTGGGCGCTGCTGCCGACGCTGGGTGCGGTGAGCTGCATCGCCGCGGGGCCGAGCGGTGTGCTGAACAAGTACCTGCTGTCGAACCGCGTGATGGTGTGGATCGGCCTGATCAGCTACCCGTTGTACCTGTGGCACTGGCCGCTGCTGGCCTTCGTGCGCATCGTGGAAGCCGATCCGCTGCACCCGTCGCCGGTCTATCGCGCCGGCGCGATGGTGGCGAGCGTGCTGCTTGCATGGGCGACCTATCGCTTCGTCGAGCGCTTTGCTCGCAACCGGCCCGGCGCGGGAACGCTCAAGACGCTGGGCGCGGGCATGGTGTTGGTGGCCGCTGCGGGCACTGCGATCTTCTTTGGCGTGCCGGAGCCGCGCAACAACAGCGATCGGCTGCAGGTTGTGGCCAACGCCACGCTGGACGCCGATTACTACGAGGGCTTCAAGCTCGATCAGATCGGCGAGCAACTGGTCTACAAGGTCGGCGGTGGCCCGAAACGTGTGCTGTTCCTGGGTGACAGTCACGTGCAGCAGTACGCACCGCGCGTGATGGAACTGGCCCGCACGTCGTCGATGCCAGACAAGTCGGCCTGGTTCGTGACCCAGGGCGCTTGCCCGGCCGTGCTGGGCGTGCATGCAGACAAGAACATCGGCTGCGCCGAACGGCGCGATGCCATGCTGGCCTACGCCATGGGCCCCGAGGTCGACTCGGTGGTGATCGGCGGTTGCTGGAACTGCTATTTCATCGGTCAAGGCGCGTTGGACTACTACTTCCGCGACGCCGACAACAAGCGCCATCCGTTCCAGAACGGTGACGGCATCGAGCGTTCCCTGGCTTCGATGGAGTTCACGTTGCGCGAACTCGCGCGGCACAAGAAGGTCTACCTGCTGCTCGACAACCCCGGCGGCCCGGAGTTCACGCCCAAGCGGCTGATCGAAGGCAGTCGCCTGACGCACATGGAGGCCATGACCTCGACCCCGACCACGCCGCTGCCGGCCGATCAGAAGCAGCTCAACGACCGGTTGCGCGCCATCGCGCAGGCGAGCGGGGCGGAGCCGATCGACGCCATGGCGGTGCTGTGCAAGAACGACCAGTGCCTGCGCACGCTGTCCGACGGCGCGCCCGCGTACAAGGACGCTGATCACCTGCGTCCGCGCTACACCCGGGAAGAGGCGAGCTATTTCGACCGCACGGTGCGCAGCGCACCGGTCGCCGCGCAGCAGCCGGCGCGCTGAGCGAGCCTGCCGTACCGACGATGCATCCCAAGTACCGCCCGGACATTGACGGCCTGCGCGCCATCGCGGTGGGCTCGGTGCTGGCGTACCACGCCTTTCCGAGCCTGCTGCCCGGCGGCTTCATCGGGGTCGACGTCTTCTTCGTGATTTCGGGCTTCCTGATCACGACCATCCTTCTCCAGAGTCTCGCGGCCGCCGACTTCACCTACAGCGACTTCTACGCGCGGCGCATCCGGCGCATCTTTCCCGCGCTGCTGCTGGTGCTGCTCGCCACGCTGGCGTTCGGCTGGTACGTGCTGCTGCCCGGGGAGTTCTCTCAACTGGGCAAGCAGACCACCGGTGGGGCTGCTTTCTTCGCCAACCTGGTGTTCCTCGGTGAAGCGGGGTACTTCGATGCCACGGCGGAGACCAAACCGCTGTTGCACCTGTGGTCGCTGGGGATCGAGGAGCAGTTCTACATCTTCTGGCCGCTGCTGCTGGGGTTGGCCTGGCGCAAGCGCTGGCCGATCCTGCGGGTGACGCTGGCGGTGGCCGTCATATCCTTCCTGGTCAATGTGCTCACGGTGCAGCCGTACCGCGCCGCGGCGTTCTATTCGCCACTGTCGCGCGCGTGGGAGCTGATGGCCGGCGGTCTGCTGGCGGTCATGCGCCTTCAGTCGACGTCGACATCGGTGGATTCGCGGCCGATGCTGAAGCATGTGCAGTCGGTGGTCGGTCTGGGCCTGATCGTGTTGGGCCTTTTCATGACCCGCAGCACCAAGGCGTTTCCCGGCTGGTGGGCGTTGTTGCCGGTGCTCGGCGCGGTGAGCTGCATCGCGGCGGGCCCGAACGGCGTGCTGAACAAGTACCTGCTGTCGAACCGTGTGATGGTGTGGGTCGGCCTCATCAGCTACCCGTTGTACCTGTGGCACTGGCCGCTGCTTTCGTATGCGCGCATCGTCGCGGGCGGCGAGCCTTCGCTGCAGGTGCGCATCGCGATGGTGGTGGCTTCTGTTGTCCTGGCCTGGGCCACGTACCGTTTCGTGGAGCGCTTTGTCAAGCTGCACCTCTCGCAGGGCATGCTGCGCGGGTTGGCCGCCGGCGGTGCGGCGCTGGCGCTGGTCGGCGTGGTTGTGTTCCTGGGCACGCCAAAGCCGCGCCACGACAGCCAGGCACTGCAGGCCGTGGCCGACGCGACGCGCGAAGACAACTACTACGGGGGCTTCGAGGAATCTGCGCTCGGTGGCCAGTTCGTCTACCGCACCGGCAATGGCAAACAGAACGTGCTGCTGATCGGCGACAGCCATGTCGAGCAATATGCGCCGCGCGCACTCGAGCTGGTGCGCACGCAGCCCGACAAGGCCCGCACGGTGTACTTTGCGACCAAGGGTTCGTGCCCGCCGGTGCCGGGCCTGTTCAGCGATGCCGACACGGCCTGCGACGCGCGGCGCGCGGCCGTGCTCGATCTGGCGCTCACGCCAGAAATCGATTCAGTGGTGCTGGGGGCCTGCTGGAGCTGCTACTTCACTGGCGTCGGACCCGCGGTGAACTATTTCGTCGATGACAAGAAGGTCGTGCATCCGTTCCTGAACGGGGATGGCGTCGATCTGGCGCTCCAGTCGCTGGGCAAGGTGTTGAAGCGCCTGTCGGCGGCGGAAAAGAAGGTCTACCTGGTGCTCGGCAATCCGGTCGGCATGGATTTCGATCCGCTCAAGCAGATCGAGGGCAGCCGGTTGGGCAGGATGCGCGTCAGCGAACAAGGCAAGGCGCCGTTGCCGGAAGACCAGGCGCAGTTCAATGCGCGGCTGAAGCAGGTGGCCGAAGCCAATGGCGCGCAGGTGATTGAGCCGTTCGCCAGCCTGTGTGCCGAGGGTCAGTGCATCCGCAGCATGCCGGACGACGGTTCGCCGGCGTACAAGGACATCGGTCACCTTCGTCCGCGCTATGCGCGCAGCTTTGCGACCTACATGGATCCGGCACTGCTGGACGAGAGCGCGGGCAGCAAGTAACTCCGCGCGGCTTGCCTATTGGACCTTCGGGTCGCCGAAGGGATCGTCGTCGGGCGGGGCCTCGGTCGGCATCCGGAACTCTTCGCTGGCCCAGGCCCCCAGGTCGATGCCTTTGCAGCGCGCGCTGCAAAACGGTCGGTAGCTGTTGCTTGGCGCATAGACGCTGTCGCCGCCGCACGTGGGGCAACGGACGATCCGCTCGCCCTTGTCGTTCACCTCGGTCATGCGCAGAGGGTCAGCTCGAAAGGCGCGTCATCCGAGCTTGGATGAAGGCGATCGTCCTTGTCGTGCCGCATGAGGCGCACGGACACCATGAGACGGTTGCCGCTGATTTCGGGGATGAGACCCAGCTTCGGGTCGATGCGCAGGCGTAGCAACTGGAAGCTGCGGCCTTGCGGCAGGTTCTGCTGGAACTGGCCGTTGGTCGCGATCACCTTGTAGGGCACGTCGGCGTCGCGCAGCAGCTTGAGCAGCAGATAGATCGACGAGGCCAGCGGAGACAGGGTGTTCGACCAGCGCTCGAGGTCGGCGCGGCGACTGGCGGCCGGGCGGTGTTGCCAGGCGAAATAGGCGGGCAGGTCGAACTCGCAGGTCCCGCCCGGAATGCCGGCGCGGCTGCGGATGCTCATGAGCCACTCGTTTTCCGTCAGCGCCTGGCCGGCCTTGCCCGCCACGCCGTTCAGCGTGGTGAAGTTGCGCTCGAGCTGGCCGACCACCTGGTCGAGCACGGCTTCGGCGATGGCCGGATTGCCCCGGTAGCCGTTGAACACGTTCTTGTGCTTGTCGAGGTCGCGCATGACGTCGGCCTTGAGATCGGCCCGCGCGGCCACGTCCATGATCTCGAAGATCGTGACCAAGGCGTAGTGATGGGACAGCGGCGATTCGGAGGGCACCAGTTCTCCGAGCCGGCGGAAGAGGTGCTCCAACCGCAGGTAGGTGCGGGTGCGCTCGTTGAAGGGGTACTCGTAGAGGATCACGCGTATCGGCTTTTCAGATCAGGTTCTCGAGCTCATTGCGATTTTGCAATTGGTGCCGGCAGCACCTCACGCACAGCCTCCAGCATACGCTGGCCGAAAAGAATGTAACCCTGGGTCGAGACGTGGGTCTCGTTTGCGGGGAAGAGATCCGTCATCTTGAAGCGGTTTTTCTCCGCAAGATCGAACAGGTCCGGCCCGATATTTTGCGGGTTGAACTCGGCCCTGAACGCGTCGGCATGGTTTTGTTGCAAATAGACGGTGCTCTTGTTGGGCACGACCATCCACACCACCTTGTAGGGCGTGGCGCTGCTCTCGAAGCGTTTCATGAAGCGCGCCGACTCGACCGACAACGGGGCGTTGACGCGGTCTTCGGCGGTCACCAACAGCTTGTCGCACGCGCGGTGGCTGAACTGCTTGCAGCCGTCGGGCACCTTGCGCGCGTCGATCAGCGGGCCCCAGTGCTCGGGGGTGTTGGTCCAGTTGTCGGAGCGCAGGATGGCGCGGGTGTTGTGATAGGTGAACCAGCCGCTGAGCAACTGGGCGTCCCAGTTGAGCTGGAAGCCGGGGGCCGGTTTGGACGGATTCTCGCCGGGCGGCGGGGTCGGCTTGAAGGCGTGCTTCATGGTCTTGCAGGCCGCGGACTTCTCGATGCGGTCTTCGAGCAGGCGCTCGATGCTTTCGACGATGACGACCTTGCCCTTGAAGCCGGACTTTTCGAGCCAGCTCGAGAAGTCCTCGCACAGCGGGCCGGTGTTGTCCCAATGCGTGGTGGTGAGCTTGTAGCCGGCGCCCACGAGCACCGATTGCCAGACGTAGCGCACCGAGAAGCTGTCGCCGATCACCAGGATGTCGGATTCCTGGATCGGCCACGTCTTGACGTTGGCGTCCGGGATCGGGGGCGGCGGGGCGTGCCAGCCGAACTCTTGCTCCGAGATGCGACCGATGCGGGTCAGGTCGCCGTACGGAATGGGCGTGAAGAGGCTGACGACCAGCAGGGCGCAGCACACCAGGTAGCCGGCGGCGAAGATGCGGAGCCAGGCCTTGGCCGATTTCGTGTCTTCCATGTCAGAACTGGAAATAGAGGAACGGGCTGTAGCTGCCGAACTTCGACACGCACAGACCGAAAAGATAGACGCAGCCCAGTCCGGTGACCCATGTGGCCAGGCGTTGCAGGCGGGGTCGCCCGGCCAGGCCGGCGACGTTCGGAATCCAGCGGTCGAGGGTGATCGTTGGTGGCAGCGCCAGGCAGATCACGAGGCCCACGAGGATGGTCTGGAAGAATTCGGGCTTGCGGAACGGAACGCGGAACTCGCTGAAGGCCGACACGGGGGCGCCGTGCAGGCCGAGCATGCCCTTGTAGATCTCGATGGCGGCCGTCATGCTGTCGGCGCGGAACACGACCCAGGCGATCATCACGCACAGGAAGGTGATGAACCAGCCGATCACGCGGCCGTACCAGGTGGTCTTGGTGTTGCCGCGGCGCACCTTGGCGTTCCAGAAATGATTGACCATCAGGTAGGCGCCATGCAGCGCGCCCCAGATCACGAAGGTCCATGCGGCACCGTGCCACAGGCCGCCAAGCAGCATCGTCAGGAAAAGGTTGAGGTAGCGGCGTGCCGGGCCCTTGCGGTTGCCGCCGAGCGGCACGTAGAGGTAGTCACGCAGGAAGGTCGACAGCGAGATGTGCCAGCGGCGCCAGAACTCGATCATGTTGGTCGACTTGTAGGGCGAGCGGAAATTGAGTGGCAGTTGCACGCCCAGGCACAGCGACAGGCCGACCGCCATGTCGGAGTAGCCCGAGAAGTCGAAATAGATCTGCAGCGTGTAGGCCAGCACTCCGAACCACGCGGTGTACAGGGAGGGCAGCACGCCCTCGTGCACGCCCTTGAACATCATGTCGGCGTACTGACCGAGCGGGTCGGCGATCAGCATCTTCTTGGCCAGGCCAAAGACGAAGATGCCCAGCCCGAGCGCCACGTTGCTGGCGTTGAACCTGTAGGTCGCCGGGCTGTTGAACTGCGGCATCATCTGCGCGTGGTGAAGCACCGGGCCCGCGATCAGGTGCGGGAAGTAGGTGACGAACAGCATGTAGTGGATGAAGCTGCGCTCGTGCACCTTGCCCTGCCAGCAGTCGACCAAAAAGGCGATCTGCGTGAAGGTATAGAACGAGATGCCGATCGGCAGCACGATGTGCACCAGATCGATCGGTGTGAGACCCGCCGCGACCAGCCCGGCGTCGACGTTTTCCAGGAAGAAATTGGCGTACTTGAAGACGGCGAGCACGCCCAGGTTGATCACCAGCGCGGTGATCAGCAGCGTCTTGCGCTTGCGTTCGTTGCGGCCCGGCGCGGGTGTCAGCTGCAGGCCGAACCAGTAGTTGACGCAGATGGAGCCCAGCAGCAGCGGCAGGGCCTGCATGCTCCACCAGCCATAGAAGAACAACGAGGCCAGTCCGAGGAAGCCGGCGGCGGCGCGGGTGTTGCGCTTGCCGATCAGGAAGAACCCGATCAGGACCAGCGGGAAATAGACAAAAATGAAGGGATACGAGTTGAAAAGCATCTCGGGGAGGGCACTGCAGTGGCGAGCGCCTTTTTGTCGTAATCGTTATAGAGCCGCCGGGGCGGCTGGTCTCCGATTATCGCGTGGTGGCCGCGGCCCACAGCTTCCAGAGACCCCGCACCTCGGTGCCCAGTTCCGCGAGCGTCAGTGACTCGTTGTAAATCACGGCGTCGGCGGCGGCCCGGCGTGCCTTGCGCGGGGCCTGCTGGGCGATCACGGCGCGCACGGCTTCGGGCTCCCATCCCGAGCGTGCGACCACACGCTGCAGCTGCGTGTCTTCGCGGGCATCGACCACCAGCACGCGGTCTACGAGGGCGCGCCAGCGGCCGGATTCAACCAGCAAGGGCACGTCGAACACGACGACGGCGTCGTTGCCGGCCGCGGCGGCCTGGCGCTGGGTCTCGGTGCCGATCAGCGGGTGCAGGATGGCTTCGAGGCGGGCCTTGGCGCCCGCATCGGTGAACACGAGCTGGCGCATGGCAGCCCGGTCGAGGCCGCCGTCGGGCGCGATGACCGAGGCGCCGAATGCGGCCTCGATGGCGGGCATCGCGATGCCGCCGGCCTGCGCGATGCTGCGTGCGATGGCGTCGGTGTCGACCAGCACCGCCCCTTCAGCCACCAGCAGCGACGCGACCGTGCTCTTGCCGCTGCCGATGCCGCCGGTCAGGCCGATGCGTTTCATCGCCATGCTGCTGCTGTTCCTAGAGCGCCAGGGCCCCGAAGGGGAAGGCGAAGGGGATCCACTGCTTCACGACGGCGGGACCGGCCACGAGGCAGATCAGGCCGGCACCGGCCAGGAAGGGGCCGAAGGCGATGGGAATGTCCTTGTGGGCCAGCTTGCCGGCAAAGCGCAGCGTGAGGCCGATCACGGCGCCCACCACCGAGGAGACGAGGATGATCGCGATGAGGTAGTCGGCGCCGAGCCAGGCACCCAATGCGGCGAGCAGTTTGAAGTCCCCATGTCCCATGCCTTCCTTGCCTGTGGCCAGGCGGTAGGCATGGTACACAAGCCACAGGCTCAGGTAGCCGAACACGGCGCCCCAGACCGCGGTGTTCAGGCTGACGCCGGTCCAGCCCAGGGCGGCGCCGACCAGGCCTAGCCAAAGCAGTGGGTAGTTCAATGCATCGGGCAGGAACTGGGTGTCGAAGTCGATGAGGAACTGGCAGATCAGCAGGGCGCCGAAGGCCGCCCAGAGCGCGCCCGTCGGGGTGATGCCGAAGCGATGTGCGCACAGGGCAAACAGCGCACCGGTGATCAGCTCGACGAGGGGGTAACGGGGGCTGATCGAGGTCTTGCAGTTGGCGCACCGGCCGCGCAGCAACAGGTAGCTCAGGACGGGGATGTTCTGGTACCAGCGAATCTTGTGACCGCAGGCACCGCACCGCGACGCAGGGCGCGACAGGTCGAAAGGCGGCAGCTTCTCGAGGGCTTCGGCCGCCTTGTCCGCCGCCGCTTCGAGGCCCGCGGGCGGCATCGCCTTCGGGCCGAAGACCAGCGACCAGAGCGATGGCATGTCCTTTGAGGACATGAGGTTGGCGACCGCATCGCTCAGCCAGCCCCGGTACATCATGACCGGGGTACGGTAGACCACCACGTTCAGAAAACTGCCGACCAATAGCCCCAGCACACCGGCCAGCGCGGTGTCGAATCCTTGCGACACCAGCATCAGACGACCTGGCCGAGCTTGAAGATGGGCAGGTACATCGACACCACGATGCCACCGATGATGACACCGAGGAACACGATGATGATGGGCTCCATCAAGCTGGAGAGGCCGGCGACCATGTCGTCGACTTCGGACTCGTAGAAGTCCGCAGCCTTGCCGAGCATGTGGTCGATCGAGCCCGACTCCTCACCGATGGCGGTCATCTGGATCACCATCGAGGGGAACAGGTTGACGTTGGTCATGGCCGTCGTCAGGCTGGTGCCGGTCGAGACTTCCTGCTGGATCTTGGCCGTGGCGTCGCCGTACACCGAGTTGCCCGAGGCACCGCCCACGGAGTCGAGGGCCTCCACCAGTGGCACGCCGGCCGCGAACATGGTGGCGAGCGTACGGGTCCAGCGGGCCACGCAAGATTTCTCGATCAACGTGCCAAAGATGGGGAGGCGCAGCAACAGGCGGTCCATGACCTTCTGGACGCGCTCGTTGCGTTTCCAGGCCTGAAGGAAGAAGTAGATGCCGCCACCGAGTACGCCGAAGATCAACCACCAGTAGGAAACGAAGAACTCGCTGATTCCCATCACGATCAGCGTCGGCGCGGGCAGGTCGGCACCGAACGAGGTGAACACCTCCTTGAACGCGGGAATCACGAAGATCATGATGATCGCCACCACGATGAAGGCCACGACGACCACCGAGGTCGGGTACATCAGTGCCGACTTGATCTTCGACTTGATTGCCTCGGTCTTTTCCATGTAGGTGGCCAGGCGGTCGAGCAGGTCTTCCAGAATACCGGCCGCCTCACCGGCTTCCACCAGGTTGCAGTAGAGGTTGTCGAAATACTTCGGAAACTTGCGGAACGCGGCCGACAGCGAGGTGCCGGTCTCGACATCACTGCGGATGTCGTTCAGCAGCTTGGCGACACTCGCGTTCGCGTTGCCACGACCCACGATGTCGAAGGACTGCAGCAACGGCACGCCGGCCTTCATCATGGTCGCAAGTTGGCGCGTGAAGATGGCGATGTCCTTGGGCTTGATCGCCTTGCCCGAGCGCATGCGGCGCTTCTTGATCTTGGACGCCAGCACGCCCTGGCGACGCAGTGCCGCCTGCACCTGGTTTTCCCCGGCGGCGCGAAGCTCGCCGCGCACCAGCTTGCCGTTACGGTCCTTGCCTTCCCATTCGAAGACGAATTCCTTGTGTGTGACCTGCGAGCGGGAGGGTGCCACTGTTGCCATTCGATCTCCGGTTCAGTGTGTTCGTTATAGGTTGGTGCAGGCCACGACTTCTTCGAGCGAAGTGAGGCCCTGCATGACTTTGCGAAGGCCGGACTGGCGCAGCGAGCGCACGCCTTCGGCTTCGGATTGGTTCGCGATGTCCAGTGCGCTGCCATCGCGCAGGATGATTTCCTGGATGGCTTCCGAAATCGGCATCACCTGGTAGATGCCGACCCGGCCCTTGTAGCCGCCGCTGCAGGCGGCGCATCCGACCGGGCGGTAGGGCTTCCAGGTGCCGTTGATGTCTTCCTCGTTGAAGCCGGCTTCGAGCAGGGCTTCACGCGGGATATCGATCGGCGCGCGGCACAGCATGCACAGCCGGCGCGCGAGGCGTTGCGCAGTGATCAGGATCACGCTCGATGCGATGTTGAACGGCGCGATGCCCATGTTGCGCATGCGCGTGAGGGTGGTCGGGGCGTCGTTGGTGTGCAGCGTCGACAGCACCAGGTGACCCGTTTGCGCGGCCTTGATCGAGATGTCGGCGGTTTCGAGGTCGCGGATTTCGCCGACCATGATGATGTCGGGATCCTGCCGCAGGAAGGCGCGCAGCGCCGCCGCGAAGGTGAGGCCGGCCTTCTCGTTGACGTTGACCTGGTTGACGCCAGGCAGGTTGATTTCCGACGGGTCTTCCGCCGTCGCGATGTTGACGCCCGGCTGGTTGAGCAGGTTCAGGCAGGTGTACAGCGACACGGTCTTGCCCGAGCCCGTAGGGCCGGTCACCAGCACCATGCCGTACGGGCGGCCGATGGCGTGGAGGAGCCGTTCCTTTTCGTCGGCGTCGTAGCCCAGGGCGTCGATGCCCATGCGCGCGCTGCTCGGGTCCAGGATACGCACGACGATCTTCTCGCCGAACAGCGTGGGCAGCGTGCTCACGCGGAAGTCGATCACGCGGTCGGGACCGATCTTGAGCTTCATGCGGCCGTCTTGCGGCACGCGTTTTTCCGAGATGTCGAGTCGGGAAATGACCTTGATGCGAGAGGCCAGCTTGTCCTTGATGACCGTGGGCGGGGAGGCGATTTCGCGCAGTTCGCCGTCGACCCGGAAGCGCACCCGATAGTGGTGTTCGTAGGGCTCGAAATGGATGTCCGAGGCCCGCATGCTCACGGCGTCGAGCAGCATCTTGTGCAGGAAGCGCACCACGGGTGCGTCTTCGACTTCGGCGATGGCCTGTTCGTTGGCGTCGCCCGAGGTGTCGGCCGTGACATCGTCGAACTCGAACTCGGCGCCGACGATGCTGTTGATGGACTCCGCCGCGCTGACCGCAGCGGCCTCGATCATGCGAGAGAGCTTGTCGTACTCCGCAATGACCCAGTCCACGCCCATCTGCGAGGCGAACTTGATTTTTTCAGCAGCCTGTTGGTCCGATGGGTCGGCCGTTGCGACGATCAGGCGGTTGTTGCGTTTGCTGAGAACGACGATGCGGTACGCATGGCAGAGCTTCGGATCGAGCAGGTCCTTGGGCAGGCGCTGGTGATCGATGGCATCGAGGTCGAGCAGTGGGGCGCCGAAAGCGCTCGACAGGGTGTGGGCGAGGTCCGCGGCTGAGACGGCACCCGTGCCGGTCAGTTCGGCGATGAAGCTGGTGCGCCCGCTCAGCGACTTCTGATAGATATCTTCGGCTGATTTCGCTGCAAGCTTGCCGGCGGACACCAAGGCGCGCGCCAGGCCGGGAAGGGCGATCTGCGTAGTTTCTTTAACGGGAATTTCGGCAGCGGCCATTCAGCGAATGCAAAAGATGTGAAAAAGTGCTTCACGATCATCGCTGAACACGCCTGTGCTGTAAATCGTTACACAGCAACAGGAGCTGACATTAACTGGACCAGTCGAGAAAAACTGGTCGGGGTGAGAGGATTCGAACCTCCGGCCTCTACGTCCCGAACGTAGCGCTCTACCAGGCTAAGCTACACCCCGATTGGTTGCAAGAAAAAGAACTCGTCCTAGATGCCAACTCTGTGGAGGTGTTTCAGGCACGTCGCTCAAGCAACTGAGCCGCTAATTGTAGCAAACCTGAAGCGTGCAAATTCGACGGAAGGTCGCGCAATGCATGAATTGCGCGTTCGGCCTCTGCAGCGGCCGCTGCACGCGAGGCTTCCAGTGCGCCCGTTTCGCGAACGATCTCGACGATTTTTCCCAGCTGGGCAGTGTCGCCGGCCTCGATGGCGGCGCGCACCAGTGCGCTCTGTTCCGGGGTGCCGCGCTGCATGGCGAAGATCAGCGGCAAGGTGGTCTTGCCTTCGCGCAGGTCGTCGCCGACGTTCTTTCCGGTTTCCTGAGCGTCGCCCGCGTAGTCGAGTACGTCGTCGATCACTTGAAAGGCGGTGCCCAGTGCTTGCCCGTAAGTGGCGCAGGCTTCTTCGACTTCGGGCGTGGTGTCGGCCAGCACGGCTGCCAGCCGAGTGCTCGCCTCGAAGAGTTTGGCGGTCTTGGAGCGGATCACTCGCAGGTACGCCGCTTCGTCCAGCGAGGCGTCGTGCATGTTCATCAACTGCAGCACTTCGCCTTCCGCGATCACGTTGGTCGCTTCGGCCAGAATCTGCATGATGCGCATGTTGTTTGCATCCAACATCATCTGGAAGGCGCGCGAGTACAGGAAGTCGCCCACCAGCACGCTGGCGGGGTTGCCGAAGGATTCGTTGGCGGTGGCGCGGCCCCGGCGCAGGGTCGATTCGTCGACCACGTCGTCGTGCAGCAGGGTGGCGGTGTGGATGAACTCCACCACAGCTGCTAGATTGAAGCGTTGGTCGCCGGTGTAGCCGAGTGCGCCTGCCATGAGCAGTAGCAGCGCCGGCCGCAGCCGCTTGCCGCCCGCCGAGATGATGTATTGCGAAACTTGGCTGACCAGCGGGACGCCAGTGTTGAGGCGTTGGGCGATCACACGGTCGACTTCGACCATGTCGCCGGCAATCAGGTCCAGCACGGTGGCGGTGGGGGAGGTGTCGGCGGCGGGAACTGGCAAAGCGAAGGCGCGGGGCGCTGCGAAGATGAGGGCGACCCTGGGGGCCGGAACGCCGGAATTATAGGGAGCCGTGCACGAATCCCAGGCGTGTCTCAGAGTCGGGGTGGTGAGCGATCGCAAACCGCGCTATAATCTTGGGCTCTGCGGAATTCGCTGCGGAGACTCATTTCTAAGAGGTTTACATGTACGCGGTCATAAAAACCGGCGGCAAGCAATATCGCGTTGCTTCCGGCGAAAAAATTAAAGTAGAACAGATTGCTGCGGACGTAGGCCAGGAAATCGTGATCGACCAGGTTCTGGCTGTCGGAAACGGCGCTGAAATCAAGGTTGGTACGCCCCTGGTGTCCGGCGCAACGGTGACAGTCACGGTACTGTCGCACGGCAAGCACGACAAGGTCGGCATCTTCAAGATGCGCCGTCGCAAGCACTATCAGAAACGTCAAGGCCATCGCCAGCAGTTCACCGAACTGCAAATCGGCGCGATCGCCGGCTAAGGAGCACATTCCATGGCACAGAAAAAAGGCGGCGGCTCCACGCGAAACGGGCGCGATTCCAAGCCCAAGATGCTCGGCGTGAAGGCCTTCGGCGGCGAACTGATCAGCGCAGGCTCGATCATCGTGCGCCAGCGCGGCACCCAGTTCCACCCCGGCGTGAACGTCGGCGTGGGCAAGGACCACACGCTCTTCGCCCTGGTCGACGGCCACGTGTCGTTCGGTCACAAGGGTGCGCTGAACAAGCACATGGTCAACGTGACGCCCGCGGCCTAAGCCCCGCAGTCACTTCGATCTTTCCGAGGCCCCGCATTGCCGGGGCTTCTTCATTTGTAAACTGGACATCCCATGAAGTTCGTCGACGAAGCCTTCATCGACATCGCCGCGGGCGATGGCGGCAACGGCTGCGTGTCGTTCCGTCATGAGAAGTACAAAGAGTTCGGCGGCCCCAATGGCGGCGACGGCGGCCGTGGCGGCCACGTGTTCGCGGTGGCCGACTCGAACCTCAACACCCTGGTCGATTTCCGCTACTCGCGCCGGCACGAAGCCAAGCGCGGCGAGCACGGCATGGGCTCCGACATGTTCGGCGCCGCGGGCGATGACATCGTGCTCCGGATGCCGGTCGGCACGATCATCACCGACGCCGAAACCGGCGAGGTTCTGTACGAGATGCTGACGGAAGGTGAGGTCGTCACCATCGCCAAGGGCGGTGACGGCGGTTTCGGCAACATGCGCTTCAAGAGCGCGATCAACCGTGCGCCGCGCCAGAAGACGCCCGGCTGGCCCGGTGAGAAGAAGAGCCTCAAGCTCGAGCTCAAGGTGCTGGCCGATGTGGGCCTGCTGGGCATGCCCAACGCGGGCAAGTCGACCCTGATCAGCGCCATCTCGAATGCCCGTCCCCGTATCGCGGACTACCCCTTCACCACGCTGCACCCCAATCTGGGTGTGGTGCGCGTCGGCCCGGAGCAAAGCTTCGTGGTCGCCGACCTGCCCGGGCTGATCGAAGGCGCGTCCGAAGGCGCTGGCCTCGGTCACCTGTTCCTGCGGCACCTGCAGCGCACGCGCCTGCTGCTGCATGTGGTCGATATGGCACCGTTCGACGATGCCGTTGACCCGGTCGCCCAGGCCAAGGCCATCGTGGGCGAACTGAAGAAGTACGATGCTGCGCTCTACGACAAGCCGCGCTGGCTGGTGCTGAACAAGCTCGACATGGTGCCCGGCGACGAGCGCGCGGCACTGGTCAAGGACTTCGTCAAGCGTCTGCGCTTCAAGGGCCCGGTCTTCGAGATCTCGGCGCTCACGCGCGAAGGCTGCGAGCACCTGATCAAGGCTGTGTACCAGCAGGTCAAGGCGCAGCAGGTGGCCGAGCACGAAACCGTCGTGGTCGATCCGCGCTTCGTTCCGCTGCCGCCCGAAGAAAACTGAGGGCGTTGCGGCGCCTTCGGTGCTGCAAAATGGATAGCAAGCAGCGCAGGCTGCATCCCTGAAACACGCCTTCTTCCTTCATGACCTCGAATTCCGGTTCCACTGCCTTGCGGGATGCCCGCCGTATCGTCGTCAAGGTGGGCTCCAGCCTCGTGACCAACGAGGGGCGCGGCCTCGACGAAGCCGCCATCGGCGAGTGGTGCCGGCAACTGGCGCAGCTGGTGCGCGATGGGCGCGAGGTGGTGATGGTGTCGAGCGGCGCCATCGCTGAAGGCATGAAGCGCCTGGGCTGGAAGACCCGGCCGCACGAGATCCACGAATTGCAAGCCGCGGCGGCCGTCGGGCAGATGGGCCTGGCCCAGATGTACGAGACCAAGCTGCGTGAGAACCAGATCGGCAGCGCGCAAGTGCTGCTGACGCATGCCGACCTCGCGGACCGCGAGCGCTACCTCAACGCGCGCTCGACCCTCGTCACGCTGCTGCGCCTGGGCGTGGTGCCGGTGATCAACGAGAACGACACCGTCGTCAACGACGAGATCAAGTTCGGCGACAACGACACGCTCGGCGCGCTGGTCGCCAACCTGGTCGAGGCCGATGCGCTGATCATCCTGACCGACCAGAAGGGCCTGTACACGGCCGACCCACGCAAGGACCCCGACGCCAAGTTCGTGCACGAAGCCGCCGCAGGCGACCCGGCGCTCGAAGCCATGGCCGGCGGCGCCGGCTCGAGCATCGGGCGGGGCGGCATGATCACCAAGATCCTCGCGGCCAAGCGCGCGGCGGGTTCCGGCGCTTCGACGGTCATCGCCTGGGGTCGCGAAGCCGACGCGCTGCTGCGGCTCACGCGCGGCGAATCCATCGGCACGCTGCTGGTGGCGCAGACCGCCAAGCACCAGGCACGCAAGCGCTGGATGGCCGATCACCTGCAACTGCGTGGTGCCGTCATCGTCGATGCCGGTGCGGCTGCGAAGGTGCGCGGCGAAGGCAAGAGCCTGTTGCCGATCGGCATGACGGGCGTGTCGGGTGAGTTCTCGCGCGGCGATGTGATCGCGGTGCGCGACGTCGACGGCGTCGAGCTGGCCCGTGGATTGGCCAATTACTCGAGCGTGGAGGCCCGGCTGCTGTGCCGCAAGCCTTCGGCCGAGTTCGAGCGGCTGCTGGGCTACGCGGCCGAGCCGGAGATGGTGCACCGCGACAACATGGTGCTGATGCCGGGTTGATCTTCAGGGCGGGGCGCCGTGCCCCGCCACCGCTTCAGGGCAGTTCGCGCAGCGGATTGCGGATGTTCTGCACCATCTCTGTGACCGAGCTGCGCGGCGCGTTGCCGCGGCACAGGCCCTGGGTCGCCAGCGCCGGCACGTAGCTGGAGTTCATGTCCCTCACGCGCTTCCATTCGGGCGACTTCGTTTCCTGCCAGGCACCGTTGTTGAAGCGGGCATAGCTCTTCATCTCTGCTGTCGAGCAGCGCACGCCTTCATAGAACGCATTGACGGCGCCACCGGCCCGGTTCTGTGCCACCACCACGTAGCGCACGATGCCGTCCTTCGTGATGGCGATGGTGTTCGGGTCGACGCCGAACTTCAGCGTCATGTAGGGCGGCATCGCGATCGGCAGCAGACGGCTTTCGCTGAAGGTCGGTGGTGGCGGCACCGCGGTTTCTTCCCACTCCTTGTCCTGCTCCGTGCTCTTGGGTGCGGGCGGCATGCCGGCTTGGGCCCAGTCGGGGTTGTCGGTGTCGTAGCCGCGGGAGGCGCAGGCGGCCAGCAGGCTGACGCAGGCGATGACGAGCGCACGCTCAGCGTGGCGTCGGGAAAGAAGAAGGCGCGCTGTTCTTGGGAGGAGGTTCATCGCTCGCAGAAGGAAGGTCGGGATGCGGATCGAAGCTGCCGCCGGGCGGCAGGTCGAGGCCCGCAGGGGCTCCATGGTCCAGCGTGTGGCGCTCGAATTCTCGGGCGCGCACGTTGCTACGCAGGAAGCGGTTGCGGAAATCCTGCCGGGGCAGGTAGCGAGCAAGCTCGGTAAGCGCCATCTCGTAGACGCCGCGCTTGAACTCGACGACCACGTCGAGCGGGACCCAGTAGTCATGCCAGCGCCAAGCGTCGAATTCGGGATGGTCGGTGGCACGCAGGTTGAGATCCCAGTCGTGGCCGACAAGTTGCAGCAGATACCAGATCTGCTTCTGGCCTTTGTAGTGGCCCCGTGCGTCACGGCGGATGAACCGATCCGGCACCTCGTAGCGCAACCAGTCGCGGGTACGGGCCACGATGCGCACATGCTCCGGATGGAGCCCGACTTCCTCGTGCAGTTCCCGGAACATGGCTTGCTCGGGACTTTCGCCACGGTCGATGCCGCCTTGCGGAAACTGCCAGGAATGCGTGCGTATGCGCTTGCCCCAGAAAACCTGGTTTCTCTGGTTGAGCAGGATGATGCCGACGTTGGGCCTGAAGCCGTCCCGGTCGAGCATAATCAAACCCCAATTTTTGAACTGAGTCGATTATGCATGCCGGGTTGCCCTCGGCAAGCGACCGGTTCCGGGCTCTCAGGGTCTCTCCGGGGTGCCTGTCTCCCTCCTCACTTCGAACCCACCTGCGCGATCCCGATGAAAGCTTCCCGATTTTTTGTCTCCACCCTGAAGGAAGCGCCCGCTGACGCCGAGGTCGCGAGCCATCGGCTCATGATGCGCGCCGGCATGATCAAGAAGCTCGGCACGGGCATCTACACGTACATGCCCATGGGCCTGCGCGTGATCCGCAAGGTCGAGGCCATCGTGCGCGAGGAAATGAACCGCGCCGGCGCCGTCGAGCTCACGATGCCCGTGGTGCAGCCGGCCGAGTTCTGGCAGGAGACCGGCCGCTTCGACAAGATGGGCCCTGAGCTCTTGCGCATCAAGGACCGCCACGACCGCGACTTCGTGATCCAGCCCACCAGCGAAGAGGTGGTGACCGACATCGCGCGCCAGGAAATCCGCAGCTACAAGCAGCTGCCGAAGAATTTCTACCAGATCCAGACCAAGTTCCGCGACGAGCGCCGTCCGCGCTTCGGCCTGATGCGCGGGCGCGAGTTCATCATGAAGGACGCCTACAGCTTCGACCGCGACCTCGACGCGGCCAAGGCCAGCTACCAGGTGATGGCGCAGGCCTACCGCAACATCTTCGACCGCTTCGGCCTGCGCTACCGCGCCGTCGCGGCGGACAGCGGCGCCATCGGCGGCGACCTGAGCGAAGAGTTCCAAGTGATCGCCGCCACCGGCGAAGACGCCATCGTCTACTGCCCCGACAGCAATTACGCCGCCAACATGGAAAAGGCCGAGGCCCTGGCCCCGGCGGGCCCGCGTCCCGCCGCCGCCAACGCGCTCGAGAAGACGCCCACGCCCGGCAAGAGCACCTGCGCCGACGTGGCCGAGCTGCTCGGCGTGCCGCTGGCCACCACGGTCAAGTCGTTGGTGCTGGCCACCGACGTCCTCGACGCCGCTGGCAACATCAAGGGCGCGCAAGTCTGGCTGCTGCTGCTGCGCGGCGACCACGACATGAACGAGATCAAGGTCAGCAAGCTGCCCGGCCTGGACAAGGGCTTCCGCTTTGCCACCACCGCCGAGATCGACGAGCACTTCGGATGCAAGCCGGGCTACCTCGGCCCGCTGAACCTCAAGAAGCCCGTCAAGCTCGTGGCCGACCGCGAGGCCGCCGTGCTGGCCGACTGGATCACCGGCGCCAATGAGATCGACTTTCACATGACCGGCGTCAACTGGGGCCGCGACCTGCCCGAGCCCGACCTGGTCGCCGACCTGCGCAACGTGGTCGCCGGCGACGCCTCGCCCGACGGCAAGGGCGTGCTGGCCATCGAGCGCGGCATCGAGGTGGGCCACGTCTTCGTGCTCGGCACCAAGTACAGCAAGGACATGAACGCCACCTACCTCGACGAAGGCGGCAAGCCGCAGTTCCTCGAGATGGGCTGCTACGGCATCGGCATCACGCGCCTGCCGGCCGCCGCCATCGAACAGAACCACGACGAGCGCGGCATCATCTGGCCCGACGCGCTGGCACCGTTCACCGTGGTGGTCTGCCCGATCGGCATGGACCGCAGCCCCGAGGTCAAGGTCGCGGCCGAAGCGCTCTATGAAGAGTTGCTGGCCAAGGGCGTTGACGTGCTGCTCGACGACCGCGGCGAGCGCCCGGGCGCGATGTTCGCCGACTGGGAGCTGATCGGCGTGCCGCACCGCGTGGTCATCTCCGACCGCGGCCTCAAGGAGGGCCAGCTCGAGTACCAGGGCCGGCGCGACACCGCCGCCACCAAGGTGCCCGCGGCCGGCATCGCCGACTTCATCGCCGGCAAGCTCGCGGCATGAGCGTGGCAGGGGGCCTTTCGCGACGCAGCTGCCTGCTGGGCAGCGTTGCGGCAGGCGCCCTGACGACGCTGGCGCTGCCCCAGGTGGCCTGGGCCGGCGCGCAGATCGAGGAGCCGCTGATCGACTCGGTGCGCACCGCGCTGAGCTCGGCCATCCACAACAAGGCGCCGCCGGTGCCGCAGTTCGCCGACACCGAGGCCCGCCTCGCGTATCTGCGGTGGCTCGGCGAGATGAGCGAGCGCCTGCGCAAGAAGGTCGCCGACCCGGCCACCCGCATCGAGTTCCTGCAGACCGTCTGGTACGAGGCCAAGCGCTCGGGGCTCGATGTGAGCCTGGTGCTGGGCCTGATCCAGGTCGAGAGCAACTTCCGCAAGTTCGCGGTCTCCAGTGCGGGCGCGCGCGGCTACATGCAGGTGATGCCGTTCTGGACCCGTGTGATCGGCGACAGCGATTCCGCCAAGCTGTTCCACATGCAGACCAACCTGCGCTTCGGCTGCGTGATCCTGCGCCACTACCTCGACCGCGAGAAGGGCGACCTGTTCATGACGCTGGGCCGCTACAACGGCAGCCGGGGCCGGGCGCCGTACCCGGACGCCGTGTTCGCGAACCAGCGGCTTTGGGCGTACGCCGACAAGGACCGCGAGCGCGACCGCTCGGCCGCCTGAACACTGTCGCTCAGTCGGCGACCACGGCCTTCGCGGTGGCCGAGCCCCTGGTCACCATCACTTGGTCGATGCGGTAGCTGTCGACGTCCATCACCTCGAAGGTGTAGCCGCCCCAGGTCACGCTGTCCGTGCGCTTGGGCACGCGACGCAGCATCACCATCAGGAAGCCCGCCAGCGTCTCGTATTCCTCGGCATGCGGCAGCTCGTCGATGTGCAGGGCGCGCTGCACGTCCTGGATCGGTGTAATGCCGTCGATGAGCCACGAGTTCTCGTCGCGCTTCACGATCTGTTCTTCTTCGGGCGTCGAGGTCGACACCAGGTCGCCCATCACCGTGCTCATCACGTCGTTGAGCGTGATCACGCCCACCACCAGGCTGTACTCGTTGACGATGATCGCGAAGTCTTCGCGCGCCTGCTGGAACTGCTCGAGCACCTCGGTGAGTGAAAGGCGGTCGGGAATCACCAGCGCCTTGTGCAGCGTCAGGCCCTGGTCGAAGGCCAGTGGCTGGCCGCTGAGCACGCGCTGGAACATGTCCTTGGCGTCCACGTAGCCCAGCACGTGGTCGATGTCGCCGTCGCACACCGGGTAGGCCGAGAACGGCTCGGCCACGATGCGCGCACGCAGCACCGACTCGGGGTCGTCGTGCAAAAACCAGGCAATGCTCTCGCGCGCGGTCATCACGCTGCTGACGAGGCGTGTTTCCAGCTCGAACACGTTGGCGATCACCTGCTGCTCGCGCGCCGCCAGCACGCCGGCCTGCGCACCCGCCTCGGTCATGGCGAGGATGTCGGCCGAGGTGATCTTGTCGTCGCGCGCCATCGGCATGCCCAGCACCTTGAACAGCAGGTCGGTCGCGCGCGTGAAGAACCACACCAGCGGCTTGAAGGCGGTGATCAGCAACAGCATCGGCCCGACGATGCGCACCGCGAGCCGTTCGGGCGCGCTCATGCCCAGGCGCTTGGGGAACAGGTCGGCGAACACCAGGAACACCGCGATCACGATCACGAACGAGCACAGGAAGGCGATGTTGGCCGCGACCTCCACGCTCAGCCAGTTCTCGAAGAAGCGGGCGAAATACGGGCTCAGCGAGCCTTCGCCCACCACGCCGCCGAGGATCGCCACGGCGTTCAGGCCGATCTGGACCACGGTGAAGTAGTGGCCCGGCTGCTCCTGCACGCGCAGCACTTTTTCCGCGCGCGGGTCGCCCTCGTCGGCCATCTGGCGCAGACGCAGGCGGCGCGAGGCGGCCAGGCAGATTTCGGCGAGGGAGAAGAAGGCGCTCATCGCGATCAGCAGCGCGATGATGAGCAGGCTTTGGGTGAGAGTCATGGCGGCACGTTGTAGACCGCCATGGTGCCATGACTGGCACCGGGTTCGGGCGCGCGCGGGGCGCGGCGCCCGTCAAACAGGGAGCGGAAGGCTCAGGCGGACGCGCCGCCGCCAATCACCTGCTGCAGCTCGCCCGACTCGTACATCTCCATCATGATGTCCGAGCCGCCCACGAATTCGCCCTTCACGTAGAGCTGGGGGATGGTGGGCCAGTTGCTGTATTCCTTGATGCCCTGGCGGATGCCGTCGTCTTCGAGCACGTTGACGGTCTTGAGCGCCTTGGTGTCGACGCCGACGGCCTTGAGGATCTGGATGGCGCGGCCCGAGAAGCCGCACATCGGGAAGCTGGCGTTGCCCTTCATGAAGAGCACGAGTTCGTTGGATTTGACGAGGTCGTCGATGCGTTGTTGAGCGTCGGACATGGGGACTCCTGAAGAAAAGTGGGCTGGGGGGATTATTTCACCGTGCGCCAGATGCCGCCGGAGCAGCGCGCGATGCCGGCGAGGTCGTCACGGCTTTGCACCTCGGCAAAACCGCGCTCGGCCAGCAACTGGCGCACGGCCTCGGCCTGGTCGTGGCCGTGCTCCAGCAGCAGCCAGCCGCCGTCGGCCAGGTGGGTGGGCGCGTCGCGCACGATCTGGCGGATGTCGTCCAGGCCGTCGGCGCCCGCGACCAGCGCGCGGGTGGGCTCGTGGCGTAACGCGGGCAGGTGCGGGTCGCCGGCGGCGATGTACGGCGGGTTGCTGGCGATGACCGCGTAGCCGTCGGCGGCGCCGTCGAGCCAGCTCGATTCGGTGAAGCGCACCGGCAGGCCCAGGCGCTGTGCGTTGGCCCGGGCCACCGCGAGCGCGTCGGCGCTGGCGTCGACCGCGTCGACCTGCGCGTCGGGGCGCGCATGCTGCAGCGCCAGCGCGATCGCGCCGCTGCCCGTGCCGAGGTCGAGCACGCGCGGGGCGGGGCGGCCGTCCGGAGCGGCAAGGCAGGCCAGGGCCCACTCGACCAGCGTCTCGGTGTCGGGCCGCGGCACCAGCACGCGGGCGTCGACCTGCAGCTGCAGGCCATGGAATTCCTTCTCGCCCAGCAGGTAGGCGACCGGTTCGCCCGCCGTGCGGCGCGACAGCTGGCGCGCAAACGCGGGCCAGGCCTCGCCGGGAAAGGGATCGGTGTCGTGCGCGAGCAGCCAGGCGCGGTCGTTCACGGGGCGGCCCAGCGCGTGCAGCAGCAGCAGCTGGGCGTCGAGGCGGTCGATGCCCAGGGCCATGGCCGCGGCCAGTGCCTGCGCCACGGTGGACGGTGCGGAGGCTTCGGGCATCACGCGGGCAGGCTCGATTCCAGCTCGGCCAGCTGCTCGGCCTCGCGCGCGGCGCGCAGCGCCTCGAGCACGTCGCCCAGGTCGCCTTCCATGATGGCGAGCAGCTTGTAGAGCGTGAGGTTGATGCGGTGGTCGGTGAGCCGGCCCTGCGGGAAGTTGTAGGTGCGGATGCGGTCCGAGCGGTCGCCGCTGCCGATCAGGCCCTTGCGCATGGCGGCGTCCTTGGCGGCGCGCTCGCTGCGTTCCTTCTCCTGGATGCGCGCCGACAGCACCTGCAGCGCCTTGGCCTTGTTGCGGTGCTGGCTGCGGTCGTCCTGGCACTCGGCCACGATGCCGGTCGGGATGTGCGTGATGCGCACGGCCGAGTCGGTCTTGTTGATGTGCTGGCCGCCGGCGCCGCTGGCGCGGTAGGTGTCGATGCGCAGGTCGGCCGGGTTGATCTGCACCGCCACGGTCTCGTCGGGCTCGGCCAGCACGGCGACCGTGCAGGCGCTCGTGTGGATGCGGCCCTGCGTCTCGGTGGCCGGCACGCGCTGCACGCGGTGGCCGCCCGACTCGAAGCGCAGGTGGCCGAACACGTCGTCGCCGACGATGCGGATCACCACTTCCTTGTAGCCGCCGAGCTCGCTCTCGCTTTCGCTCACCACCTCGCAGCGCCAGCCGGCGCGCTCGCAGTAGCGCGTGTACATGCGCAGCAGGTCGCCCGCGAACAGCGCCGACTCGTCGCCGCCCGTGCCGGCGCGGATTTCCATGAAGGCGTTGCGCGCGTCGTCGGGGTCCTTGGGCAGCAGCAGGCGCTGGAGTTCGTCTTCGAGCTGCACCAGCTCGGCCTCGGCACCGGCGATTTCTTCCCTGGCCATCTCGGCCATGTCGGGGTCGTCGAGCATTTCCTTCGCGCCCGCGATGTCGGCTTCGCGCTGCTTGAAGCGCTCATAGCGGCCGGCGATCTGCGTGACCTCGGCGTGCTCGCGCGAGATGGTGCGGTACTGCGCCATGTCGCTCATGATGTCTTCGCGCGAGAGCAGGAAGTCGAGCTCGCCCAGGCGTTGGGCGTAGCGTTCGAGTTGGTGGCGCAGAAAGGATTTCACGACGGAAGGGGCTCGAAAAATGGGGAGGGGAACGCCGCAGTGCAGCGGCAGGGCGCATGAAAAGCGCGGCCCGCGCGGCGGCGAGCCATCGGCGAGCGTCGTCGCTAACGCTCTTTGCGCAGGAACAGGCGCGAGAGCGTCTGCGCCGTCTGTTCGCGCGAGGCGGCATCGCCTGCGTGCAGCTCGGCCATGGCGCCGTGCATCATCTTCTGCGTGAGGCCGCGCGACATGGCTTCGAGCACGGCATCGATCGATTCGCCCTTGGCCAGCAGCTTGCGCGCGCGGGCCATTTCGGTGGCGCGCCATTCGTCGGCCTGCGCGTTGAGCTGCTGGATCAGCGGCACGGTGCCGCGCTGGCCCAGCCAGTGCATGAAGCTCTGCACGCCGGCGTCGATGATGACTTCGGCCTGTGCCACGGCGGCCTGGCGGTTGGCCTGGCCCTGCTGCACGACCTGGGCGAGGTCGTCCACGGTGTACAGGTAGATGTCTTCGAGGGCCTTCACCTCGGGTTCGATGTCGCGCGGCACGGCCAGGTCGACCATGAACATCGGGCGGTGCTTGCGTGCCTTGAGCGCGCGCTCCACGGCGCCCAGGCCGATGATCGGCAGCGTGCTCGCGGTGCAGCTGATGACGATGTCGAACTCGGCCAGCCGCGCCGGCAGGTCGGCCAGCCGCATGGCTTCGCCGCCGAAGCGCGAGGCCAGCTTTTCGCCGCGCTCCAGCGTGCGGTTGGCGATGGCGATGGCCTTGGGCTCCTTGGCCGCAAAGTGCGTGGCCGCGAGGTCGATCATTTCGCCCGCGCCGACGAACAGCACGCGGGTCTTGCGCAGGTCTTCGAACAGCTGGCCGGCCAGGCGCACGGCGGCGGCGGCCATGCTGATCGAATGGGCACCGATCTCGGTGGCGGTGCGCACTTCCTTCGCGACCGCGAACGAGCGCTGGAACAGCTGGTTGAGCGTGCTGCCGAGCGCGCCGGCGGTTTCGGCCGCGCGCACGGCGTCCTTCATCTGGCCCAGGATCTGGGCCTCGCCGAGCACCATGGAGTCGAGCCCGCTGGCCACGCGGAAGGCATGGCGCGCGGCTTCGTCGTCGTGCAGGGTGTAGGCGTGCGAGCGCAGCAGGGCAGGGGCCACGCCGCCGCTCTGGGCCAGCCAGCCGAAGGTGTGGTCGAGCGCGATGTGCTCGGAGGCGCAGTAGATCTCGGTGCGGTTGCAGGTCGAGATGATCGCGGCCTCGACCTGCGGGTGGCTGCTGTTTCCGGCGAAAGAGCTGCGCAGGCTGTGCAGCGTCGGGGCGATCTGGTCGAGCGCGAACGCGAAACGACCGCGCAGATCGAGCGGCGCGGTCGTGTGGTTCAAGCCGAGAGCCCAGACTGACATGTCCATGATTATAAAATCAGCAGCCGGGCGAGGTTTGCCGAGGGGCAAATGGCTTTCCCTATGACAGCCATATGCGCCGCCACATGGCCTTGCGCTCACTCACAGCCCCTCATGGACCTGCTGGACCTCTTCAACCACCTGCTTAATTTTGCGGCACCTGCGGCCTTCATCGCCCTGGTGCTGGTGGCGGTCGGGCGCTTTCTCGGCGGCCCGCGCACCGGCATTCCGTACTGGTGGAAGCAATGGGCGATCACCTTCGGGGCCGGCCTGCTGACCTCGCTGGCCGGGCTGATCCTCACGGGACGCGACGGCGCGATGGCCACCTATGCCGCGCTGGCGGTGGTCTGCGGCACCGTGCAGTGGATCGTGATGCGCGGCTGGGGCCGCTGAGCCGGCGTCAGTCGAGCCGGCGGGCCATGTAGACCGAGTCCCCGGGGTAGGTCGCCAGCCGGGCCTGCTGCGCGTCGTCGGCCGGCACCGTGGCCACATAACCCTGGCGCTCCCAGAACCCGATCGAAGCCTGCACCGACACCAGCGTCGAATGCCGCCAGCCGGCGCGCAGCGCGTGGGCCCAGGCATGGCGCACGAGGCGCGGCCCCAAGCCCAACCCCGAGGCTTCGGGGTGCACCGCCAGGTCGTGCAGGTACAGCGCGTCGGCGTCGGGCGCCACCTCGAAGTCGCCATGCAGCGGCGTGAGCTTGCCGCGCTGCGAGGGGTAGGCCGCCAGGTAGGCCCGCACGGCGCCGCCGTGCTCGGCCACCCAGCCGGTGTGCGGCGAGGCCGCCAGCCGCCGCGCGATGAGCACGCCGTCCTCCACGAACCCCGCGCCGTAGCAGGCGAGCTGGATCGCCAGCACCGCGTCGAGGTCGTCGGCGCGCATGTCGCGCACGAGGAGAGCGGAAGGCGTCGCGTCCATCAGGCCAGCAGCAGCTTGTCGTCGTCCAGCTTCTCGCCGCGCGTCTGCTCGAACATGCGCAGCAGGTCGGGCACGTCCAGGCCCGCGCGCTGGTCGCCGGCCACGTCGAGGATGACCTGGCCTTCGTGCAGCATCACGGTGCGCGAACCGTAGTCCAGCGCCTGGCGCATGCTGTGCGTGACCATCATCGCGGTGAGCTGGCTGCCTTCGACGATCTTGGCGGTGAGCTCCAGCACGAAGGCGGCGGTCTTCGGGTCGAGCGCGGCCGTGTGCTCATCGAGCAGCAGGATGCGCGAGGGCCGCAGCGAGGCCATCAGCAGGCTCACGGCCTGGCGCTGGCCGCCCGAGAGCAGGCCGATGCGGTCGGCCAGGCGGTTTTCCAGGCCCAGCTTCAGGATCGACAGCTTTTCGCGGAACAGCTCGCGCAGGTTGCGGTTGAGCGAAAAGCCGAAGCCGCGCCGCTCGCCGCGCTTCCACGCCAGCGCCATGTTTTCCTCGATGGTCAGCGCCTCGCAGGTGCCGGCCATCGGATCCTGGAACACGCGCGCCACCATGCCCGAGCGTTGCCAGGCGTTCAGGCGGGTCACGTCCTTGCCGTCGATCTCCAGGCGACCCTTGTCGACCATCAGGTCACCGCTGATCGCATTGAGGAAGGTCGACTTGCCCGCACCGTTGGAGCCGATCACGGTGACGAACTGGCCGGTCGGAATGTCCAGGCTCAGGCCGCGCAGCACGCGGTTCTCGATCGGCGTGCCCGGATTGAAGGTGATTTCGAGTTGTTGGGCGCGCAGCATCAGTTCTTCCCCTTGAAGAGTCCGCCCAGCTTGCGCTTGTAGGCGGGCACCAGCAGCGCGAACGCCACCAGCACGGCGGTGACCAGGTTCAGGTCCTGCGCTTGCAGGCCCATGAAGTCGGTGTTCAGCGCCATCGCGATGAAGAAGCGGTACAGCAGCGCACCCAGCACGCAGGCCAGCGTGGTGATGACCATGCTGCGCGCGGGCAGCAGGGTCTCGCCGATGATCACGGCGGCCAGGCCGATCACGATCGTGCCCACGCCCATCGAGATGTCGGCCGTGCCCTGGCTCTGCGCGAACAGCGCGCCGGCCAGCGCCACCAGCGCGTTGGAGAGCGCCAGGCCCGCCATGGTCTGGAAGTCGGTCGAGATGCCCTGGGCCCGCGCCATGCGCGCGTTGCCGCCGGTGGCGCGCATCGCCAGGCCGGCTTCGGAGGCAAAGAACAGGTCGACGACGATCTTGGCTGCGATCACGATGATCAGCAGCAACAGCGGCTTGGCCCACTGCTCGGGCATGCCGCCGAAGCTGACCATGCTGAATACCGTGGGTTCGGTGATGAGCGCCACGTTGGGCTTGCCCATCACGCGCAGGTTGATGGAGTACAGCGCGATCATCACCAGGATGCTCGCGAGCAGCTGCATGATCTTCAGCTTGACGTTGAGCCAGGCCGTGAGCCAGCCCGAGGCGGCACCGGCCACGCAGGCCACGGCCGTGGCGGCGGCGGGGTTCCAGCCCGCGACGATCAGCGTCGCGGCCACGGCGGCGCCCAGCGGAAAGCTGCCGTCCACCGTGAGGTCGGGAAAGTTGATGATGCGAAACGACATGAAGACGCCCAACGCGACCAGTCCGAAAATCAGACCGATCTCGATGGCGCCCAGCGAAGCAATGAGGGACATGGGGGCTTCCGGCGGGAGCGCAGTCGGCGGGCCCCGGCGCCCGGCCTGCGCCGGGAGCGGAAGGCCCGCCGGGGCGGCGTTTACTTGGTGCTGACGACCTTCGCCGACTTCAGCAGCGCGTCCGACAGGGTCACGCCCTGCAGCTTGGCCGCGCCGGGGTTCACCACCAGCTCGAAGTTGGTGCTGGTCTGCGAGGCGATGGTGCCGGGCTTCTCGCCCTTGAGGATGCGCACCACGATCTTGCCGGTCTGGCGGCCGATGTCGGTGTAGTTCAGGCCCAGCGCGGCCACGGCGCCGCGCTCGACGGTGGCGGTGTCGGCGGCCACCACGGGCAGCTTGGCCTGCTGGGCCACCTTCACGATGCCCTCGAAGGCCGAGACCACGTTGTTGTCGGTGGGCGTGTAGATCACGTCGGCCTTGCCGACCAGGCTCTGGGCAGCGGTGGGCACGTCGACCGTGCGCGCGGCGGCGGCTTCGACCACCGTCATGCCGGCGGCCGAGGCGGCCTTCTTGAGCGACTCGACGATGGCCACCGAGTTGGCTTCGCCCGGGCTGTAGATCACGCCGACGCGCTTGGCGTTCGGCACGACCTTCTTGATCAGGTCGATGTGCTTCTCGAGCGGCGACAGGTCGGACACGCCGGTCACGTTGGTGCCCGAGGGCTCCCAGTTCTTCACCAGCTTGGCGGCCACCGGGTCGGTGATGGCCGAGTACACGACGGGAATCGTCTTGGTGGCGGCCACGGTCGCCTGCGCCGACGGCGTGGCGATGGCGACGATCACGTCGGGCGCGTCGCCCACGTACTTGCGGGCGATCTGGGCGGCGGTGCCCACGTTGCCCTGCGCGCTCTGGTAGGTGAACTTGAGGTTCTTGCCTGCTTCGTAGCCGGCGGCCTTCAGCTCTTCCTTCACGCCGTCGCGCACGGCGTCCAGTGCCGGGTGCTCGACGATGGCGGTCACGGCGACCGACTTGTCGGCGGCCAGGGCCGGTGCGGCGGCGAGCACGCCGAGGGCCAGGGCCACGGCGCTGAAGGGGGTGCGAAGCAAAGCGTTTTTCACGTAAGGGTCTCCGGGTGGGGAAAGGGGTGTGGGTGCGTTCGAAGCCGCCGGCAAGGCACCGGCAAAGCACCAGGGCGCGCAATTCAGCGGCCCGGCGTGGCGCAACGCCGTCCGGGCGCGTCGAAGTCTAGATCGTACTTTGCACAATTAAGGTGCATGAATGCCTCGGGCTTTCCCCGCTTTAAGAAACATAATTGCATCATTGATGCGTATGGGGAGACGAAATTGCAGATCATCGAACTCGACCGGACCGATCGGCGGATTCTGGACCACCTCCAGGCGCACGGCCGCGCGTCCAACCTGGACTTGGCCGAGGTGGCCCAGCTGTCGCCTGCGCAGTGCCTGCGGCGCCACCGGCGGCTCGAGGAACTGGGGCTGATCAGCGGCTACGCCGCGCGGCTCAATGCGCGCCACATCGGGCTGGGCGTGATCGCCTTCATCCACGTCACGATGGCGCGCGGCCATGTCGACGAGCTGCCCAAGTTCCAGGACCTGATCGCCGACATGCGCCAGATCCTGGAGTGCTACTCGGTGACCGGCGACTTCGACTACGTGCTCAAGGTGGTCGCGCGCGACCTGGAGGCGCTGTCGCAGTTCCTCATGCACACGCTGATGCACATGCCCGGCGTGTCGGCCGTGCGCTCCAGCGTGTGCCTGAACGAGATCAAGTGCACCGGGGCGCTGCCGCTCGAATAGGGCGGCAGCGGCGTCAGGTGCTGGTGGTGCCCGGCAGCGGAGACGCCGGCGTGGCCGGCGCCGGCGACGGCTCGGCGGGCAGCACCGGTGCGGGCGCAGCCATCACCAGCGTCGTGGGCGTGGCCAGCGGCAGGTCGGCCTGCTTGAGCGCGTCGAGGATCGTGAACAGCAAGTCGCTGCGCACGCCGCCCGCCAGCCGGGGGCTCGGCACGTAGGCGATGGCCTGGAAGATCAGCAGCCCGTTCTCGATGCCTTCGAGCGTGAGCGAGGGCGCCGGCGTTTCCAGCACGCCCTCGTGCGCGCGGCAGGCCTCGAGGATCAGCTCGCGCACGCGCTGCGCGTCGGTGGTCAGCGGCATGGGCAGGCGGATCAGCACGCGGCCCTCGGCGTTGGCCAGCGTCATGTTGCGCACGGTCTTGGTGATGAACTCCGAGTTCGGCACGATCAGCGTCGAGCGGTCGCCCAGCTGGATCTCGGTGGCGCGCACGTTGATGCGCCGCACGTCGCCCTCGGTGGTGCCCAGCACCACCCAGTCGCCCACCTTCACCGGCTGCTCGGCCAGCAGGATCAGCCCCGAGATGAAGTTCTGCACGATGGCCTGCAGGCCGAAACCGATGCCCACCGACAGCGCGCTTGCCACCCACGCGATGCGCTCGATGCCGATGCCCAGCGCCGACAGCGAGAACGCCACCACCAGGATGCCGCCCACGTAGCCCAGCAGCGTGGTGATCGAGCTCTGCATGCCCGGTTCGAACTGCGTGCTCGGCAGGTAGCTGCGCGAGAGCCAGCGCTTGAACACCCGCAGCACGATGAAGCCGATCACCGCCACGGCCACGGCGCTGAGGATCGCGCCCGGCACCAGCTGGAACTCGCCCACCTTCACGCCGGTGCCGAGCTTGCCGCCGCGCTGGAACACCTCGCCCGGGCCCGTGCCCAGCGGCGCGGCCAGCGCCACCAGCATGTAGAAGAACAGCGCCACGCGGCTCAGGCCCGAGAGCACCGTGGCCGCCTGGTCGAGCGTCTGCGGCGCCAGGCCGAAGCTCTTCTGCAGCCGCTGGCCGGAGGCGCTGCGCGAGGACACCACGGCCATGAACAGGTCGTCGGCGAACTTGAACAGCACGTAGAAGGCCGCCGCGACGATGCCGCTCCAGGTGAGCTGCGAGGCCAGGAAGCTCGCCAGCGCCACGTAGCCGAAGGCCACCAGCACCCAGATCGCGATCACCAGCACCACGATCAGCGCCACCAGCACCCCGACCCACATCGGCCGTTCCGGCAGGCCGGCCTCGGGCGCGTCGGCGCGCAGCGCCTTCAGGCGGTACACGACGGTGCCCACCAGCGCGGTGAGCAGCAGCGCCGTCGCCACGTGCGTGGTGACCACGGCGGCAAAGCTGGCGTCGATGAGCGCGTTGATCTCGGCCGGCGTCCACGCCAGCGCGGCCACCAGCGCCACCAGCCACGGCAGCGCCGACAGGCGCTGCGCCGTGAGGTCGGGAATGGCCGGCAGGCGCCACGACGGCCGCCCCGTGGCCAGCAGCCCGCGCCCCAGGCCGATGATGAAGGCCATGAAGGTCAGCGTCTGCGCCGTCGACTGCAGCGCCTTGCGCGCCTGCGCGTCCCACATCGCGTGGGCCTTGAGCACTTCGACGACGCCGTGCGCGGCCACGGCGACCAGCAGCACGTGCGTGGCGACGATGGCGATCACCAGCAATGAGCGGCGCAGCCGCCCGGCCGGCAGCACGCGCGTGGCCAGCCGCGCCAGCCCGCGCTCGGCGGCCCAGACGCCGAGCCAGGCGAGCAGCAGCGCGCCGATGAACGAGGCGATCACCGGCGTGCGGCTTTCGGGCTGCAGCGCTTGGTCGAAGCCGTCGCCGAGTGCCGCCCCGATCGCCTGCAGCCGTTCGAAGTCGTCGGGCCAGGCGTCGCGCAGGTCGTCCCAGAACTCGCTGCCGAGCGGCGAGGCGGCGCGGCTGGTGAGCTCGGCCTCGAACTGCTGGCGCCGCTGCGACACCACGTCGGTGCCGCGCTGGCGCACGTCGATCGCCAGCAGCTTGGCCAGGCGGATGTCCGCATCGAGCGCATTGCGCTCCTTGGTCAGCTGCGCGCGCTGGCGCGTGATGTTGGGGTCTTCGGTGGCACCGGCCGCGGGCGGGTTGCCGAGTTCGCCGAGCCGCGCGTTCAGGTCGGCCAGCTCGCCGGTGCGGGCGGCGACGAACTTGTCGGCCTGCACGCCGATCTCGTTGATCTGCGCGAGCTGCTTGCGTGCGTCGTCTTCGGCGCCCGGAACGACACTGGCGTTGGCCTTGCCCGAGGGCGCGATGCGGGCGAACTGCGCGCGCAGCTCGGCGATGGTGGGTGGCGGGGCCGCGGCGGCGGCCACGGTGTTGGCGCTGTTGTTGGGGTTGCCGTTGCCTGCGTTCATGCTGGCGTCCGGCTGCGCGAAGGCGCCGCCGCATGTCAGCAGGGCCCACAGAGCCAGGAGGGCGGGAAGGCACAGGCCCGCCAGGCGAGAGGTCCGATTCATGGCCGCATCATAGAAGCCGCCATGACGTAAGAACGGGTAAGAAATGCAGCGTCAGCCCGCGGGGCTGAACAGGTCCACCCGGTCGGTGATGATGCCGTCGGTGCCCAGGTCGATGAGCCGCTGCGCGGCCCAGTCGTCGTTCACCGTGTAGCTCAGCGAACGCAGGCCCGCGCCGTGCACCTGTGCCACGGTGGCGGCGTCCCACAGCGCGTGGTTGCAGACGATGGCCTGGCAACCCAGGCCCAGCGCGGTGTCGAGCCAGCCGTTCCAGAGCGTGTCGAGCAGCAGGCCGCGCGGCAGTTCGGGCTGTACGGCCTGGGCGCCCTTCAGTGCGTCGACCTGGAACGAGGTGAGCAGCGGCGGCACGGCCGCACCCTGCCAGAGGCGCGCGGCTTCGCGTGCCACCACTTCGCCGGTCTCGCGTTCAGTGCCGGGCGTGGGCTTGATCTCGATGTTCAGCAGCAGCTCGTTGGCACGGCAGAAGCGCGCCAGGTTCTCCAGCGTGGGCAGCGGCTCGCCCGCGAAGGCGCGCGAATGCCAGCCGCCGGCGTCGAGCTGCGACAGCGCGCCCCACGCCTGTTGGCCGCCGATGCCGTGGCCGTTGGTGGTGCGATCGAGCGTGGCGTCGTGCATCAGGAAGACCACGCCGTCGGCGCTGAGCTTGGCGTCGCACTCGAACATGCGGTAGCCGTGCGAAGCGCCGAAGCGGAAGGCCGCGAGCGTGTTCTCGGGCGCCAGCTTGCCGGCGCCGCGGTGCGCGACCCAGCGGGGGTAGGGCCAGGGGCTGCGTTCGGCCATTGCTCAGTCGGCGCGCTTGCCGGAGCCGGCGTCGAACCAATGGAGCTTGTCTTCGCGCGCGGCGATCTTCACCGTGTCGCCGGCCACCGGCGGGTGGTCGCCTTCGTCGGTGCGCATGATGATCTGTTCTTCGCCGATGCGGCCGTACACCAGGCGCTCGGCGCCCAGCAGTTCGACCTGCTCGACCTGCACCGTCCAGCCGCTTTCGTCGAGCTTCATGTGCTCGGGGCGGATGCCCAGGATCTGGCCCGGGCGCACGCCCGGGGCGTGCTTGAGCAGGTTCATCGGCGGCGAGCCGATGAAGCTCGCCACGAAGGTGGTGGCGGGCCTGGAGTACACCTCTTCGGGCGTGGCGAACTGGTCCATCACGCCGCCGTTCATCACGATGATGCGTTGCGCGAGCGTCATGGCCTCGACCTGGTCGTGCGTGACGAACAGCGAGGTGATGCCCAGCTCGCGGTGCAACTTCTGGATCTCGAGGCGGGTTTGCGCGCGCAGCTTGGCATCGAGGTTCGACAGCGGTTCGTCGAACAGGAACACGCGCGGCTGGCGCACGATGGCGCGGCCCATGGCCACGCGCTGGCGCTGGCCGCCCGAGAGCTCGCGCGGCTTGCGTTCGAGCAGGTGGCCCAGCTCGAGGATCTTGGCCGCCTTGTCGACGCGCACCTTGATCTCGGCCGTCGGCACCTTGGCGATCTTCAGGCCGTAGGCCATGTTCGCGAACACGCTCATGTGCGGGTACAGCGCGTAGTTCTGGAACACCATGGCGATGTCGCGCTCGGAGGGTTCGAGCTGGTTCACCACCTTGCCGCCGATGGCGATCTCGCCGGCCGAGATTTCCTCGAGGCCGGCCACCATGCGCAGCAGCGTCGATTTGCCGCAGCCCGAGGGGCCGACGATGACGATGAATTCATGGTCGGCGATCTCGGCGCTCACGCCGTGGATGACCTGGTTGGCTTTCGGCCCGTGGCCGTAGCGCTTGATGACGTTGCGTAGAGAGAGAGCAGCCATAGTTATTTTTCAGTGTCCACGAGGCCCTTGACGAACCACTTTTGCATCAGGATCACCACCAGCGCGGGCGGCAGCATCGCCAGGATGGCGGTGGCCATCACGACGTTCCATTCGTTCTGTCCGTCGCCGCCGGCAATCATCCGCTTGATGCCGACCACCACGGGGTACATGTCTTCGCTCGTGGTCGCGAGCAGCGGCCACAGGTACTGGTTCCAGCCGTAGATGAACTGGATCACGAACAGCGCCGCGATCGAGGTCTTCGACAGCGGCAGCAGCACATCGAAGAAGAAGCGCATGGGGCTCGCGCCGTCCATGCGCGACGCTTCGGTGAGCTCGTCGGGCACCGTGAGGAAGAACTGGCGGAACAGGAAGGTCGCCGTGGCCGACGCGATCAGCGGCACCGTCAGGCCCGCGTAGGTGTTCAGCATGTTCAGGTCGGACAGCACCTTGTAGGTGGGCAGGATGCGCACCTCCACCGGCAGCATCAGCGTCACGAAGATCGCCCAGAAGCAGATCTTCTTGAACGGGAAGCGGAAGTACACGATGGCGAAGGCCGACAGCAGCGAGATGGTGATCTTGCCGATGGCGATGACCATGGCCGTCACGAAGCTCACCCACATCATGTGCGCCACCGGGGCGTTGGAGCCCGCGCTGCTCTCGCGCCCGAACAGCGCGCCCTTGTAGCTGTCGACGATGTTCGAGCCGGGTGTCAGGGGCATCGGCGCCTGCACGATCTCCTGGGCCGTGTGCGTGGACGCCACGAACGCCAGGTAGAGCGGGAAGGCGACGATGAACACGCCCAGGATCATGATGACGTGGGCCAGGATGCCCTGCGTGCCGCGTTTCTCAACCATGCTGCGCTCCGCCCAGTTCGATTTGTTGTTCTTGTTGCTTCATCAGTACTGCACCTTCTTCTCGACGTAGCGGAACTGGATGACGGTCAGCGCCACCACGATCACCATCAGCACCACCGACTGCGCGGCCGAGCCGCCCAGGTCCAGGCCCTTGAAACCGTCGTGGTAGACCTTGTAGACTAGGATGGTCGTGTCCTTGCCCGGACCGCCCTGCGTGGCCGCATCGACGATCGCGAAGGTGTCGAAGAAGGCGTAGACCACGTTGATCACCAAGAGGAAGAAAGTGGTGGGCGACAGCAGCGGGAACTGCACGGTCCAGAAGCGGCGCCACGGGCGCGCGCCGTCGATGGCCGCGGCCTCGATCAGCGACTTCGGAATGGACTGCAGGCCGGCCAGGAAGAACAGGAAGTTGTACGAGATCTGCTTCCACACCGAGGCCATCACGATCAGCGTCATGGCGTGGCCCGAGTCGAGCAGGTGGTTCCAGTTGATGCCGATCTTGCCCAGGGCATAGGCGACCACGCCCAGCGAGGGCGAGAACATGAAGACCCACAGCACGGCCGCCACGGCGGGCGCCACGGCGTACGGCAGGATCAGCATGGTCTTGTAGAACATGCCGCCGCGGGTGATGCGGTCGGCGAACACGGCCAGCATCAGCGACAGGCTGATGCCGATGCCGGCCACCAGCACCGAGAACAGCGCGGTGGTCTTGAACGACTCGCCATAGGCCGGGTCGTCGAAGAGCTGGCGGAAGTTGTCGAACCCGACGAACTCGACCGAGGTGCCAAACGCGTCCTGCTGCTGCAGCGACTGCAACAGCGCCTGGCCGGCCGGCCAGAAGAAAAACACGAGGATCACCGCCATCTGCGGTGTCAGCAGCAGCCAGGGCAACCAGCCCGAGCGAAAGAAAACGCGTTTTTCCATGAAGCCCCTACATAAAAAATCCCGCCCGGCGCGCCCTGGAAGAAGGGCGTGCGGGGGCGGGCGATATTAGCCGGACACGGAGCCCGGATCTTTAATCGTTAGCTTTTGTTCGCCTTTTGGAAGCGTTCCAGCTGTTCGTTGCCGCGGGTCACGATGGCATCGAGGGCTTCCTTGGCCGTCTTCTTGCCGCCCCAGACCTGTTCGAGCTCTTCGTCCTCGATCGCGCGGATCTGCACGTAGTTGCCCAGGCGGATGCCGCGGCTCTTGTCGGTGACCTTGCGGATCATCTGCGTCACGGCCACGTCGGTGCCGGGGTTCTGCTTGTAGAAGCCCGATTCTTCGGTGAGCTTGTACGAAGCGGTGGTCACCGGCAGGTAGCCGGTGCGCTTATGGCTGGCGGACTGCACTTCAGGCGTCGAGATGAAGCTGAAGAACTTGGCCACGCCCTTGTACTCGGCGGCCTTCTTGCCCGACATGACCCACAGGCTGGCGCCACCGATCACGGTGTTCTGCGGTGCGCCCGGCACGTCCGGGTAGTAGGGCAGGGGTGCCAGGCCGTAGGCGAACTTGGCGTTCTTGGCCACGTTGCCGTAGAAGCCGGAAGACGTGTTGATCATGGCGCACTCGCCCGACACGAACGAGGCTTCAGGCACGTTGCCGCGGCCCTTGTAGATGAACAGGCCCTGCTTGGACATGCTGGCCAGGTTTTCGATGTGGCGCTGGTGCAGGGGCGAATTCACCTTCAGGCGCGCGTCCAGGCCCTGCAGGCCGTTGGCCTTGCTGGCGAATTCCACGTTGTGCCAGGCCGAGAAGCTCTCGACCTGCGTCCAGTTCTGCCAGGCCGTGGTGAACGGGCACTTGTGGCCGCTGGCCTTGAGCTTGGCGGCGGCAGCGACCACTTCGGGCCAGGTGGCGGGTGCCTTGTCGGTGGGCAGGCCGGCCGCCTTGAAGGCGTCCTTGTTGAAATAGAAGATGGTGGTCGAGCTGTTGAACGGGAAGCTCAGCATCTGGCCGTTGGGGGCGGTGTAGTAACCGGCCACGGCGGGGATGTAGGCGGCCGGGTCGAACTTCTCGCCCGCGTCCTTCATGACCTGGCCGACCGGAATGACGGCGCCCTTGCTGGCCATCATGGTGGCGGTGCCCACTTCGAACACCTGCAGGATGTGCGGCGCGTTGCCCGAGCGGAAGGCCGCGATGGAGGCCGTCATCGATTCGTCGTACGTGCCCTTGAAGGTCGGCACGACCTTGTAGTCCTTCTGGCTCTCGTTGAACTGCTTGGCCAGGTCGTTGACCCACTCGTTGTTGACGGCGGTCATGGAATGCCACCACTGGATCTCGGTCTGGGCCTGGGCTGCATTGAACAGCGTGGCGGCCAGCGCCGATGCCAACGCGAGCGTCTTGAATCGCATGAAGACTCCTGAAGGGAAAAATGGAAAGCGCGAATGCTAGGGCATGTGCGTGACACAGCCGCGTCACATTGGGGCACGGACCCGGGGGCTATTCCAATCGGGGAAACCCCTTTGGCGCCAAGCCCGGCGCGGGTTGCGGGGCTCATGCTGCGCTGCACCATGCTAGCATCGTCCTCCCCTTTTTTGGCCTAGCTTGTCGCCATGGCCGGGGCCTCCTCGAGTACGTCATGAGCAGCAAAACCTCCCTCGACAAAAGCAGGATCAAGTTCCTTTTGCTCGAAGGCATTCACCCCTCGGCCGTGGAGGTGCTGCGCGCCGCCGGCTATACCAACATCGAGTCGCTGCCGGGTGCATTGCCCGACGCCGAACTCAAGGCCAAGATCGCCGACGTGCACTTCGTGGGCATCCGCTCGCGCACCCAGCTGACGGCCGACGTGTTCGCAGCCGCGCACAAGCTGGTGGCGGCCGGGTGCTTCTGCATCGGCACCAACCAGGTCGACCTCGAAGCCGCCCGCGAACACGGCGTGGCCGTGTTCAACGCCCCGTATTCCAACACCCGCTCGGTGGCCGAGCTGGTGCTGGCCGAAGCCATCCTGCTGCTGCGCGGCGTGCCCGAGAAGAGCGCCGTGGCGCACCGTGGCGGCTGGCTCAAGTCGGCCGACAACGCCTTTGAAATCCGCGGCAAGACGCTGGGCATCGTGGGCTACGGCTCCATCGGCGCGCAGCTGTCGGTGCTGGCCGAGGCGCTGGGCATGCACGTGGCCTTCTACGACGTGGTCACCAAGCTGCCGCTGGGCAACGCCCGCCAGGTGCGCGAGCTGCACCAGTTGCTGGGCCAGAGCGACATCGTGACCCTGCACGTGCCCGAGACGCAGGCCACCCAGTGGATGATCGGTGCGGCCGAGATCGCCGCCATGAAGCCGGGATCGATCCTGATCAACGCCTCGCGCGGCACCGTGGTCGAGATCGAAGCACTGGCCGGGGCGCTGAAAGACAAGAAGCTGCTGGGCGCCGCGATCGACGTGTTCCCGGTGGAGCCGCGCAGCAACAAGGACGAGTTCCAGTCGCCGCTGCGCGGGCTGGACAACGTGATCCTCACGCCGCACATCGGCGGCTCGACCATGGAGGCGCAGGCCAACATCGGGCTCGAAGTGGCCGAGAAGCTGGTCAAGTACAGCGACAACGGCACCTCGACCTCGTCGGTCAACTTCCCCGAGGTGGCGCTGCCGGCGCACCCGGGCAAGCACCGCCTGCTGCACATCCACCGCAACGTGCCGGGCGTGCTGTCCGAGATCAACAAGATCTTCTCGGACAACAACATCAACATCTCCTCGCAGTTCCTGCAGACGAACGAGAAGGTCGGCTATGTCGTGATGGATATCGACGCGGCCTCGTCCGACCTGGCGCTGGAGAAGCTGGCCAAGGTGAACGGGACGATTCGCAGCCGCGTGCTGTTCTAAGCCCCTTGTCTTTCCCCCTCTCCCTCGGGAGAGGGCGGGGGTGAGGTCCGGCGGCCTCCACGGCAGGCATCGGGCCTGCCATAGGGAATAGCGGAACGGGAAGGGCAAAGACCCCAAGGCCTGCCCTAAAATCCACCCCCCGGCTACATGGGCGCGCAGCGCCTGGCCAAGGGCCCCACCCGATGAATGCTCCGACCGCGTTGAATACGCTGTTGTCACAGGCCGCAGAGCCTGTACGACTGCGCGAGATCCCTTACAACTACACCAGCTTCTCCGACCGGGAGATCGTGCTTCGCCTGCTGGGCGAACGCGGCTGGGACCTGCTGCAGACCCTGCGCGCCGAGCGCCGCACCGGCCGATCGGCGCGCATGCTCTACGAGGTGCTGGGCGACATCTGGGTGGTGCAGCGCAACCCCTACCTTGTCGACGACCTGCTCGACAACCCGCGCCGCCGCGGCCAGCTGGTCGACGCCCTGCGCCACCGCTTGGGCGAAGTGCAGAAGCGCCGCACCCCCGACAGCGACCTGCCGCGCGACCAGCTGGTGGGCGAGCTCACCGGCCTCGTCAGCCAGGCCGTCGCCGCCTTCGACGACACCTTCCGCGAAGTCGCCGCCCTGCGCCGCAAGGCCACGCGCGTGCTGCGCCGGCTCACGGCCAAGGACAACATCAAGTTCGACGGCCTCTCGCGCGTGTCGCACGTGACCGACGCCACCGACTGGCGCGTCGAATATCCGTTCGTCGTGCTGTGCCCCGACACCGAGGCCGAGATGGCCTTGCTGGTCAAGGGCTGCATCGAGCTGGGCCTGACCATCATTCCGCGCGGCGGCGGCACCGGCTACACCGGCGGCGCGATCCCGCTGACCTGGAAGAGCGTGGTCATCAACACCGAGAAGCTCGAGGCCATGACCGAGGTCGAGCACGTGCCGATGCCCGGCCTGGCCGCTCCCGTGCCCACCATCTGGACCGAGGCCGGCGTGGTCACCCAGCGCGTGGCCGACGCGGCCGAGCGCGCGGGCTTCGTGTTCGCGGTCGACCCGACCTCCGCCGAGGCCTCGTGCGTCGGCGGCAACGTCGCCATGAACGCCGGCGGCAAGAAGGCCGTGCTCTGGGGCACGGCGCTGGACAACCTCGCCTCGTGGCGCATGGTCACGCCGCAGGCCGAATGGCTCGAAGTGACCCGCATCGGCCACAACCTGGGCAAGATCCACGACGCCGAGAGCGCCCTGTTCGAGCTGCAGTACTTCGCCGCCGACGGCAAGACCAAGCTGCGCACCGAGCGCCTCGACATTCCCGGCAAGACCTTCCGCAAGGAAGGCCTGGGCAAGGACGTGACCGACAAGTTCCTCTCGGGCCTGCCGGGCATTCAGAAAGAGGGCTGCGACGGCCTCATCACCAGCTGCCGCTGGGTGGTGCACAAGATGCCGGCGCACACGCGCACCGTGTGCCTCGAATTCTTCGGCAACGCGAAAGACGCGGTGCCCAGCATCGTCGAGATCAAGGACTTCATGTTCGCCGAGCAGAAGCGCTCGGGCGTGCTGCTGGCCGGCCTCGAGCACCTGGACGACCGCTACCTCAAGGCGGTCGGCTATGCGACGAAATCGAAGAAGCACGGCGGCCTGCCGAAGATGGTGCTGTTCGGCGACATCGCCGGCGACGACGCCGATGCGGTGGCGCGCGTCACCTCGGAAGTGGTGCGCATCGCCAACTCGCGCAGCGGCGAAGGCTTCATTGCCATCAGCCCCGAGGCGCGCAAGAAATTCTGGCTCGACCGCAAGCGCACGGCCGCCATCAGCAAGCACACCAACGCCTTCAAGATCAACGAAGACGTGGTGATCCCGCTGCCGCGCATGGCCGAGTACAGCGACGGCATCGAGCGCATCAACATCGAGCTGTCGCTGCAGAACAAGCTGGCGCTCACCGATGCGATCGAAGCCTTCCTCACGCGCGGCAACCTGCCGCTGGGCAAGACCGACGACGCGCACGAGATTCCTGCGGCCGAGCTGCTGGAAGACCGCGTGGCGCAGGCCGTGGCGCTGGTGCACGAGGTGCGCGCGCTGTGGGCCGGCTGGCTGCAGAACGTCGATGCGTTGTTCCCGCAACTGCAGGACCACACGCTGCGCGCCAGCTGGAAGACCCAGCTGCGCCAGCCGCTGCAAGAAATTTTCTCGGGCGCCGAGTTCGGGCCGATCCTGGCCGAGTGCACCGCCATCCACAAGCAGGTGCTCAAGGGCCGTGTGTGGGTCGCGCTGCACATGCATGCGGGCGACGGCAACGTGCACACCAACCTGCCCGTGAACAGCGACAACTACGAGATGCTGCAGACCGCGCACGCCGCGGTGGTGCGCATCATGGCGCTGGCACGCAGCCTGGACGGCGTGATCTCGGGCGAGCACGGTATCGGCATCACCAAGCTCGAATTCCTGAGCGACGAAGAGCTGCGTCCGTTCACCGAATACAAGGCCCGGGTCGACCCCGAAGGCCGCTTCAACAAGGGCAAGCTGCTGCGCGCGCCCGCCGGGCAGGCGCAGACGCTGCACGCTGACCTGACCAATGCCTACACGCCGAGCTTCGGCCTCATGGGCCACGAGTCGCTGATCATGCAGCAGAGCGACATCGGTGCCATCGCCGACAGCGTGAAGGACTGCCTGCGCTGCGGCAAGTGCAAGCCGGTGTGCGCCACGCATGTGCCGCGCGCCAACCTGCTGTACAGCCCGCGCAACAAGATCCTCGCGACCTCGCTGCTGGTGGAGGCCTTCCTCTACGAAGAGCAGACGCGGCGCGGCATCAGCATCAAGCACTGGGAAGAGTTCGAGGACGTGGCCGACCACTGCACCGTGTGCCACAAGTGCCTCACGCCGTGCCCGGTGAAGATCGACTTCGGCGACGTGTCGATGAACATGCGCAACCTGCTGCGCAAGATGGGCCAGAAGAGCTTCCGCCCCGGCAACGCGGCCGCGATGTTCTTCCTGAACGCGACCAATCCGCAGACCATCAAGGCGGTGCGCGCCGGCATGGTGGGCATCGGCTTCAAGGCGCAGCGCATGGCCAACGACCTGCTGCGCGGCCTCGCGAAGAAGCAGACCGGCGCGCCGCCGGCCACGCTCGGGCCTGCGCCGATCAAGGAGCAGGTGATCCACTTCATCAACAAGAAGATGCCGGGCAACCTGCCGAAGAAGACGGCGCGCGCGCTGCTCGACATCGAGGATGCCGACTACGTGCCGATCATCCGCAACCCGAAGTCGACCACCTCGGAAACCGAGGCGGTCTTCTACTTCCCGGGCTGCGGGTCGGAGCGCCTGTTCTCGCAGGTCGGGCTCGCCACGCAGGCGATGCTCTGGCACGCGGGCGTGCAGACCGTGCTGCCGCCGGGCTACCTGTGCTGCGGCTATCCACAGCGCGGCAGCGGCCAGTTCGACAAGGCCGAGAAGATGATCACGGACAACCGCGTGCTCTTCCACCGTGTCGCCAACACGCTCAACTACCTCGACATCAAGACCGTGGTGGTGAGCTGCGGCACCTGCTACGACCAGTTGCAGGGCTACCAGTTCGACAAGATCTTCCCGGGCTGCCGGATCATCGACATCCACGAGTACCTGCTCGAAAAGGGCATCACGCTCGCCGATGCAGGCGGTGGCGGCTACCTGTACCACGACCCCTGCCATTCGCCGATGAAGCAGCAGGACCCGATGAAGACCGTGAAGGCGCTGGTCGGCGACAACGTGCTCAAGAACGACCGCTGCTGCGGTGAGTCGGGCACGCTGGGCGTGTCGCGGCCCGACATCTCGACGCAGATCCGCTTCCGCAAGGAAGAAGAGCTGAAGAAGGGCGAGGCCGCGCTGCGCGAGAGCGGCAATGTCGGCGCGACCGACAACGTGAAGATCCTCACCAGCTGCCCGAGCTGCCTGCAGGGCCTCTCGCGCTACGGCAACGACCTGAACAACGGCCTGCTCGAAGCCGACTACATCGTGGTCGAGATGGCCAACAAGCTGCTCGGCGACGACTGGATGCCCAACTACGTGGCGGCCGCCAACCAGGGCGGCATCGAGCGGGTGCTCGTATGACGGCGGTGGCCGGTTGCCCGCTGTGCGACGCGCCCGGCGGGCGCATCGTGTTCGAGGGCGCGAAGCTGCGCGTGATCCATGCGCAGGAAGTAGGCTTTCCGGCCTTCTATCGTGTGGTGTGGCGCGACCATGCGGCGGAGTTTTCCGACCTCGACGCGGCCGACCGCGTGCTGTGCATGGAGGCGGTGGTGCGCGTGGAGCAGAGCCTGCGCGACGCGCTGGCGCCCACCAAGCTCAACATCGCCGCGCTCGGCAACATGGTGGCGCACCTGCACTGGCATGTGATCGCGCGCTTCGACTGGGACAGCCATTTTCCCGGTTCGGTCTGGGCCGCCGTACAACGGACCGCGCCGGCCGAACGGCTGGCCGCCGTGCAGGCGCTGCTGCCGCAGGCGGAGGCCGACATGGTCCGCCGGCTCGCGACGCTGGCCTGAGGCCTTCGTTTCTTCTCAGCTGGCCGCGGCGACCGTCTTGCGGTCCGCGCAGGCCTGCTTGAATTCCGGCGTGGCGCGCGTTTCCTTCGAGAAGCGCTTCGAGGCCACGCTGCCATCCCTGCACACGCGATCGAGCTCGGCCTGCGCGCTCTTGTTGCCCGCATGCGCGGCGTGGGCCAGCAGGCGTACCGCATGGAAGGGCAGCGCGCCCGAGCTGCCGGACGATGCGGTGGTGGTTGCTGGCTGTGGTGTTGCTGCGGCCTTGACGGGTTCGGCTGGCAGCGTGCGTGCGGTGCCCGCCGAGGTCGGCAGGCGCTCGACGGCGGTGAAGTCGCCGCTCTTGCCGGCGCGCTCGACCATCTGCCGGTAGCTGTCCATCATGAACGACGTGTCCTTGGGCGTGAGCTCCTTCGCCGGCTTGGCGAGGTAGGCCGCCACCTCGGGCGGCAGCGCGGCGTTCACGGCGCTCAGTTCGTGCGCGCCGCCGAAGCCCCGCGAGCCGACCTGCGCGGCATGCGCCGCATCGTCGCCCAGCGCCATCGCACCCTTGGCGGCCACGCCCGTCGCGCCTTCGGCCGCCACTGCACCGGCGCCGACCGCCGCGCCCTTGCCCGCCACGCCGGCCGCCTTGCCGGCGGTCGCGGCCTTGCCTGCCGCCTTGCCGATCAGGCCCCAGAAGGCGTGGGCGGGTGGGGCGAGGGCGGCGCTCGCGAGCGCTGCGCAGAGGACGAGGGCGGCCCGGTTCGGACGCGACAGGAGGAGGGTAAAGCGTGTGCGTGACGGCATGCTGCGATGCTAAGCGCAGGCGGCCGGCACGCTGGCGCGCAGCGCGCGGCATACTGCGCGAGTCCCACCCCTTTTCTCTTTTTCTCTTCTTCCGAACGGATTCCCCATGGCAGGTTTGCAAGCCGGCGCGCCGACGCCCCAATCGATCACCGTGCACGGCCAGTCGCGCGTGCTCGAGGTCGGCTTCTCGGACGGCGTCACCTTCCGCATCCCCTTCGAGCTGATGCGCATCTACTCGCCGTCGGCCGAAGTGCAGGGCCACGGCCCGGGGCAGGAGGTGTTGCAGACCGGCAAGCGCGAGGTCGACCTGGTCGGGCTCGAGCCGGTCGGCAACTACGCCGTGCAGCCGGCCTTCAGCGACGGCCACAACTCCGGCATCTACACCTGGAGCCTGCTCTATGACCTGGGCGCCCGGCAGGCCGAACTGTGGGCCGACTACGAGCGGCGCCTGGCCGCGGCCGGCGTGGACCGCGATGCGCCGATGGCCGACAAGGGCGGCCACGCCTGCAGCAGTCACTGAGCGTCGCCGGAACCGAGGGTAAACATACCCTGTTGCTATTGAAAAGATAGCCTTACAGATAGCAAAGACGCGCGTTGCGGCGGCCCTCCGTTGGAGGAAAAAGCAACAAATGTCCGCCGTGCCTGCGGGGTCGTCGCCTTGAAGGAATGCCTTCCGGCCTAACATCCACCGCATGAGTACAACCCACTTCGGCTTCGAGAAAGTCGACGAAAGCGAGAAGGCGCAACGCGTTCGCGGCGTCTTCGACTCGGTGGCCTCGCGCTACGACATCATGAACGACCTGATGTCGGCCGGACTGCACCGGGCCTGGAAGGCCTACACCGTGATGGTCGCGAACGTGGGCGAAGGCTCGCGCGTGCTCGACATCGCGGGCGGCACCGGCGACCTCGCGCTTGCCTTCTCGAAGAAGGTCGGCGCCACGGGCCAGGTGGTTCATACCGACATCAACGAAGCCATGCTGCGCACCGGCCGCAACCGCCTGCTCGACGCCGGCGTGGTGCTGCCCACCACCGTCTGCGACGCCGAGAAGCTCCCCTTTCCCGACAACCACTTCGACGTGGTCACCGTGGCCTTCGGCCTGCGCAACATGACGCACAAGGACGTCGCGCTCAAGGAGATGAACCGCGTGCTCAAGCCGCGCGGCAAGCTGCTGGTGCTTGAGTTCTCGAAGGTCGCCAAGCCGCTCACGAAGGCCTACGACTGGTATTCGTTCAACGTGCTGCCGCGACTGGGCAAGCTCGTGGCCGGCGACGACGCGAGCTACCGCTACCTGGCCGAATCGATCCGGATGCATCCCTCGCAAGAGGAGCTCAAGACCCTCATGAAAGAGGGCGGTTTCGGACATGTGGACTATCACAACATGACGGGGGGAATTGCAGCCCTCCATGTTGGAATCAAGTGTTGATCACGATGACGACGCGAATTTTTCGCTCAAGAGGAGACGGCATGAAGAGTTTGGGTTCTTTGTTTTTGGCAGCAGCGCTGGTGCTGGGGAGCGTTCAGGCGGAAGCCGCACGCATGGGCGGCGGCAAGTCCGTCGGTCGCCAGTCGTCCAACGTGACGCAGCGCCAGGCCACGCAGCCCGCGGCCCCCGCGCAGCAGAACGCGACCAATGCGGCGCCCAAGCCCGCAACGCCCGCCGCCGCTGCACCGAAGCGTCCGTGGGGCGCAATGCTCGGCGGCCTCGCCGCCGGCCTGGGCTTGGCATGGCTCGCGAATTCGCTGGGCCTCGGCGCCGGCTTCGCCAACATCCTGCTGATCGCGCTGCTGGCCTTTGCTGCGCTCGCGGTGTGGCGCATCTTCAAGGCGCGCTCGGCCGCGTCGTCGGGCAATGCCAACCGCCAGGGCGCTTTCGCCTTCCAGGGCGCCGGCAGCCCCGCCGATGCACGCGCACCGGCCCAGTACAGCCCGGCCAACGTCGGCAACGACGCCTCGGCACGGCCGTGGGAGCGCAACGCCACCGCGTTCGATGCCGCACCGGCATCGCACGGCAGCAGCCTGTCGGCCGCGGGTGCCGCAGCCGGCGGCAGCATGATCGGTTCGGCGCTTGCCGGTTCGCAGTCCTGGGGCATCCCCGCAGGCTTCGATGCCGACGGCTTCCTCACCGCCGCCAAGCGCAACTTCGTGACCCTGCAAGACGCCTGGGACCGCGCTGACGTGTCGATGCTGCGTTCCATGATGACCGACAGCATGGTCGAAGAGATCCGCACGCAGCTGGCCGACCGCGCCAGCCACACGGGCGGTGCGCTCAACAAGACCGAGGTCGTGATGCTCGACGCCAAGCTGCTGGGCATCGAAGAGCTGCCCGACGCCTACATGGCGAGCGTGGAGTTCTCCGGCATGATCCGCGAAGACGCGTCGGCAGGCCCGGCCCCGTTCCGCGAAGTCTGGAACATGACCAAGACCGGCAGCGCCGGCTGGCTCGTCGCAGGCGTGCAAGCGCTGCAGTGAAGTAAAAGGCTCGCCCCCAGGCTCCGCGCACTGCGTGTCGCTTCTCCAACCCCCTACCGGGGGCAACACCTGCGGCCCGGCAAAGCCGGTTCCGCGGTGTTTATGAAAGGAGACGATGCAGTTCACGGGTTACGGGGCGCAGCACTGACGGGATAATGGGGACCATGGCTACACCATCGTCCCCTTTTTCTTTGCTCGGCGACCTGTTCAACCGCATCGGCGAACGCCTGCAACCGCCGGCCTGGGCCGTCCACGAGATCCAGCACCGCGCGGTCCTGTTCCTGAACCACGTGCTGCAGCAGGAGCCCGAAGCGCAGCAGCGACTGCTGCGCCAGCAGGGCCGGGTGGTGCGCTTCCAGTGGCGCTTCGTGACGATGGAACTGGTGGCCACGCCGGCCGGCCTGCTCGACCTGGCACCTGCCGGCTCCACGCCCGAACTCACGCTCACCGTGATCGATGACTCCCCCCTCGACATCGCCCGAGCCACGCTGCGCGGCGACAAGCCTTCCGTGCAGATCGTCGGCGACGTGCAGCTCGCGGCCGAGGTCAACTGGCTGGTCGACCACGTGCGCTGGGACGTCGAGGACGACCTGGCCCGCGTGATCGGCGACGTGCCCGCGCACACGCTGGGCAACGGCGTGCGCCGCGTGGTGGGCGCGCTGCGCCAGTTCGTCGGCGACCGCTCGGCCCGTGCCGGCGGTGCGGCGGGCCACGCCGAATGAGTCGCTTCTATCGCGGCCTGTTCATCGTCTGGGTCGCACTGCGCTATGGCCTGGACGAGCTCGTGCTCACGAGCTTCCAGAAGCCCTGGCTGCGCGTGGTGGCACGCATTGTCTCCGTTGGACGCAACCTTGACGCGCCGCGCGGCCAGCGCCTGCGCGAGGCGCTGGAGCGGCTGGGCCCCATCTTCGTGAAGTTCGGCCAGGTGCTGTCCACGCGCCGCGACCTGCTGCCGCCCGACATCGCCGATGAGCTGGCCTTCCTGCAGGACCGCGTGCCGCCGTTCCCCTCGGCGGTGGCCATTGCGACCATCGAGCGTGCCTTCCGCCGTCCGGTGAGCGACGTGTTCGTGCAGTTCGACGAAACGCCCATTGCCAGCGCGTCGATCGCGCAGGTGCACTTCGCGACCATCCGCACCAACCAGGGCGAGATCCGCGACGTGGCGGTGAAGGTGCTGCGCCCCAACATGCGCGGCGTGATCGAGAAAGACCTCGCGCTCATGGCCATGATGGCCGGCTGGATCGAAGGCCTCTCGGCCGACGGCAAGCGCCTGAAGCCGCGCGAGGTGGTCGGCGAGTTCGACAAGTACCTGCACGACGAGCTCGACCTTGTGCGCGAGGCGGCCAATGCCGCGCAGCTGCGCCGCAACATGGCCTCGCTCGACCTGGTGTTGATCCCCGAGATGTTCTGGGACTTCTGCCACCCCGAGGTGATGGTGATGGAGCGCATGAACGGCGTGCCCATTGCCCAGCTCGACAAGCTGCGCGCGGCCGGCGTCGACATTCCCAAGCTTGCGCGCGACGGCGTGACGATCTTCTTCACGCAGGTGTTCCGCGACGGCTTCTTCCACGCCGACATGCACCCGGGCAACATCCAGGTGAGCCTGGCGCCCGAGACCTTCGGTCGCTACATCTCGCTCGATTTCGGCATCATCGGCACGCTCACCGAGTCCGACAAGGAGTACCTCGCGCAGAACTTCGCGGCCTTCTTCCGGCGCGACTACAAGCGCGTGGCCGAGCTGCACCTGGAGAGCGGCTGGGTGCCGCAGGGCACGCGCATCGACGAGCTCGAGGCCGCGATCCGCACCGTGTGCGAGCCCTACTTCGACCGGCCGCTGAAGGAGATCTCGCTGGGCATGGTGCTGATGCGCCTGTTCCAGACCTCGCGCCGCTTCCATGTCGAGATCCAGCCGCAGCTCGTGCTGCTGCAGAAGACCCTGCTGAACATCGAAGGCCTGGGCCGCAGCATCGACCCCGAGCTCGATCTCTGGGCCACGGCCAAGCCTTTCCTCGAGAAGTGGATGCTCGACCAGATCGGGCCGAAGAAGCTGTTCCAGCAGCTGCGGGCCGAGGCGCCGCGCTACGCGAAATTGCTGCCGCAATTGCCGCGTCTGCTGCACGATTTCCTGGAAAATCGGCCGCCCGATCACCGTCGCGAGTTGCAGGAACTGCTGGCCGCGCAGAAGCGCACCAACCGGCTGCTGCAGGCCATTCTCTATGGCGGCGTCGGATTCGTCCTGGGTTTGCTCGCCATGCAGCTGCTGCTGCGCGTGCGTTTGTTCTAGAGGCTGGAGGAGTTTTGCCGTGTTGTTGACGCTGGTCATCGTCTATCTGCTGGTCACCATCGCCATCGGCCTGTATGCGGCCAAACGGGTGAAGAACACCACCGACTTCGCGATCGCGGGGCGGCACCTGCCGCTGTTCATGATCATCACGACCACCTTCGCGACCTGGTTCGGGTCCGAGACGGTGCTCGGCATCCCGGCCAAGTTCATCGAGGGCGGCCTCAGCGGCGTGGTCGAAGACCCGTTCGGCGCGGGCACCTGCCTGATCCTGGTGGGCCTGTTCTTCGCGGGCAAGCTGTACCGCATGACGCTCCTGACCATCAGCGACTACTACCGCGAGCGCTACGGCCGCAGCGTGGAAGTGGCCTGCTCGCTGATCATCATGCTGAGCTACCTGGGCTGGGTCTCGGCGCAGGTCACGGCGCTGGGGCTGGTGTTCAACGTGCTGTCGGCCGGCGCCATCAGCATCCCGCTGGGCATGGTGATCGGCGTGGTCTCGATCCTGGCCTACACGCTGTTCGGCGGCATGTGGTCGGTGGCCGTGACCGACTTCATCCAGATGATCATCCTGGTCGTCGGCCTCGCGGTCATCGCGATGTTCGCGGGCGACATGGCCGGCGGCGCCGACAAGGTGGTGGCCTTCGCGGTCAGCAAGGACCTCTTCAAGTTCTGGCCCGAGCCGAACTGGCACGACATGGTGTTCTTCTTTGCCGCGGCCATCACGATGATGCTGGGCTCCATTCCGCAGCAGGACGTGTTCCAGCGCGTGATGTCGGCCAACAGCGTCAAGGCCGCCACGCGCGGCCCGGTGATCGGCGGCGTGGCCTACATCCTGTTCGCCTTCGTGCCGATGTTCCTCGTGGCCAGCGCGCTGCTCATCATGCCGGAGGAGGTGGCCGTGCTGCTGAAGGAAGATCCGCAGAAGGTGCTGCCCACGCTGGTGCTGCAGAAGATGCCGTTCGTGATGCAGGTGCTGTTCTTCGGTGCGCTGCTGTCGGCCATCAAGTCGACCGCCTCGGCCACCTTGCTGGCGCCCAGCGTCACCTTCACCGAGAACATCTGGCGCCAGTTCCGTCCCGCCGGCACCGACCGCGAGAACCTGATGACCATGCGCATCACGGTGCTGCTGTTCAGCGCCGCCGTGCTGGCCTACGCGATCCGCATGCAGGGCACGCCGATCTACGAACTGGTGTCGGGCGCCTACCAGGTGCCGCTGGTCGGGGCCTTCGTGCCGCTGGTGTGCGGCCTGTACTGGCGCCGCGCCACCACCCAGGGTGCCATCACCTCGATCGTGGGGGGCATCGGCGTCTGGCTGCTGTTCATGGCCATGCCCTGGGGCACCGCCTTCCCGGCCCAGCTGGCGGGCGTGCTGTCCTCGTTCGCGGGCATGGTCATCGGCTCGCTGCTGCCGCAATGGATAGCGAACACTCACACGCCGCACCGCCTCCTGGCGACCGAGCCGGCCTGACGGCGGGCAGGGCCGCAGCCTCGCGGCCCTTGCGGGCGGGGGCGCCCCTATAATCGAGGGCTTTGCGAGCGGCTCGCTGCGAGTTGCTACGCCCCCCATTCCCACCCGATTTTCCATGCCCATTTACGCCTACAAGTGCAGTTCCTGCGGCTTTGCCAAGGACGTTCTGCAGAAGATGTCGGACACGCCGCTCTCGGTGTGCCCGGAATGCGGTGCGAGCGCATTTGAAAAGCAGGTCACCGCCGCCGGCTTCCAGCTCAAGGGCTCGGGCTGGTACGTGACCGACTTCCGCGAGGGCGGCGGCAAGAAGTCCGAGCCCGCCACGGCGCCCGCTGCTTCCGGCGACGGTGCCAAGTCGGCCGATGCGTCTTCTTCGTCCTCCGCCTCCAGCCCCGCACCGGCGCCCGCGCCGGCCCCTGCTGCACCGGCTGCCGCCAAGAGCGGCGACTGACGGAACCCTCTCCCATGTCCGCCCTGCGCAAATGGCTGCTGTCCGGCTTGCTGGTGATCGTGCCGCTGGTCATCACGCTCGGCGTGCTGAACTGGATCATCGGCACGCTCGACCAGACGCTGTGGCTGCTCCCCGAGCAGTGGCAAACCTGGCTCAGCGACCACAAGGTGCGCGGCCTGGGCGTGCTGCTCACGCTGGCGATCCTGCTGGTGGTGGGCGCCACGGCCAGCAACTTCGTCGGCAAGCGCCTGCTCGGCTGGGGCGACGCCGTGGTGCGCCGCATCCCGGTGGTGCGCTCGATCTATTCGAGCGTCAAGCAGGTGTCGGACACGCTGTTCTCCGAGAACGGCAATGCCTTTCGCACCGCGGTGCTGATCCAGTGGCCGCGCGAAAACGTGTGGACCATCGCCTTCGTCACCGGCGCGCCCGGCAATGAAGTCGCCGAGCACCTGGGCGAGGGCGAGTTCCTCAGCGTCTACGTGCCGACCACGCCCAACCCCACGGGCGGCTACTTCGTGATGCTCAAGCGCAGCGACTGCATCGAACTCCAGATGAGCGTGGACGAAGCGCTCAAGTACATCGTCTCGATGGGGGTGGTCGTTCCAGGCGGCCCCACCACGGTGGCGGTGAAGCCATCCAACTCATAAAAACGAACGCGCCACGACGGCGCCGGAAGTCATCTCTATGGCCATGCGTACTCACTATTGCGGTCTTGTGACCGAAGCCCTGTTGGGCCAGACCGTCACCCTGTGCGGGTGGGTCAACCGTCGCCGCGACCACGGCGGCGTGATCTTCATCGACGTGCGCGACCGCGAAGGCTACGTGCAGGTGGTGTGCGACCCCGACCGCGCCTCGACCTTCGCCGTGGCCGAGAACCTGCGCAACGAGTTCTGCGTGCAGATCACCGGCCTCGTGCGCTCGCGTCCCGAAGGCACGACCAACGACAGCCTCAAGAGCGGCAAGATCGAAGTGCTGTGCCACGAACTGAAGGTGCTGAACCCGTCGGTCACGCCCCCGTTCCTGCTGGACGACGACAACCTGTCGGAAACCACCCGCCTCACGCACCGCGTGCTCGACCTGCGCCGTCCGGCCATGCAGCGCAACATGATGCTGCGCTACAAGGTGACGATGGAAACGCGCAAGTTCCTCGACGCCAACGGTTTCATCGACATCGAGACGCCGATGCTCGGCAAGTCCACGCCCGAAGGCGCGCGCGACTACCTCGTGCCCAGCCGCGTGCACGACGGCAGCTTCTTCGCGCTGCCGCAGTCGCCCCAGCTGTTCAAGCAGCTGCTGATGGTGGCCGGCTACGACCGCTACTACCAGATCGTGAAGTGCTTCCGCGACGAAGACCTGCGGGCCGACCGCCAGCCTGAATTCACGCAGATCGACATCGAAACCTCGTTCCTCGCCGAAGAAGAGATCCGCGAGATGTTCGAAGGCATGGTCCGCACCATGTTCCGCAACGCCGCGGACATCGACCTGCCGGTGTTCCCGACCATGAGCTACGCCGACGCGATGTTCAAGTACGGCTCGGACAAGCCCGACCTGCGCGTGAAGCTCGAATTCACCGAACTCACCGAGCTGATGAAGCGCGTCGAGTTCAAGGTGTTCTCGAACGCCGCCACCATGACCGGCGGCCGTGTCGTTGCACTGCGCGTGCCCGGCGGCGGTGCCGAGGGCGGCCTGTCGCGCGGTGAAATCGACGCGTACCAGGAGTTCGTGAAGATCTACGGTGCCAAGGGCCTGGCCTACATCAAGGTCAACGACGCAGCCGCCGGCCGCGAAGGCCTGCAAAGCCCGATCGTCAAGAACCTGGACGACGCCACGCTGGCCGAAATCATCGCCCGCACGGGTGCCCGCAACGGCGACATCCTGTTCTTCGGTGCCGACAAGGAAAAGGTCGTCAACGACGCCATCGGCGCGCTGCGCGTGAAGATCGGCCACAGCGCCTTCGGCAAGAAGGCCGGCCTCTTCGAAGACCGCTGGGCCCCGCTGTGGGTGGTCGACTTCCCGATGTTCGAGTTCGACGAGGAAGGCCAGCGCTGGAGCGCCGTGCACCATCCGTTCACCGCACCGAAGGACGGCCATGAAGACCTCATGGACACCGCGCCCGAGAAGTGCATTGCCAAGGCCTACGACATGGTGCTCAACGGCATCGAGATGGGCGGCGGTTCGGTGCGTATCCACCGCGAGGAAGTGCAGAGCAAGGTGTTCCGCGCGCTGAAGATCAGCGCCGAAGACGCGCAGCTCAAGTTCGGCTTCCTGCTGGACGCGCTGCAGTACGGCGCCCCGCCGCACGGCGGCATCGCCATCGGCCTGGACCGTTTGGTCATGCTCATGACCGGCGCCGAGTCGATCCGCGACGTGATCGCCTTCCCCAAGACCCAGCGCGCGCAAGACCTGCTGACGCAGGCGCCGAGCCCGGTCGACGAGAAGCAGCTGCGCGAACTGCACATCAAGCTGCGCAACACGCCGCAAGCCGCGGCCTGAGGTCGGCGGCCGGTTGGCGAGGGCAGGGTGATTGGCTAAAATGGCTAATCACTCTCCGGAGCCAGCCATGCAGATCACTGCCACCGAAGCCAAGAACCGATTCGGCTACTACCTCAGCCAGGCCGAGCGCGAACCGGTGCATGTGATGAAGAACGACCGCGTGGCGGTCGTTCTTGTTTCTGCGGCGCGTTTTGCGGAGCTCGAGGCGCTGGAGAAGCAGAAGTCGATGGCGCAGCGCAAGCGCGAGTTCAACGAGGAATACAAGGACTGGATTGCTGCGCAGAACGAGCTGGTCGAGACGCACGGTGTCTTCGGCGAAAACTTTCGCCCCTGGTAGGCACCTGTGGCGCAATTCGACATCTACGCCAATCCTGACAAGGCCCAGCGCACCGCATTCCCGTGGTGCGTCGACATGCAAAGCGACCTGTTCGGCGTGTTGCCGACGCGCTTGGTTATGCCGCTGACCACCCGGAAGTACCTGCCGGCCAAGGCGCCGCGCCGGCTGTGTCCGCCCGTCCAATGGGACGGCGAGACTTTCTTTGCGTTGCCTCAGATGACCTCGCCTTTCCGGGTGAAGGATCTGGGCGCTGCGAAAGGCAATGTGCGCATCGCGTCGAATGACCTGGTGGCTGCGCTCGACGCGGTCATCAGCGGCGTCTGAACACCGCTGTGAAGCCTTTCAAGATCCCCGAATCGGTGCTGGTCGTGATCCACACGCCGGCCCTCGACGTGCTGCTGATCCGTCGCGCCGACGCCCACGAGTTCTGGCAATCGGTCACCGGTAGCAAGGACGCCCTCGACGAGCCGCTCGCGCTCACAGCCGCCCGTGAAGTCGCCGAGGAAACCGGCATCCAGTGCGGCGAGGGCACGCTGCTGGCGTCGCAACTGGTCGATTGGCAGCTGCGCAACATCTACGAGATCTACCCCGGCTGGCGCGCGCGCTACGAACCCGGCGTCACCCACAACACCGAGCACCTGTTCGGCCTGTGCGTGCCCGAGCGCCTGACGCCCGTGCTCGCCGCGCGCGAGCACACCGATTGGCAATGGCTGCCGTACCGGGAGGCGGCCGACGCCTGCTTTTCCCCGTCGAACGCCGAAGCCATTCTGTTGCTGCCAGAATTTGCCCGATGAACCCACCGGCAGCCGCAGCAGCAACGCACAACCTCCGGGTCGCGACCTACAACATCCACAAGGGTGTGCAGGGGATCGGGCCGGCGCGGCGGCTTGAAATCCACAACCTGGGCCACGCCATCGAGCAGCTCGATGCCGACATCGTCTGCCTGCAGGAAGTGCGCAAGATGAACCGCCAGGCCGCCGCCCGCTTTCCGCGCTGGCCCGAGCTGCCGCAGGCCGACTTTCTTGCGCCCGAGGGCTACACGGCCGTCTACGAGACCAATGCCGTCACGCGCCACGGCGAGCACGGCAATGCGCTGCTCACGCGCTGGCCGGTGATCCGCACCAGCCACCAGGACATCTCCGACCATCGCTTCGAGCAGCGCGGCCTGCTGCACGCGGTGATCGAGGTGGAGGGCCGCCCGATCCACGCCATCGTGGTGCACCTGGGGCTCATCAAGGGCAGCCGCGTGCGGCAGGTGGCCCGGCTGCGCGAGTTCATCGAGCGCGAGGTGCCGGCCGACGAGGCCGTGGTGGTGGCCGGCGATTTCAACGACTGGGGCGCCCGCATGCGCTACGCCATGAACGCCATGGGCCTGCGCGACACCAGCGACCTGCGCGGCCCGCGCACGCTCACGTATCCGTCGCGGCTGCCGGTGGCGCAGCTTGATTTCGTCTATGGCCGCCAGCTCGAGCCGCTGGCCTGCTCGGTGCCGCGCGGCCCGATCTGGGCCCGCATGTCCGATCACCTTCCGCTGGTCGCCGACTTCGCGCTGGCCTGAGCCCGCCCCCAGGCTTCGCGCACTGCGTGTCGCTTCTCCAACCCCCTGCCGGGGGCGACACCAGCGGCCCGGCCAAGCCGGTTCCGCGGTGTTTCCCCTCTGGCGGTGCTGAAAAAGCGTTCACTGATACCATCTGCGGATGCTGAGGAAAACCGACGTCGAACCGCTTCCCGATCGAAAAGACGATGACGAGGGCACCCCCGTCTCCGTCAAGATCCGCGAGCGACTGAATGCAGCGCGCAAGCGTTTCAACGCCAACGACAACATCGCCGAGTTCATCCAGCCCGGCGAGCTGGAGTCCTTGCTCGACGAGGTCGAGGTCAAGATGAAGGGCGTGCTCGAGAGCCTGGTCATCGACGTCGAGAACGACCACAACACCGACAACACCGCGCGCCGCGTGGCCAAGATGTACCTCAACGAGGTGTTCCGTGGCCGCTACGTGCCGCCGCCGCCGCTCACCGAGTTCCCCAACGCCGAGCACCTGAACGAGCTGATGATCGTCGGCCCGATCACCGTGCGCAGCGCCTGCTCGCACCACTTCTGCCCGATCATCGGCAAGCTCTGGATCGGCGTGATGCCCAACGAGCACACCAACGTGATCGGCCTGTCGAAGTACGCGCGCCTGGCCGAATGGGTCATGGGCCGTCCGCAGATCCAGGAAGAAGCCGTGGTGCAGCTGGCCGACCTGATCCAGGAAAAGACGCAGCCCGACGGCCTCGCGCTGGTCATGGAAGCCGAGCATTTCTGCATGGCCTGGCGCGGCGTGAAGGAAATGGACAGCAAGATGATCAACTCCGTCATGCGCGGCGTGTTCCTCAAGGATCCGAGCCTGCGTCGCGAATTCCTTTCCCTCCTGCCCAGAAAGAGCTGAGCCATGCTGGTCCGACTTCTCTACGCCAGCCGCGCCGTCGATACCAGCCCCGAGGCCATCGAGGCGATCCTCGCGAAATCGCGCACGCACAACCCGGCCTGCGGCATCACCGGCATCCTCTGCTACGGCGCTGGCACCTTCCTGCAGGCGATCGAGGGTGGGCGCGAGGCCATCAGCGACCTCTACGGCCACATCCAGCGCGATGCGCGCCACAAGGACGTGGTGCTGCTGCACTACGAAGAAATTTCCGAGCGCCGCTTCGGCGGCTGGACGATGGGGCAGGTCAACCTGTCGAAGCTCAACGCCTCGACGCTGCTCAAGTACTCCGAGAAGCCGGAGCTTGACCCCTACAAGGTCTCGGGCAAGGTCTCGCTCGCGTTGCTCGAAGAACTGATGGCCACGGCAGCCATCGTCGGCCGCCACTGATCCCGGTTCGACCGGGGTGCCCCTTTCCGCTTTCGCACTGATCCTGCTGGCTGGCGTCATCCACGCCAGCTGGAACATCGCCGCCAAGAAGGCGAACGGCGATTCGCGCTTCGCGTTCCAGAGCGGCGTGTTCATGGCCGTGGTGTGGGCGCCCGTGGGCATCACGCTCGGCTGGAGCGTGGTGCCGACCTGGGGCACGAAGGAGTGGGCCTTCATCGTGCTGAGCGGCGTGCTGCACGTCTTCTACTACGTCGTGCTGCTGCGCGGCTACCGCAAGTCGGACCTCACGGTGGTTTATCCGCTGGCGCGCGGCTCGGGGCCGCTGCTCTCGTCGCTGGTCGCGATCCTGTTCCTCGGCGAGAAGATCAGCCTCGTCGGCGTGGCCGGCATCTTCGGCGTGGTGCTCGGCGTGTTCCTGGTAGCAGGCGGCCCGCGCCTCTTTCACAAGAAGCACGACCCGGTGCAGCGTGAGCGTGTGCAGAAGGGCATGCGCTACGGCGTGCTGACCGGTGCCTTCATCGCGGCCTACACGGTCACCGACAGCTACGCCGTCAAGTTCCTTGCGATGTCGCCGATCCTGCTCGACTACATGAGCAACTTCGTGCGCCTCGTGCTGCTGCTGCCCGCTGCGCTGCAGGACCGCGCGACCACCGTGCGCATGTGGCGTGAGCAGTGGAAGTACGCGCTGCTGGTGGCGGCGATCAGCCCCGTCTCGTACGTGCTGGTGCTGTACGCGGTGCAGCAGGCACCCATCTCGCACGTCGCGCCGGCGCGCGAGGTGTCGATGCTGTTCGCGGCGCTGATCGGCGGGCACCTGCTGCGCGAAGGCGATCGCATGCTGCGGCTGCTGGGCGCGCTGTTCATCGCGGCCGGTGTGATCGCGCTCGCCCTGGGTTGACCGAAGGCGGGCGATGCTCTTCGGCTGCGATTTCTCGAGCGCACCGACGGCCCGCAAACCCATCGTCGTGGCCGTCGGTGAGAGGGCCGACACGCACAGGGTCGTTCTCACGGGTCTGCAGCGCTTCTCTGCGCTGGAGGCATGGGGCGACTGGCTGCGTGACACGCCCGGCTGGGTCGGTGGCTTCGACTTTCCCTTCGGCCTGCCGCGCGAGCTGGTGGAGCACCTGCAATGGCCGACAGCGTGGAATGCGCTGATCGCCCACTACGCCGCCCTGAGCCGCGCCGAGATTCGCGACACCTTCGCCGCCTTCTGCGCGGCGCGCCCGGTCGGCGGCAAGTTCGCGCACCGTGCGACCGACGCGCCGGCCGGCTCGAGCCCGTCGATGAAATGGGTGAACCCGCCGGTGGCCTACATGCTGCACGCCGGCGTGCCGCGCCTGCTCGCAGCGGGCGCCACGTTGCCGGGCCTGCACACGGGCATGCACAGGGACCGCATCGCGCTGGAGGCCTACCCGGGCCTGCTGGCGCGCGAACTCATCGGCCGGCGCAGCTACAAGAGTGACGACCTCGCGCGGCAGTCGCCCGAGCGCGAGGTCGCACGTGCCGACCTGCTGGCCGCGCTCGAAGCCGGGCAGACACGGCTCGGCCTGCGGCTCGAACTCACGGCCGCGCAGCGCGACGGGCTGCGCGCCGATGCCAAGGGCGATGAACTCGACGCCGTGCTGTGCCTGCTGCAGGCCGCGTGGGCCCGGCAGCGCGCCGACAGCCCCGGTCCTGGCTACGGATTGCCGGGGGACATGGACCCGCTCGAAGGCTGGATCGTCAGCGCCTGAGCGGCTCGCCGTCGCTTGCTTGTCCTACAGCGCTTCGGGCCTGCGGCGACACCCGCAGGCGGGCGGCGGGCGCTAGATTGATTGACGTGGACCAAGCCGGTCCATGCATTCATTCCGACCGCAGGAGGATTTCCGCATGACAACATCGAACCGTTCCCTCGCTTCCTTTGCCGCCTCGCGCACCTGGCTCGCCGTGCTCGCAGCCGGCGCCGCCTTGACCCTGGCCGCCTGCGACAAGCCGGGCAACCAGACGGCCGGCGAGAAGCTCGACAGCGCGGTCGCCAAGACCGAGCAGGCGGCCTCCGATGCCAAGGCCAAGACCGAACAGGCTGCAGCCGATGCGAAGACCGGCATGGCCGGCGCCGCGGCCGATGTGAAGGAAGCGACCAAGGAAGCCACCGCCGCCGTGACCGCCACGGTCGACGACGCTGCGATCACCGCCTCGGTCTCGGCCGGCCTGGCCAAGGACCCGGACCTGAGCGCGATCAAGATCGACGTCGACACCAAGGGCGGCGCCGTGAGCCTCAAGGGCCCGGCCCCGACGGCTGCTGCCAAGTCGCGCGCCGAGGAGATCGCCAAGGCCGTGCAGGGCGTGAAGTCGGTGGACAACCAGCTTGAAGTGAAGGGCTGATCGGTCCTTCCGCCAGAAACAGAAAAGCCCTCTTCGCGAGGGCTTTTTCTTGGGTGCGCAAAGAGCGCGCGGGCGTGATGTCAGGGCGGGTCCTGGCGCGGCGGTCGCGCAGGCTTCTGCATCAGCGTGTTGACCAGGTCGGCCACGTCGGAGGTCTTGAGCACCGCCGCGATCACGGCCGTGGCCGAGATCAGCCGCCAGGGTCGCACGAGCACCAGCAGCGAGCCCGTGGCGGCCGCGGCGGCGATGAGCTTGACGGGCTCGGTGCGGGCGTAGTGTTCGAGCAGGGGGCGGGCCAGCTGGCCGGCTGCGTGCGCGGGATGGCGGCGCCACCAGCGCTGCACCACGCCGCGCGCCATCGCGCTCCAGACGTTGTGGCGGCGCCCCGGCGAGGCGGGTGGCGCATCGCCGGCGTCGGTGTGTGCGTATTCGAGATCGTCGTCGGCGTCGCCGGCGGCAAAGGCGCGGTGGGGCGCCGGTGCGTCGGGTTCGCCGCCGTTCAGTTGCCGCACGAGCGCGCGGCGCGAAATGGCCAGTCGCTGCTGCGGGGTCAGCTGCGATGCGGCAGGGCGGCGGGGATCATGGCTGCTCATGGCGGGCTCCGGCGGCGTGCAGCGCGTCGAGGTCCGCGGCCAGCTGGGCGCGCAGATCGTCGAAGCCGTAGTTCGGACTCGGGCGGGTGGCGATCCAGGTGCAGATCGCCGCGATGATCACCGCCACGGCAGGCACGGCCACCAGCACCCAGTGGAAGCTGCCGTGCAGCACACCGAGCAGCACGGCCACGCCGATCAGCCCGAGCGCCAACACGGCGGTGGCCACGGCCAGGACGCCCGCGACCAGTCGGGCGACGAGGCCGCGCCCCGCCACGGCACTCTCCTGCCGGGCAAGGGCCGCGTAGTTGGCGATGTGATCGGCAATGAGCTCCGGGTGCCCGAGCACCGTCGAGAAGATCGGATGAAGCATGTGCGAGGGGGGCGGGCGGGTCGGTTGGTCAGTGGCGTTTCCGCGGATCAGTAGTCGTCGCGGCTGCGGCGGCTGGCCAGCACGATCAATGCCGTGATGGCGGCGCCGGCAGCAGCGGCCAGCAGCACGGAGCGCACGGGCTGGTCGGAGATGTAGCGGCCCGTCACGTCGGCGGCCTGTTCGATGCGGCGGTGCGCGCGGGCGCCGGTGGTCGAGGCGGCGTCAAGGCCGCGCTGCACGGCCTGCTGCACGCGTGCGGCCAACTGCTCGACACCCGGTTCGGCGTCGCGGCGCAGTTCGCGGACCTTTTCGCCCGCCGCATTCACCGCGTTCTGAGCGTAGGCGCGGGTGGTTTCTGCCGCTTCCTGGGCGGTCTGGCGCACGTCGTCGGCGAGTTGCGAAGGGGTCTTGGTCGTGTTCATGGGAGAGTCCTTTCCGGGAAGATGAAATGCGGGAGCCTGTGGATCGTAACTACGCTACTTGCGTCGTAGCAAGCCGGCCAGGAAGCTGGCGATGGCGAGCACGGCAAAGATGATGAAAAGGACCTTGGCGATCCCCACCGCGCTGGCGGCAATGCCGCCGAAGCCGAACACGGCGGCGATGAGTGCGATGACCAGAAATACCACGGCGTAGTGCAGCATGCGGAACTCCTTCGAGGCTTCCCTCTTTGTGGTTTGAAACCGTGCATCCGGCGCATCGCTGAAGACACGGCCCGGTGCCGGATGACACAGGACCCACCTTAAGGGCAGGGCCGCATCAGCCCTGTCAGCGACCGGGGCGGGGGAGCGTAGGAGGCGACCGAGTCGCCGAAGGCCGTGGCGTGAAGAAATGCCGCGGCCCCTCAGGCCGAGGCCGCGCGTGGCGCGGTGGTGTCGGGGCTCGCCGGCTTCACCACCGGCAGCATCGCGGTGAGCCGCGTGCCCTGTCCGGGCGTGGAGGTGATGGTGAGCTTGCCGCGCGCCGCCTCGACCCGGTGGCGCATGCCCGCCAGGCCGTGCGTCGACGGGCGCACGCGTTGTGCATCGAAGCCCTTGCCGTTGTCGGTCACTTCCACGATCACGTGGTTGGCGTAGTTCTTCAGCACGATGGTGGCTTCGGTGGCCTCGGCGTACTTGCCGATGTTGGTCAGGCTCTCCTGCACCATGCGGTAGATCGTGAGCTGGCGCGACTCGTCCATGGTCACGGGCTCCAGCGCCATCTCGATCGCCAGCCCCGAGCGTTCCCCGAACTCGCGCCCCAGGATTTCCAGCGAGGCGACCAGCCCGAGGTTGGAGAGCGACGAAGGCCGCAGGTCCTCGATGATGCGGCGCTTGAGTGCGATGCCGCTGTTGAGCAGCTCGGTCAGATGCTGCAGCCGCTGGATCGCGTCGGGCGCGTCGGCCAGCCGCGACTTCAGCCGCGCCACGTCGAGCTTGGCGGCGGTGAGCAGCGAGCCCAGCTCGTCGTGCAGCTCGCGCGCGAGGTAGCCACGCTCGGTCTCGCGCACGTCCTGCAGGTGGGTGGCGAGCTCGGCCAGCGAGGCGGTGCGCTCGCGCACCTCGTCTTCGAGCGCATTGCGTTCGCGCTGCAGCACCTCCTGCTGGCGTTCGCCCACGGAGCGCAGCGCGTGCGTCTGGCGCAGGTACAGGAAGAAGGCGATCAGCGCGGCCAGTGCCACGATGCCGGTGCCGATGCGCGCCAGCTGCAGCGACTTCATCACCTGCAGCTGGCTGGCGTGCAGTGTCTGGTTGCTGGCCTTCACCAGCTCGCTGGCGGTGGCGCGGATGGCCTCCATCTCCTCGCGCCCGACGTCGGTGGTCATGACGAACTTCCAGGCGTCCTCGTTGCCTTCGTGGCGCAGGCGCACGCTCATGTCCATCTCGGCCACCTTGCGCAGCACGTGCTTGGACAGCTCGGTCAGCTGGGTTCGCTCGGCCGGGCGTTCGGCATACAGTTGGCGCAGGGTCGCGAGGTGGCCGTCCACCTGCTTGACCGCGACGTCGTAGGGCTGGCGGTAGGCGGCTTCGCCCGTGAGCAGGAAGCCGCGCTGGCCGGTTTCGGCGTCCAGCATGTTCTGCAGGATCTGGTTGAGCGTGCCGCGAATCTGCTGCGCCTCGTCGATGTCCGCCAGGGCCCGGCTCGATTGCCTGTACCCTGCCTCGTTGATGCCCACGAGGGCCAGCGCAGCCAGCGCCGCGAGCAGCAGGCTGACGGCCATTTTGGGAGGGGCTAACCAGTGCATGTCACCTTTAAGGTCGCATTCAATGCAACTTCGTGAATAATTGATAACAATCAGGGACCGGCATGCTGCGGCTTCCAAGTCCGCAGCACAACGACGAAAGTAACAGATGATCAAAATTGGAATTGTGGACGACCACGCCATCGTGCGATCGGGCCTCCGGCAGTTCTTCTCCGAGCACGTGGACCTGCGCGTGGCGGGCGAGGCAGCGAGCGGCCGTGAAGCCATCGAGCTGGTCCGCACCACCGAACTGGACGTGCTGGTGATGGATCTCTCCATGCCGGGACAAAGCGGTATCGATGCCCTCGCCATGATCCGCGCCAAGGCGCCGGACGTGGGCATCCTGATCCTCAGTGGCTACCCCGAGGAGCACTACGCGATGAACCTGATCCGTCAGGGCGCGAGCGGCTACCTCAACAAGGAATGCGATCCGATCGAGATCGTGAACGCCATCCGCACCATTTCGCTGGGCCGGCGCTACATCACGCCCGCCGTGGCCGAACTGCTGGCCCGCCAGCTCGACCGCAAGGACGACGCCGCGCCGCACGAGCAGCTCTCGGAGCGCGAGTTCCAGGTGTTCCTGAAGCTGGCCAAGGGCGAGACCGCCGGCGACATCGCCAAGACGCTGTCGCTGTCGGTGAAGACGGTGAGCACCTACCGCACGCGGCTGATGGAGAAGATGAATCTCTCGTCCAACAGCGACCTGACCTACTACGCGCTGAAGAACAAGCTCATCGATTGAGCGTGTTCCCGCAGGGCGGCCGGCGGCCGGGGCGCGTCCCCGCGCTGGCCTGCGCTCAGTTCGCATCGGGCGCGGCATGCATGGCTCCGGCCTGCGCCAGGCAGAAGTCGACCAGCGCGTCGATCTCGTTGGATTTGTCGAACACCGCATCGACCCCGAACTCGGCGCAGCGGCGCCGGATGTCGGGCGTCGCATAGTTGCTGAGCACCACCACTTTCTGGCCGGGCTTGCGCGACTGGCAGGCCTGCAGGATGCCCAGGCCACTTCCTTGCTTGAGAAAGAGATCGACGATGGCCAGGTGCCATTCATCGGCATGGCCGTGCAGCCATTCGCGCGCATGCTGCTCGGTCTCGGCAAAGCCGACGACCGTCGCGCAGGCGAGCTCCTCCAGAGTGCCGATGAGGTTTTCACGGATCGTGGGGTTGTCTTCGACAACGTAGGTCTGCAATCTGGAATCCATGCCGAGCCGCTTCCTCCGAGGTGGGCAGGTGCTCGTGTCCTGAAGCGTCCCGCGAAGGGGAGCGTCTGCCCGTGCACACATTGAGGCCTCCCCGCGTCCGATCATGCAGGGTTCAAGGGCCGCGTGTTGTAGGCGGGTTCCGACGCACGATCGCGCCGTCGCCGCCGTAGGCCATGCCGCACGGGGTCTGCGGCCCGCCGCCGACCCGGCGGGGGCCGTCATCCGGGTAAGAATCGAGCATGGCAACCCAATCCCTCCGCACCCGGCCGCGCTGGCAGAAGCTGCTGGCGGTCTTCGTGCTGCTGGTCGCCGTCCTGCTGACCGCCTTCGCGCTCCTCGTCGCCTTCTTTCCGTGGGACACGCTGCGCGAGCCGCTCAACCGCTTCGTGAGCGAAAAGACCGGGCGCAAGTTCGAGATCACCCGCCGGCTCGATGTCGACCTCGGCTGGAAAGCCGCCACCGTGACCTTCGATGGCATCGAATTCGCCAACCCCGACTGGGCGCGCGATCCCTACCTGGTGAAGGCCGAGCGTGCGAGCTTCGAGATCCGGCTCTGGCCGCTCGTCGACAAACAGGTGGTCATTCCGCGCCTGGCGCTGTCCGGGCCCACGGTGGGGCTGCAGATGGAGTCCGACGGGCGCCGCACCTGGGCCTTCGGCAAGGACACCTCGGACACCGGCACCGTGCCCACCATCGGCCTGGTCCAGGTCGACAAGGGCGCTGTCGACTTCCTGGCCACGCACCTGGGCGTCGACGTGCATGCCGACCTCGACTACGACAGCACCCGCGGCGAGTTGCCGCTGCACTACCGCATCAAGGGCCGCTACAAGGGCCAGCCGCTCACGGCCGACGGTCGCACGGGCGATGTGCTACAGATCAACGCCGCGGGCGCACCGCCGTTCCCGCTCGAGATCAACGCCGCCGCCGGCCAGACGAAGCTCAAGGCCAGCGGCACCGTGGCCCAGCTCGCGGGCTTCGACGGCATCGACGCCACGTTCCAGGTCAAGGGCCAGACGCTGAGCGCGCTGTTCCCGCTGACCGGCGTCGTGCTGCCGCAGACCCCGCCCTATGCGCTGAGCGGCAGCCTGAGCAAGCGCGGCAAGCTCTGGGCGGCGGCGGGGCTCAACGGCCGCCTGGGCCTGTCGGACATCGGTGGCGACATGGCGTTCGACCAGGCCGGCAAGGTGCCGCGCCTGTCGGGCACGCTGCGCTCGCGCGTCATGGACATGGACGACCTCGGTCCGCTGATCGGCTTGCCGCCCACGGCGCGTTCCGCCAACGCGGTGGAAGGCGTGGCGCCGGTCGCCTCGGCCCAGCCCAAGCGTCCGCCCGGCGGCAAGGTGCTGCCGACCAACCCCTTCGACTTCGCGCGGCTGCACGCCATGAACGCCGACGTGGGCTACACCGCCGAGCGCATCCGCAACGTGCGCGAGGTGCCACTGGACCGTGGCAGCGTCAAGATCAAGCTGACCGACGGCGTGCTGTCGCTCGACCCGCTCGACCTCGGCGTGGCCAGCGGCAAGCTGGTGGGGGCGGTCCGCATCGACGCGGGGAAGACGCCGACCGACATCCGCATGTCACTCGACGTGCGCGGGCTGAAGCTTGCGCGGCTGATTCCCAAGCTGGAAAGCTCGGGCAACAGCGTCGGCCAGCTCGACGGGCGCATCAACCTGTCGGGCGCCGGCAATTCGGTGGCCAGCTGGCTCGGCGGTGCGTCGGGCGACATGGCGGTGCTGTCGGGGCGCGGCCAGTTCGGCAATCTGATGCCGGTGTTCGCGACGCTGGTGGGCGGCGACATCCTCAAGTTTTTGCTGCGCGGCGACCGCGACGTCGAGCTGCGCTGCGCGGCGCTGGCCTTCGACGTGAACAAGGGCGTGATGAGCGGGCGCACGCTGGTGCTGGACACCACCAACGCCGTCTTCACCGCCACCGGCCAGGCCAACCTCGCGACCGAGTCGCTCGACTTCGTGATCCGGCCCGAGCCCAAGAGCGCGAGCTTCCTGTCGCTGCGCACGCCGCTGGTCGTGAGCGGCACCTTCGGCGCACCCAAGGGCGGCGTCGAGATCGGGCCGCTGGCCGGTCGTGGCCTCGCAGCGCTGGCGCTGGGCGCCATCAACCCGTTGCTGGCGCTGGCCGCGACCATCGAGACCGGCCCCGGCGAGAACGCCGACTGCACGGGCGTGCTGGCGCTGGCGAACCGGCCCACGGCCGGGGCGGCGTCGCGCGGTGCCGCGCGAGCCAAGGGGGCTCGCCAGCCTTAACGAAAGAAAGAAGAGGGCAGGCGGGCGCTCAGGCGCTGGCCTGGGGCCGCTGCGCGCAGACGCTGCAGTGCGGGTCGCGCGAGACGCGCAGCGTGTCGAAACCGGTGCTGCGCCCGTCGAACATCAGCAGCTTGCCCGCCAGCGACGGGCCGATGCCGGCCAGCAGCTTGAGCGCCTCGCTGGCCTGCAGCGTGCCGATGGTGCCGACCACCGGCCCGAACACGCCGAGCACCGCGCAGCGCGTTTCCTCGAAGCTGGCCTCAGGCGGGAACAGGCAGGCGTAGCAGGGGCAGGTCGCGTCGCGGGTGTCGTAGACGCTCAGCTGGCCGTCGAAACGGATCGCCGCGCCCGCCACCAGCGGTTTGGCGTGCGCCACGCAGGCGCGGTTCACGGCCTGGCGGGTGGCGAAGTTGTCGCAGCAATCGACCACCACGTCGGCCGCAGCCACCAGCTGCGACAGCAGTGCCTCGTCGGCGCGCACGGCGTGGGTTTCGATGGCGATGTCGGGGTTGATGTCGCGCATGGCCTGCGCGGCGGATGCGACCTTGGACTGGCCCACCCGCGCATGCGTGTGGGCAACCTGTCGCTGGAGGTTGGTGAGATCGACCTCGTCGTCGTCGACCAGCACGATGTGGCCGACCCCCGCCGCCGCGAGGTACAGGGCCACCGGCGAGCCCAGCCCGCCGGCGCCGATGACGAGCACCCGGCCGGCGCTGACGCGCGCCTGGCCGTCGATGCCGAATTCTTCGAGGAGGATGTGCCGCGAATAGCGCAGCAGGTCGTGGTCGTCCATGCGCGCCTGCCTGGGCCTTTGCGGGGGAGGGGGAAACGCCGGTGGCGCGAACCGCACGGTGCGTGCGGCCCGCTCGCCGGGATCAGTTTTCCTTCTTCTCGTCCTTGTTGTCGACGATGACCTGCGTCTTGCTGACGAGCACCGGCTGGCCCTTCAGGCGATTGAGCGCCTGCACCAGCGGGAAGTCCTTGTCGGTGCCGAACTCGGGCACCTTGCGGTCCTGCGGCGGCTTCTTGGCTTCTTCCTCGAGGCGCTTGCGGGCTTCGTCGCGGGCCTTTTCACGCTCGGGGTCCTTCACCTCGGGGCCCTGGCCGCTGGCCAGGTGCTTCTCGAGGTCGGCCTCGCGCATGCGCAGGGCGGCGAAGGGGCTGCCCTCGGCGCTTTCGTCGACCAGCACGTTGGGCACGATGCCCTTGGCCTGGATCGAGGTGCCGCTGGGCGTGTAGTAGCGCGCGGTGGTGATCTTCAGTCCCGTGTCGGGGCCGAGCGGTCGCACGGTCTGCACCGAGCCCTTGCCGAAGGTCTGGCTGCCCATGATGGTGGCGCGCTTGTGGTCCTGCAGCGCGCCGGCCACGATCTCGCTGGCCGAGGCCGAGCCTTCGTTCACCAGCACCACCAGTGGCACGTTCTTGAGCGCGGCCGGCAGGTTGCGCAGCGGGTCGCTGCCCGAACGGCGCTGGTAGTACTCGGGCGCCGCCTTGTAGATCGACTTGCTTTCGGCCAGCTGGCCGTCGGTGGTGACCACCGTGACGTTCTCGGGCAGGAAGGCCGCCGACACCGCCACGGCCGCGTCGAGCAGGCCGCCCGGGTCGTTGCGCAGGTCGAGCACCAGGCCCTTGAGGTTCGGGTCTTCCTTGTAGAGCTCCTCGATCTTCTTGACGAAGTCGTCGACCGTGCGTTCCTGGAACTGCGACAGGCGGATCCAGCCGTAGCCCGGCTCGATCATCTTGCCGCGCACCGACTGGGTACGGATTTCCTCGCGCGTGATCGTGACCGGGAAGGTGCGGCTCTCGTCCTTGCGGAAGATGGTCAGCAGCACCTTGGTGTTGGCCTCGCCGCGCATGCGCTTGACGGCTTCGTTCAGCGACAGGCCGCGCACGGCGGTGTCGTCGATCTTGGTGATCAGGTCGTTCGGCTTCAGGCCGGCGCGGAAGGCGGGCGAGCCCTCGATGGGGGAAACGACCTTGATGAGGCCGTCTTCCTGCGAGATCTCGATGCCCACGCCCACGAAGCGGCCCGTGGTGCCCTCGCGGAATTCCTTGAAGGACTTCTTGTCGAAGTACTGCGAGTGCGGATCGAGCCCGGCCACCATGCCCGAGATGGCGTCCGAGATGAGTTTCTTCTCGTCGACCGGTTCGACATAGTCGCTCTTGACCATCCCGAAGACGGCCGCGAGCTGCTGCAACTCCTCGAGCGGGAGCGGCGCGAGCGAACCCCGCGCGACCGTCTGCAGCGAGACGGTGGTCAGGACGCCAGCAACGGCGCCGGCGGCGACCCAGCCGGTGATCTTCAGTTTCTGGCCCATCATGAGTGAAATGTCCTGTATGTCGACGGCTGTCGAACCAATATACACAGCTTGGAAGCAAATTGCCTGCCGGGGTTCCACGGAGGAACCGGCAGGCGGGGTTTTCTTCTTTTGCTTACGTCTTCAGCCCTTGCCCTGCGAAGCCACCGCGGCGGCGGCCTTTTCGGCGGCGGCGGCATCGCCCAGGTAGTAGTGGCGCAGGGGCTTGAGGTCGTCGTCGAGCTCGTAGACCAGCGGAATGCCGTTCGGGATGTTCAGGCCGACGATGGCGTCGTCCGAGATGCCGTCCAGGTACTTCACCAGCGCGCGGATCGAGTTGCCGTGCGCGGCCACGACCAGGCGGCGACCGGTGCGGATGGCCGGGGCCATCGACTCGTTCCAGAACGGCAGCACGCGCGCGACCGTGTCCTTCAGGCATTCGGTCAGCGGGATCTGCTCGGGCGACAGCTTGGCGTAGCGCACGTCGGAGCGCTCGCTGCGCGGGTCGTCGGCTTCCAACGGCGGCGGCGGGGTGCTGTAGCTGCGGCGCCAGACCAGCACCTGCTCGTCGCCGTACTTCTTGGCCGTTTCGGCCTTGTTCAGGCCCTGCAGGCCGCCGTAGTGGCGTTCGTTGAGGCGCCAGGAGTGCACCACGGGCAGCCAGGTGCGGTCGAGTTCGTCGAGCGTGTGCCAGAGGGTGCGGGTGGCGCGCTTGAGCACGCTGGTGTAGGCCACGTCGAAGTCATAGCCCTCGGCCTTGAGCAGCCGGCCGGCCTGCTTGGCCTGCTCGACGCCGGTCTCGGTCAGGTCGACGTCGGTCCAGCCGGTGAAGCGGTTTTCGAGGTTCCAGGTCGATTCGCCGTGGCGGATCAGTACCAGTTTGTGCATGTCGGAGGCCTTTGGAAGCGCGTGGGAAAACCAGCATTCTAAAATCCCGGGTTTGCCATCCAAGGAACCCCCGTGAAATTGATCGAATTCGTCACCGCGAACTGGATGCTGATCCTGATGGCGCTCACCTCGGGCGGCATGCTGGCCTGGCCGATGATCCGGGGTGCGGGCGGCGGCACGCTCACGGCCCAGGGCGCCGTGCAGCTCATCAACCGCGAACGCGCGGTGCTGGTCGACGTGCGCGAACCCGAAGAGTTCGCGACCGGCCACATGATCGGCGCCAAGAACGTGCCCCTGAACCTGCTGGACGAGAAGCTGGCCAGCACGGTCAAGAACAAGAACGTGCCGCTGCTCTTGGTGTGCGCCACCGGTGCCCGCGCCCAGCGCGCCGTGGCCACGGCCAAGAAGCTCGGCTACGAGCAGGCCCAAGCCGTCGCCGGCGGGCTCAAGGCCTGGAAAGAGGCCAACCTGCCGGTTGAAAAAGCCTGATTCTTCCCAAGGTAGAGCGCATGCAAGCCGTCAAGATGTACACCACCGCCGTCTGCCCGTACTGCACGCGTGCAAAGCAGATCCTCAAGGCCAAGGGCGTCGAGCAGATCGAAGAGATCCGCATCGACACCGACCCGCAAGCCCGCACCACCATGATGGAGATCACCCAGCGCCGCACGGTGCCGCAGATCTTCATCGGCGACACCCACGTGGGCGGCTGCGACGACCTCATGGCCCTGGACAGCCGCGGCGGCCTCGTTCCGCTGCTGCAAGGCGCCTGAAGCCCCGCGCGGCCGGGCGTCACGAAAGTGCGCGGGCCGTCGGGCGATAATCGTTTGTTCCCTCATCTGCAGCCCGCTGCGGGACCCTCTCCCCGGCGGGCATTGTTTTGATCCTCGAAAGTTCAGCCATGGCCGACCAGCAAGCCCAAGATCCCGTGTTCCAGATCCAGCGCGTCTACCTCAAGGACCTGTCGCTCGAACAACCCAACTCGCCCGCGATCCTGCTGGAGCAGACGCAGCCCACCGTCGACATCCAGCTCGGCGTGGACGCCCAGCCCGTGGCCGACGGCATCTTCGAGATCACCGTGTCGGCCACCGTGCAGACCAAGATCGACGACCGCACCGTGTTCCTGGTCGAAGCCAAGCAAGCCGGCATCTTCGAGATCCGCAACCTGCCGGAAGACCAGATGGGCCCGATCCTGGGCATCGCCTGCCCGCAGATCGTCTACCCGTACCTGCGCGGCAACGTGGCCGACGTGATCCAGCGCGGCGGCTTCCCGCCCGTGCACCTGGCCGAAATCAACTTCCAGGCCATGTACGAGCAGCAGCAAGCCCAGGCCGCCGGCCAGGCTGCCCCCACCCTGGCCCAGTAAACCGGCCGCACGACGCCGCCAGCGCACGATGAAGATCTGCGTTCATGGCGCCGGTGCCTGGGGCACGGCCGTCGCAGTCAACGCGGCGGCCCGCCACGAGGTCACGCTGTGGGCGCGCGACGCCGCCCAGGCCGACGCCATGTCGGCCGCGCGTGAAAACACCCGCTACCTTCCCGGGCTGGCCCTGCCGGCCTCGCTGGCCGTGCGCGCGGGCGACATCGCCCAGGCGCAGGCCGGTGCCGACCTCGTCATCGTGGCCACGCCCATGGCCGCCCTGCGCGACCAGCTGATCGCCCTGCGCGGCACCAGCGCCCAGGTGGCGTGGCTGTGCAAGGGCGTCGAGCCCGCGCTCGATGCGTCTCCCACCGCCTACGGCCTGCTCGCCCACGAGATCTGGGCCCAGGTGGCCCCTGAATTGAAGGCGGGCGTGCTCAGCGGCCCCAGCTTTGCGCAGGAGGTCGCCGAAGGGCGCCCGACCGCGCTGGTGGCCGCCAGCCCGCACGCCGGCGTGCGCGACGCGCTGGTCGACGCCTTCCACGGCCCGGCCCTGCGCGTGTACGCCAACGACGACATCGTCGGTGTCGAAGTCGGCGGCGCCGTGAAGAATGTGCTCGCCATCGCCACCGGGCTGTGCGACGGCCTCGCGCTCGGGCTCAACGCCCGCGCGGCGCTGATCACCCGCGGCCTGGCCGAAATGACCCGCTTCGGTCTGGCGCTCGGCGCCCGCGCCGACACCTTCATGGGCCTGTCGGGCCTGGGCGACCTCGTGCTGACCGCCACCGGCGACCTGTCGCGCAATCGCAAGGTCGGGCTGCTGCTGGCCCAGGGCCGCACGCTCGCACAGGCCGTCGATTCGCTGGGCCACGTGGCCGAGGGCGTGTACTGTGCCCGCACCGTGGTGCAGCGCGCGCGCGGCCTGGGCATCGAGATGCCCATCGCCGAAGGCGTGGTCGCGCTGCTCGACGGCCAGGTGAGCCCGCGCGACGCCGTTGCGGCGCTGACCGGGCGCGACCCGGTGCCCGAGTCGGTGCAGCCGCCCGCCGGCCCGGCCTCGCGCCATTCCTCCTGAAGAAGATTAGAGATTCCAGAGACATGAGCCCTCGCTTTGATTTCTCGGCGTCGGCCGTCGCCGCGCTGGCCGAGTCCGACGTCGCCCGCGCCCTGCAGGAAGACGTCGCCGACGGCGACCTGACCGCCTCGCTGGTCGACGCCTCCCGCACCGCCCATGCCCGCGTGCTCGCACGCGAAACCGCCGTGGTGTGCGGCGCGCCCTGGGTCGAGGCCACCGTGCGGCGGCTCGATCCACAGGCGCGCATCACCTGGCTGTGCGGCGAAGGCCAGCGCTGCGCCGCCGACCAGCCCGTGCTCGAAATCGAAGGCGGCGCCCGCGCGCTGCTGACGGCCGAGCGCACCGCGCTCAACTTCCTGCAGCTGCTGAGCGCGGTCGCCACCAAGACCGCCCTGTACGCCGACGCCGTGAAGGGCACCCGTGCCCGCATCGTCGACACCCGCAAGACCCTGCCGGGCCTGCGCCTGGCGCAGAAGTACGCCGTGCGCACCGGCGGCGGGCTGAACCACCGCATCGGCCTGTACGACGCGGTGCTCATCAAGGAAAACCACATCGCCGCGGCCGGTGGCGTGGCCGCCGCCCTGCGCGCGGTGGCGCCCGTGGCCGCGCAGGCCGCCTTTGTCGAGGTCGAGGTCGAGACCCTGGCCCAGCTGCAGGAAGCGCTGGACGCCGGCGCCCGCATGGTGCTGCTCGACAACATGGACCTGCCCACGCTGCGCGAGGCCGTGCGTCTGAACGACGCCGTGGGCGAGGGCCGCAAGGCCGTGCTCGAGATCTCCGGCGGCGTCACGCTCGACGGCCTGCGCGCCCTGGCCGAGACCGGTGTCGACCGGATCTCGATCGGCGCGTTGACCAAGGACGTGAAGGCCATCGACTACTCGATGCGCTTCCTGACCCACTGAACCGCCATGACGACCGCTTCCGTCATCGATGTCGACTACGAACAGCCCGCGCAAGGCGCGGTCTGCGACACGCGCCACGCCTGGGCCCGCGTGCCCCCCGAGCCTTCGCCCGACGAGCGCGTTGCGCTGAAGGCGCGCATCCGCCGCCTGCTGCGCGAGCGCAACGCGGTGATGGTGTCGCACTTCTACGTGCACCCCGACCTGCAGGACCTGGCTGAGGAAACCGGCGGCATCGTGAGCGATTCGCTCGAGATGGCGCGCTTCGGCCGCGACCACGCTGCCACCACGCTGGTGGTGTCGGGCGTGCGCTTCATGGGCGAGACCTCGAAGATCCTCTCGCCCGAAAAGCGCGTGCTGATGCCCGACCTGGACGCGAACTGCTCGCTTGACCTGGGCTGCCCGGTCGACGCCTTCAGCGCCTTCTGCGACGAGCATCCCGACCGCACCGTGGTGGTCTACGCCAACACCAGCGCGGCCGTGAAGGCGCGCGCCGACTGGCTCGTCACCTCCAGCTGCGCGCTCGACGTGGTGAACGCGCTGCATGCGGCCGGCCAGAAGATCCTCTGGGGCCCCGACCGCCACCTGGGCGACTACATCCGCCGCCAGACCGGCGCCGACATGGTCAGCTGGAACGGCGCCTGCATCGTGCACGACGAATTCAAGGCGCTCGAACTCGAGCTGCTCATGAAGGAGCACCCGAAGGCCAAGGTGCTGGTGCACCCCGAGTCGCCCTCGGACGTGATCGCGCTGGCGCACGCGGTGGGTTCCACCTCGGCCATCCTGAACGCGGCGCAGCGCTTCGACGCGACCGAGTTCATCGTCGCGACCGACACCGGCATGCTGCACAAGCTGCGCACGCTGAACCCCGGCAAGACCTTCATCGAAGCGCCCACGGCGGGCAACGGCGGCACCTGCAAGAGCTGCGCGCACTGCCCGTGGATGGCGATGAACGGGCTGGTCGAACTAGCGAATGCGCTGGAGACCGGCGCGGGCGAGATCCACGTCGATGCGGCACTGGGCGTGCGGGCGCGCGTGCCGATCGACCGCATGCTGGCGTTCACCGCCGGGCTGAAGAACGGCCAGGCGCCGGGCAGCTTGGTGGCCGGCATCGGCGCCGCCTGACCGACAGCGGCTAGAACTCCACCGTACAGCTGTCGCCGAGCGCCTCGCGCCACACGCGCACGCGCGCCAGCGACGGCCGCAGGTCGGGCAGCGCGTCGGCGATGAACACGCACAGGTTCTCCAGCGTCGGCGGATGCAGCCCCGGCACGTCGTCCAGCAGGTGGTGGTCGAGCTGTTCGCGCACGTCCTCGAGCCGGCGGCGCAGCAGGCCCAGGTCGATCACCATGCCCGTCACCGGGTCGCGCTCGCCCGCGAGCCACACCTCCGCGTGGTAGGTGTGGCCGTGAATGCGGCGGCTGCCTTCGACCTCGATCTCGCGTTTGAGCGTGTGGGCAGCGTCGAAGAAGAAGCGTTGGCTGATGGTGAAGCGCATCGTCAGAAAAAAGAAACTCGAAACTGAAAGGGGCTGCCGCGTCAGCGGATGCCCGTGATCTTGTGGGTCTGCACGCTCAGGCGCCACACCGGCTGCTTCATGCATTCGGCGATGCACAGCTCGGTGTTGGCGAGCCGGTCGGGCCCGTCCATCGGCTGCAGGAAGCGGTGCGTGAATTCGCCGGTGCGGGCCATCGCATCGAGGTCGATGCCGGCCTGCGGCCACACCAGCTTGAGCTCCTGGCCGCGCTGCTGCACCCACGGCGCACCGGCCTTGGGGCTGATGCACAGCCAGTCGATGCCCGCGGGCGCGGCGACCGTGCCGTTGCTCTCGACCGCGATGCGGAAGTGCCGCGCGTGCAGCGCGTCGACCAGCGCCGCATCGACCTGCAGCAGCGGCTCGCCGCCCGTGAGCACCGCCAGCCGGTGCGCGGTGTCGCCGGCGGGCCATTGCGCGGCGATGGTGTCGGCGAGTTGGTCGGCGCTCTTGAACTTGCCGCCCAGCGTGCCGTCGGTGCCGACGAAGTCGGTGTCGCAGAAACGGCAGACGGCCGTGTCGCGGTCTTCCTCGCGGCCGGTCCAGAGGTTGCAGCCGGCGAAGCGGCAGAACACGGCCGGCATGCCGGCCTGGCCGCCTTCGCCCTGCAGCGTGTAGAAGATTTCCTTGACGCTGTAGGTCATGTGGCGAGCGGGGTGTCGATTTCGAGGTTGTCGATGAGCCGCGTGCTGCCCAGCCGCGCGGCGGCCAGGGCCACGAGCGCATCGCCGGGTTGCGGCGCCTGCAGGTCGGCGCGGCGGCGCAGCACGAGGTAGTCGGGCTGCCAGCCGCGCTGCGCGAGCGACTGCATGGCGCGCGCCTCGAGGGCGGCCACGTCGCGCTCGCCGGCGCGCACGGCCTCGGCCATGGCCCGCAGCGCCTTCGACAGCTGCACGGCCTCGGCGCGCTCGGTGGCGCTCAGGTAGCCGTTGCGCGAGGAGAGCGCCAGGCCGTCGTCGGCGCGGAAGGTCTCGCCGCCCACGATCTCGATCGGCAGCGCGAACTGCCGCACCATGTGGCGGATCATCATGAGCTGCTGGTAGTCCTTCTTGCCGAACACGGCCACGCGCGGCTGCACGCACTGGAACAGCTTCATCACCACCGTGCACACGCCGATGAAGAAGCCGGGGCGAAAGTGCCCTTCGAGCAGGTCGGCCAGCGCCGGGTCGGGGTGCACCTTGCAGGTCTGGGGCTCGGGGTAGAGCGCCTTCTCGTCGGGCGCGAACAGCACGTCGCAGCCGGCGGCGCGCAGCTTCTCGCAGTCGCTGTCCCAGGTGCGCGGGTAGGTGTCGAAGTCTTCGTGCGGCAGGAACTGCAGGCGGTTCACGAAGATGCTGGCCACGGTGGCGTCGCCCAGCGGCTTGGCCTGGCGCACGAGCGCGAGGTGGCCCTCGTGCAGGTTGCCCATGGTGGGCACGAAGGCGGGGCGCTGGCTGGAAGACAGGTGCTGGCGCAGTTCGTCGATGGTCTTGGCGATGTACATGGTCGGTGTCCTTCTGTGCTTACCAGGCGTGGAGGCGGTCGTCGGGGAAGCTGCCGTTCTTCACGGCCTGCACGTAGGCCTGCAGTGCGGGCAGCACGCCCGGCGCGTCGGCCATGAAGTTGCGCACGAACTTCGGCATCTTCCCGAGGTTGATGCCCAGCATGTCGTGCAGCACGAGCACCTGGCCCGCGGTGGCCTTGCCGGCGCCGATGCCGATGGTGGCGCAGTGCTTCAGCTCGGTGGTGAGTTCGGCGGCCAGCGCGGCCGGCACCATCTCGAGCACCAGCATGGCGGCGCCCGCGTCCTGCAGCGCGTGGGCCTGCTGCTTGAGCAGCGCGCCGGCGGTGTCGCCCTTGCCCTGCACGCGGTAGCCGCCGAGCGCATGCACGGTCTGCGGCGTCAGGCCCAGGTGGGCGCACACGGGAATGCCGCGCTCGACCAGGAAGCGCACGGTTTCGGTGGTCCAGCCGCCGCCTTCGAGCTTGACCATGTGCGCGCCGGCCTGCATCAGCACCGTGGCGCTACGAAGAGCCTGCTCGCGCGATTCTTGATAACTGCCGAAGGGCAGGTCGGCGATGAGCCAGGTCGTGCCCTGCACGCGGCGCAGGCCGCGCGAGACGCTGTCGGTGTGATAGCGCATGGCTTCCAGGCTCACGCCCACGGTGCTGTTCAGGCCCTGGCAGACCATGCCCAGCGAGTCGCCGACCAGCAGGCAATCGATGCCGGCCGCGTCGGCCATGGCCGCAAAGGTGGCGTCGTAGGCGGTGAGCATGGCGATCTTCTCGCCGCGCGCATGCATGTCGGCCAGCCGCGGCAGGCTCACGGGCTTGCGCTGCGCCGGGGGCGAGGCGGGCGGCAGCGTGCCGTAGGGCGAGGCGGGCGGGGCTTCGGACGGTGGGGTAGGTGGGGTAGGGGTGTTCGACATGGTTGGCTTTCTCCCTGCGGGCGTCGGTGGCCGGGCATCCTGAGGGTGATCGAAAGGTGACGAAGGGTGGGCTCAGTCGACCGGCGGCACCAGCACGGTGGGTGCGGTGGGCTCGGCCAGCGAAGGGTAATCGCGACTGAAATGCAGGCCACGGCTCTCGTGGCGGGCCTGCGCCGAACGCACGATCAGCTCGGCCACCTGCACCAGGTTGCGCAGTTCGAGCAGGTCGCGCGTGACGTGGAAGTTCGCGTAGAACTCCTGGATCTCGGCCTGCAGCAACGCGATGCGGTGGCTCGCACGCTCCAGGCGCTTGTTGGTGCGCACGATGCCGACGTAGTCCCACATGAAGCGGCGCAGCTCGTCCCAGTTGTGCGAGATGACCACGGCTTCGTCGGCGTCGGTGACGCGGCTTTCGTCCCAGGCGGGCAGCGCGGCGCGTTCGCGCGACGGCGCCTGCGCAATGGCGTCGGCCGCGGCGCGCGCGAACACCATGCATTCGACCAGCGAGTTGCTGGCCAGCCGGTTCGCGCCGTGCAGGCCGGTGCAGGCGGTTTCGCCGATGGCGTACAGGCCCAGGATGTCGGTGCGGCCGGCCAGGTCGCTGAGCACGCCGCCGCAGGTGTAGTGCGCGGCGGGCACGACGGGAATCGGCTCGCGCGTGATGTCGATGCCCAGCTCCAGGCAGCGCGCCAGGATGTTGGGGAAGTGTTCCTTCAGGAACGCGGGCGGCTGGTGCGAGATGTCGAGGTACACGCAGTCCAGGCCGTGCTTCTTCATCTCGAAGTCGATGGCGCGGGCCACCACGTCGCGCGGTGCGAGTTCGGCGCGTTCGTCGTGCTTCGGCATGAAGCGCGTGCCGTCGGGCAATTTCAGCAGGCCGCCTTCGCCGCGCACCGCCTCGCTGATCAGGAACGACTTGGCGTGCGGGTGGTACAGGCAGGTCGGGTGGAACTGGATGAACTCCAGGTTCGACACCCGGCAGCCCGCGCGCCAGGCGGCGGCAATGCCGTCGCCGGTGGCGGTGTCGGGGTTGGTGGTGTACAGGTACACCTTGCCCGCGCCGCCGGTCGCCAGGATGGTGTGCGGCGCGCGGAAGGCCAGCACCTCGTCGGTCTCGTCGTCCAGCGCGTACAGGCCCTGGCAGGACGGATCGGCCAGCCCGAGCTTGGTGCCCGTGACCAGGTCGACCAGCGTGTGATGCTCGAACAGCGTGATGTTGGGCGTGCGGCGCACGCGCTCGATCAGCACCTGCTGCACGGCCGCGCCGGTGGCGTCGGTCACGTGCACGATGCGGCGCTGGCTGTGGCCGCCTTCGCGCGTCAGGTGCAGGTCGCCACCTTCTTCCGAAAAGGGCACGCCCAGCTCGCGCAGCCAGCCGATGGCCTGCGGCGCGCCCTCGACCACGAAGCGCGTGGCCTCGGGGTCGCACAGGCCGGCGCCGGCCACGAGCGTGTCTTCCACGTGGGCGTCGAAGCTGTCGCCCGCCGCCAGCACGGCCGCGATGCCGCCCTGCGCCCAGGCGCTGGAGCCGTCGTTCAGCGCGCGCTTGGTGAGCACGGCCACGCGATGGGTCGGGGCCAAGTGCAGCGCGGCGGAGAGGCCTGCGAGGCCGCTGCCGACAATGAGGACATCGAAGTCGCGAACGGCGGAAGTCACAGGCGTGGGAACCGGTTGGGTCAGGCCGGCGAGTAGGCCAGCCGGACGTAAATAGGGGCGAAGGCCTCGGCCTGCGTGATGTCGATCAACGTCTCCTTCGCGAGCTCGAGCATCGCGATGAAGGTGACGATCAGCACCGGCACGCCGCGCGAGACGTCGAAGAGCTTCTCGAACTCGACGAAACGCTGGCCCTGCAGGTGGCGCAGCACGATGCTCATGTGCTCGCGCACGTTGAGCTCTTCGCGCGAGATCTTGTGGTGCTGCACGAGCTTGGCGCGCTTCATGATGTCGGCCCAGGCGTCGCGCAGCTCGACCACGTCGACGTCGGGAAAGCGCGGCTTGATCGACTGCTCGATGTAGACCTGCGCCTTCCAGAAGTCGCGCCCGTAGGTCGGCAGCGCGCTGATGGCGGCGGCCTGCAGCTTGGTCTGCTCGTACTCCATGAGCCGGCGAACCAGCTCGGCGCGCGGGTCTTCGGCCTCTTCGCCGTCGGCCACCTTCTTGGGCGGCAGCAGCATGCGCGACTTGATCTCGATCAGCATCGCGGCCATCAGCAGGTATTCGGCCGCGAGTTCGAGGTTGGTCTGGCGGATCTCGTCGACGTAGCTCAGGTACTGCCGCGTCAGGCCCGCCATCGGGATGTCGAGGATGTTGAAGTTCTGCTTGCGGATCAGGTACAGCAACAGGTCCAGCGGGCCCTCGAAGGCCTCCAGAAAAACCTGCAGCGCCTCGGGCGGGATGTACAGGTCCTTCGGCATCGCGAACAGCGGCTCGCCGTAGAGCCGGGCCAGGGCGACCTGGTCGACGACCTCGGGCATGCTGGCCACGATCGTGCCGTTGTCCTCGTCTGCGCTCATGAGGCGGTTGCTATCAACTTAATAGCTGTGCGCGCAGGCTGGGCGGCGGGATGCCGGGTGGGCACCATTCACTTGGGTTGGGTCTGGTAGACGTACGGCTGCATCGGCACGCGCGCTTCGCTGTACTCCTCGAGCAGGCTGCGGTCGAGGTGCTTGTCCCAGAGCAGGGCGCGGCCGGCGCGCTGTTCGGATTCCAGCGTCGGCTTCTTTTGCTTCATCTCCTCGATGAAGTTCGTGATCTCGGAGGTGTAGTGGGGGCGGCGGAAGATGGACATAGACTGGACCTTTATCGCTCGAATTTTACCGGGGACGGCATGCAACGATTTCAGAAGGGCCGGATCGGCCTCGTGGCAGGACTGCTGGCGGCGCTGATCGGGCTCGCGGGCTGCGATCCGCAGCGCATCAGCGAGCTCGAAGAGGGCGTCTCGACCGAGGCCGACGTGCGCGCGCGTTTCGGCGAACCCGAGAACATCTGGGACGTGCCCAACGGCCGCGTGCTGGAGTTCAACCGCCAGCCGCAGGGCCAGAAGAACTACATGATCACCATCGGTGCCGACGGCAAGATGAGCGCGCTGCGCCAGGTGCTCACGCCCGAGAACTTCGCCAAGGTGCAGCCCGGGATGATGATGGAAGACCTGCGCAAGCTGCTGGGCAAGCCGGCCAAGGTCACGCCCTATGCGCTCAAGCGCGAGACCGAATGGGAATGGCGCTGGGTGCAGCCACCGAATTCGTCGATGGTCTTCACCGCCACGCTGAACGACGACCAGCGCGTGGTGCGCAGCGGCTCGTCGCCCGACCGGGGCACCGAGGCGCCCTGAGCGCGCTGCCTACAGCGCCGCCGCGTGCAGCGCCGGGCGCCGCGCGGCCCAGGGCATGGCCTGCTCGAGCTGCGCGGCGAGCTGCAGCAGCGTGGCCTCGTCGCCCATGGGCGCCATGCATTGCACGCCGATCGGCAGGTCGCCGGCCATCCCCAGGGGCAGCGAGATCGCCGGCTGGCCGGTGAGGTTGGCCAGCGGCGTGAAGGTCGCGTAGTCGAACAGGTGGTCGAAGAAACCCTGTGCATCGCGCGCGGGGTCGTCCTGGTCGAGGTAGCCCAGCGCCACGGGCGGGGTGCGCATCGTCGGCGTGAGCAGGATGTCGTGCTGTGCGAAGAAGGGCGCCACCTCGCGCGAGACCGCATTCATCTGCGCGAGCGCCAGTTCCAGGTCGAGCGCGCTCAGGCGCAGCCCGTGCTCGGCGGTGGCGCGGGTGCAGGCCTGCACCTGGCCCAGCGCCTTCTCCAGCGGCATCTGCAGCGCCTGCGCCGCGCCCGCCACGCCGGCCGCCAGCAACGAGGACCAGAAGGTGCGCGTGGCCGAGAAGAAGGCCTCGTGCGCATACGACGGCGTCGCCCATTCCACGGCATGCCCGAGACCGGCGAGCGTGCGCGCCGTTGCCTCCACCGCGTCGACGCAGGGTTGCGCCGCCGGCTGCGTGCCCGGGAACTGCGTGCTCACCGCGATGCGCAGCCGGCGCGGCGCCGACCGGATGGCCTGTGCGTAGGGCTGCGCGGGCGCGGCCATCAGGAACGGATCGCCCAGCTCGGGGCCGTGCATGAGGTCGAGCGCGGCGGCGGCGTCGCGCACGGTGCGGCAGACCACGCCCTCCATGCCCAGGCCCATCAGCGGCTGGCCGTAGCCCGGGCCGGCGCTGATGCGGCCGCGGCTGGACTTCAGCCCGATCAGGCCACAGGCGGCGGCGGGCACGCGGATCGAACCGCCGCCGTCGTTGGCGTGCGCCATGGGCACGATGCCGGCGGCCACCGCCGCGGCCGAGCCCCCGCTGGAGCCGCCCGCGCTGTGCGCCAGGTTCCACGGGTTGCGCGTCGCGCCGCCGAGGGCGCTCTCGGTGGTGGCGTTGAAGCCGAGTTCCGGGGTCCAGGTGCGCCCCAGCGTGGCCAGGCCGGCGCGGCGAAAGCGCGCCATCAACGCGCTGTCTGCGGCAGCCGGCAGCCCGTCGCCGAACAGCCGGCTGCCGGCCTGGCAGCGCACGCCCTCGGCCTGCAGCACCAGGTCCTTGATGAGGAAGGGCGCGCCGCCCAGCGGACCCTGCGCGTCGTGCGACAGCGGGGCGTCGAAAAGCTCGGCCATGGCGTTGATGCGCGGGTTGAGCGCGGTCGCCGCCTGGCGCGCGCACTGCTGCGCTTCGGCGGCGCTGATGTCCTTGCGGCGGATGCATTCGGCCAGCCCGGTGGCGTCGAGGCGGCTGTAGTCGGCGAGGTTCATGGCAACGGTGTCCTGTTCGTGTGTGAGGTGGGAACGCCGTGCAGCGTAGGGTGGGGTGTCCGGCGGCGGCAGTCGTTCAGATGAACGATGCGGGAATCTCCGCAACCGCCCGCGAGCGGGCGGCCCCTAAGATCGCGCCGCATGGCGCACAGCAGTTCTTCTTCGGGGTCGTGCATTCCGGCCGCACAGCTCGGCGCGCTGCTGCTCGACCTGTATCCGCGGGCCGCCGCGCCCGAGGCATCGGCCGCCGGCGGGCTGCTGGACTGGCTGGCCGGCCACATTGCGTTCGACGCCGCCTGGTTCGGCCGCTCGGTGTTCGCCGCCGGACGGCTCGAGCCGAGAGACGGCCACACGCGCGGGCTGGCGCCGGATTTCGTGGCCGACTGGTGCCGTGTGCGCCACCTCGATCCGATGGTGGCCGCGGTGATGGCACGACCGGGCCATGGCATGGCGATGGCGTCGCACGAGCTGCCGCCGGTGGGCTCGCTGCGCGCCTTCGCTTCGGACCATCGCCTTGACCGGGTGCTCAGCGTGATGCTGCACGCGCCCGATTCGCCGTGGTGGACGCACCTGTCGCTGTACGGCCGCGAAGCCGCGAGCTTCGGCGCGCGCGAGCACACGTTGCTGGAGTTGCTGATGCCTCACCTGGTTTCGGCGCAGGCGCTGCGGCTGCGGGAGACGCCGGCGCCCGGCGTATCGGCCCTGGCGGTGCTGAGCCGTCGCGAGGCCGAGGTGGCCCGCCTGTTCGGCGAGGGCCACAGCTACAAGATGGTGGCCCGCAGGCTCGACAGTTCCCCGGCGACGGTGCGTCACCACCTGCGGCAGGTGTACGCCAAGCTCGGCGTCACGAGCAAGGTGCAGATGGCGCGGCTGGTGTGCGGCGAGGCCGCGCAGGCCTGACGAGCCTCGCCTAGGAGGTCGTTGCGGGCCGGCCCGAGGTCAGCTCCTCGGCGAACCCCGAGCGCTCCAGCACCTCGAGCGGCTGCGGCTGCAGCGACTCGATGCGCAGCAATCCGTCGCGCGCCAGCACCGCCCGGTGCAGCTGCCGCAGCGCATCGACGCCGGTGGCGTCGATGTAGATCAGGTGCGTGGCGTCGAGCACCAGCGTCATGCTGCGCGGTGCGCGCTCCGCGGCGTTCACTGCTTCGTCGAGCTTGGCCGCCGCGCCGAAGAACATGGCGCCGTACAGCCGGTAGGTGAGCACCGGCGGCTGCAGCGTCACGAGTTCGACGCTGAACAGCCCGCTCATGCGCCGGATGAAGAGCGCGCACGCCAGCACGATGCCCACCTGCACCGCCACCGTGAGGTCGAACACCACCGTGAGGAAGAAGGTGCCGAGCATCAGCAGGCGGTAGTGGCGGCTGAAGTGGCGCAGCTGGCCGGGCGTGAACTCGCGCCATTCGCCCATGTTCAGCCCTACGAACACCAGGATGCCCGCCAGCACCGCGAGCGGCACATGGCGCGCCAGCGGCGCCGCCAGCAGCACCACGACCAGCAGCGTGACCGCATGCACGATGCCCGCGATGGGCGAGCTGCCGCCGGAGCGGATGTTGGTCACGGTGCGTGCGATGGTGCCCGTGGCCGGCATGCCGCCGAAGAAGGGCGCGACCAGGTTGGCGATGCCCTGCGCCATCAGCTCCTGGTTCGGGTCATGGCGCGGCTGGCCGCTGACCTGGTCGGCCACGCGCGCGCACAGCAGCGACTCGATGGCGCCGAGCAGCGCGATGGTCAGCGTCGGCGTCACCAGCTGCTTGACGGTCTCCCACGAGAAGTCGGGCAACGCGAAGGCCGGCACACCCTCGGGAATGCCGCCGAAGCGCGTGCCGATGGTCTCCACCGGCAGCGCGAAGCCCCACGACACCAGCGTGAGCGACACCAGCGCGACGATCGGCCCCGGGATGCGCCCGACGATCTGCACCGGGCGCGTCTGCACCCAGCGCCCGCCCACGCGCTGCACCGCGCGCGCCAGCGCCGAGTCGCCGCGAAACAGCCGCGACCACGCCAACAGCCCGAGCACGCAGGCCAGCCCGAGCGCGAAGGCGTGCGGGTTGAAGGTGTCCAGCCGCAGCGCCATGGCGTGCAGCTGCGAGAACACGTCGGCCGGCATGCGCTCCACCGTGAGGCCGAGCAGGTCTTTCAGCTGCGACAGCAGGATCAGCACCGCGATGCCGTTGGTGAAGCCCACCACGATCGACAGCGGCACGAAGCGCACCAGCCGCCCGAGCCCGAACAGCCCCGCCATGAACAGCAGCACGCCCGCGCAGGCGGTGGCGATGAGCAGGTTGGCCACGCCGTAGCGCTCGACGATGCCGTAGACGATCACGATGAACGCGCCCGCCGGGCCGCCGATCTGCACGGCCGAGCCGCCCAGCAGCGAGATCAGGAAGCCCGCGATGATCGCCGTCCAGATGCCGGCCTCGGGCTTGAGCCCCGAGGCGATGGCAAAGGCCATGGCCAGCGGCAGCGCCACGATGCCCACCGTGGCGCCCGCGCCGAGGTCTCCCAGGAACCGCCCCCGGTCGTAGCCGGCCATCGTGTCCAGCAGGCGGGGGCGAAAGCGGGTGAGGTTCAGCGGCGACGACATGTGCGGTCATTGTGGCCCGGCCGTCGCGGCGGCCCCGCGATGTCCCGGCGGTGAGTACTTTCAGTCAGCTTATCGGCGGCGAGGCTGAAAGATACATTTTTGACGTCTTGAAACAAACGTCAATGAGGTCGCCCATGCACATCCTGCTCGTCGCGAGCGCGTTCAACAGCCTCACGCAGCGCGTGCTGGCCGAGCTCCAGGACCGGGGCCACACAGCAGGCATCGTGCTGGCGCTCGGCGATGACGAGGCGCTGCGTGAAGCCGTGCGCCAGCACGCGCCGGCATTGATCGTCGCGCCGATGCTGACCACGGCGATCCCCGAGGACGTCTGGCGCGCCCACACCTGCCTCATCGTGCATCCGGGCCCGCCCGGCGACCGCGGCCCGTCCTCGCTCGACCGGACGCTGCAGGGCGGCGTCGACAGCTGGGGCGTCACCGTGCTCGAGGCGGTGGCCGAGATGGACGCGGGCGATGTCTGGGCCTGGTCGCCGCTGAAGGTGCCGCCGCAGGCCGGCAAGAGCGACCTGTACCGCGGCGAGGTGGCCGATGCCGCCGTCGACGCCGTGCTGCTGGCCGTCGAGCGTTTCGCCTCGGGCACCTACAAGCCGAAGCGGCAGAAGGCGGCCGACCTCGCCGCCGGCTGGCGGCCCTTCATGAAGCAGGCCGAGCGCCGCATCGACTGGGCCACGCAGACCACCGAATCGGTGCTGCGGCAGCTGCGCGCGGCCGATTCGCAGCCCGGCGTGCTCGACGAGCTGCTGGGCGCGCCGTGGTACCTGCACGGTGGCCATGCCGAGGACGAACTGCGCGGCACGCCCGGCGAACTGATCGCCACCCGCGCCGGCGCCGTCTGCCGCGCCACCGTCGACGGCGCGGTCTGGCTCACCCAGCTGCGGCCCTGGCGCGAACCGGGTTCCGGTTTGCCGAGCTACAAGCTGCCGGCCGTCGAGGCGCTGGGCGCGCGGCTGCCCGCCGGCTTGCCCGAGGTGGCCGCGCCGCTCGAGCTGCCCGCTGGCCGCCGCACGTGGACCGACATCCGCTACCGCGAGCACGGGCCGGTCGGCGTGCTGAACTTCTCGTTCGCGGGCGGGGCCATGAGCACCGCGCAATGCCGGCGTCTGCTGGCGGCCTACCGCTTCGCCTGCACCCGGCCGACCTCGGTGCTGTTGCTCGGCGGGCTGCGCGACTTCTTCTCCAACGGCATCCACCTGAACGTGATCGAGGCGGCGGCCGATCCGGCCGAAGAGTCATGGGCCAACATCCACGCCATGAACGACCTGGTCGAGGCCGTGCTCACGACCACCGACCGCCTCACCGTGGCCGCGTTGGGCGGCAATGCCGCGGCCGGCGGCGTGATGCTCGCGCTCGCGGCCGACGAGGTGTGGTGCCGCGACGGCGTGGTGCTCAACCCGCACTACACCCTCATGGGCCTGCACGGCTCCGAATACTGGACCTACAGCCTGCCGCGCCGCGTGGGCGCCGACGAGGCCGCGCGGCTCACGCAGTCGGCGCTGCCCGTGAGCGCCAAGCGCGCGGTGGCGCTGGGCCTGGCGCAGCGCGTGCTGCAGGCCGCGCCGGAAGAACTGGGGGACGAGGTCGGCCGGCTGGCCGCGCAACTGGCGGCATCGCCGGACCTGGCTGCGCGCCTGGCGGACAAGCAGGCGGCGCGTGTCCACGACGAGGCAGTCAAGCCGCTGCAGGCGTACCGCGACGAGGAACTGGCGCACATGCGGCGCAACTTCTTCGATCCGGCAGAGCCGCACGCGGCGCTGCGCTCGGCCTTCGTGCGCAAGGAAAAGGCACAGCACACACCCGCGCACCTCGCGGCGCTGGGCCTGCCGCGCTGAACGGCCGTCAGTCCTTGCTGTCGGGAATCACCGCGTCGGCCGCCGCGCCCACGGCCTTGCCGGTGATGCGCGCGGTGCCGATGGCGGCATCGGCCGCGAGGCCGACCGCGCCGGCGCCCACGCTCACAGCGGTGCTCGCGACGCTGACCACCGCGCAGCCGCTCAGCTGCAGCGCACTCGCGAGGCCGAGCGCGGAAAGGACGAGGGGGCGGAGGCGGTCACTGCGTTGCATGGGCGGATTCTGCACCCGCCGCGCTGGATCGGGCGAGCGACGCCAGGATCGCCTCGCGGTCCTGGTCCAGCCGCGGCGGTTGCCGTCGCACCTGCGTGCGCAGCCCGCCGACGTGCACCGGGTTGCCCGCCACCGTGAGCGGCTGGCCGCCCTGCGTGCGCACCTGCACCAGCATCTCGCGCGCCTGCACCTGCGGGTCGTTCACCACCGCGGCCACGTCGTTGTAGTCGCCCGTGGGGATGTTGTGCTGCATCAGCAGCGCCTGCCAATGCGCGCAGGGCGCGGTCGACAGGCGCTCTTCGAGCAGCTGCTTGAGCGCCTCGTGGTGCTGGCAGCGCGCCGGGTTGGTGGCAAAGCGCGCGTCCCCGGCGAGCGCGGGCAGCTCGAGCGCGGTGCACAGGCGCTGGAACAGCGCGTCGTTGCCCGCCGCGATCACGAACCAGCCGTCGGCCGCGCGGAACACGTCGAAGGGCGTGATCGACGGGTGCCGCGAGCCGATCGGCCCCGGCGCGCGGCCCTCGGCCTCCATGCGCGAGATCGCGTTCTCGAGCAGTGCGACCTGGCAGTCGAGCATGGCCACGTCGACCCGGTCGCCTACGCCCGTGCGTCCGCGCTGCAGCAGCGCGGCTTGCGTGCCGATGGCCGCGTACAGCCCGGCGCCCAGGTCGCCGATCGACACGCCCACGCGCGTCGGCGGCGCGCCCGGGTGGCCGGTGAGGCTCATGATGCCGCCCATCGCCTGCACCACCATGTCGTAGGCGGGGCGCCTGCTGTACGGGCCGGTCTGGCCGAAGCCCGAGACCGAGGTGAACACGAGTTTCGGAAAGCGCGCGTGCAGCGTCGGCCAGTCGTAGCCCAGTTTCTCCATCGTGCCGGGCCGGAAGTTCTCGACCAGCACGTCGGCCGTGGCCAGCAGCTGCTCGAAGACCGCGCGGTCGGCCGGTGCCTTCAGGTCGAGCGCGATCGACTCCTTGTTGCGGTTGACCGACATGAAGTAGGCCGATTCGCCCTCGACGAAGGGGCCGATCTGCCGCGCGTCGTCGCCCAGGCCGGGTTGTTCCACCTTGATGACGCGCGCGCCCAGGTCGGCGAGCAGCAGCGTGCAGTACGGGCCCGCGAGCACGCGCGTGAGGTCGATGACGGTGAAGCCCTGCAGCGGGCCTGCCTTGGGTGCGTGCGGGGTCATTCGACGCTCGCGCCCGAGCGCTCGGTGAGTTCCTTCGACTTCGCGCCTTCGGCCAGGGCCCAGGCACGGAATTCGGCCAGCGACTTCGAGGGCGCCGACTCGTTGCCCGACTTCTCCATCCGCGCCTTGACCTCGGGGTCGTTCAGCGCCGCCACGCTGGCGTCGAAGAGCTTCTGCGCCACCTCCGGCGGCAGGCCGGCCGGGCCGAAGAGGCCGAACCAGAAGGTGTAGTCGTAGCCCTTCACGCCGGCTTCGGCCACGCTGGGCACGTCGGGAAAGAGCGGCGAGCGCTGGCCCGAGGTGACGGCCAGCACGCGCAGCTTCTGGCCCTGCGCCATCGGCAGCACCGAGGGCGGCGTGCCGAAGGTGAGCTGCACGTCGCCCGCGGCCACGGCCTGGATCGACGGCGCGCCGCCCTTGTACGGCACATGCAGCATCTGCACGCCGGCCGCCTTCTCGAACGAGAGGCCCGCCAGGTGCGTCACCACGCCCGCGCCCGAGGACGAGTACGCCAGCTTGCCGGGGTTCTGCCGCGCCTCGGCGATCAGCGCCTGCACGGTCTTGGCGCTCACGTCCTTGTTCACCGCGAGCAGCATCGGCGCGGAGCTCCAGCGCGAGATCGGCACGAAGCTTTTCGCGCCGTCGTACTTCACGCTCTTGTAGAGCAGCTTGTCGCTGCCGTAGAGGTTGGCGCTGCCCAGCAGCAGCGTGTAGCCGTCGGGCGCGGCGCGCGCGACCTGGTCCGATGCGATGGTGGTGCCGGCACCTGGCTTGTTGTCGATGACGATCGGCTGGCCGAGCAGCTTGCCCAGCTTGTCTCCGACGATGCGCGCCACGGTGTCGGCGCCGCCGCCGGCGGGGAAGCCCACCAGCAACGTGATCGGGCGCGAGGGATAGGTGTCGGCCAGTGCGCCGGCCGAGGCCAGCAGCGCGGCGGCGGCGAACGAGAGGGCTCGCAGTTCTTGCTTCATGGGTTTGTCTCCTGGGTCTTGTGTAGGGAAGGGCGGGCGCGCTCAGCGGCCCTGGAACACCGGCGTGCGCTTCTCGCGCCAGGCCCGGCCGCCCTCGGCGAGGTCTTCGGAGGCGACGGTGCGCTGCACCTCGCGCGAGATCGCGGCGGCGTCGGCGGTGCCGCGCGCGATCTGGTTCAGGTGCTTCTTCATGCCCAGCAGCGCCAGCGGCGCCATGCCGGCGAGCACGGTGCGCAGGCGCTGCACCTCGGTGTCGAGCGCGGCGGCGTCGTCGACCAGCTGCGTGAGAAAGCCGCAGTCGCGCATGGCGGCGCCGTCGAGTTTCTCGGCGGTGAGAAAGAGGCGCTTGGCCGTGTCCAGCCCCAGCCGCGACACGTAGCGTTCCATGCCGCTCTGGTAGTAGTGCAGGCCGAGCCGGGCGGCCGGCATGAACATCTCGGCGCTGCGGGCGCCCACGCGGAAATCGCAGGCCAGCACGAGGTCGGTCGCGCCGCCGTACACGCCGCCATGCACCGCCGCGATGGTGACGGCGCGGCAGTTTTCGAACACATCGACCATCTCGCCGAAGCTGCGGCCTTCGGTCTGGCTCTGGGTGGCCACCTCTGATATATCAAATCCGCTGCAGAAGTACTTGCCCTCGGCGCGCAGGACCAGCACCAGCACCTCGGGCGTGCGGTTCACTGTGTCCACATGCTGGATCAGCACAGGAAGATCGTCCGGCGTGAGCTTGTTGGCGGCCTGGGGACGGTGCAGTGTCAGGTAGGCCACGTGGCCGTCGATCGCGAGGGTGGGAGACATTGATGTACCAAACAGATGAATTGATATATCTGTAAGGTTAGCTAATATCCAGATCGCCATGCAACCCGCGAAAACCCTCGACACCCACAGCCTGCAGGACCGCATCCGCGCCCGACTCGAACAAGACATCCTGGGCGGCGTGCTGTCGCCCGGCATGGCCATCGACGAAAAGGCCCTGGCCCTGAGCTTCAACACCTCGCGCACGCCGGTGCGGGAGGCGCTGCTGCTGCTCAGTGCGCGCGGGCTGGTCGACATCGTTCCGCGCACCGGCATCTACGTGCGCCAGCTGCGGGCGAACGAACTGGTGGCGATGATGGAAGCGCTCGGCGAGCTCGAAGGCGTGCTGGCGCGGCTGGCCGCGCTGCGCATCGGCCCGGCGCTGCGCGAGGAGCTGCTGCGCGCCCTGGCCGGCACCGCCGCCCAGGCGCAGGCGGACGACGCCGAGGCCTACCAGCAGGCCAACGCCGCGCTGCACGACGTGATCTACCGCGCCAGCGGCAACCCCTTCATCGTGGAGCAGGCGCAGACCGTGCGGCTGCGCATCTCGGCCTACCGTGGGCGGATGTTCGAGAAGCCCGGCCGGCTCGCCGCTTCACAGCGGGAGCACGAACGGGTGGTCGAGTGGATTCTGAAAGGCCACGCGGACAACGCCGCGGAGGCGATGCGCGACCACATCTCCGTGGGCGGCAAGGTGTTCGCCGACCTCGTGTTGAACAACAAGTTCGGCTAGTTCTTCTTTTCGTCTGTCTTCGGGTCAGCGCACGCGCATGCCCGGCGTCGCGCCCGCCCAGGGCTCGAGCACGTGGATGCCCGGGTGGGCTTTTTCGTCGCCGTGGCTCGCGGCCAGCACCATGCCTTCGCTGACGCCGAACTTCATCTTGCGCGGTGCGAGGTTGGCGACCAGCACCGTGAGCTTGCCGACCAGTTGCTCCGGCTGGTAGGCCGAGGCGATGCCGCTGAACACGTTGCGCGTCTTGCCTTCGCCCGCGTCGAGCGTCAGGCGCAGCAGCTTGGTCGAGCCCTCGACCTTTTCGCAGGCCACGATCTTCGCGATGCGCAGGTCGATCTTCGCGAAGTCGTCGATGGTAATGGTCGGCGCGATGGCTTCGCCGCCGGGCAGCTCCTGCGCTTCGGTGGCGACGGGCGCGGCAGCGGCGGCTTCGGGCACGTCGAACAGCTTGTCGACCTGCTTGGGGTCGGCGCGCTGCATCAGGTGCTTGTAGTCGCCGATGGCGTGGCCGGCCGGCAGGGCCTGCGCGGCGTCGGCCCAGGTCAGCGGGGCGATCTTCAGGAAGGCCTCGACGTTCACGGCCAGCGCCGGCAGCACCGGCTTCAGGTACAGCGTGAGCAGGCGGAAGGCTTCGATGCACACCGTGCACACGTCGTGCAGGCGCGCTTCGGCGCCTTCCTTCTTGGCCAGTTCCCAGGGCTTGTTCTGGTCGACGTACTCGTTCACCTTGTCGGCCAGCGCCATCACCTCGCGCAGCGCGCGGGCGTAGTCGCGGCCGTCGTACAGCGACTGCACCTGCGTGGCCGCGGCACGCAGCGTCGACAGCAGCGTCTGGCCGTCGGCCGACACCGCACCGAGCTGGCCGCCGAAGCGCTTGCCGATGAAGCCGGCCGCGCGGCTGGCGATGTTGATGTACTTGCCCACGAGGTCGCTGTTCACGCGCGCCACGAAGTCGTCGGGGTTGAAGTCGATGTCCTCGTTGCGGCCGTTGAGCTTGGCGGCGATGTAGTAGCGCAGCCATTCGGGATCGAGCCCGATCGACAGGTACTTGAGCGGGTCGATGCCGGTGCCGCGGCTCTTGCTCATCTTCTCGCCGCTCACCGTCAGGTGGCCGTGCACGTACACGGCGTTGGGCGCCTTGCGTCCGCTGAAATGCAGCATCGCGGGCCAGAACAGCGTGTGGAAGGTGATGATGTCCTTGCCGATGAAGTGCACCTGCTCCAGCTCGGGGTCGGCCATGTACTCGGTGTACGAGATGCCGTCGCCGCCCAGTTCGATGCAGCGCTTGTCCAGCAGGTTCTTGAGCGACGCGAGGTAGCCCACGGGCGCGTCCAGCCACACGTAGAAGTACTTGCCCGGCGCATCGGGGATCTCGATGCCGAAGTAGGGCGCGTCGCGGCTGATGTCCCAGTCGCCCAGGCCGCCCTTGCCTTCGTCGTCCTTGTAGAGCCACTCGCGGATCTTGTTCTGCACCTCGGGCTGCACGTGGCCGGGGGCGGCGGTCCATTCCTTCAGGTAGGCCTCGCAGCGCGGGTCCGAGAGCTTGAAGAAGAAGTGCTCCGAGCTGCGCAGCTCGGGCTTGGCGCCCGACAGCGCCGAGTACGGGTTGATCAGCTCGGTGGGCGCGTACACCGCGCCGCACACCTCGCAGTTGTCGCCGTACTGGTCCTTCGAGTGGCAGTTGGGGCACTCGCCCTTGATGAAGCGGTCGGCCAGGAACATGCCCTTGGCCGGGTCGTAGAACTGCTCGACGCTCTTGGTCTCGATGAGGCCGTTGGCGCGCAGGTCGCGGTAGATGTCCTGCGCCAGTTGGTGGTTCTCGGGCGCGTCGGTCGAGTGCCAGTTGTCGAAGGCGATGTGGTAGCCATCGAGGTAGGGCTTGCGGCCCGCGGCGATCTCGGCCACGAAGGCCTGCGGCGTCACGCCGGCCTTGTCGGCCGCGATGGTGATGGCCGCGCCGTGCGCATCGTCGGCGCACACGAAGTTGACGTCGGCACCATTCATTCGCTGGTTCCGCACCCAGATGTCGGCCTGGATGTATTCCATCATGTGGCCGATGTGGAACTTGCCGTTGGCATACGGCAGGGCGGTGGTGACGAAGAGCTTGCGCGGGGCGGACATCGGGGAGGGCGCTTTCGGGAGTGACGAACGGAAGGGGCGCGGGGCCCGTGGAGGCGGCCAGGGGCCGCGTCCGGGAACCGGGCATTTTAGGCGGCCCGTCCCGGGGCCGCCGCCATGGGGCTGCTCACCCCGCCGGCGGGGTACCCGGAGTGACCCCTGAGCCCACGGGGGTGTCGCCCGTGCGACGTATGCTCGCAGCCTCTTTACTGAAAGTGAGCCGCCGCCGATGACCACCTCGATTCCCGCAACCCTCATCCCCGGCGACGGCATCGGCCCCGAGATCGTCGACGCGACCCTGGCGGCGCTCGACGCGCTGAAGGCGCCTTTCGTGTGGGACACCCAGATCGCCGGCCTGGGCGGCGTCAAGGCCTCGGGCGACCCGTTGCCCAAGGCCACGCTGGACAGCATCCGCAGCACCCGCCTGGCGCTCAAGGGCCCGCTGGAAACCCCCTCGGGCGGCGGCTACCGCTCGTCGAACGTGCGGCTGCGCGAGGAGTTCCAGCTGTACGCCAACCTGCGGCCCGCGCGCACCATCATCCCGGGCGGTCGCTACGACAACATCGACCTGACCGTGGTGCGCGAGAACCTCGAGGGCCTGTACATCGGTCACGAGCACTACGTGCCCATCGACGGCGACCCGCACGCCGTGGCAATGGCCACCGGCGTCAACACCCGCAAGGGCAGCCGGCGCCTGCTCGAGTACGCCTTCGACACCGCCGTGGCCACCGGCCGCAAGAAGGTCACACTGGTGCACAAGGCCAACATCATGAAGGCGCTCACCGGCCTCTTTCTGGAGACCGGCCTGGACCTGTACGAAGAGAAGTACAAGGGCCAGTTCGAGCTCGACACCGTGATCATCGACGCCTGCGCGATGAAGCTGGTGCTCAACCCCTGGCAGTTCGACATGCTGGTGACCACCAACCTGTTCGGCGACATCCTTTCGGACCTCGTGGCCGGCCTGGTTGGCGGCCTGGGCATGGCGCCCGGCGCCAACATCGGCACCGACGCCGCGATCTTCGAGGCCGTGCACGGCTCGGCGCCCGACATCGCCGGCAAGGGCATCGCCAACCCGACCGCGCTGCTGCTGGCCGCCGCGCTCATGCTCGACCACGTCAAGCGGCCCGAGCTGGCCACGCGCCTGCGCACCGCCATCGACCAGACGCTCAACCTGGACAACGTGCGCACCGGCGACCTCGGCGGCAGCGCCGGCACGGCGGCCTTCACCAAGGCGCTGGTCGCGCGCATCAACGGCGGCTGAGAACAGCAGGTAGTGCAGGTCGCATGAAAAAACTGCTGCTGCCTGCGCTGGTCTTCCTGCTCGCCGGCCTGGCGTGGTCCGCCGCCGGCGCCGTGGACGCGCCGCCGCGCTACACCGTCGTCAAGGTCGACCTGCGCACCGACAAGCTCGCGCTGTTCCTGAACGACGACACGGGCGCCGCCTTCAAGCGCTTCGACCGGCTCGAGGCCTGGCTGAAGGCGCGCAACCAGCAGCTGCTGTTCGCGGCGAACGCCGGCATGTACCACGCCGACTTTGCGCCGGTCGGCCTGCTGGTGCGCGAAGGCCGCGAAGAAGCGCCTTTGAATCTGGCCGACGGCGTCGGCAATTTCTTTCGCAAGCCCAATGGCGTGTTCCTGATGACGGCCGAGGGGCCGCGCATCGTCGAGGCGTCGGAATACCCGGCGATTGCTGCAAAGGGCGGCGTGCAGCTGGCGACCCAGTCGGGCCCGCTGCTGTTGCGCCACGGCGCGGTGCACCCGGCGCTCATCCCGAATTCGGATTCGCGCAAGACCCGCAACGGCGTGTGCGTGTCGGGCACCACCGCGGTCTTCGTCCTCGCCGAGACGCCGGTGAACTTTCACGACTTCGCGCTGTACTTGCGCGACGTGCTGCATTGCCGCGACGCGCTGTACCTCGACGGCACCGTGTCGGCGATCTATTCGAAGACACTGCAGCGCAACGACTTCGTGCGCGACCTCGGGCCGATGCTGGCCGTGGTGGCGCCCTGAGGCCCGGCTGCCTTTTCACTTCTGCCCTTTCTCCCAGAGCCATGTCCACACCGCTGCCCGTCCTGTCCCTCCTTGAAACCCGCGTCCTCGGTGTGCTGGCCGAAAAGCAGCGCACCGTGCCCGACAGCTACCCGCTCACGCTCAACTCGCTGGTGTCGGGCTGCAACCAGAAGACCAGCCGCAACCCGGTGCTCGAACTCAGCGAGTCGCAGGTGCAGGCCGCCATCGACAGCCTGAAGGGCTACAGCCTCGTGGCCGAAACCAGCGGCGGGCGCGCCTTCCGCTACGAGCACAACACCGACCGCGTGCTGCGCATTCCGTCGCAATCGGTCATCCTGCTCACCGTGCTGATGCTGCGCGGCCCGCAGACCGCCGGCGAACTGCGCATCGCCTGCGACCGCATGCACAACTTCGCCGACATCTCGTCGGTCGAGGGCTTCCTCAACGAACTCGCCGAACGCCCGGCCGGCGCGCTGGTGGTGAAGCTGGCGCGCCTGCCCGGCGCGCGCGAAAGCCGCTGGGCACACCTGCTGAGCGGGCCGCCGGCGGAAGAGATCGCAGGGCCGGGCGCATCGGGCGACGGCGCCTTCGCCACGAACGGCGATTCGCTTGGCGAGGTTGCGGCGCTCAAGGCCAACGTGGCGCGGCTGGAGACCGAGGTGGCATCGCTGAAGGCGCTGCTGGGGCGCGTGTGCTCGGAGCTGGGCATTTCTCCTGACGCGCCGGACGTACCCGAGGCCTGACCCCCCCGCTTCACAAAGGCTTCATCCAGCCCGCACATTCGCCGCCTACCGTCGGACCCATTGCGAACCCAATGGAGCTCCGACCATGGACCACGGACAAACAGCCGCCTGGCGCGACCACACGCCCTTCGACGACATCACCCGGCGCCTGCTGGGCGGGCTGGCAGCACTCGCTGGCGTTGCCAGCCTCTACGCCTTCTTCTGGTGGGCCGCCTCGGCCACCGGTTTCCTGCTGTTCGACGGCTGGTGGCACACCTGGCGCGGCCTGGGCACCGCGTTCGCGTTCCGCGACGCCGACTCGGCGTTCTACCTGCTGAGCTGGACACTGTCGGTTCTTGGCGGCGCGTTCGGCTGGGTCGCGCTGATCGCGCTCGCCGTGACCCATCGGCGCGGCTGGAGCGCGGTGGCGATGTGGGTCAAGGCTGGCTGCCTGCTCGGCGCGGTCGCAGGGTTGGCCTTCGAACCCGGCCGGTTGCTGGCGCTGGCGCCGATCGTCGGCGCGGTGCTGTTGATGCTGCGGTCGATGCTGTCGGCGCGCTGAGCCCATCGGCTATCGTCGGCTCCCACGTTGTTTGCGGGAGCCGCATGACCTACGCCTGTCCTCATTGCCGCCAGCCGGGCATCGCCGCCGTTGCCAAGCGCTGGTCCAGCCGCGAAACGCCCGCGGCGTGCGGACTTTGCGGCAAGCTCTCGCATGTGCTGGCCAGCACCTCGAGCGGGATCGGGGTGGCGGGCTTGCTGATCGTCGTGCTGTCGGGCATCGCAGCGGCTGCGTGGGACATGGCGCCGCTGCTCTTGCTCGGCGTGGGCCTGGCGGTGGCGAACAACTTCCGGGCCTGGCGCCGCGCCAGGCTGTGGCCGATCTCGAAGGAAAGCGCCGACAGCGCCAAGAAGGCCGGCTGGTTCGTTCTGGGCCTGCTGGCGCTGTTCGGCCTGGGCTCGTGACGCCGCGCGCCGCCCGAGCCCGCGCCCTCAGGCCCCCGCCGACACCGGCACATCCAGGCTCACCTTCACCGGGTCCATCGTCACCAGCGTGCGAAAGCGCTTGACGTTGTTGCTCTGGAAAAACAGCTGGCGGGTGAGCGCGGTGTACTGCGCCATGTCGCGCACCACGCACACGAGGATGAAGTCCCACTCGCCCGTCACGTAGTAGCACTGCTGCACCTGCGGGCAGTCGCGAAAGCTTTGCTTCATGGCGTCGAGCCGTTCGATCTGCTCGCTCTCGGCCTCGACCTCGACCACGATGGTGAGCGGGTGCCCGAGCGCGGCGGGCGACAGCACGGCGCCGTGGCGCTGGATCACGCCCTCGTCGCGCAGGCGCTTGAGCCGGCGGTTCACCGCCGCCGTCGACAGGTGGATGCGCTCGCCGAGTTCGCCCTGCGAGAGGCGGCTGTCGGCCTGGATCAGTTCGAGCAGGTGCAGGTCGAGGGCGTCGAGAGGTGTCATGAGAAAGGGCGGGCTTCACGCAAAAACGTTGCGTGGAGGAGGCTCATTTTGCGCACCTGTCCCGCTGCGTTGTCAATAGCATCTCGCCATGAAGTTTCCAGACGCACCCCTGCGCGACCAGCTGGCCGGCTGGCGGCACCAGCTGCATGCGATGCCCGAGACCGGCTTCGAGGAGGCGAAGACCTCGGCCTTCATTGCCAGCGCGCTGCGGGCGCTGGGGCTCGAGGTCCACACCGGCATCGGCGGCACCGGGCTGGTCGCGAGCCTCACGGTGGGCAGCGGGCCGGGCGTGATCGGCCTGCGCGCCGAGATGGACGCGCTGGCCATCACCGAGCTGGCGACCGAGCGGCCCTACGCCTCCGGCACGCCCGGGCGCATGCACGCCTGCGGCCACGACGGCCACATGGCGATGGTGCTCGGCGCCGCGCAGCTGCTGCGCGAGCGGCGCGATTTCGACGGCACCGTGCGCTTCATCTTCCAGCCCGCCGAAGAGCACGGCCGCGGCGCCCGCGCCATGATGGACGACGGCCTGTTCGAACGCTTTCCGGTCGACGAGATCTACGGCCTGCACAACATGCCCGGCCTGCCCGCCGGCACCTTCGCCACGCGCGTGGGCGGCCTGATGGCGAGCGAGGACAACTTCGTCATCCACATCCACGGCCGGGGCACGCATGCCGCGCGGCCGCACATGGGCATCGACCCGATCGTGATCGGCGCGCAGATCGTGCTGGCGCTGCAGACCATCGTGTCGCGCACGCTCGACCCCGGCGCGCAGGCCGTGGTGTCGTGCACCGAGTTCATCACCGACGGCATCCGCAACGCCATTCCGTCGAACGTGGTCATCAAGGGCGACACGCGCAGCTACGACCCGGCCGTGCAGCGCATGCTCGAGGCGCGCATGCGCGAGATCAGCGAGGGCATCTGCCGCCTGCACGGCGCGGAGTGCGCGTTCAGCTACACGCACGAGTTCGCGCCCACCGTGAACTGGGCCGAGTGCGTGCCGACCGCGGTGGCCGCCGCCACGGCCGTGGTGGGCGCCGAGAAGGTCGATGCGAACGTCGCGCCGATGATGATCTCGGAGGACTTCGGCGCCTTCCTGCGCGCCGTGCCGGGCGCCTTCGTCTTCCTGGGCAACGGCGCCGAGGGCGAGCCCGGCGGCACGCCGCTGCACAACGGCCGCTACGACTTCAACGACGCGGTGCTGACCACGGGCGCGCGCTACTTCGCGCAGATCGTGCGGCTGCGGCTGCCCGTGCGCACCGCGGCCTGATCAATTTTCCTTTTTCGTTTTTCTTCCCATGCTCTTCGCCAACCCTCACGCGCAACGGCGCGGCTACGACGCGGCCCTGCAGGCCGTCATGAACATTGCACGTGGCCGCGAGAGCCGCCAGTGGCTGTCCACCTGGAACCGGCTCGCGCCGCAGCCGACGCCGGCGTGGCCGCTGCCCCGGCTCGCCGCGCAACTGGGCGTCGCGCAGGTGGTCGTGAAGGACGAATCGCGCCGCTCCGCGCTCGGCAGCTTCAAGGTGCTCGGCGCGCCCGTGGCCTTGCTGCGGCTCGTGCTGCGCCGCTGGCCCGAGCGGGGTTGGACGCCCGCCGACCTGTTCGCGGGCCGGCATGCCGAGGCGCTGCGCGACTTCGTCGTCATCAGCGCGACCGACGGCAACCATGGCCGCGCGCTGGCTGCGGCCGCGCAGAGCATAGGCTGCCGCTGCGTGATCGTGCTGCACGCGCAGGTCAGCGAAGAGCGCGAGGCGCCCATCGCCGCGCTCGGCGCCGAGATTGTGCGCATCGCCGGCAACTACGACGCCTCGGTCGAGGAGGCCGCGCGCCTGGCCGGGGTGAACGGCTGGGAGGTGGTCTCCGACACCTCCTACGAAGGCTACGAAGAGATTCCGCGCGACGTGATGCAGGGCTACGGCATCCTCGTCGACGAGCTGCTCGAGAACACCGCGCGCGGTGCGCCGTGCCCCTTCACCCACGTCATCGTGCAGGGCGGCGTCGGCGGGCTCGCGGCCGGTGTGGCGAGCCATGTCTGGGAGCGCTACGGCGCGGCGCGGCCGACGCTGATCGTCGTCGAGCCCGAGCAGGCCGACTGCCTGCTGCAGAGCGCGCGCAGCGGCCGGCCCAACCGCGCCACCGGCAGCGTCGATTCCGTGATGGCGGGGCTGGCCTGCGGCGAGACCTCGCCGCTCGCGTGGCGCTTCCTGCAGCCCTCGGTCGATCTCTTCATGACCGTCACCGATGCCGACGCCGAGCACGCCATGCGCACCTTCGCCACCGGCGAGGCGGGCGACGTGCCCGTGCTGGTCGGCGAATCGGGCGCGGCCGGCCTGGCCGCGCTGCAGGTGCTCGCGGCCGATCCCGAACTGGCGCGCGCCGCCGGCCTCGACGCCAGCTCGCGCGTGCTGTTGTTCAGCACCGAAGGCGCGACCGCGCCCGGCGTGTACCGCGCGCTGACGGGCCGCTCGGGCGAAGAAGTGGTCGCGGCGCAGACGCAATGGCTGCAACGCGAAGGCATCGCCGAGGCGGCATTGATGGCGCTCATCGACGACCACGCCGCCATCGGCGCGACGACGCAAGGCGGCGTCTGCCGCATCGCGCTCACCGACGCCGACCGCGCGGGCCGCGACCGGCTCGTGCAGTGGATGCGCGACCTGGGCCTCACCGTGCGCATCGACCGCATCGGCAACATCTTCGGCATCCGCCCCGGCCAGCTGCCCGATGCGAAGCCCGTGATGACCGGCTCCCACATCGACACCGTCGCCACGGGCGGGCGCTACGACGGCAACTACGGCGTGCTGGCCGGGCTGGAGGTGGTGCGCTGGCTCAACGAACGCCAGCGCCAGACGCTGCGCCCCTTCGTGGTCGCCGCCTTCACCAACGAGGAGGGCGTGCGCTTCATGCCCGACATGATGGGCTCGCTGGTGCACGCGGGCGGGCTGGCGCTCGACGCGGCGCTCGACACCGTCGCCACCGACGGCGCGCGGCTGGGCGACGAACTCGCGCGCGTCGGCTACGCGGGCGACATGGCCTGCGGCGCGCTGGTGCCGCACGCGTTCGTCGAACTGCACATCGAGCAGGGCCCGGTGCTGGAGGCCGAAGGCGTCACCATCGGCGCGGTGGCCGACCTGCAGGGCATCTCGTGGCAGGAGATCGTCGTCACCGGCCAGTCGAACCACGCGGGCACGACGCCGATGCACCTGCGCCACGACGCCGGCTACTGCGCCGCCGCCATCGCGGTGTTCGTGCGCGAGCTGGCGCGCCGCTACGGCGGCAGCCAGGTCGCGACCGTCGGCGCGATCGACCTGCACCCGAATCTCATCAACGTGATCGCGGCGCGCGCCACGCTCACGGTCGACCTGCGCCACACCGACGAGGTGACGCTGCAGGCGGCCGAGGCCGAATTGGCCGAGTACCTGCGGCAGCTCGAAGCGACCGAGGGCGTGAGCATCGAAGCCCGCACGCTGGCGCGCTTCGAGCCGGTGCAGTTCGATGAACGGCTGGTGCGCCTCGTCGAGGCCAGCGCGCACGCCCGCGGCCTGAGCCACCGCCGCATGACCTCGGGCGCGGGCCACGACGCGCAGATGATGGCGCGCATCGCGCCCGCCGCGATGGTCTTCGTGCCGAGCGTGCGCGGGATCAGCCACAACCCGAAGGAGCACACGGCGAGCGCCGACCTGGCGCAGGGCGCGAACGTGCTGCTGGACGTGGTGCTGGGGCTGGTGGACGAGGCGCACTGAGGGGTGCGAACTATCGTCCTCATCGGTATCGACGGCATTGACCACTGACCTGCGCGCCTCCGATGATCCGGCGCGATGCAAGCCGCATCGTCATAAAAGACAAGGCGTTTCATGGAACTCAGAGGGATTCTTCGCGCCCGGGTGGCCGCACTCGGCTGCTGCGCGGTGCTGGTGGCACTGTCGGGTTGCGGCGGAGGAGGAGGAGGAGGCGGTGGCGGCGGTGGAGGCGCTGTCTTGCCGATCGCACCGGGGGCCGTGGCACCGCCCCCCACGACAGCACCCGCGGCGGGTCGAACGACCTCCGCCACCATCCAGTCGTCGAAGACCGGCGCCACCTACGAACTGCAGGTGTACCTGCCGCCCTCGTACGACAGCAGTGCCGCGCCGCTGCCCATCATCTATGCGCTGGACGCCGATGCCGCCTACAACCCGCCGGGGTTGCGCTTCCAGAACCTGAAGGAGATTCTCGAGCGCCGGCGTGTGGAAGCCATCCTGATCGGCATCGGCGGTACCGGGCGAAGGGGCACCGATTTCAACCTGCCGGGCGCCCTCGCGTACCACGAGTTCCTCACGACCGAACTGCTCCCGTTCATCGAATCGAAGTACCGGGTGGACACGGCCAAGCGCATCCTCACGGGCCTGTCGCTGGGCGGCAGCATGACGGGCATGGCGCTCTTCCTCGAAGGGGCGGGCAGCACGCTCGCGTTCTCGCACTTCCTGTCCTTCGACGGCGCCTTCGGTTTCCAGAAAGCCGACATCGACGTGCTGGAGCAGCGGATGTACGACGCCCGCAACGGCAAGGCGCTCAACGCGACGCTGTTCCTTGCGCGTTGCGGCGACACCACCAGCTGCAACTACGTGCCGGTGGGCGACCTGTACGACAAGCTGCTCAAGCGCGCGTACCCGGGCCTGACGCTGGTGGAGAAGACCTATTCGAAGAGCCACCTCGCGACCGACCTGCCGGCGTTCGACGATGCGATGGCGCTGATCTTCAAGTAGGCGGGCGGCAGGGTGCGCGCACCCTGCGTCGCTACGCCGGCACCCACCCGAAGAACCGCAGCACCTCGTCGCGCTGGCGCATCGCGTCCGCGCGCCCCAGTGCCATGAGCTCGCGCGTATAGGCCGACTCGAACAGCAGGTAGCTCGCGAGCGCGCCGCCCTTCACGTCGGCCGCGACCTTCGAGCCGCCCAGCAGGTGCCGCACGGCGCCCGGCAGCGCGTCGACGTGGCGTGCCGCGATCATGTCGATGCGCTCCGAGGGCGAGATCACCAGCAGGTCGAGCGGGCGCAGCGCACTCGCGGCGCGCGCCTCTTCGGGGATCAGCCCCAGCGTGTGGTTGATGCGGCGCAGGCGCTCGATGTCGACCGCCAGCGCATCGAGAAAGATGCTCGACAGCGCATGGCCGGCGATCTGCGCCATCGTCGGGTAGCCGCTGTGGGTGTTGGGCGCGTCCTCGTCGCGCGGCTCGTGCATGCGGCCCGCGCCGATCACCACGATGCGCTGCGCGCCCAGGTGGATCGCCGCCGCGATGGGCGCCGACTGGCGCATCGAGCCGTCGCCGAAGTACTCGGTGTGGCCCGGCGGCATCGGCAGCGCCGTGGCCGGGAACACGAAGGGAATGGCCGAGGAGGCCATCAGGTGCGCGTGCGTGATGCGGTCGCGCACCGACAGGCGCTGCGAGCGAACCCAGGGCTCCATCGGCACGGCCGCCTCGAAGAAGGTCACGTGCTCGCCCGAGCTGTAGCTCGAGGCCGTGACCGCCAGCGCCTGCACGTGGCCCTGCTGCATGAGCGTCGGCAGGCGGTCCAGCGGCACCAGGCGTTGCAGCAGGCCGGCCAGCGGCGTGTTGTCCAGCAGCGACTTCGGCTTGATGCGCATCCAGTTGGCCGCAAAGCGCCCCAGGCCGAGCAGCATGCGCCAGCGCGCGCCGCTGCCGAGCACCGAGAGCGAGTCGGCGCGGTAGATCTGCTCGGCGCGGAACTCGCCCCACACCTGCGCGATGTGCGCGACCACGCGGTCGAAGTCGTCGGCGCCGCAGGCCAGCGCCGCGGCGTTGATGGCGCCGGCCGAGGTGCCGGTGATGATCTGGAACGGGTTGCCGTCGCCGATGGCCGCACCGGCCGCCACGGCGTCGCGCCGGATCTCGGCGATGGCTTCGAGCACGCCGACCTGGTAGGCGGCGCGGGCGCCGCCGCCTGTCAGCAGCAGGCCGGTGGCGGGGCTTGTCTCGGGCATTGCGTCGGTGTCTTTTCTTCTTCGGCGTTTTCGGACGGGAAATGAGCGCGTCCCGGTACGGGCTTGGCGGGCGGAATAGACTACCCGCCATTCAGGAGTTTGATCAATGGCACTCACCCCCGACGGGCTCATGGACGCACTCAAGAGCGTCACGGACCCTAACACCGGCAAAGAATTCGCAGCGACCCGCTCGCTCAAAAACCTGCAGATCGCCGAGGGCGATGTCTCGTTCGACCTCGAACTCGGCTACCCCGCCAAGAGCCAGCACGCGGCCATCCGCAAGTCGCTGGTGGCCGCTGCCAAGGCCGTGCCGGGCGTGGAGAACGTGTCGGTCAACATCGTGACCAAGGTCATCAGCCATGCGGTGCAGCGCGGCGTGCAGCTGATGCCCAACGTGCGCAACATCGTGGCCGTGGCCTCGGGCAAGGGCGGCGTGGGCAAGAGCACCACGGCCGCCAACCTGGCGCTGGCGCTGGCCGCCGAGGGCGCCAGCGTGGGCCTGCTCGACGCCGACATCTACGGCCCGAGCCAGCCCATGATGATGGGCCTGGACGGGCGCCCCGAGAGCATCGACGGCAAGAACATGGAGCCCAAGGAGCGCCACGGCGTGCAGGTGATGTCGATCGGCTTCCTGGTCGACGCCGACCAGGCCATGATCTGGCGCGGCCCCATGGCCACGCAGGCGCTCGAGCAGCTGCTGCGCCAGACCAACTGGAAAGACCTCGACTACCTGATCGTCGACATGCCGCCGGGCACCGGCGACATCCAGCTCACGCTGAGCCAGCGCGTGCCGATGACGGGCGCGGTGATCGTCACCACGCCGCAGGACATCGCGCTGCTCGACGCGCGCAAGGGCATCCAGATGTTCGAGAAGGTCGGCGTGCCGATCCTGGGCATCGTGGAGAACATGGCGGTGCACATCTGCTCGAACTGCGGCCATGCCGAGCACATCTTCGGCGCCGACGGCGGCAAGAAGATGGCGGCCGAGTACCAGATGGCCTACCTGGGCGCGCTGCCGCTGGACATCAACATCCGCCTGCAGGCGGACAGCGGGGCGCCCACGGTGGTGTCCGACCCCGATGGCGAGGTGGCCGGGCTCTACAAGGCCGTGGCGCGCAGCGTGGCGGTGGGGATCGCGGAGAAGGCGAAGGACTTCTCGGCGAAGTTCCCGACGATCTCGATCAGCAAGAACACCTGAGACCGAGGCGGGGGCAGGGCGAGGGCCAGCGCGGGCGCCCCGGACGAGAGCCCCCAAGAAGAAAAAGGACGCACGCAATGAACCTGCTCGCCTCGATGCGCTACCTCGTCGCACTCAGCGAGCACAAGCATTTCGGCCGCGCCGCCCAGGCCTGCCACATCACGCAGCCGGCCCTGTCCAACGCGCTGCGCGCGTTGGAAGGCGAGTTCGGCGTCGTCATCGTCAAGCGCTCCCGCGTGTACGTGGGCCTCACGCACGAAGGCGAGCGCGTGCTGGCCACGGCGCAGCGCATGCTGCGCGACAACGAGGTGCTGCTGCAGGAGCTGCGCAGCGAGGCCGGCGACCCGCGCGGGCGCGTGCGCATGGCCGCCGTGCCCACCGCGATCCCGATGCTGTCGCGCTTTGCCGCGATGCTGCAGCAGCGCCATCCGGGCATCGTGCCGGCCGTGCTCTCCATGAGCTCGCAGGAGTTGGAAACGGGCCTGGAAAACCTCTCGGTCGACCTCGCGCTGGGCTACACCGAGCGCATGCACCTGCCGGGCGTCAAGCTCAAGGCCTGGCCGCAGAGCATCGAGCATTACTTTTTGCTGCGGCGCGCCAAGAAGCCTTCGGCCGACCGGCTGCGCATCGGCCGCCCCATCGCCTGGGCCGAGGCCGGCAAGCTGCCGCTGTGCCTGCTCACGCCCGACATGCACAACCGCGCCATCATCGACCAGGCCCTGCGCGAGGCCGGCGTGGACGCGGTGGCGCCGGCCATCGAGACCAACTCGGTGCTCACGCTCGCGCTGGCCGTGAGCGCGGGCACCGTCAGCAGCGTGCTGCCCGGCGCCATGGTGGCGGCCGTGCGCAGCCACCGCGAACTGGAGGCGCTGCCGCTGGTGGCGCCCGAGGTGCGCACGCCCATCGGCTTCATGACGCAGGAGGGCGTGCGGCCCGCGCGGGCGCTCGATGCGGCGCTGGCCTTCTTGCAGACGCCCGAATGGCAGGCGCAGGCGCGCCAGCACAGCGGCGCGCTCGACGCCGCGTAGCCCGACGCACGGGTGCCGACGGCACCTGGATGGTTTACCCTTCCCGCCACCATGAAATCCAAAGCCCAGTTCCGCCTGCGCATCTACCGGGACGACACCATCGCCATCGGCCCCGGCAAGATCGCCGTGCTTGAAGCCGTGGCCGAGACCGGCTCGATCTCGGCGGCGGCTCGCCTGCTCGGCATGTCGTACCGCCGCGCGTGGATGCTGATCGACGAGATGAACCAGACGCTGGCCTCGCCGGCCGTGAACACCGCCGCGGGCGGCTCGCGCGGCGGCGGCACGGCGCTCACGCCCGTGGGCGAGGACATCGTGAAGCGCTACCGCGCCATCGAGAACGCCGCGCGCCTGGCGACGGCGGCGGACGTTCGCGCGCTCACGCGCCTGCTCGCGCCATGAATGCTGCCGACATCGATCCCGTCGTCTGCCGCCCGGTCGGCATCGTGCGCAGCCGCTTCACCGAGACCTCGGGCATGCCCATCCAGACGGCCGGCGCGCCCGACGAAGTGGGGCGCCTGGAGGTGTTCGCCGAATTCGCGCCGGGGCTGCGCGACATCGAAGGCTTCGACTACCTGATCCTCGTCACGCACCTGCACCGCTGCGCGCACGAACGGCTCGAGGTGGTGCCCTTCCTGGACGACGCCACGCACGGCGTGTTCGCCACGCGCGCGCCCGCGCGGCCCAACCGGCTGGGCCTGTCGATCGTGCGGCTCACGGCGGTGGAAGGAACGACGCTGCATTTCAGCGGCAACGACATGATCGACGGCACGCCCGTGCTCGACATCAAGCCCTACGTGCCGCGCTTCGACGTGCGCGAGACCGAGCGCGTGGGCTGGTTCGGCGCGCGGCTCGATCAGTTGCCGCGCACGCGCTCCGACGGCCGGATGGACTGATCGCCGTCGACTGACGCCTCGCCGGCCGCGCCCGGCAGCAGGTCGCCCTGCCAGCACGACCACACGTCCTGCGACAGCGTCTCGCGCGCCTGTGGCGGCGCCTCGCGGATCGTGCCCATGCTGATGAAACCCGCCAGGTACTCGCCCGGCTGCACGCCGACCTGGCGCACCAGCGTCTCGTCGAAGCAGCGTTCGCCGCTCAGCACGATGGCGCCGTAACCCAGCTGGTGCGCGGCGGCCAGCAGGTTGCCCAGCGCCGCGCCGGCGCCCAGCCACTGCTCGCGCGCGGGGATCTTGCTGCGCTCGCGCGGCGACACCACGAAGCCCAGCAACAGCGGCGGGCGCGTGGCGTGCTCGCGGGCGCGCCGCAGGTCGGTCGGGCTGGCGAGCGGATCGCGGCGCAGCTTTTCCTGTTCGAAGCACCAGGCCAGCGCCTCGCGGTTCTGCGGGCGGAACTCGATCACGCGCCACGGATGCAGCCCGCCGTGGTCGGGCGCGCGCAGGCCGGCCTGAAGGATGGCGTCGAGCTCGTCGGGGTTGGGACCGGGCGATTGCAGCCGCCGCGGCGACACCGAGCGCCGCGTCAGCAGCACTTCGAGGATGCGTTCCGCACCCGTCATGTGGCGCCACATGGTGGTCATTGCTCGCGCCGGTCGGTCCATGCGGCGCTGCGGCGCAGCACCTCGCCGATGTCCTGCGCGTCGCCCGGTGCCACCAGGAACGACTGGCTCTCGCCGCCCGGCGCGATGATCGACAGCACGAAGCCGCCGGCGTCCAGCGTGCGCTCGATGCGCCATTCGTGCACCTGCGTCACATGGCGAAGCTCGGGCCTGCCGGAGGTCGAGCGGACAACGGTGTCATGAGGGGAAAGGCGCATGGGGCGGATGGACAAAGTCTCCAACGCTGTATTCGCCAGTATATGAAGACCGGCGCATCCGTGCATCCCCGTGGGAACCAGAAGGCCGCTCATGTAACAATTACGCCGTATCTCAATGAACACGACGACCACTTCTTCGCTCATCGCCACCACCGACTGGTCGCCGCTGGTCCTGTCGCTGCAGGTCGCGGCGGTCGCGACCTTGCTGGCGCTGGTCGCGGGCGTGGCGCTGGGCTGGGTGTTCGCGCGCAAGCAGTTCGTCGGCTCGGGCGTGCTCGAGGCCGTGTTCATGCTGCCGCTGGTGCTGCCGCCCACGGTGATCGGCTACGCCATCCTGGTGGCGGCGGGGCGCCGCAGCCCGCTCGGCGCGTGGCTGCGCGAGCACTTCGACTACACCATCATCTTCAGCTGGCACGGCGCCGTGGTGGCCTCGGCCGTGGTGGCGCTGCCGCTGGTGCTCAAGTCGGCCAGCGCCGCGTTCTCGAACGTCGACCGCTCGCTCGAGGCCGCCGCGAGCACCTTGCGCCAGTCGCCGTTCTCGGTGTTCTTGCGCGTCACGCTGCCGCTGGCCTGGCCCGGCATCCTGGCCGGCACGCTGCTCGCGTTCGCGCGCGCCATGGGCGAGTTCGGCGCCTCGCTGATGGTGGCCGGCTCCATTCCCAAGCAGACCCAGACCCTGTCGATGGCCATCTACGACGCCGTGCAGGCCGGCCACGACGACCTGGCACTGCTGCTGGTGGTCGTCACGTCGGTGCTGTCGATTGCCGTGCTGGTCGTGTCGAACCGCTTTTTCTCGCTTCGTTGATTTCCACTTTCTAGGAGACTGTGCCCATGCGTCCGTTCCGCCTTCTGTCCCTCGTGCTCGCCCTGGCCCTGCCGTTTGCCGCCGCCGCGCAGCAGATCACCGTGTCCGCCGCCGCGAGCCTGACCGACGCGTTCAAGGAAATCGGTCCCAAGTTCGAAGCCGCCAAGGCCGGCAGCACCGTGCGCTTCAACTTCGCCGCCTCGGGCGTGCTGCTGCAGCAGATCGGGCAGGGCGCGCCGGTCGACGTGTTCGCCAGCGCCGACCAGGAGACGATGAACCGCGGCAACGACCAGAAGCTCATCGACACCGCCACCCGCAAGGACTTCGTCACCAACAGCCTTGTGCTGGTCGAGCCCGCGCAGGGCGCCGTCGGCCTGAAGTCGCTGCAGGACCTGAGCGGTGCGAACGTGAAGAAGATCGCCGTCGGCAAGACCGCCACCGTGCCGGTCGGCCGCTACACCAAGCAGGTGCTGGACAACGCCAACCTGTGGACCGCGCTCGAACCCAAGTTCGTGCAGGCCGACAGCGTGCGCCAGGTGCTCGACTACGTGAGCCGCGGCGAGGTCGAGGCCGGTTTCGTCTACCGCACCGATGCGGCCGTGGCCGGCGACAAGGTCAAGGTCGCCTTCACGCCCACCGGCCACACGCCCGTGACCTACCCGATCGCCGTGGTGGCCGAGAGCAAGCAGAAGGCGCTGGCGGGTGACTTCATCGCCTTCCTGTCGACGCCTGCGGCCCAGGAAGTGCTCACGCGCTACGGTTTCGGCAAGCCATGATCGATGTCGATCTGCAGCTCACGGTGAAGGACGGGGCCCGGCGCTTCGACCTCGCCGTGCGCTTCCAGACCGACGTTCCCTTCGCCGCGCTCTACGGTCCCTCGGGGGCCGGCAAGTCGCTCACCCTGCAGGCCATCGCCGGCCTGCTGCATCCGTCGGCGGGCCATGTGCGGCTCGACGGCCGCACGCTGTACGACGCGGCCCAGCGCATCGACGTGCCCGCGCCGGCGCGCCGCATCGGCTACCTGTTCCAGAACTACGCGCTGTTCCCGCACCTCACGGTGCGCGAGAACGTGGCCTTCGGGCTCACCGCGTGGCACCGCCGCACGCTGCCGGCGCGCGACGCCGAGCGCGTGCAGGCGCTGCTGGCCAGCTTCGGCCTCGCCGCGCTGGCCGACAGCCGGCCGCAGAAACTCTCGGGCGGCCAGCAGCAGCGCGTGGCCCTGGCGCGCGCGCTGGCCTGCGAGCCGCAGGTGCTGCTGCTCGACGAACCCTTTGCCGCGCTCAACCCCATGCTGCGCGCCGAACTGCGCAACGAACTTGCGCAGGTGCGCAAGCAATGGGGCATTCCGGTGCTGATGATCACGCACGACATCGAGGACGTGCTCGCGCTGGCCGACGTGGCCTTTGTCTATAAGGACGGGCAGGTGGTGCGGGAGATCGACCTGCATACGGCTGAGAGCCGCGACGTGGCGCTGCAGGCCTTGGGCGTACCGCTGGAGCGCGAGCTCTCGCCGTTACAGCGCAAGCTGCGTGGGTTGCTGCTCGACAGCCGCTAGGAGAGCATCGTCGCGCCGACCACGAACAGCGCGATGCCCAGATACCAGAGCCGCATCAGCCATACCCCGGTCGCATGCCGCCGCGCATAGACGTAGATGTAGAACGGCACGAACAGGCACAGCAGGCCCTTCAGTGGATTGCCAGTGAAGGCGTGCAAGCCGATGCCGATCTGCGCCGTGACCGTGAGAGCCAAGCCCCCGAGCAGCACCATGGTCCCGATGGAAGCCGTCATTGAATTTCCTCCCTTGTTCGGAGGGAGTCTAGTGTCGCGTGCAGGTTTCATTTCCATTTTGAATCGCCGCATGTCGCGATTCAATTTGACGCCACGCCCCCCGCAGGCCAACACTGCCGCCATGAGCGAGCAGAAGATCGAGTTTTACAAGGGCCCCGCCGGTGGCTGGGGCGCGTTGCGCAGCGTGACGAATGCGCTGCTGCGGCAGGACATTCCGGTCAAGGGCGCGAAGACGCTGCTCTCGGCCAACCAGCCCGACGGTTTCGACTGCCCCGGCTGCGCCTGGCCCGACCGCAACCATGCCTCGACCTTCGAGTTCTGCGAGAACGGCGTGAAGGCCGTGGCCGCCGAGGCCACCGCGCGCCGCGCGGGCCCGGAGCTGTTCGCGAAGCACACCGTGGCCGAGCTGGCCCGGCAGAGCGATTTCTGGCTCGAGGACCAGGGCCGCCTCACGCACCCCATGGCCTACGACGCGGCGAGCGACAAATACGTGCCGATCGACTGGGACGACGCCTTCGCGCGCATTGCGCGGCACCTGAACGCGCTGCCCGACCCGAACCAGGCCATCTTCTACACCTCGGGCCGCGCGAGCAACGAGGCGGCCTTCCTGTACCAGCTGTTCGTGCGCGAGTACGGCACCAACAATTTCCCCGACTGCTCGAACATGTGCCACGAGCCCAGCGGCAGCGGCATGCGCCCGCAACTGGGCGTGGGCAAGGGCACGGTCACGCTGGAAGACTTCGAGAAGGCCGACGCGATCTTCGTCTTCGGCCAGAACCCGGGCACCAACCACCCGCGCATGCTCGGCGAGCTGCGCGCGGCGTCCAAGCGCGGCGCGCGCATCGTGAGCTTCAATCCGCTGCGCGAGCGCGGGCTGGAGCGCTTTGCCGACCCGCAGGACAAGCTGGAGATGGCGACGCTGGGCTCCACGCCGATCAGCACGCACTACTTCCAGCTGCGCGTGGGCGGCGACTTCGCGGCGGTGAAGGGGATGATGAAGCACGTCATCGAGCGCGAAGACGCGGCGGTGGCGCGCGGCGAACCTTCGGTGCTCGACCACGCATTCATCGCCGAGCACACCCTGGGTTTCGAGGCGCTGGCCGACGACCTGCGCGCCGAATCGTGGCCGCTGCTGGTGCAGGAGTCGGGCCTGAGCGAAGCGCAGATGCGCGCGGCGGCCGACGTGTACCTGGGCGCCAAGCGGGTCATCGCCTGCTGGGGCATGGGCATCACGCAGCACCAGCATTCGGTGGCCACGATCCAGATGATCGGCAACTGGCTCATGCTGTGCGGCCACATGGGCCGCGAAGGCGCGGGCGCCTGCCCGGTGCGCGGCCACAGCAACGTGCAGGGCGACCGCACCATGGGCATCTGGGAAAAGCCGCCGGCCGCGCTGCTCGACCGGCTGCAGCAGGTGTTCGGCTTCGAGCCGCCGCGCCAGAACGGCGTGGACACGGTCGAGGCGATCCAGCTGATGCTCGACGGCAAGGGCAAGGTGTTCTTCGCGCTCGGCGGCAACTTCGCGGCCGCCACGCCCGACACCTACCAGACCTGGAAGGCGCTGCAGCAGTGCGACCTCACGGTGCACGTGACCACCAAGCTCAACCGCAGCCACATCATCCACGGGCGCGAGGCGCTCATCCTGCCGTGCCTGGGCCGCACCGAGATCGACATGCAGGCGAACGGCCCGCAGGGCGTGACGGTCGAGGACTCGATGAGCATGGTCCACATCTCGATGGGCATCAACCCGCCCGCGTCGGAGCACCTGTTGTCCGAGCCCGCCATCGTGGCGCGCCTGGCCGCGGCCACCATCGGCGCGCGCAGCAGGACGCCGTGGCTCTGGCTGGTGGAAGACTACGCCCGCATCCGCGACAAGATCGAAGCCGTGTTCGACGACTTCAAGGACTTCAACGCGCGCGTGGCGCACCCCGGTGGCTTTCGCCTGCGCAACACGGCGAGCGAGCGCGTGTGGGCCACCGCGTCGAAGAAGGCCGTGTTCTTCACGCACGCCGTGCCGCTGGACACGCACGCCCACCGGGCCCGTGCGCGCTTTGCGTCGCAGCGTGACACGCTGGTGTTCACGCTGCTCACCACGCGCTCGCACGACCAGTACAACACCACCATCTACGGCATGGACGACCGCTACCGCGGCGTGTTCGGCCAGCGCCGCGTGGTGTTCATCCACAAAGACGACATCCGCCAGCTCGGCATGAAGGACGGCGACTGGGTCGACATCCAGACCGTGTGGAGCGACGGCCAGGAGCGCCGTGCGGATCGCTTCAAGCTGGTCGCGTACGACATCCCGCGCGGCAACCTCGCGGCCTACTACCCCGAGACGAACCCGCTGGTGCCGCTGTCGTCGGTGGCCGAGAACGCGGGCACGCCGACCTCCAAGTCGATTCCCGTGGTGCTGTCGCTGCATGTGGCGCCGGTCGCGGCGGAGGCCGACGCCGTGGCGGCATGAGCGATTCCGGGTTCGACGCCGACGCTTTTTCCATCGCGATCCTGCGTGCGCTCGCCGAAGCTTCCGGCGAGGGCGGCATGTCGCTGCCGCGCCTGGGCAAGCGGCTGGGGCAGGGCGCGAGCGTGGTCATGCGCCAGCTCACGCTGATGGGCGATGCCGCATTGAGCGGCGTGCGCGGACCGGGCTGGGTGCGCGTGGTGCAGCTGGACGATCGCTGGGTCGCGCACCTCACCGACGCCGGGCGCGCGGTGGTCGACAGCCTGCCGGCTGACGAAAACCGCGCCTGAGCGGACAATGGCCGCGGCCATGACAGACACCCCCGAACCCGACGCCCTGCCACCGCTCGCACGGCATGCCGTGCACGTCTTCGGCGAGCGCGGCCTCGCGCCCGAGGGCGTGGTGCGCGACGACACGCTGGCCGCCGAGGTGCCGGTGGCGCTGGTGTTCAACGGCGTCTCGCACGCCGTGATGATGGCCACGCCGCAAGACCTCGAGGCCTTCGCGCTGGGCTTTGCACTCAGCGAAGGCATCCTCGACAGCGCCGCCGATTGTCGCGGCATCGACGTGCGAACGGTCGAGGCCCTCGATGCGGGCCTGCCCGAGGGCATGCCGGGCATCGAGGTGCAGCTCGAAGTGTCCACGCGCAGCTTCGAACGCCTGAAGGACCGGCGCCGCAGCCTCGCGGGCCGCACCGGCTGCGGCGTGTGCGGCGTCGAAAGCTTCGCGGGGCTCGACCTGTCGCCGCAGCGCGTGCCGCCACGCGACTGGATCGAACGCATCGACCTGGCCACCGTGCTGCGCGCCTTCGCCGCCATGCCGCCGCGCCAGGTGCTCAACGCCGAAGCCGGCGCGATCCACGCGGCAGCCTGGGCCACGGTGGACGGTGAACTCACCGACCTGATGGAAGACGTCGGCCGCCACAACGCGCTCGACAAGCTGCTTGGCGCGCTGGCGCGTGCGAATCGGCTGCAGGAGCCCGGCTTCGTGCTGATGTCCAGCCGCGGCAGCCATGAGCTGGTGCGCAAGTGCGCGCGCCTGGGCATCGCGGCGATGGCGACCATCTCGGCGCCGACCGCGATGGGCGTGCGCATGGCCGAACTCAGCGGCCTGCGCTTCTGGGGGCTGTGCCGCGCGCCGCGCGGCGTGCTTTACGCCGACGGGCTCGGTGCGCCGAGCGCCAGCACCGCGTCGGCCACGGCCTCGATGCCCTGATCCGAGAGGTCGGTCGCCCCCACGCGCTGGCGCTTGGCCCACGCGCGAAAGTGCGTCTCCTGCGACTTCTGGTAGTGCGGGTCATAGTGCAACGACATCAGCTCGGCGAACAGGTGCGGCAGGTCGGCCTCGTGGGCCCACTGCTGCCAGCGCGTCACCGTTTCCTTGCCCTGCAGTTCCTTGAGCACGCCCATCTTCTCGGCGAGCGCCGCGCGGTCGTCGCCCAGGTAGGCGTAGTCGCGCAGCAGGTAGGCCAGCCGCGCCTCGGGCGTGGCCTCCACCTCGATGCACGGCGCGGCGCGCATCTGCGCCACCAGCGACAGCGGCAGCGACAGCCGCCCGATGCGCACGCTCTCGCCCTCGACATACAGCGGGCGCGAGAGGTCGATGGCTTCGAGCACGGTCGCGATGCGCGTCTCGAAGTGCTTCTGCGAAGGCTGCGGCACGCCCGGCAGCGCGCCGAGCAGCGAGCCCTTGTGGTTGGCGAAGGCTTCCAGGTCGAGCACCTGCGCACCGCGTTCGGCCAGCGCGTGCAGCACGCGCGTCTTGGCGCTGCCGGTGGCGCCGCACACCACGCGCAGGTCGAGCTGCGGCGTCAGCGCGTCGAGCTGCGAGATCACGTGCCGGCGAAAGCTCTTGTAGCCGCCCGCAAGCTGCTGCGCGTCCCAGCCCACGAGCCGCAGCCAGGTGACCATCGAGCCGCTGCGCATGCCGCCGCGCCAGCAATAGACCAGCGGCTTCCACTTCTCGGGCCGGTCGGCCAGCGTGTCGCGCAGGTGCGTCGCGATGTTGGCCGCGACCATCGCACCGCCGATGCGGCGCGCCTCGAAGGCGCCAGTCTGCACGTAGACCGTGCCGACGATGTGGCGCTCCTCGTCGTTGAGCACGGGGCAGTTGATGGCGCCGGGGATGTGGTCGAGCGCGAACTCGGCGGGCGAGCGGGCGTCGATGATCGAATCGAAGGCGTGGCGGTCCGCCACCCGGACGGGCTGGCGATGACTCATGGCTGAAGGGACCTCATGCCGCCATTGTCGGCCACTCAGGCGTAGGCAGGACCTAGGCCTTTTCGCAAGCGAGCACTCGCCAAGTCGACAAAGGTGACCAGCACGAACATCGCGATCAGCACCGTCATCGCCTGCTGCTGCTGGAAGATCGACAGGTGGAAGTACAGCAGCTGGCCCAGCCCGCCGCCACCCACGAAGCCCAGCACGGCCGCCATGCGGATGTTCATTTCCCAGCGGTAGAGCGTGTAGGCCACCCACTGCGGCAGCACGATCGGCAGGCTGGCGTAGCTGAAGGCGGCGACCGGGCCGGCGCCCGAGAGCGCCAGCGCCTGCTCGGGCTCGCGCGGTGCGTTCTCCAGCGCTTCGGCAAAGAGACGGCCGAGCACGCCGGTCGTGTGCAGTGCCAGCGCCAGCGCGCCCGCGAACGGCCCGATGCCGGCGGCCAGCACCATCAGCGCGGCCCACACCAGCTCGGGCACGCTGCGCAAGAAGTTGAGCACGAAGCGCGCGCCATGGCGCAGCGGCCCGCCGATGCGCCCCGACGCCGGCAGCGCGAGCACGGCGCCCGCCACGGCGGCCAGTACGGTGCCCAGCGCCGACACGGCCAGTGTCTGCAGCGCGCCGTGGCCGACCTTGGCCAGGAACTCGGGCGACACATCGGGCGGGAAGAACTCGGCGATGAACTTGCCCATGAGCCTGAGCGATTCGGCCGAGCCCAGCGCGCCGTAGTCGATGCCAAGGTAGACGAAGCTCGCGACCACCGCCGCGGCGATCAACGCGACGGCAAGCCAGCAGCGCAGGCACAGCGGGGGGCGTGGCGGCAGCGTCGTCATGCCAGGAGCTTTCGCAGCGCGTTGCTCAGCATGTCGGCCAGCAGCACGAGCGCGAGGAACACCAGCAGGATGCTGCTGGCCTCGCCGCCGTTGAGCATCTTCATCGACTGGTCCATCAGCTGCCCGAGGCCGCCCGCGCCCACGAAACCCATCACCACCGAGGCGCGCACCGCGCATTCCCAGCGGTACACGGTGTACGAGGCCAGCTCCTGCGCCGTGTGCGGCAGCAGGCCGTAGCACAGCGCCGCGAGCCGGCCGCTGCCGCTTTCGAGCAGGGCGCGCGCGGGGCGCGTGTCGGTCGATTCGAGGATCTCGGCGTAGACCTTGCCCAGCATGCCGCCGTAGGTGATGGCCAGCGCCAGCACGCCGGCCGCGGGGCCGAGGCCGAGCGCGCGCACGAACAGCAGCGCCCACACGATCTCGGGAATGGCGCGCAGCACCATCAGCAGCCAGCGCGCTGCTTGGCGGACGATGCCGGCCTGCACGCGGCCGGGGCCGGGCCCGATGCGCGAGATGGACAGCGCGCGCGTGGTCACGAAGCCCAGCGGCGCGCCGATCAGCAGCGCCATGGCCGTGCCGGCCGTGGCCATGGCCAGGGTTTCGAGCGTGGCCTTGGCGAGCAGGGCGAGAAAGGCCGGCGAGCTGTCGGGTGGAAAGAAGCCCGCGAGAAAGCCGCCGATGACCGCGAGGTTGCCGCTGCCGAACAGCGCCCAGGGCTTGAATTCGGAGAGCGCGAGCACCGGCCAGGCGACGGCCAGCGCCGCGAGCCAGGCGGCCAGGCGGCGGCCCGCGTGCGGATCGCGCAGGGCGGGGCGGGCGAGTGTCGCCGTCACGGGCAGTCCGGGCGATGGAAGGCCGGCTCGGCGGTGCCGGCCACCGGCGCGACCGGCAGCGGGCCCTGCGTCGCCACGCCGCCTTCGCTCGCATAGAGCGCCTCGAGCAGCGCGGGCGTCACTTCGGCGGCCGGCAGGTCGAAGGCCACCTGCCCGTCGCGCATGCCCACGATGCGCGGGAACCAGCGCAGCGCCAGGTCGACCGCGTGCAGCGACGCGACCAGCGTGGCACCGGTCGATTCGCTCTGCGCCACCAGCTGGCCCACGGCCGCGTGCGCCAGCGTGGGGTCGAGCGCCGACACCGGCTCGTCCGCCAGCAGCAGTGCGGGGCGCTGGTACAGCACGCGCGCGATGCCCACGCGCTGCAGCTGGCCGCCCGAGAGGCGGTCGCAGCGGTCGAACAGCCGGTCTTCGAGCGCGAGCCGGGCCAGCGCCGCATGCGCGCCCGCGATGTCGGACGGATAGAACAGCGAACCCAGCGCGCGCGGCACCGACCACTGGCCGAGCCGGCCCGCGAGCACGGCCGTGACCACGCGCAGGCGCGGCGCGATCGGCGGGGCCTGGTGCACGGTGCCGATGCGCGCGCGCAGCTGCTTGAGCGCACGCGCCGGCAGCCGCCACGGGTGCTGGCCCAGCGCCTGCACCTGGCCTTCGCCGGGCCGCAGCGCCGCGCCGAGCACGCGCAGCAGCGTGGTCTTGCCCGCGCCCGAGGGCCCGATGACGGCGATGCGCTCGCCGTCGCGCGCGGCCAGCGTCACGCCGGCCAGCGCGCGCTGGCCGTTGGGGTGCACCACGCCCGCGCTGTCGAGCGAAAAACTCATCCGCGCATTCCGCTCACTTGATGAGGCCGGCCGACTTGCCCGCCGTCTCGATGCCGTCGTAGTTCGACGACTTGGTGGGAATGAACTTGCTCGCGCGCTGCAGCGCCATGATCTCCTTGTGCGCCGGGTTGGCCGGGTCCAGCTTCAGGAAGGCGTCGGTCAGCTTCTTCGTCACGGCGGCGTCCAGGCCCGGGCGCACGGTCCAGTTGTAGTCGTAGTAGGTCGGCGTGGTGGCCAGCACGCGCACCTTGGCGGCGTTGGGGTTCTTGGCCTCGACCAGCTTGTCCCACACCGAGGCGTTGAGCACGCCCGCTTCGGCGCGCGAGGCGGCCACGAAGGCCACGGTGGCGTCGTGCGCGCCCGAGAACGCAACGGTCTTGAAGTCCTTCTCGGGGTTGATGCCGGCCTGCAGCAGGAAGTAGCGCGGCATCAGGCTGCCCGAGGTGGACGAGGGCGCGCCGAAGGCAAAGGTCTTGCCCTTCAGGTCGGCCAGCGTCTTGGCGGGGCTGTCGATCGGCACGATGAACTTGCTGGTGAACACCTCGTCTTCCGCGCGCTGCACGATCGGCACCGCGCCACCGTTGGTGCGGATGCGCGCCTGCACGAAGGTGAAGCCGCCCAGCCAGGCCAGGTCGATCTTGTTGGTGGCCAGGCCCTCGACCACGGCGGCGTAGTCGGTCACGGGCGTGAACTGCACGTCCATGCCGGTTTCCTTCTTCAGGTAGTCGCCCAGCGGCGTGAACTTGCGCTGCAGCTCGGTGGGCGCCTCGTCGGGAATGGCCGACACGCGCAGCACGCCCTGGGCGAAGGCGCCCACGGCGGTGAGGGACAGGGCCAGCGCGAGCGCGAGCCGGGACACGGTTTGTTTCGTTTGCATGGTGTGATGACGCGTTCAGTGGAAAAAGAAAAGGGTGTGTCGGGGCACTCGGGCAGACGGCGGTGCGGGCTTCGATAATCGCGGCTTGTTCCATTCGACCGACCTGCCGCCATGATCGAAGCCGCACCTTCCAAGCTCCTGAATCCGTTGGCGCCGCTGCGGCTCACCAGCTTCTCGCATGGGGGCGGCTGCGGCTGCAAGATCGCGCCGGGCGTGCTGTCGCAGATCCTCAAGAACCATGCGGGCGGGCTGATTCCGCCCGAGCTCATGGTCGGCATCGAGACCGCCGACGACGCGGCAGTCTACCGGCTCAACGACGAGCAGGCGCTGATCGCCACCACCGATTTCTTCATGCCCATCGTGGACGACCCCTACGAGTTTGGCCGCATCGCCGCGACCAACGCGATCAGCGACGTCTACGCGATGGGCGGGCGCCCGATCATGGCGCTGGCGCTGGTCGCCATGCCGATCAACCAGCTGCCGGTGGAAGTCATCGCCGAGATCGTGCGCGGCGGGCAGGACGTGTGCCGCGCGGCCGGCATTCCGATCGCGGGCGGCCACACCATCGATTCGGTCGAGCCGATCTACGGGCTGGTCGCGATGGGGCTGGTGCATCCGAAGCGCGTGCGGCGCAACGCCGACGCGCAGGCGGGCGACGTGCTGGTGCTGGGCAAGCCGCTGGGCGTGGGCGTGCTGTCGGCGGCGCTCAAGAAGCAGCAGCTGTCCGAGGCCGGCTACCGCCAGCTGATCGAGAACACGACCAAGCTCAACACGCCCGGCATCGCGCTGTCGGCGCTCGACGGCGTGCATGCGCTGACCGACGTCACCGGTTTCGGCCTGGCCGGCCACGCGCTCGAACTCGCGCGCGGCGCGGGGCTCGCGGCGGTGGTCGAATGGTCGCGCGTGCCGCTGCTGGACAACGTGATCGCCATGGCCGGCGGCGGGCTGGTCACCGGTGCGTCGGGCCGCAACTGGGCGGGCTACGGCGCCGACGTGCAAATGCACGAGGGCCTGCCGGCCACCGCGCAGGCGCTCATGACCGACCCGCAGACCTCGGGCGGCCTGCTCGTGAGCTGCGCGCCCGAGGCGGTCGAGGCGGTGCTGGAGATCTTCCGCAACGAAGGCTTCGGGCAGGCGGCGGTCATCGGCCGCGTGGAAGCTGGCGCGCCGGGCCTCGTCGTGTTGCCCTGAGCCGGGGCGCCGCCGGGCGGGTGGGGTCGTCATCGACACGCGCTCCTTTGTTTTTTCGCATCGTGCGACAGGTCCGCGCAGCGGGCAACACCCCGCAGCCCCTTCATTCAATAACCCTTGAGTCTGCCGGTGCCGGTAGGCGTCAGCTATCGTTCGCGCCATGAACGCTTCCCTTCGCCTTGGCTGGCGCACGCTCTGGCGCGACCTGCGCGCCGGCGAGCTGCGCCTCTTGATCGTGGCCGTGGTGCTGGCCGTGGCCGCGCTCACGGCGGTCGGCTTCTTCGCCGACCGATTGCAGGGCGGGCTGCAGCGCGACGCGCGCCAGCTGCTGGGCGGCGACGCGGTGGTCGTGAGCGACAACCCGACGCCCGAGACCTTCATCGCACAGGCGAAGTCGCTGGGCCTCGCGGGCACCGGCACCTTCGGCTTTCCCACCATGGCGCGGGCCGAGGACGCCCAGGGCGGCGCCAGCAAGCTCGTGGCCCTGAAGGCCGTGACGCCGGGCTACCCGCTGCGCGGCAACCTGCAGACGGCCACCACGGCCGAGGGCGCGGGCACGGTGACGCGCGACGTGCCGGCGTCGGGCGAGGTCTGGGTCGATGCCTCGCTGCTCGACTCGCTGGGCCTGAAGGTTGGCGACACGCTGCTGCTGGGCGACACCGGCCTGCGCGTGGGCCGCGTGATCACGCTCGAGCCCGACCGGGGCGCGGGCTTCATGAGCTTTTCGCCGCGCGTGATGCTCAACCAGGCCGACGTGGCGCGCACCGGCCTCGTGCAGCCGGCCAGCCGCGTGGGCTACCGCTACGCCGTGGCGGGCGACGACGCCGCCGTGAAGCGCTTCACCGAATGGGCCGACGCCACCATCAAGAAGGGCGAGCTGCGCGGCGTGCGGCTCGACTCCTTCGAGGGCGGTCGGCCCGAGATGCGCCAGACGCTGGACCGCGCCGAGAAATTCCTGAGCCTCGTCGCGCTGCTCGCGGCGCTGCTGTCGGCCGTGGCCGTGGCGCTGGCCGCGCGCGGCTTCGCGGCCAGCCACCTCGATGACTGCGCCATGCTGCGCGTGCTGGGCCAGAGCCAGCGCACCATCGCCGCGGCCTACGCCTTCGAGTTCGCCGTGATAGGCACCGTGGCCAGCGCGATCGGCGTGGCCATCGGCTTCGCCGTGCACTATGTGTTCGTGCTGCTGCTGGCGGGGCTGGTCGAGACCGCCTTGCCCGCCGCCACGCTGTGGCCCGTGGCCTTCGGCCTGGGCATGGGGCTCACGCTGCTGTTCGCCTTCGGCCTGCCGCCGGTGCTGCAGCTGGCGCGCGTGCCGCCGCTGCGCGTGATCCGTCGCGACGTGGGCGGGCTCAAGCCTGCGTCGCTCGCCGTGCTCGGCATCGGCGTGGCGGGCTTCGCGGCGCTGCTGATGGCGGCCAGCAGCGACCTCAAGCTGGGGCTCATTGCGGTCGGCGGCTTTGCCGGCGCCGTGGCCGTGTTTGCGCTGCTGAGCTGGCTCGCCGTGAAGGTGCTGCGCCGCAGCGTCAGCGAGACCACCGCGCCGCGCTGGCTGGTGCTGGCCACGCGGCAGATCTCGGCGCGCCCGGCCTACGCCGTGGTGCAGGTCAGTGCGCTGGCCGTGGGCCTGCTGGCGCTGGTGCTGCTCGTGCTGCTGCGCACCGACCTCGTCGCGAGCTGGCGCAAGGCCACGCCGCCCGACGCGCCCAACCGCTTCGTCATCAACGTGATGCCCGAGCAGAGCGATGCGTTCCAGAAGACGCTGCGCGACGCGGGTGTCGCCAAGTTCGACTGGTACCCGATGATCCGCGGACGGCTGGTGGCGATCAACGACAAGCCCGTGACGCCCGACGACTACACCGAGGACCGCGCCAAGCGCCTGGTGGACCGCGAGTTCAACCTGAGCAACAGCACCGAGGCGCCCGCGCACAACAGCGTCACCGCCGGCGCCTGGACGCCCGAGGCGAAGAACGAGGTGAGCGTGGAAGAAGGCCTGGCCCAGACGCTGGGCCTGAAGCTGGGCGACACCTTGCGCTTCGACATCGGCGGCATGCAGAACGACGCGCGCATCACCTCGCTGCGCAAGGTCGACTGGGGCTCGCTGCACGCCAACTTCTTCGTGATGTACACCGTGGCCTCGCTGGCCGACGTGCCCGTGACCTACATGGGCGCCTTCCGCGCCCCCGAGACGCGCGGCTTCGACAACGCGCTGGTGCGCAGCTTCCCCAATGTGACCAACGTCGACATGAGCGCCACCATCAACCAGGTGCAGCGCGTGCTCGACCAGGTGGTGCGCGCGGTCGAATTCCTGTTCGGCTTCACGCTGGCGGCCGGGCTGGTGGTGCTGTTCGCCGCCGTCACCGCCACGCGCGAGGAACGTGCGCGCGAGTTCGCCGTGATGCGCGCCGTGGGCGCACGCGCCAGCCTGCTGCGGCAGGTGCAGCGCGCCGAGCTGGTGGGCGTCGGCCTGCTCGCGGGCTTCCTGGCGAGCATCGTGGCCTCGGTGATCGGCTGGGGGCTGGCGCGCTACGTGTTCGAGTTCACCTGGACCGCGTCGCCGCTCGTGCCGGTGGCCGGCGCGCTGGCCGGTGCGGTGCTCGCGCTGGCGGCGGGGTGGTGGGGCCTGCGTGATGTGCTGCGCCGGCCGGTGGTCGACACGCTGCGCCGCGCGGCCGAGTAGGGCCGCGCAGGCCCGTACAGTTTTTTTCTTCCGCGATCGGCAGGACGGGGCCGGGGATGCAATACATTCCCCGGCCCCGTATTCAATTCAGAAGAGAAATTCCTGCATGCGCTTGGCGTCATTCCAGATCACCAACTATCGCTCGATCCACGACAGCGGCTCCATCGATTCCTCCCAGATCACAGCGATCCTCGGCCGAAATGACAGCGGCAAGTCGAACCTGCTGCGCGCGTTGCACAGCCTGAACCCGACCGACGGGCTCACGGCACTCAGCCCCATCAAGGACTTCCCCCGGCACCGCCGCCTGGACGAATGCACCGACGACACCCCGGTGGTGCACACGCGCTGGGACCTGGACGCCTCCGAACAGCTGGCGCTCGCCGCCATCCTGCCGCGCGCGGCCGGCGTGCGCCAGGTCACGGCCGGGCGCGGCTACGGCGCCACGCGCACGACCGGCTTCGAGGGCCTGGGCCCGCTGTCGATCGACGTGAGCGACATCAAGGCCAAGGTGCGCAAGATCGTGCCCGCCGTGAAGGCCGCGGCCGAGAAGGTCGCCGACGAGCTGAAGGCGTCGCTCGAACAGGAGGCCGACGCCTTCGACGCCGCCATGATCCCGAGCCCCGACTTCGTCAAGTGGTCGGCCGGCGCGCTGCTGGCACTGCAGGCGCTGCGCCAGGCCCTGGCCACGGCCGGCGCCGAGATCGCCGACAAGCAGGCGCAGATGCTGACCGAGCTAGAGGAGTTGGCACGCACGATCGACAACGACCAGCCCGCGCTGGCCCGCGCCCGCGCCTGGGTGCTGGGGAAGCTGCCGCGCTTCATCTACGTCGAGGACTACGCCTCGCTGCCCGGCCGCCAGAACATCGCCGAGTACCTCACGCGCAAGGGCTGGGGCGAGCGCACGGCGGGCGAGCGCAATTTCGAGAAGCTGTGCCAGGTGGCGGGGCTCGACCCGCAGCAGCTGCAGGACCTGCTGGCGAAGAACGACCTGGCGACGCGCAATCAGTTGGTGAACCGGGCCGGTGCCGTCGTGACCGCCGAGATCCGCCGGCTGTGGAAGGACCGCCCGCTCAAGATCCGCTTCAACCTCGACGGGCAGCACCTGGAGACGCTGGTGTCGGACCCGAACGGCGCCTACGAGGTCGAAGTGAACCTCGACGAGCGCAGCCGTGGCTTCCAGTGGTTCTTCTCGTTCTACATCGCGTTCTTCGCTGGCACCCGGGGCGTTGCATCCGGTGAGGTCGTGCTGCTGCTCGACGAGCCCGGGCTGCACCTGCATGCGCGCTCGCAGGCCGACCTGCTCGCGCACCTGGAGAACGACTTCGGCCACCAGATCCTCTACACCACGCACTCGCCGTTCATGGTGCCGGCGCACCGCCCCGACGCCGTGCGCGCGGCCCACATCGACGACGTGACGGGCACCACGGTGCGCGCGGCGACGCCGGAAGATGCGTGCACGCTGTTCCCGCTGGACGCGCTGACGGCACTGTGGGGCCGCACGGCTGCGCCGGTGCAACCGCCGCCGGCCCCCGTGGTGGCTGCGCCAGCCCCTCAACCGGTCGAAGCGCCCGCCCTCGCGGTCGCGGCCTGACGCACCCGCCCCGCCCGCCGTTCAGCGGCGCGGCGGGCGGTTGTCTTTCCCTTCTTCGTCGGCGGTCGCAGTGAACATGTGTTCACTCGCGAAGTCGACAAACGCCCGCACCTTCGGCGACAACTGCCGGCTCGACGGCCACAGCGCCGAGAACTGCCCCTGCCGCACGAGGTGCGCGGCGAGCACGCGCTGCAGCTCGCCACGGCGCAGCGCGTCGCGCGCCAGAAAGTCGGGCATGTACGCAATGCCCAGGCCCGCGACGGCGGCGCCCAGCATGGCTTCCATGTTGTTGCAGACCAGGCCCGGCGGCAGCTGGGGTGGCAGGCCGGGCAGGTCCCAGTCCTCGATCTTTCCGCCGGTCACGAACTTGTAGCGCAGGCAGTTGTGGCGGGCGAGGTCTGCCGGCACCTGCGGCACGCCGTGCCGTGCCAGGTAGGCTGGCGAGGCCGCAAGCACGAAGCTGAACGGGCCGAGCCGGCGTGCCACGAGCTGCGAATCGACCAGCTCGCCGCTGCGGATCGCCACGTCGACACCCTCGGCCACCACGTCGACCAGCCGGTCGTTGAAGTCGAGGTCGAGCTCGATCTCGGGAAAGCGTGCCCTGAACGCCGGCAGGATCGGCAGCAGAAAGCGGTAGCCGATGGTCGGCAGGCTCACGCGCAGGCGGCCGCGCGGCGTGGCGACGGCGTCCTGCAGCATGGCGCGCGCATCGCCGAGCTCGTCGAGGATGCGGCGGCAGCGCTCGTGGAACATCGCGCCCTCGGCCGTGAGCCGCACCTGCCGCGTGGTGCGGTGGAACAGCCGCACGCCCATCTGCGCCTCGAGCCGCGCCACGTTCTTGCCCACGGCCGAGGCCGAGATGCCCAGGTCGCGGCCCGCCCGCGCAAAGCTCTGCAGGTCGGCCGCCCGCACGAAGGATTCGAGTCCGCTGAAGCTGTCCATGGGCTTGATTGGCAACCTGGGGTTGGCAGTGTGAGGAGCTGAGGGCCCATTTTCGTTTCATTGAATCCTTTTTATCTTCGCTTCACGCATTTCCCTTTTCCTTCTCCCGCGTGAAAGCCCTCCCGATGTCCTCCTCCGATTCCCACAAGGCCTGGCTGCTCGCCGCCGTCTGCCTGGCCGCGCTCGGCATGCCGCTGAGCTTCACCGGCCCGGCCGTGGTGCTGCCCGCGATCCGCGACGCGCTGGGCGGCACGCCGGTGCAGCTCAACTGGGTGACCAACGCCTTCATGCTGAGCTTCGGCGCCACGCTGATGGCGGCCGGCGCGCTGGCCGATGCCTACGGGCGCAAGCGCGTCTTCCTGCTGGGCCTGGCGGTGGTGGCGCTGAGCAGTGCGCTGCTGACGCTGGCGCCGGGCATCGTCGCCTTCGACCTCGCGCGCGCCGTGCAGGGGCTGGGCTCGGCGGCGGCCTTCGCGGCGGGCACGGCGGCGCTGGCGCAGGTGTTCGACGGGCCGGCGCGGTTGCGGGCGTTCAGCCTCATCGGCACCTCGTTCGGCGTGGGGCTGTCGTGCGGATCGATCCTCTCGGGCTGGCTGGCCGACACCGTCGGCTGGCATGCCGTGATGCTGAGCCCCGGCGCCGTGAGCCTCGTCGCGCTGTGCCTGGCCGCGCCGCGCATGCGCGAGTCGCGCAACCCGCAGGCGATGGGGCTGGACGTGCCGGGCACGCTGAGCTTCACGGCCGCGCTGAGCCTGCTCACGCTGGGCGTGCTGCAGGCGCCCGACAGCGGCTGGGGCAGCCCGTGGGTGCTCGCGGCGCTGGCCGGCGCGCTGGCCATGGGCGTGGCCTTCATCGCCATCGAGCGGCGCGTGGCGCATCCGATGCTCGACCTGTCGCTGTTCCGCTTTCCGCGCTTCGTCGGCGTGCAGCTACTGGCCGCGGCGCCGGCCTACGGCTTTGTCGTGCTGCTGGTGCTGCTGCCGATCCGCTTCATCGGGCTCGAAGGGCGCAGCGCGCTGGAGGCGGGCGGCTTCATGTTCGCGCTGTCGGGGCCGATCCTCATCGTGCCGACGGTGGCGGCATGGCTCGCGCACCGCTTCTCGGCGGGCGTGATCTCGGCCGCGGGATTGTTGGTGTGCGCAGCGGGGCTCGTGTGGCTCAGCCGCTGCGCGCCGGGCACGCCTTTGCACGGCCTCGTGGGCCCGCTGCTGCTGATCGGCGCGGGCATCGGCCTGCCGTGGGGACTGATGGACGGCCTGGCCGTGAGCGTGGTGCCGCGCGAGCGGGCGGGCATGGCGTCGGGCATCTTCAACACGGTGCGCGTCGCGGGGGAAGGCATCGCGCTGGCGCTGGTGGGGGCGGGGCTCACGGCGCTCGTGGCGCTGCAGCTGAAGGCGTCGTCGTCGCCTCCGTCCGTGGCGGTGTCGCAGGCGGCGCAGCGCGTGGCGACGGGCGACCTGGCGCAGGCGCTGGCCTTGCTGCCGGGCATGGACCGCGCGGGGCTGCTGCGCGCGTATGGCGCCGCGTTCGGGACGCTGCTGTGCGTGCTGGCCGGGGTGACGGTGTTGACGGCGGTGGTGGTGTTTGTATTCCTGCGCGGCGATGCATCCGCGCGAGGCCACGCTGAAGCGCTCGGCCAGAACGCCTGAGTCACCTCACCCCGCACCCGATGAGGTGCTTTCATGGACACGTCATGCGTCGTTGCCAGCATCCCCGCTCGATCAACAGGAGCGGAGTGCGAGATGGTGATGAACAACAGTCGACGGGTCGTGGGAGCAGCTGCCACGGTGATTGCAGCCTGCGTGATGGCCGCATGCGGTGGCGGTGGGGGCGGCGGTGTCGCGTTCCCGCCGATCGCCGTGGTGCCGCCGCCGGCGCCAGCCCCCGCGCCCGCGCCGCAGGGCAAGGCGATCGACCTCACGATCCTGCACATCGACGACCACCACTCCAACCTCGAAGCCAAGGACAAGACGCTGCAGCTGAACACGGGCGGCGGCGCGCCGGTGGCGGTCACGGTCAATGCGGCGGGCTTTCCGCGCGTCACCGCGGCGATCCAGGCGCTGGCCGCGCAGTCGCCGAACGTGCTGAAGCTGCACGCCGGCGACGCGCTCACCGGCACCCTGTACTTCAACCGCGCGGGCGCCGACGGCGAGGCCGATGCGGCGCTGATGAATACCGTGTGCTTCGACGCCTTCACGCTGGGCAACCACGAGTTCGACAAGGGCGACACCGGCCTGAAGGGTTTTCTCGATCTGCTGCGCAAGGGCAGCTGCCAGACGCCGGTGCTCAGCGCCAACGTGAACTTCGGCGCCCCATCGGCGCTGCATCCGTCGAAGGCGCCCGGCTACGTGAAGCGTTCCACGGTGCTCGAGCGCGGCGGCGAGAAGATCGGCCTGGTCGGCCTGACCATCGCGGGCAAGACCAAGGCCTCGTCCAGCCCCGACCCCGACACCACCTTCGAGGACGAGACCGTCGCCGCCCAGCGCGAGATCGACCTGTTGCGCGCCCAGGGCGTGAACAAGATCGTCGTCATGAGCCATATCGGCTACGAATACGACAAGCAGGTGGCGTCGCGCCTGGGCGGCGTTGACGTCGTGGTGGGCGGTGACTCGCACACGCTCATCGGCCCCGACGCGCTCACCCGCTATGGCGTGGGTTCGCCGGCCGGCGCCTACCCCACGGCGCTGACCGACAAGGACGGCAAGAAGGTCTGCCTGGTCCACGCCTGGGAGTACAGCCAGGTCGTCGGCGAGCTGAAGGTGAGTTTCGACGAGAAGGGCGACGTCACGGCCTGCAGCGGCACGCCGCACGTGCTGATCGGCGACGACTTCCGCGTCGGCGGCAAGGCCGTCGATGCCAACCAGCGCAGCGCCCTCCTGGCCGACGTGGCGGCCAGCGGCTTCCTGCGCGTGACCACGCCCGACCCCACGGCCACCGCCGTGCTGCAGCCCTTCAAGGACAAGGTGGCGGTGTTCAACACCACGCTGGTGGCCACCGTGACCGAAGAGCTGTGCTCGCGCCGCGTGCCCGGCGGCACGGGCACCGTCGACTACTCGCGTTCCAGCGTCTCGTGCAACGCGCTGGGCAGCGTGAGCCTGCGCGGTGGCGACATCCAGCAGATGGCGGCGCAGGCCTATCTGGAGATCGGCCACAGCAAGTACGGCGGCGCCGACATCTCGCTGCAAAGCGGCGGCGGCGCGCGCATTCCGCTGGTGCCGGGCAACGTCACGGCGGCGAGCGTGATCCAGGTGCTGCCCTTCGGCAACATGCTGTTCCGCCTCGACGTCACCGGCCGCGAGGTCAAGGGCATGCTCGAAGACGGCCTGCAGGCCGTGTACGGCCCGGGCGGTTCCACCGGCCCGTACCCCTACACCGGCGGCCTGCGCTTCGACGTCGACGCCACGCAGGCCAACGGCCAGCGCGCCAGCAACATCGAGGTGCGCGCGCCTGGCACCGGCGTGTGGGGCCCGCTCGACCTGGACAAGACCTACAAGCTGTTCGTGCTGAGCTTCAACGCCAGCGGCGGCGATGGCTACAAGACGCTGGCCGCCGTGCCCGCGGCGCGGCGCCTGGACATCGGCGTGCTCGATGCCGACGTGTTCTTCAACTACATCGAGTCCAAGCCCAAGGACGTCGGCTCGGGCCTGTCGCTGTTGCAGAAGCTGCCAGTCGAGCTGTACAGCACCAAGTCGTACAAGGCGCCTTGAGTCGTGCTCAGCCTTGCGCGGTGTCCTCTGCGAAGAGACCGCGCAGCCACTGCGTGAACACCCGCACGCGCGACGACAGCTGCCGGTTCTGCGGATACAGCACCGAGACCGGCATCGGCGGCGGCGCGAAGCCCGGCAGCACCGCCTGCAGGCGCCCGTCCGCCAGCTCGGCCGCCACGCGGTAGCGCGGCACCTGCACCAGCCCGAGGCCCATGATGGCGGCGCCCGTGTACAGGTCGGCGCCTGTGACTGACACGGTGGCGGCCAGCTGCACGGGGCGCACCTGACCGTCGACCGTGAACTCGAGCGGCAGCGCCTTGCCCGTGCTGCTCGACACGTAGTGCACCGCGCGGTGCGAGGCCAGTGCCGCGAGGTCGACGGGCTCGCCGTGCGCCGCGAGGTAGCCGGGGCTCGCGACCGTCACCTGCGGCAGCAGCGCCACGCGCTGCGCGACCAGTGACGAGTCCTGCAGCGGGCCGGCGCGCAGCACGCAGTCGACGCCTTCGCGCACCAGGTCGACCAGCCGGTCGTCCTCGCCGATGTGCAGCTGCAGGCCCGGATGGCGGGCGAGGAAGGCGGGCAGCGCCGGCACCACGAAGTGCCGCGCCAGCGTGCCCTGCAGGTTCACGCGCAGCAGGCCCTGGGGCGCCGCGTGGGTGAAGGCGCCCTCGGCCTCTTCCACGTCCGCCAGCAGCCGCACGCAGCGCTGGTAGTGGGCCTCGCCGTCCTGCGTGAGGCGCACGGTGCGCGTGGTGCGCTCGAGCAGCCGGGCGCCCAGGCGCGATTCGAGCCGCTGCATCAGCGTGGTGAGGGTGGCGCGCGGAATCTGCAGGTCGTCCGAGGCCTGCGTGAAGCTCTGGCGCTCGGCGATGCGCACGAAGGCCTGCATTTCCTGGAAGCGGTCCATGGGGTTGCCCTTCGTGCCTATTGTTTAAGTAAATGGAATTTTATTGACGATTTGGCGCTGATTATCTTTTGGATGGAATGGCCGAACATCCGATTCATCCACTCACCACCCCCAAGGAATCGCGTCATGAACACCGCCACTTCTTCCTCGCTTCCCACCCGCGTCGCCCTCGTCACCGGCGCCTCGCGCGGCATCGGCGCCGCCATCGCCCGCCGGCTCGCCGCCGACGGGTTCGCCGTCGCCGTCAACTACGCTTCGGGCGCCGCGCCCGCCGAAGCGCTGGTCGCCGAACTGAAGGCCACGGGCGCCCGCGCCCTCGCGGTGCAGGCCGACGTGGCGAACGCCGAAGCGGTGCGCGCGATGTTCGACACCGTCGAAGCGCAGCTCGGCCCGGTCGACGTGCTGGTCAACAACGCCGGCGTGCTCCAGACCGCGCCGCTGGCCGCGCACAGCGACGCGCTGTACGACCACACCTTCGACATCAACGTGCGCGGCACCTTCAACACCCTGCGCGAGGCCGCGACCCGGCTCGCCGAGGGCGGACGCATCGTCAACTTCTCGAGCACCACGCTCGCGCTGCACATGCCGGGCTACGCGATCTACAACGCCACCAAGGCGGCGGTCGAGGCCTTCACGCACGTCTTCGCCAAGGAGTTGCGCGGCCGACGTATCACGGTGAACGCCGTCGCGCCAGGGCCGGTCGCGACTTCGCTGTTCCTGGACGGCAAGACCGACGAACAGATCCAGGTCTTCGCACAGATGCCGCCGCTGCAGCGCCTGGGCCAGCCGGAAGACATCGCCTCGGTGGTGTCGTTCCTGGCGGGGCCGGACGCGGGGTGGGTCAACGGGCAGGTGCTGCGGGCCAACGGCGGCGTGGCCTGAGCGGTGGCCTCCCACGACATCCACGGAGCACGCACCATGCATCCGCCTTCACCTCCCGCGGCCACCCCGCGCTTCTTCAGCCTCGCTTACACGGCGTTCACGGCCGCCGCTGCGGTGGTGGCCGCCGTCGCTTCGGCGATGGCGCTCGTGCTCGAACTGCCCGTGTGGGCGATGTTCGTCGGCTGGGTGGCGTTCTACACCCGCGGCGCGACCGCACGCGACGGCGTGTTCAACCTCGTCTGCGTGAGCCTGGGCCTGCTGATCGGCAAGGGTGCGGCCCTGGTCATCGCCGTGCTGGCCCCGGTCGCGGGCGCCGCGGCGCTGCCGGTGGTGGTGCTGTTCGTCGCGCTCTTGGTCGTGTCGATGCGCAGCGTGCCGCGCTTGAACAACCTGCTGTGCTACTTCCTCGGGCTGATCGCGTTCTTCGCGGTCCACCAGCCCCCTTCGCTGTCGCTGTTCGCCACGCTGGCCGGCGCGGCGGCACTCGGATCGATGGCGGCGTGGGTGGCCCACCTGCTGCAGCGCCGCGTGGGCTGACCACCGGACTTTCCTTTCTTCCCTCTCACCTTCGTTCAAGGGGTTCCCTCATGCAATCCGTCATCCTCGTCACTGGCGCCGGCTCCGGCATCGGCAAGCTCAGCGCGCAGGCGCTCGCCGAAGCGGGCCACATCGTCTATGCCTCCATGCGCGACATCGCAGGCCGCAACAAGGCGCGCGCGGCCGAGCTGCGTGCCCTGGCCGCGGCGCAGGGGCTTCAGCTGCATCCGCTCGAACTCGATGTGCTGTCGCAGGCCTCCGCCGACGCCGCCGCGGCGACCATCGTCCAGGCGCAGGGCCGCCTCGACGTGGTGATGCAGAACGCGGGCCATCTCGTGGTCGGGCCGACCGAGGCCTTCACGCCGGAAGACATCGCCCGGGTGTTCGACACCAACGTGCTCGGCGCCCAGCGCGTGAACCGCGCGGTGCTGCCGTACCTGCGCCAGCAGGAGTCGGGGCTGATGCTGTGGATCAGCAGCACGACCACCAAGGGCGGCTTTCCGCCGTTCATGGGCCCGTACGGCGCGGCCAAGGCGGCCATGGATTCGCTGGCGGTGACGCTGGCCTACGAGATCGCGCGCTTCGGCATCGAGACCTCGATCGTCGTGCCGGGCGCGTTCACCCGGGGCACCGATCACTTCCCGAGTGCCGGCAAGCCCTCCGATGCGGCGACCACCGCCGCCTACGGCCGCTACGACGGCGTGATGGACCGCATCGGCGAGCGCCTGTCCGCCCTCACGCCCGAGCACGCCGATCCGCAGGCCGTGGCCGACGACATCGTGCGCATCGTGGGCCTGCCGGCGGGCACGCGGCCGATGCGCTCGCTGATCGACTTCGTGGGCGACGGTGCGGCCGAGGTCTTCGAGGTGTCGGAGCGCGTGCGCATCGACTTCGCCCGGCGCATCGGCATGGGCGACCTGCTCGAGGCGAAGGTCCGGCGCTGAGCGGGGCGCTGTCAAGAAAGGCGGTGGATCTTCCTGTCCAATAGCGGCATGGAACATTCACCGAACGACGTGACAGAGCGCCTGAACGACCTCGAGATCAAGTCGAGCTACGCCGAAGACCTGCTCGAGCAGCTGAACATGACGATCTACCGGCAACAGCAGCAGATCGACAGCCTCATCCTGCAGGTTGCGCAACTCAGGCTGCAAAGCCAGAACGCAGGGCAGGACGGGGGCGCGCGCAACCTGCGCGATGAGCTCCCGCCCCACTATTGATGCAGCGTGCTCAGCCGTGCGCGTGCCACAGCACGGCAAAGAAGTGGCAGGTGCTGCCGGCCAATACGAACAGGTGCCACACCGAATGCGCGTAGCGCACCTTGTTGTCGAACAGGAACACCACGGCCCCGGCCGTGTAGAACAGCCCGCCGGCCACGAGCCAGGCCAGCCCGGCCGATGACATGCGCTCGTACAGCGGCACCGCCGCCATCAGTGCCATCCAGCCCATCGCCACGTACAGGCCGGTGGACCACAGCGGGTGCTGCAAGCGGTTGAACAGCTTGGCGCCCACGCCCAGCACGGCGGCGGCGGTGATGGCGCCGAACAGCGTCCAGCCCCAGGGCCCGCGCAGCACGCCGAACAAAAAGGGCATGTAGCTGCCCGCAATGAACAGGTAGATGGCCGCGTGGTCGAGCCGGTTGAACCAGGCCTTGGCGCGGCCGATGGGCAGCGCGTGGTACAGCGTGGAGATCAGGTACAGCACGATGGCCGTGCCCGCGAAGAGCGAGGCGCCCACCACGGCCGCGGCCTGGCCCTTCTGGGCGGCGCTGTAGACCAGGATCGGCAGCGAGGCGATCGCCAGCAGCAGGCCCAGGCCGTGGCTCAGGGCGTTGAAGAGCTCTTCCATCGCGGTCTGGTCGCGCGCGGCGGAAGCCTGCTTTTTCTGCAGATCGGTGGAACGGGCGGGCTGCAGCTGCAGCGGCGGGCTATTCGTCATCAGGAACAGAGCCTCCGGGGTCGGTGTTGGTTCCGCAAAAATCGCGAAACCGGCAGATCATGTTACTTGACCTGCTGTTTGCCGAGTTTGCGTGCCAATGTGCGCCGATGCATGCCGAGCCGGCGCGCGGTTTCCGAGATGTTGAAGCCGGTCTCGGCCAGCATTTCGTGGATGCGCTCCCACTCCAGCGTCTTGATCGAGGTGGAACGGTTGGTCAGTTCGACCTCGGTGGTGCCGGCGGCGCGGCCGAAGGCGGCCTCGATGTCATCGGTGTTCGAGGGCTTGGCCAGGTAGTGGCAGGCGCCGAGCTTGATGGCCTCGACGGCGGTGGCGATGCTCGCGAAGCCGGTGAGCACCACGATCAGCATCTCGGCGTCGTGCCGGTGCAGCATCTGCACGCAGGCCAGGCCCGAGGCCTCGCCGTTGAGCTTCAGGTCGACCACGGCGTAGCCGGGCGAGGGGCCGTCGCCTTCCTCGAGCAGCGCTTCCACCTCTTCGAGGTTGCGCGCATGCACCACCACGTAGCCGCGCCGTTCGAAGGACCGCGCGAGCGTGCGCGCGAAGGCCTCGTCGTCCTCGACGATGAGCAGCTGGCGGACCTCGGCGGTGTCGGGTGTGTGGGTCATGGGCTGCTCGGGGCTGGGGGCGCGGCGTTGTCCGCGAGGGTGGTTGCTGCTTCCTCGTCCTCTTCGAGCACGATGGCCGCCAGCGGCAGCGTGATGGTCACGATGGCGCCGCCCTCGGGGCGGTTGCGCACGGCGACGCGTCCGCCCAGGGTGCGCGCCACGTTCACGACCAGGAACAGGCCCAGCCCGCCGCCGGGACGTCCCTTGCTCGACTGATAGGGCTTGCCGAACTCCGCGAGGATGGCCGGCATGAAGCCGGGGCCCGCGTCGGTGACGGTGATGGTGAGCGCGTCGGCGTCGTGCGTGGCTTCCAGGCGCAGCCAGTGCGGCGAGGCCTCGAGCGCGTTGTCGAGCACGTTGCACACCATCTGCTTGATGGCCGAGTCGGACACCATGGGCAGGTCTTGGCCGAACAGGTTCTCGTAGTCGAACTCCTCGACCGGGCGCGTGGTGCGCCATTCTTCGACCAGGTCGTCCAGGAAGGTGCGCACGGTGGTCTCTTCGGACGACTCGCCGCGCGTCTCGCCGGCCGACAGCAGGATGCCGCTCACGATGCTCTTGCAGCGCTGGATCTGCACTTCCATCTCGGCCACTTCCTGCAGCAGCTCGGGGTCGGAGCTGAAGTGCGGCAGCCGGCGCCAGTCGCCCAGGATCACGGCCAGCGTGGCCAGCGGCGTGCCCAGCTCGTGCGCCGCGCCCGAGGCCAGCAGGCCCATGCGCACGATGTGTTCTTCTTCGGAGGCGCGCTGGCGCAGGTCGGCCAGCCGCGCGTCGCGCACGCGCAGGTTGCGGCTGATGCGGGTGATGAAGACCACCAGCAGCGCGGCGTTGAGCGCAAAGCACACCAGCATGCCCTGCACGTAGGGGCTCCACAGGCCGCGGTCGTGGTCCAGCGGCAAGGGCAGCGGGCGCGAGAACAGCGCCAGGCCCGCGAAGCACAGGCCGGTGATGACCACGATGGTCCAGGTCGACCAGGCCTTGAGCAGCACCGCGCCCAGGATCACCTGCAGCAGGTACAGGAAGACGAAGGGGTTGGTGGCGCCGCCGCTGAGGTACAGCTGGGCCGTGAGCGTGGCCACGTCGACCAGCAGCGCGACGAACAGCTCTTCGTTGGTCACGCGGCCATGGATGCGCAGGCGCAGCAGGCTCACCATGTTGAACAGCGCCAGGCAGGTGAGCACCTGCAGCATGTGGTTCAGCGGCAGGCGGATGCCGAAGCCGTAGTGCACCACGAGGATGGTGGCCACCTGCCCGACCACGGCGAACCAGCGCAGCTGGATCAGCTGCTGCATGTTCTGGTGGCCGATGGCGTTGTCCAGGCTCGCGACGCCCGCGCGCGGGGCGTGCAGCTCGCCGGCCACCGCGATGAGCTTGTCAGTCGCGGCGGGCATCGGCGGGGTCGGGGCGTGCGGCGTCGGCATGCGGAGCATTTTCGCCGCTACCGTCTTGCGATGCCCGTCGGCGCCGGTCGTCGCGCCACACGAACCCGTAGGCGCCGAGCACCATCAGCGCCAGCCCGTACCAGGTGAGGGCGTAGACGAGGTGGCTGTTGGGGAAGGCGATGACCGTCAGGCCGCCCGCCGGCCACGTGGGCGCGGCTTGTGCAGGCGCGGGCCCCGCCTCGGCATCGACGAAGTAGGGCGCCACGTCGGTCAGGCCGCGCGCGGCGGCAATGGCCTGCACGTCGCGCGAGAACCAGCGGTCGGCCGCGGGGTCGTTCGTGCGCAGGAAGCCGCCCTTCGGTTCGGTCAGGCGCAGCAGGCCGGCCACGGTGGTGTCGCCCTGGGGCTCGGGGGCGGTGCGCGCCGCGCGCTCGCGCGCCTCAGGCGGCACGAAGCCGCGGTTGACGAGCACGACGCTGCCGTCGGCGGTGCGCAGCGGGGTCAGCACCCAGAAGCCGGCGCCGAGCCGGGTGCTGGCCTGCACCAGCGCTTCCTTGTCATGGAGGAACGTGCCGCGAAGGCGCACGTGGGTGTATTCGTCGTTGGCCGCGTTGACCGTGGGCCATTCGGGTCGCGCCGGCGCGTCGGCGGCCGGGGCGTGCACGCGCTGGTCGACGCGGGCGATGAGATCGAGCTTCCAGGCCCTGCGCTCGACCTGCCAGGTGCCGAGCGCAAGAAAGCCGGCAAAGGCCAGGAGGGCGCAGACCGCCAGCGCCGCACGCGTGACAACGGAGCGCGGGCGGGCGGCCGAGGCCATCAGGGCATGTTCTTCATGTCGTGGACCATGGCCGGCATCATGTTGGTGTTCATGTGATACATGACCCACAGCGAGCCGGCCAGCGTGATGACCACGAGCACCAGCGTGAAGATCAGCGCCAGCATGTTCCAGCCGCCTTCGGACTTGGCGTCCATGTGCAGGAAGTACACCATGTGGACCACGATCTGCACCACGGCGAAGCCGAGGATGACGAGGGCGGTGGTGCTCGGGTTGGCGATCACCTTGCCCATCACGAGCCAGAACGGGATCGCGGTCAGGATCACGGCCAGCACGAAGCCGGTCATGTAGCCCTTGAAGGTGCTGTGGCTCACGGGGCCGTCGTCGTGATGGGCGTCGTGCCCATCGTGTGCGCCATGGCCGTGCGCGGCGGTGTTGGTGTGGGCGCTCATGCCATCGATCCCATGAGGTAGACAAAGGTGAAGACGCCGATCCACACGACGTCCAGGAAGTGCCAGAACATCGACAGGCACATCAGGCGGCGGCGGTTGGCGGCGGTGAAGCCGTGCTTGGGCAGCTGGACCATCAGCACGACCAGCCAGATGATGCCGAAGCTCACGTGCAGGCCGTGCGTGCCCACCAGCGCGAAGAACGACGACAGGAAGGCGCTGCGCTGCGGGCCGGCGCCTTCGTGCAGCAGGTGCGCGAACTCGTACAGCTCCAGGCCGATGAAGCCCAGGCCCAGGAGGCCCGTGATGCCCAGCCACAGCAGCACGCCGCCCATGCGCTTGCGCTGCATCTCGAGCATCGCGAAGCCGTAGGTGATCGACGACAGCAGCAGCAGCGAGGTGTTCATCGCCACCAGCGGCAGGTCGAACAGGTCGGCGCCCGAGGGGCCGGCCGCGTAGTTGCGGCCCAGCACGCCGTACACCGCGAACAGGCAGGCGAAGATGAGGCAGTCGCTCATCAGGTAGAGCCAGAAGCCCAGCAGCGTGCCGTTCTCGGGGTGGTGGTCCTCGTTGCGGACGTGGAACAGGTCGAACGCCGGTGCGTTCGCGTTCCGGGAGGGGAGGGCGGTGGTATCAGACATGGGCGGTGGCCAAGAGGCGCGTGCGTGCTTCTTCGGTGCGAACGACTTCTTCCGCGGGGATGTAGTAGTCGCGCTTGTAGTTGAAGGTGTGGGCGATGATCGCGGCCAGCATGGCCACGAAGCCGATGCCGGCCACGAGCCACATCTGCCAGATCAGGGCGAAGCCGCACACCGCGCTCAGCGCCGCGATGATGAAGCCGGCGGCCGTGTTCTTGGGCATGTGCACGGGGCTGAAGCCGTCCAGCGGACGCTGGTAGCCGCGGGCCTTCATGTCGGTCCAGGCGTCGTTGTCATGCACGCGCGGCGTGAACGCGAAGTTGTAGGCCGGCGGCGGCGACGAAGTCGACCACTCCAGCGTGCGGCCGTTCCACGGGTCGCCCGTGGTGTCGCGCAGCGACTCGCGGCGGATGAAGCTCACCACCAGCTGGATCAGGAACGAGGCGATGCCCAGCGCGATCAGCACGGCGCCGACGGCAGCGACCTGGAACCAGATCTGCAGCGACATGTCCTGGAAGTGGCTCATGCGGCGCGTGACGCCCATCAGGCCCAGGATGTACAGCGGCATGAAGGCCATCCAGAAGCCGACGATCCAGAACCAGAACGAGCACTTGCCCCAGAACGGATCGAGCTTGTAGCCAAAGGCCTTCGGGAACCAGTAGGTGATGCCCGCCAGCATGCCGAACAGCACGCCGCCGATGATCACGTTGTGGAAGTGGGCAATCAGGAACAGGCTGTTGTGCAGCACGAAGTCAGCCGGGGGCACGGCCAGCAGCACGCCGGTCATGCCGCCGATCACGAAGGTGATCATGAAGCCGATGGTCCACATCATGGGCAGCTCGAAACGGATGCGGCCGCGGTACATGGTGAACAGCCAGTTGAAAATCTTCGCCCCCGTCGGGATCGAGATGATCATCGTCGTGATGCCGAAGAACGAGTTCACGCTGGCGCCGGAGCCCATGGTGAAGAAGTGGTGCAGCCACACGAGGTACGACAGGATCGTGATCACGACCGTGGCGTACACCATCGAGGCGTAGCCGAACAGGCGCTTGCCCGAGAAGGTGGAGACCACTTCCGAGAAGATGCCGAACGCCGGCAGGATCAGGATGTACACCTCGGGGTGGCCCCAGATCCAGATCAGGTTCACGTACATCATGGCGTTGCCGCCCATGTCGTTCGTGAAGAAGTTGGTGCCGACGTAACGGTCGAGCGACAGCAGGGCCAGCACGGCCGTGAGCACCGGGAAGGCAGCGACGATCAGCACGTTGGTGCACAGGGCGGTCCACGTGAAGACGGGCATCTTCATCATGGTCATGCCGGGCGCGCGCATCTTCACGATGGTGGCCAGCAGGTTCACGCCCGAGAGCAATGTGCCGACCCCCGCGATCTGCAAGGACCAGATGTAGTAATCGACCCCCACGTCAGGGCTGAACAGGATGCCCGACAGCGGCGGGTACGCCAGCCAGCCGGTCTTGGCGAACTCGCCCACGAACAGCGACGCCATCACGAGGCCGGCGCCGAAGGTGGTCATCCAGAAGCTGAAGTTGTTCAGGAACGGGAAGGCCACGTCGCGCGCGCCGATCTGCAGCGGCACCACGAAGTTCATGAGGCCCGTGACCAGCGGCATCGCCACGAAGAAGATCATGATCACGCCGTGGGCGGTGAAGATCTGGTCGTAGTGGTGCGGCGGCAAAAAGCCCGCGTTGTCGCCGAAGGCGACGGCCTGCTGGGCCCGCATCATCAGTGCGTCGGCGAAGCCGCGCAGCAGCATCACCAGGCCCAGGATGATGTACATGATGCCGATCTTCTTGTGGTCGATGCTGGTGATCCAGTCATTCCACAAGGTGCCCCACAGCTTGAAGTAGGTCACGGCGCCCAGCAGCGCCAGGCCGCCCAGGATCACGGCCGCGAAGGTCACGAGCAGGATGGGCTCGTGAAGGGGAATCGCCTCCCAGGAGAGGCGGCCGAAGACGAGCTTCGTCAGGTCTAGGTTCTGCAACATCTTAGTCTTCGGTGGTGCACATCGCGGTGACGTACTTGCGCTTGGGCGTGTCGAGGGAGTCGGCCTGCCAGGCCTGCTTGGTGGCGACGTTGAAGGCGCCGGGCTTGCCCAGGCCGCCGTCGGCGTCGATGGCCATCATTTCCTTCATGCACATCTTGTTGCGGTCGACGCACAGGTTCAGGATGGCGTCGTACAGGGCCGGGTCGACCGCGGCGTAGTGGCGCACGGGCTCGCGCTCGCTCGGCACTTCGAGCTTCTTGTATTGCTCGCGGGTCAGTTCGCCCTCTTTGCCGGTCTTGACCTTGGCCACCCACTGGTCGAAGCCGTCATGGCTCAGGCCGTGGAACTTGAAGCGCATGCCCGAGAAGCCCGCGCCGCTGTAGTTGGCGGAGAAGCCGTCGAATTCGCCCGGCTTGTTGATCACCGCGTGCAGCTTGGTCTCCATGCCCGGCATGGCATAGATCTGGCCGGCCAGCGCGGGGATGAAGAAGGAGTTCATGACCGACGAGGCCGTGATCTTGAAGCTGATCGGGCGGTCCACCGGGGCGGCCAGCTCGTTCACCGTGGCGATGCCCTGCTCGGGGTAGATGAAGAGCCACTTCCAGTCCAGCGCCACCACCTCGACCACCAGCGGCTTGGTTTCGGCGGGAATGGGGCGCTGCGCGTCCAGGCGGCTCAGCGGGCGGTACGGGTCCAGCGTGTGGGTGCTGATCCAGGTGATCGCGCCCAGCGCGATGATGATCAAGAGCGGCGCGGCCCAGATCGCCAGCTCGAGCTGCGTGGAATGGTCCCAGTCGGGGCTGTAGGTGGCCTCCTTGTTCGACTGGCGATAGCGCCAGGCAAAGAAGATGGTCAGGGCGATCACCGGGATGATGATGATCAGCATCAGCACCGTGGAGACGACGATCAGGCGTCCCTGCTGGTTGGCGATGTCGCCGGAGGGGTTCAACAGCACCGTGTTGCAGCCCGCCAGGAAAATGGCGGAAAGCAGCAGAAGTGCTCGGCGAAGGGTCTTGAGGATGTGCATGCCGGGAGAGGAAAGTGCGAAGGCCGCGCAAAAATGACCCTGCAATCTACGCCGCCCAAGGGATTCCGCCTATTGGACGTTTTGTCCTATGGCGGTAAACGCAATTCGGTGAGACGCTACAGGGTGTCCAGAATTTCCCCTGTGTCGTGCCCCGGCATGACACCCGAATTACAGCCAGCCAGCTAGCAAGATGACGACGTCCAGCATCAGTCCACCAGGCGCCCAGCCTGTGTCGCACCCGACCGAAGGCGGCGCCCGCGCCGCAGACGCCGACCATTCGCACATCGCCCCGGGCGAGATCGCGGTCGGCGTGGTCATCGGCCGCGCCTCCGAGTATTTCGACTTCTTCGTCTACGGCATCGCCTCGGTGCTGGTGTTCCCGGCGGTGTTCTTCCCGTTCGAGCAGCGCCTGGAAGGCGTGCTCTGGGCCTTCGTGATCTTCTCGTTCGCCTTCATCGCGCGCCCCTTCGGCACCGTGATCTCGATGGCGATCCAGCGGCGCTTCGGGCGCGAGACCAAGCTGACGATCGCGCTGTTCCTGCTGGGCACCTCCACCGCCGGCATCGCCTTCCTGCCGGGCTATGCGAGCATCGGCTTCACGGCCATCGTGCTGCTGTCGATCTTCCGCTTTGCCCAGGGCCTGGCACTGGGCGGCTCGTGGGACGGCCTGCCGTCGCTGCTGGCGCTGAACGCACCGCCCAACAAGCGCGGTTGGTACGCCATGCTGGGCCAGCTGGGCGCGCCGCTGGGCTTTTTCCTGGCCAGCGCGCTGTTCGCGTACCTGTATTCCAGCCTGCCGCTGGCCGACTTCCTCGACTGGGGCTGGCGCTACACCTTCTACGTGGCCTTCGCCATCAACGTCGTGGCGCTGTTCGCGCGCCTGCGCCTGGTGGCCACCGACGAGTACGCGCGCCTGCTCGAAGAGCGCGAGCTGCAGCCCACCAGCGTGGTCGAGCTGACCCGTTCGCAGGGCGCCAACCTGCTGATCGGCGCGTTCGCCGCGCTGGCCAGCTACGCGCTGTTCCACCTGATCACGGTGTTCCCGCTGTCGTGGATCTCGCTGTACTCCGACCAGTCGATCACCGAGTTCCTGATCGTGCAGATGGTCGGCGCGGTGTTCGGCGCCATCGGCATCGTGGCCTCGGGCCTGATCGCCGACCGCATCGGCCGTCGCTTCACGCTCGGTGGCCTGGCCGCCATGATCGCCGTGTTCAGCGGCTTCGCGCCCACGCTGCTCGACGGCGGACGCATCGGCCAGGACATCTTCATCGTGCTGGGCTTTGCGCTCCTGGGCCTGTCGTACGGCCAGGCGGCCGGCGCCGTGACCTCCAACTTCGCGCCCAAGTACCGCTACGTGGGCGCGGCCCTCACGGCCGACCTGGCCTGGCTCATCGGCGCGGCCTTTGCCCCGCTGGTCGCCCTGGGCCTGTCGGCGCACTTCGGCCTGGCCTTCGTGAGCATCTACCTGCTGTCGGGCGCGCTCGGCACGCTGGCGGCGCTGGGGCTGAACCGGGCGCTGGCGCGGGACTGACCGGCAGCGTTTCTCGAACGAAGGGGCCGATGGCCCCTTTTTTTATGGCCACCGCGTCGCTCGCTTAGGATTCGCCTCGATGTTCACCGCCGCCATTTTTGACATGGATGGGCTGCTGATCGATTCGGAGCGCCCCATCATGGCCGCCTGGATCGCCGCGGCCCGCACGCTCGATGTCGAGCTTTCGCACGCCCAGTACCTGCAATGCGTGGGGCTGGCCATGAGCGAATCCAAGCAGATCCTCGCGGCGCTGCTCGGCGGCCCCGCCGCCTACCAGCACGCGGCGACGCAGGTGACCGCCGCGCTGCAGCTGGAACGCGCCGACGGCGACGTCCGGCCGCTCTTTCCCATCAAGCCCGGCGCGGCCGAGTTGCTCACCGCCTTGCGTGGTCGCGGTACGCGCTGCGCGGTCGCTTCGTCGTCCACGCGCGGCCAGATCGCGGCCTGCCTGGGCAGCCTCGACGTGCTCCATCACTTCGAGGCCTTCGCGGGCGGCGACGAGGTGGCGCGCGCCAAGCCCGACCCGGCGCTGTACCGCCTCGCGGCCGAGCGCCTGGGCGTGGACCCTGCCGATTGCGTCGCCTTCGAGGACAGCGAGAACGGCGCCAAGGCCGCGCTGGCCGCCGGCATGCGCGTGGTGGTGGTGCCCGACCTCAAGCACCCGCCCGAGGCGATCGTCGCGCAGGCCTTCCATGTGCTCGATTCGCTGCACGACGCAATGCCGCACGTGCCGCGCTGGTTTCCCTGACGAAGTCAGGGCCCGTGTTCAGTTCAGTTCAGAGCACTTCGTCCCGCAGCTGCGGGAACACCTTCGACACCTTGGCCAGCAGGTAGTCGCCATAGCGGCCGCTGAAGGCATGCACGTTGGCGCGGTCCCAGCGCTCGGCGCTGTCGTCCAGCGCGTCGGCGCCGGCCAGGCCTTCGATGCGCTGCACGCGCGCTTCGAAGTTCGGGTCGAAGAACAGCGGGAACGAGAGCCGGTCGCGGCCCGAGGTGTTGCGCTTCACGCGGTGCGGGGTCGACTTGTAGAGCCCGCCGGTCATGCGGTCGAGCATGTCGCCGATGTTGCAGACGAAGGCGCCCGGCACCGGCGGTGCGTCGATCCAGCCGCCCGGCGTGTGCACCGCGAGGCCGCCCACGGTGTCCTGATGCAGGATCGTGAGCAGGCCGTAGTCGGTGTGCTCGCCCACGCCCCATTGCACGTCCAAGCCCTCGGGCACGGCCTGCGTCGGGTAGTTGAAGAGGCGGAACAGGATCAGCGGGTCGCCCGTGTAGCGCTCTGCAAAATAGTCCGCGGGCAGGCCGAGGCTCAGCGCGATGCCTTCCATCAGCCGGTGGCCCAGCTGCGTGACGGCGTCCATGTACGCGAGGATGGTCTCGCGAAAATCCGGCACGTCGGGAAAGAGATTCGGCCCGTGCACCGGCGTCTTCGCCTGCACCAGCGGGTGGTCGGCGGGCAACTCGGTGCCCAGGTACAGGCCTTCCTTCCAGTCGGGGCGGCCCGAGGTCAGCTCGCCGCCGCGCGGGAAGAAGCCACGCCAGGCACGGCCGCCGAGGGCCATGCGCCATTGCATCTTGGTTTCCTCGGGCAGGTCGAAGAACTGGTGGCTCAGGTCTTCGAGCCGCTGGATCAGTGCGGCATCGACGCCGTGGCCCGTGACGTAGAAGAAGCCGTGCGCGCGGCAGGCGTCGCCGATCTGCGCCGCCACGCGTTCGCGTTCGGGTGTGCCGGCCACCAGCGGGGCGACGTCGATGAGGGGGAGGGAGGAGTCGGTCATGCGTCTCTCGAAAAAGGCGAACGGATGTCGGACAGAAACTGCTGCGCACGCGGGTGCTGCGGGCGGTTGAAGAAATCGTCGGGCGTGGCGCGTTCGAGCACCTGGCCCTGGTCCATGAAGAGCACGCGGTCGGCCACTTCGCGCGCGAAGCCCATCTCGTGCGTGACGCACACCATGGTCATGCCGTCGCGCGTGAGGTCGCGCATCACCAGCAGCACCTCGCCGACCATCTCGGGGTCAAGCGCGCTGGTGGGCTCGTCGAACAGCATCAGCGGCGGCTGCATGGCGAGCGCGCGCGCAATGGCCACGCGCTGTTGCTGGCCGCCCGACAGCTCGCCGGGCCAGGCATTGGCCTTGTTCGCGAGGCCCACGCGCTCCAGCAGCGCCATCGCGCGCGCGTCGGCCTCCTTGCGCGACAGGCCGTGCAGCTGCATCGGCGCCATGGTGCAGTTCTGCAGCACGCTCAGGTGCGGGAACAGGTTGAACTGCTGGAACACGAAGCCGATGCGCGAGCGGAAGGCGTTCACGTCCAGGCCGGGTGCGTGGATGTCCTGCCCGTCGAGCGTGATGCGGCCCGACTGGATCGGCTCCAGCCGGTTGAAGGTGCGGATCAGCGTCGACTTGCCCGAGCCCGAGGGCCCGCACACCACGACCACCTCGCCCTTGTGGATGGTTTCGGTCACGTCGACCAGCGCGTGGTAGCTGCCGTACCACTTGTTGACTTGTTGGAGTTCGATCATGCGGGCACCTTGAGGGGCGCGGCGGGAAGGCCGCGGCGCGCGAGCCGGCGCTCCAGCCAGTAGGCGAAGCGCGAGAGGCCGAAGCACAGGATGAAGTAGGTCAGGCCCAGGATCAGGTAGATCTGCGCCGGCTTGGTGAACACCTGCGTGTTGATCTGCGTGGCAATGAACGACACCTCGGCCAGCCCGATGATGTAGCCCAGCGAGGTCTCCTTGATGGTCGAGACGAACTGGTTCACCAGCGAGGGCAGCATGCTGCGCAGCGCCTGCGGCAGCACCACGAGGCGCATCGCGCCGAAGTAGCTCAGGCCGAGCGCGCGCGCGGTTTCCATCTGCCCGCGCGGCAGGCCCTGGATGCCGGCACGCACGATCTCGGCCAGGTAGGCGGCGTCGAAGATCACCAGCGCGATCAGCATGGTGGTGAACTGGTCGGTCTTCACGCCCGTGACGCTGGGCAGGAAGAAGTAGGCCCAGAAGATCACCATCAGGAGCGGCAGGCCGCGCACCACGAACACCAGCGCCGTGACGGGCCAGCGCACGCAGCGCCACGGGCTCACGCGCGCCAGGCCGAGCACGATGCCCAGCGGCAGCGCCAGCACCAGCCCGCACGAGGCCAGCAGCAGCGTGAGCACCAGCCCGCCGAGCGGGCCGTTGGGGTACTGGCCGATGAGGAAGTAGACCCAGTAGTCGTGGATGATCTCTAGCATGTCATCAACGCCTCAGATGGTCCGGACCGGGAAGCGGTGGTGGTACCAGGTGGCGAGCCCGGTGATGGCCAGCGACACCGTCAGGTACGCCGCACTCGCGAACGCGAACGACTCGAAGCTGCGGAAGGTCGCGCTCTCGACCTGCCCGGCCTGGTACATCAGCTCGGCCACGCCGATCACGGTGGCGATCGAGGTGTTCTTCCACAGGCTCAGCGTCTGCGAGATGAGCGGTGGCACGGTCACGCGCAGCGCCTGCGGCAGCACCACGCGGCGCATGGTGGCCAGGAAACTGAAGCCCAGCGCGCGGCCGGCCTCGAACTGCACGGCCGGGATCGAGCGGATGCCGCTGCGGATGTCCTCCGCCATGAAGGCCGCCGTGTACAGCGACAGCGCCACGATCGCGCTGTAGGCCTCGATGTGGCCTTCATAGAGCCAGGTCTTCAGGCCCTCGGGCAGCAGCTCGGGCGCGCCGAAATACCAGAACAGCATGTGGGCCAGCAGCGGGATGTTGCGGATCGATTCCACGTACGCAAAGCCGAGCCAGCGCAGCGGCGCGAGCGGCGAGAGCCGCAGCAGCGCCACCACCAGCGCCAGCGGCAGCGCGAAGACGAGCGAGACCGCGAGCAGCTGCAGCGACAGCCACAGGCCCGCGACGAGCATGTCGTGGTACTGGCCGGTCAGCAGCAGCGAATAGTCGAACAGGGGCATGGGAAACGGGAGGCACGGCGAAAGGCGCCGGGGCGCACATGGTACGCATGCGCGCCGTGCCGCTCAAAAGCGAAGGGCGGGTCGCATGGCGGCCCGCCCCTGGTGTGCCGAGCGTGGGGGCTCAGTCGATCTTGTCAGTCTCGAGCTTGAAGTCGCGCGTCTGGAAGCCCGACGCCGTGTTCGGGCCGTACCACTTCAGGAAGATCTTCTGCGCTTCACCCGACTTCTCGAGCTCGCGCAGCGTGTCGTCCACCACCGTCTTCAGGCCGCTCTCGCCCTTCTTGATGCCGATGGCGAGCGACTCGGTGCTCAGGTTCTGCTTGAGCACCACGTACTGCGCCTTCTGCGGGCCCAGCTTGGCGTAGCTGCGCAACAGCGCGGCCTCGTCGTCGACGTAGCCCACGCCCTTGCCCTGCTGCAGCGCCTGGAAGGCCTGCTGGCTGGTGTCGAAGGTCACGACCTCGGCGGTGGGCACGGCCTTGCGGATGTTGGGTTCCTGCGTGCCGCCGCGGATGGTCAGCACCTTCTTGCCGCCGAGCTGCGGCACCTCGGTGATGCCGCTGGTCTTCTTCACGATGGCCTTCTGGCCGGTGACGAAGGTGGTGAGCGAGAAATCGATCTGCGCCTCGCGCTCCTTGTTGTGCGTGAGGCCGGCGGCCACCAGGTCCACGTGGCCCTGCTGCAGCTCGGGAATGCGCGCGGCCACGGCGATCTGCTTGAGCACCGGCTTCACGCCGATCTTTTTCGCGATGGCGTTCACCAGGTCGACCTCGTAGCCGACGATCTGGCGGGTCTTCGGATCGATGAAGGTGGCGGGCTCGTCGGTGCCGAGCACGCCGACCACGAGTTCGCCCTTCTTCTTGATGTCGGCGAGCTGGTCCGCATGGGCGGCAACGCCGGTCAGCAGGGCAGAGGCGGCAAGGGCCGCGGCAAGCAGGGTGTGGCGCATGGTGGGGATCGTCCTCTCTCCAGAGTGAAATTCAGGCCGGAACCATATCAATAAAACCCAAGATTATTAAATCGTCAATCGACATATGCATATGGGGCTGATGAATCGGCCTGTTGCCGGCTGGGTTAAATTCGCGACGCCGCGACGTGCCCCGCCGCCGTCCCCCGAATGTCTTACCGAGCGAGCTTTTCATGATCATCCAACCCCGCGTGCGCGGCTTCATCTGCGTCACCACCCATCCCGTGGGCTGCGAAGCCAATGTCCGGCAACAGATCGACTACGTCAAAGCCAGGCCCCCCATCGCGGGCGGCGCCAAGCGCGTGCTGGTGATCGGCGCCTCCACCGGCTACGGCCTGGCCGCGCGCATCACCGCGGCCTTCGGCTGCGGCGCCGACACGCTGGGCGTGTGCTTCGAACGCGCGGGCAGCGCGACCAAGCCCGGTTCGCCCGGCTGGTACAACACCGCCGCCTTCCACCGCGCCGCCACGGCCGAAGGGCGCTACGCCAAAACCATCAACGGCGACGGCTTTTCCGACGCGGTGAAGCAGCAGGCCATCGAGACCATCCGCGCCGACCTCGGCCAGGTCGACCTCGTGGTCTACAGCCTGGCCGCGCCGCGCCGCACGCACCCCAAGACGGGGCAGGTCTTCAACTCCGTGCTCAAGCCCATCGGCAAGGCCGTGACGCTGCGCGGCCTGGACACCGACAGCGGGACCGTGAAGGAATCGGTGCTCGAGCCCGCCACGCAGGAAGAGATCGACAACACCGTCGCCGTCATGGGCGGCGAAGACTGGCAGATGTGGATCGACGCGCTGCAGCAGGCCGGCGTGCTGGCCGACGGCGCCAAGACCACGGCCTTCACCTACCTGGGCGAGCAGATCACGCACGACATCTACTGGAACGGCTCCATCGGCGCCGCCAAGAAGGATCTGGACGAGAAGGTGCTGGACATCCGCGCGCAGCTGGCCGCCAAGGGCGGCGACGCGCGCGTGTCGGTGCTGAAGGCGGTGGTCACGCAGGCCAGCTCGGCCATCCCGATGATGCCGCTGTACCTGTCGCTGCTGTTCAAGGTGATGAAGGCCGAAGGCACGCACGAGGGCTGCATCGAGCAGGTGCACGGCCTGTACGCCGACAGCCTGTACGGCGCCACGCCGCACCTGGACGACGAAGGCCGCCTGCGCGCCGACTACAAGGAACTGGCGCCGCAGGTGCAGGCGCGCGTGCAGGAACTCTGGCCGCAGGTCACCGACGCCAACCTCAATGAGTTGACCGATTTCGCGGGCTACAAGACCGAGTTCCTGCGCCTGTTCGGCTTCGCCGTCGAGGGCGTGGACTACACGGCCGACGTGAGCACCGATGTGGGCATTCCCGATCTGATCCAACTCTAGAGCGGACCCGAGGGGATACTCGCTTTCATGCAGATTCAAGACAAACCGCCCGCCGGCACGCCTTTCGAGTGGATCGGCGGCGAGCCGAAGGTGGAGGCGCTGGTCGAGCGCTTCTACGACCTGATGGACCTCGAGCCGGCCTACGCGCAACTGCGCGCCGTGCACGGCACCGACCTGGACAACGCGCGCCAGCGCCTGTTCTGGTTCCTGTGCGGCTGGCTCGGCGGCCCCGCCCACTACACCGACCGCTTCGGCCACCCCATGCTGCGCGCGCGGCACCTGCCGCAGGCCATCGGCGGCCACAGCATCGGCATCAAGGAACGCGACCAGTGGCTGGCCTGCATGGACCAGGCGATGGGCGAGACCGGCGTGCCAGAAGACCTGCGCGCACGCTTGCGCGACTCCTTCTTCAAGACCGCGGACTGGATGCGCAACCGCGGCGAATAGATCAGGCTCGCCCCCAGGCTACGCGCACTTCGTGTCGCTTCGCCAACCCCCTGCCGGGGGCAACACCAGCGGCCCGGCAAAGCCGGTTCCGCGGTGTTCCACGAAGGGGCCAGGCCGTCGAATGAACCACATACACAACGACTCGAAGGATCTTTGTCCATGAATTCCATCGTCATCATCGGCGGCGGCCACGCCGCGGCCCAGCTGTGCGCGGGCCTGGCGGAAGCCGGGCAGGGCGCGCGCGTGCACCTGGTCTGCGAAGAGGCCTGCGAGCCTTATCACCGTCCGCCGCTGTCGAAGGCCTTCCTCAAGAGCGCCGAAGAAACCACGCAGCCGCACAAGGCCGCCGACTGGTACCGCGAAGCGGGCATCACGCTGCACCTGGGCGACGCGGCCGTGGCCATCGACCGCGAGGCGCACACCGTCACGCTGCGCTCGGGCGCAGTGCTGCCGTGGGAGCGCCTGGTGCTGGCCACCGGCACGCGCGCGCGCCAGATGCCCGGCCTGCCGCAAGGCCTGGAGAACGTGGCGAGCCTGCGCGCTGCCGACGAAGCGCAGCGCCTGCGCACGCGGCTGGCGGAGGCGCAGCAGGTCACGGTGCTGGGCGGCGGCTTCATCGGCCTCGAAGTGGCGGCCACCGCGCAGGCGCTGGGCAAGCGCGTGCAGGTGATCGAATGCGCGCCGCGCCTCTTGGGTCGCGCCGTGTCGCCCGAGCTGTCGGCGCACGTGCTGGCCACGCACCGCACGGCCGGCATCGACATCGTGCTGGGTGCGCAGACCGGCGCCTTCGAGGTCGTGGGCGACCGGCTCGTGTCGGTCGAGGTCAACGGCGTGAAGCAGCCGATCGACCTGTTGCTGCTGGGCATCGGCGCCGTGCCCGAGACCGCGCTCGCGCAGGCCGCGGGCCTCGAGTGCGCCGACGGCATCGTGGTCGACGGCCACATGCAGACCAGCGCGGCCGATGTGCTCGCGGTGGGCGATTGCACGCGCTTCCCCGACCGCCGCGCGGGCCGCGCGCTGCGGCTCGAATCGGTGCAGAACGCGAACGACCAGGCGCGCACCGCCGTGGCCACGCTGACCGGCGCCGCGCGCGATCACGACGCGGTCGCGTGGTTCTGGTCCGACCAGGGCGGCCTGCGCCTGCAGATGGCGGGCCTCATGCCGGCCGAAGGCACGCCGGGCCTGGTGAGCGTGCGCCGCGCGGGGCCGAAGCCCGAGGCGTTTTCGCTGTTCCACTACGTCGACGGCCAGCTCGTGTGCGTCGAATCGGTGAACGCGCCGGTCGATCACATGATGAGCCGCAAGCTGCTCGAAGCGGGCCGCAGCCCCGCGCCCGAGGCGGTGGCGGACGCGGCGGTACCACTAAAGAATCACCTGGCCTGAACCTGGCGTAACGGCTGTCGCAACGGCGCTGCACGACAGGCCCGGATTCACCGGTCTGTCACCCGGCTTTCGGAGACTGGTCCTTCCTCATATCCGCAGGGAGACCTCTCGATGAACAACGCAGTGGCCGCGTCGCTGGCGCGCCTCGCCCCCATGTCCACCTGTGCCGCCGTCCTGGCCGCCGTGCTCACCGCCTGTGGCGGTGGCAACGGAGGCGGCACCACGTTCCCCCCGATCGTTCCGCCCCCGGCGCCCGCACCTGCTCCGGCGCCCGTGGCCGCCGGCACGCGCACCACGGTCGCGCTGCTCGAAACGACCGACCTGCACTTCAACGTGCGCAGCTACGACTACTTCAAGCTTGCCGAAGACAAGTCGTACGGCTACGAGCGCACCGCCACGCTCATCAACGCCGCGCGCAAGGAGTTCGCGAACACGATGCTGTTCGACAACGGCGACACCATCCAGGGCACCGCGCTGGCCGACTACGAAGCGCTGGTCAGCCGCATTCCGTGCACGCAGCCGCTGTCGATCTACAAGGTGATGAACGCCACCGGCTTCGATGCCGGCACGCTGGGCAACCACGAGTTCAACTACGGCCTGGACTTCCTCAACCAGGTGCTCGGCGGCGGCCTCGATGTCGAGGGCGTGGACGGCAGCAAGAAGTGCGCGGGCCCGAGCTTTCCGATGGTGGTGGCCAACGTGCACAGCCTCAAGAGCGGCAAGCCGCTCGTCGCGCCGTACACCATCGTCACCAAGCAGTTCACGGCCACCGCGCCGGACGGCAAGAGCGTGACGGTGCCGGTGAAGGTCGGCGTGATCGGCTTCACCACGCCCGGCATCATGAACTGGGACAAGCGCTTTCTTGAAGGCAAGCTGCGCACCGAAGGCGCGGTCGAAGCGGCCAAGCGCTACGTGCCCGAGCTGCGCGAGAAGGGCGCCGACATCGTCGTCGCGCTGCAGCACGGCGGCCTCGACGCCTCGCCGTACTCGCCGACGATGGAAAGCCCGGGCCTGTACCTGTCGAAGGTGCCCGGCATCGACGTGCTGATGATGGGCCACCAGCACGGCCTGTTCCCCGACCGCGGCGCCAAGCCCGGCTACACGCAGCCCGGCGTGGACAACGCCGCCGGCACCGTCAACGGCGTGCCGGCCGTCATGCCCAGTTCGTGGGGCAAGGCGCTGGGCCTCGTGAAGCTCGAACTCGTGTGGGACGGCAAGGCCTGGGGCGTGGACAAGAGCAAGACGCTGGTCGAGGCGCGCTCGACCCAGATCGGCAAGGGCGTGTATGTCGACGCCGACCCGAGCGTGGCACCGATGGTCGACACCCAGCACCAGGCCGCGATCGACTACGTGAAGACGCCGATCGGCACCACCGACTTCCGCATGAACACCTTCTTTGCCGACGTCGGCGACCCGGGCGCGATCCAGATCGTGAACCAGGCCCAGGCCGACTACGTGAAGACCTACATCCAGGCCAGCCTGCCGCAGTACGCGGGCCTGCCGGTGCTGTCGGTGAGCGCGCCCTTCAAGTCGGGCTTCGAGGGCGGACGCGACTACACCGACGTGGCCGTGGGCAACCTGGCGATCTTCAGCGCCGCCGACCTGTACCTGTACCCGAACACGGTGTACGCGGTGAAGGTGACGGGCGCCGAGATCAAGGGCTGGCTCGAGGCCGCGGCCAAGCGCTTCAACAGGATCGACCCGGCGCTCACGACCGACCAGCCGCTGATCAGCCCCTTCCCGGGCTACAACTTCGACATGTTCACCACGCCCGACATGCAGTACGAGATCGACGTGACGCAGGCCGTGGGCAGCCGCATCAAGAATCTCATGTACCTGGGCGCGCCCATCGATCCGGCGAAGGAGTTCGTGATTGCCACGAACAACTACCGCGCGACCAGCGGTGCGAGCTTCATTCCGGCGCTGGACGGGCGCGCGACGATCTACGCCTCGCCCGATGCGAACCGCGACGTGCTGATCGCCTACATCAAGGCCAAGAAGACCATCACGCGCGCGGCCGACGGCGCGGCGCGCAGCTGGCGCTTCACCAAGGTGACGACGGCGGGGAATGTGACGATCACGTCGGGGCAGGGGCAACTGAGCGCTGCGACCGATGCGGGTTTGACGAACATCTCGCTGCTGAAGGCGGACGATGACAGCGGCAAGGGCCGCTCGGTCTACAAGGTCGACTTGAGCAAGTAAAAAGGGCAGGGCGCTGTGCGGCGCTGTGTCAGCGCCGCACGGGCGCCAACAGCACCACCAGCGCCCCGGCCCCGCCTTCGGCCGGCTTCGCCTGCACGAACGCAATCACCTCGTTTTTCTGGATCAGCCAGCGCTGCGTCTTGGTCTTGAGCACCGGCTGCTTGCCGGGCGAGCCCAGGCCCTTGCCGTGCACCACGCGCACGCAGCGCAGCCCCTGCTTGTGGGCGTTGCGGATGAAGCCGCCGAGCGCCTCGCGCGCCTCGTCGCTGCGCAGGCCGTGCAGGTCGACCTGCCCCTGGATCGACCAGTCGCCCTTGCGCAGCCGCGCCGTGATGTCGGTGCCGATGCCGGGGCGGCGAAAGCTCATGGCGTCGTCGACGTCGAGCAGCGTGGTCACGTCGAACTCGTCGGACAGCGACTCGCGCAGCACGCGCTGCTCGTCGAGCTGGTGCTGAAACGGGATGGGCGCGGGCGGCTCGGGCGCGAGCGCCACGGCGGCCTTGCGGCGCAGCGGTTCGGTGGCGCCGATGGCGCGCGTGAACAGGTCTTTCTCGGCGGCGCGCTTGCGCTCGGCCGCGGCGCGCGCGGCAGCCTCGGCGGCTTCGCGCTCGCGGGTTTCGGCGAGCACGCGCTGCACCTGCTTGAGGTCGGCGAGCGTCTTCAGGGCGGGGGGGCGGGAAGATGAAGCCATCAGATCAGTCCCCGTTCCGCCATCGAGAAGCTCTGGCCCGGGCTCACGATGACGTGGTCGAGCACGCGCACGTCGACCAGTGCCAGCGCGGCGCGCAGCGTCTGCGTGAGCGATTCGTCGGCGCGCGAGGGCTCGATGCTGCCGCTGGGGTGGTTGTGCGCCAGCACCACGGCCGCGGCCTGGTGGTGCAGGGCGCGGGTGACGACCTCTCGCGGGTAGACGCTGGTCTGCGTGAGCGTGCCGCGAAACAGCTCCTCGAGCGTGAGCAGGCGGTGCTGCACGTCGAGGAACAGCACCGCGAACACCTCGTGCGGGCGCGAGCCGATGTGCATCTGCAGGTACTGCTTGACCGCCTCGGGCGAGTCGAACACCGTGCGTTCCTTCAGGCGCTCGCCCATCGCGCGGCGCGCCAGTTCGAGCACCGCCGTGAGTTCGGAGCGCTTGGCGCTGCCGCCCATGCCCTTGACCGCCTTGAGGTCATCGGGCGCCGTGTGCAGCAGCCCCGACAGCCCGCCGAAGCGTTCGAGCAGTTGCTGGGCCAGCTGGAGCACGTTCTTGCCGGCCACGCCGGTGCGCAGCAGCAGCGCCAGCAGCTCGGCGTCGGCCAGCGCGGCGGCGCCCCGCGCGATGAGCTTTTCGCGCGGCCGGGCGTCGAGTGGGAGATCCTTGAATGCCATGAAACCCTGCAGAAACCTGGGCCGGGGCGAGATGTTGCCCCGATCCTTAAAATGAGGGTCAGTTTATCGGGACACCTCCCTCGTCTTTGCTCACCTTCGCTGCACCCATGTCCCAAGTTGTGACTTCCGGCTCCTTCCTGACCCTGCACTACCGGCTGGCCGGTCCGGCGGGCGACATCATCAACACCTTCGCCGACAAGCCCGCCACGCTGTCGCTGGGCACCGGCGAACTCTCGCCGGCCATGGAGCAGCGCCTGATGGGCATGGAAGAGGGCGCGCACGCCACCTTCGAACTGCCCGCCGGCGAGGCCTTCGGCGAGCGCAACCCCGACATGCAGCAATGGGTGGCGCGCAAGCTGCTGGCCCAGATGGGCGACCCCGACGAGCAGTACGCCGTCGGCGACGTGGTGCAGTTCCCCACGCCCGACGGCTCGGGCAGCTACGCGGGCGCGGTCGTCGAGTCGAACGAGACCGGCGTGCGCTTCGATTTCAACCACCCCTTGGCCGGCCAGCCTGTCACCTTCGAAGTGAAGCTGATCGGCGTGCTATGAACCCGAACATCGAAGAAGTCCTCCTGGCCGAGCCGCGCGGTTTCTGCGCCGGCGTGGACCGCGCCATCGAGATCGTCGAGCGCGCCCTCGCCAAGTTCGGCGCGCCGATCTACGTGCGCCACGAGATCGTGCACAACACCTACGTGGTGAACGAGCTCAAGGCCAAGGGCGCGATCTTCATCGAGGAGCTCTCCGACGTGCCGCCCGGTTCCACGCTGGTGTTCAGCGCGCACGGCGTGAGCAAGGCCGTGGAGCAGGAGGCGCGCGACCGCGGCTTCTCGATCTTCGACGCCACCTGCCCGCTGGTGACCAAGGTGCACGTCGAGGTGGCCAAGCTCGCCAAAGAGGGCTACGAATTCATCATGATCGGCCACAAGGGACACCCCGAGGTCGAGGGCACGATGGGGCAGCTGTCGAGCGGCATCCACCTCGTGGAAGACGTGGCCGACGTGGCCAATGCGTCGCCCCTGCAGACCGAGAAGCTCGCCGTGGTCACTCAGACCACGCTCAGCGTGGACGACGCCGCCGAGATCGCCGCCGCCGTGCGCGCGCGCTTCCCGAACGTGCGCGAGCCCAAGCAGCAAGATATTTGCTACGCCACCCAGAACCGCCAGGACGCGGTGAAGATCATGAGCCCGCAGGTCGACCTCGTGATCGTGGTCGGCAGCCCCACCAGCTCCAACAGCAACCGCCTGCGCGAGCTGGCGCAGCGCCTGGGCACCGAGAGCTACATGGTCGATTCGGCCGACGAACTCAAGCCCGAATGGTTCGAGGGCAAGTCGCGCATCGGCCTCACCGCCGGCGCCTCGGCGCCCGAGGTGCTGGTGCACGAGGTGATCGAGCGCGTGCGTGCCTTCGGCGCCGTGTCGGTGCGCAAGATGGACGGCATCGAGGAAACCATCAAGTTCCCGCTTCCCAAGGGCCTCAAGCTCGACGACATCCCGCCCCCCGGGCACATCTCCTGAACATCATGAAAAACACCGATTGGCGCCCCGACATCGAGAGCGCCTCCCGCAGGCTGGGCGAGCGCGCTGGCCATTTCCTGCGTGAAACGCCGCTGTGGAAGCTGCCGGCCGCCGCTCTGGGCGTGGCCGCGCCCGGCGCCGAAGTCTGGCTCAAGCTGGAGCACATGCAGGTCAGCGGCAGCTTCAAGGCCCGCGGCATGATGAACCGGCTGCTGGCCAACGACATCCCCGCCGCGGGCGTGATCGTGGCCTCGGGCGGCAACGCCGGCATTGCCACGGCGGCTGCCGCCAAGGCGCTGGGCGTGCCCTGCCAGGTGTTCCTGCCGGGCGTGTCGCCCGAAGCCAAGCGCGCGCGCCTGCGGGCGCTGGGCGCCGAAGTGGTCGTGGTCGGCGAGCTGTACCCCGACGCGCTGGCCGCCTGCCTGGCGCGCCAGAAAGAAACGGGCGCCTTGCTCACCCATGCTTACGACCAGCCCGAAGTGGTGGCCGGTGCCGGCACGCTCGGCCGCGAGATCGAGGCGCAGGGCGGCCTGCCCGACGCCGTGCTGGTGAGCGTGGGCGGCGGCGGCCTGATCGGCGGCCTGGCCGGCTGGTTCGAGCAGCGCGCCCGCGTGGTGGCGCTCGAGCCCGAAAGGGCTCCGACGCTGTTCCGCGCCCGCGAGGCCGGCGAGCCGGTCGACGTGGACGTCGGCGGCATCGCGGCCGATTCGCTCGGCGCGCGCCGCATCGGCGCCATCGCCTGGGAGATCACGCAGCAGCAGGTGCGCGACGCGCTGCTGCTGTCCGACGACGCCATCCGCGCCGCCCAGCAGTGGCTGTGGAAGGAACTGAAGCTCGCCGTGGAACCGGCCGCCGCGCTGCCGCTGGCCGCGCTGCAAACGGGCGCCTACGTGCCGCGCGAGGGCGAGAAGGTGTGCCTGATCATCTGCGGGGCGAACGTCGATCCGGCCACGGTCGCCTGAGTCGCCGCGGGCGTGCGAGCGGGGAGGGCGGGCGCGGGCCGGGCGCCCACCTAAAATCTCCCCATGCTCGACATCACCCTGCTCCGCAAAGACCTGGCCTCCGCTGTGGCCGGCCTCGAAAAACGCAAGAAGAACCAGCCCTACCTCGACGTCTCGGCGTTCACCGCGCTCGAGGCCGAGCGCAAGACGCTGCAAACCCGCACCGAGGAAATCCAGGCGCGCCGCAACACGCTGAACAAGCAGATCGGCCCGCTCAAGGCCAAGGGCGAGTCGGTCGACGCGCTCATGGCCGAGGTCAACGCGCTCAAGGCCGAGCAGGAATCGCAATCCAAGCGCCTCGAGGAAATCCAGCCCGAGCTGCACGCACTGCTGCTGGCCGTGCCCAACCTGCCGCACGCCAGCGTGCCGCTCGGTGAAGACGAAGCCGGCAACGTCGAGATGCGCCGCTGGGCCCCCCAGGGCGGCGCCGGCGCCAACGCCACGCCGCTGGCCTTCGCGCCCAAGGACCACGTCGACCTCGGCGCGCCGCTGGGGCTCGATTTCGAGATGGGCGCCAAGCTCTCGGGCTCGCGCTTCTCCGTCATGAAGGGCCCGATCGCCCGCCTGCACCGCGCGCTGGCCCAGTTCATGGTCGACCTGCAGACCGAACAGCACGGCTACACCGAGTGCTACGTGCCCTACGTGGTCAATGCCGCCACGCTCAGCGGCACCGGCCAGCTGCCCAAGTTCGAAGGCGACCTGTTCGCCGCGAAGAAGGGTGGCCAGGACGGCGAGGCCGCGCCTGACCATTCGGCGCTGTACCTCATTCCGACCAGCGAAGTGCCGCTGACCAACTTCGTGCGCGACGAGGTCGTGGCCGAGGCGCAGCTGCCGATCAAGCTCACGGCGCACACGCCGTGCTTCCGTTCGGAAGCCGGCAGCGCCGGGCGCGACACGCGCGGCATGATCCGCCAGCACCAGTTCGACAAGGTCGAGATGGTGCAGATCGTGCACCCCGAAAAGAGCTACGACGCACTCGAGCAGATGGCCGGCCACGCCGAAGCCGTGCTGCAGGCGCTGGAGCTGCCGTACCGCGTCGTGCTGCTGTGCACCGGCGACATGGGCTTCACTGCCGCCAAGACCTTCGACCTCGAGGTGTGGCTGCCCGCGCAGAACACGTACCGCGAGATCAGCTCGGTGTCGAACTGCGAAGCCTTCCAGGCGCGCCGCCTGCAGGCCCGTTTCAAGAACGCCCAGGGCAAGAACGAGCTGGTGCACACCCTCAACGGCTCCGGCCTGGCCGTGGGCCGCGCACTGGTCGCCGTGCTGGAGAACCACCAGAACGAAGACGGCTCGATCAACGTGCCGACGGCGTTGCGTCCGTACCTCGGCGGCCTCGAAGTTTTGCGCGGTTGAAGCGCAGGGCGTCAAAAGTCAGATTTTTCTGGCTATAATCTGAGGCTCGACAGCACCGGAGAGGTGGCAGAGTGGTCGAATGTACCTGACTCGAAATCAGGCGTACTAGCGATAGTACCGAGGGTTCGAATCCCTCCCTCTCCTCCAAGAATGGCCCCGCAAGGGGCTATTTTTTTGCCTATTCCCCACCGAAACCCATGCAGAGTCAAGGCTCTAACTGTTTCTGTGCCCCTGCGTTCCGGTCCATTCCCCATCTTCCAAAGCCGTCTCACACCAGCAGTCGGTAGGCATCGAGCGGCATCCGACTTAATCTGCAAAAGCGCCAAGCCGTCCGAGAAGGACCGCAAGCTCTTCGACGGCCATGGCCTCTATTTGCTTGCCTGCGCCAAGGTTTTGGCAAGACGTGCGAGACGTTCTGAAATGGATGACAGGACGTGACGCCCGACTACCGCACGAATAGGCTGCGAGGGATCGAGATTCACCTGAGCCGGGGCTCGGCCACCTAGTGACCGCCGAGATTGACCGGGGCATGCTGCTGACCGAGCGCAACCGCATAGACGCGGCCGGGCACTTTGTCTACGTGCGCAAGGTGCGGATGCGGGCATCACAGGTGTTCGACTGGGTGATTGAAGGTTGTCGGCGGAGTCAAGGCCGATCAGGTCGTGACGCCTCCGCTTTCTCTGGTCGTTTCGGGAGACTTCGCGATTTGTGGTGATTTCGATCCAACCACAACCTATGAGCTTCGTTTCGGCCTCCTTTGAGCGGGCATGAGAGGGCGACCAGCCATCCCTCGCAGGCCTAGCGACGTCAACACAACCCGTCCCGGCGGATTTTCTCTTGCCAGTAAGGAAGGCATGAAGCAAGAAATCAAAGACATCGCTATCGAGCTTGCGATGCGGACGGCGCCTGCGAGCGGCATTGCCTGGTAGTCGCAGATCAGCTGGACCGCATTCCTAGCTCGCGTGCTGGTGGTGCTGCAGATTCTCTATCTTCTGCGCAAGTGATGGCGCCAAGAGTCGGAGTGGGGTGGGTGACTCAAGGAGTGGGCCGAGCGCCAGGGACTCACCAGGCTGGCGGGCTCCCGTGAATACGCGCGGTGTTGTCGGAGCAATCGTCGTTGCCGGCGCCACTTTGGTCGCAGGCAGCCCCTCCCTAATGGGTTTCCTACAAGTGGGAGAGCAGCAACGCCCGGGTCTTGGTGGCCTACGCTGACGCGCTGGCCGGTGGGCTGCCCACAGTGTGTATTGGCCTCACGCGTCATGTCATCACGACGGCGATCATCGTGGGCGAGCGCTGGAGCGACGCGAAATGCGAGGGGGAAGAGCGAGCTGCTGTCGTCGTCGTGTAGTAGCGTCTGGCGACGTGCTTCCGCCGGCCGCCACAAATGGCCTTCGACTTGGCCACGAGCCACGCATGGAGCCTCGGGCTGGTCGCTACTGCGGCGGCGGGGCGACGCAGGCATCGAATCGCGGCGAGGGGGGCGCGGCTGCCAGCGCTTCGCGCGCGGCGACGATGGCCGGATGGTCTGGTCGTTCGTGCGCGATGGCAAGAATGCGGATGGCTCACCCCGGTTCAAGCTTGTGCAGGGCAGCATCGACGGCCCGACGAGGCCGAGACATGCGCAGCGTCATGACGTGCATTGCGTGCAGCATGGAGGGCCGCATGTCCGTCGACTGTCCGTGCAAACTGTGGAGGTTCAACCGTGTTGCCTGACCTCAAACCCTGCCGCTCTGGGCTTTCGGCATTGGGTTGGCGGTTGCACTGGCCACGGCCGGTATCGAGCGCACGCGCGCGGCCATCGCACAGGAGACTTCAAATGCCCCATCTCGCATCGCATGTCTCGGGGGTGACGTTCGCCGCGCTGGCGCTGCTTCTGTCGGCGTGCACAACGCAGCCGTCGGCACCGCCTTCGAGCCTGCGCTCTCAATCCAAACCAGGGCCAGCCTGATGCCGATCCCATCGGTCTGCTCGTCGACGTGCCCGGCAGGCCTGACAAACGAGCGGGAGAGCTGGCGGAATACGCTGATCGACTCAGGATTGCAGTGCTCGCCTGCGAGCACTCCTGCGACGCGCTGACGGCGAAATAGGGCGCTGCACGCCTTCAGGGGGGCGTATCAGTGCGATAGCGTTTATCGGGAGAGAACGGTGTAGCGCAGCTGGCGTATTGAGATCACGTCTCCGCTCTTGGCACCGGAAACCGACACTGCGGGGCTGATAGATGCAATCTTTTTCGCGTCGATCAGCGCTGGCAAGGGGAGGGTGTAGGTCATCCTTTTCCACCCCTCCAGCCCGCTGTAGAGGCCCGGTGTTGCGTAGCTCTCTGGAGAGGGTGTAGTAGCTTTGCCGTCGGTGTTTTTGGCCGTGATTCCTGGAGCCAATGAAACACCTGCGCGCGCGTGGTACTCGACCTCACACATGACGAAAATCTCGCGATAGGAGTTCGGCAATGAGCTCATCGTGAGTCGCCGATCTACCGCGAGGTCTGTTCCCGCGAGTGATGCGCCGCGTCCTTGGACGGTGAACTGCTCGGCGTATTGGTCCCCGACTACGGAAAATCCGGTGCGCGAGAGACCGGTCTTGTTCCAGTAGGGTTGAGCGAGATCTGGAAAATCGAGGGTGCGAGCATTGGCAAATGACCTGTTCAGGTTGATCAACCCACCACCTCCGAACAGATCCGAGTAGCGTGGTGACAACCAAGCGTTGCTGGTGAGCGTCGCGCCCGCGTCGACGAGCCAAGTGTTGAACTCGTAGTAGCCGCCAGTGATGATCACATCGGTGCGGCCTTTGAATTTGAAGCCGCGTGCCTGGAAGTCGAAGTACGGCGTTTGCGGGTCGCGTTTTCTGCAAATGCCTTCGGCCATGCAGCCAATCAGATTAAGCGTTGCATAAGAGGCTCCGCCGTAGGGAGCTGAGATCAGAAAATACCCGTCCACGGTGCTGTCGCATCGGAAGTAGGTCTGGAAATAAGTCTCGTCAGTGACGAAATCCAGATTGCAGACCGAGTACGTGCAGTTCAAGAAGCCGCAGTAATTGAAGTACTTGTAGGCACCTGCCCAGCCTGGCGTGCTCGTTCGCTCCGATGGGCTATAGCCGAGCTTGCCAATGTCGAAGCCATTGAACTGGCAGTTTTCAAATCGCCCACGTGACAAGCCGTCGTTGAATACGAGCGCTGCGTTGCCAAACCGACGCTTCGACGCCTCCGGCTCTTCGAGCAACAGGCCGCCCTTTTTCACCCCGTCGATACGCACGCCGCGAATGTCGAAAAGGTATGCATCTTTGGTGAACACCAAGCCGTGTGAGTTCTGGAAGAAAAGTCTTGAACTTGCTTGATTGTTCAGCGCTCGGCCCTGGCCGTCTCCCACGATGGTGATGGGGCGATCAATCAGGAGGCTCGACTTGCACAGATAGGCTCCGCGTGCAGGCGGTATGTACAACGGCTTGCCGGAGAGCTCACCGTTAGGTGCACTGGAGTCTGTCACCGCGGCATTCTTGCACTCATTGATCGCGGCGATGATCGCAGCAGTGTCATCGCTTCCTGTGCTGCCGTTCCAATCCCCGTTTGCCCCGAACCAAGTAAGCCAAACAGGACCGTCGAACAATCGCTCCCACGCCCCTTTCCCCGAAGAGTGTGCGAACCGCGTGCCGCCGTTGGTGGTGTTGGGCAAAGATCGGTTGTATCGAAATAGACCAGCGATTCTTGGTGTCGTAATTCGAACGCCAACGGCTGTTCCACGGTAGGCAAGCAAAGCCTCGTAGTCTTGCAATGTCTTCGCCTCGTCAAGGGCATCTTTGACGCTGCCCCCGTCATACCCTATGCGTCCTGCCCCTTGGTCCTTTCCAGATGAAGCAGCCAGGCCGCGTTTGATTTCAGCATCGAACAAGGCCTCGGGCCGCGCTTGGCCTGGCTCCTGAGCTGTCGCCACCGTCGGGAGCAGCGTAAGTCCAAGCGCCAAGAAGCGGCGGCGGCTCGTGGCGACCGTGATCGCCAACTCTTGAACTAGAGCAGCGCGCGGAAACTGGCGATTTGCCATTGGTGCAAGCGCCATTCAGAACGCAAAGCGGATACGGCGCCTCTGCTTCGTTGTGGCTAGGAGCGGGTCTGCCTCATGCCGCGACGCCGCCAATAGCCAGCCAAAGACTAGCCACGCGACCACCGATCCCTCCCAAACACCAGTCATTGCAATGGGAGTCCAAACAGCGAGCATTGCAATGCCCGCGTTTCTAATTTCTCTCGTTTTAGACTGAAATATCAGCTTGAAGAAGATGTAGAAGACCGTGAGGGCGTATATCAATAATCCGATGATTCCAGTTTCCGTTGCGACCGTAAGAAATACATTGTGACCTTCAATGCCAAATGGGTTTACTCCTTTAAACGCTCCGGCTCCTATGCCCGCAAGAAGATTGTCCTCGAAGTATTGAATTGCAACTGGCCAAATGTCGGCTCTGCCGGAAAGATCGATTGAAGATGCATTGCCCGAAAAAATAATAGCAAACACATCAAGTCGCTCCCTGATTTCGCCAGGGAGGTATTCCCAGAAAATAACCAATCCGATTCCAGATAACGCAACCCAGAGCGTGGTTTTTAGGAAACTTCTGGTCGCTCTCACCACGAAGAAGCTCAAGATGCAAAGTAGCGCTGCGAGCAAAGCGCCACGAGATCCAGTGATCATGGTCGCGAACATGGTCATTGCCAAGCCGCCAACAAGCATTGACCTAAACCAGAGGCGATGACGCTTCGTCGTCAATAGTGCCAATGAAACTGGGATGCTTGTCACTAATGAGTATGCAATGTAGTTTGCATTAAGTTCTCCAACACTCGCCCGCTCACCCTGAGCCGCAAAATCAGCGGCATTGTTGATCACAATAATGCTCGCCACTACACAGCCGAGGATATACGCGTAGCCAAAAAATCTCCATAGCTTGACGTTTGTCGACATTCTGCTTGTGACGATGAACATGGCGGCAGCTGCGACATAAACATATTCAATGACGGCCGCCGTCAGCTCTGGCTTTAATGACCAAAAGTAACTGAGTATCGCCCAAACTAAAAATAGGATTAGTCCGATTTCCCCTAGGTCTGGCTTGCGCATACGACCTTTTAGAAACCCGTCCCAAATGAAAAGGAGCAAGGTCGCGGCCAAGAAAATCCGAAAAGCAGATATTCCACCGAAGAGCGTATCAATCGCCCAGCTCGAGATAAATATGACGATCCCGGCCGTCATGGCCAAAAGATGTGTGACAGTGAGCTTTTGAATCTTCATGTGTGGTATGCCTGCGCGAGATTGTAGGGGCCGAGTTCCACACGCCTTGGGCGGCTACCTCGTCACAGCGGATGTTCTAATCCTCCCTAGGCTGGGAGGTCCCGCCGCCTTCTGGTCAGTCGATACCACAGAGTTTTGTAAGCACGCCGCGCACGGCGCTTTCATTCCCGAAGCACAACAATCTTGAGTGGTTGCGGCTGTTGTTCGCGCTGCAAGTGGTGGTTGTGCATGCTTCAGAGCACTTGAACGCTCACTTCGCGTTTGTGGGTTTTCTGAAGCACTTCCCCGGGGTGCCGGCCTTCTTCTTCGTGAGTGGGTTCCTGATCTATGCGTCGTACATCAACGCACCTGGGCCGCGCTACTTTCAAAATCGCTTCCTGCGGCTCTTTCCAGGTTTGCTCTTCGTGACGATCGGCGGGGCTGTCGTGGCGCTGACAGCTCACGGTGCCGGCGAACTCGTTTCCAGGTTTCCGACTTATGCAAGCTGGTTCGTCGCTCAGACGACGTTGGGCCAAGCCTACAACCCGGCGCTGTTTCGTGACGTCGGAGTTGGGGTTATCAACGGATCGCTCTGGACGATCACGACGGAGATCATCTTCTACTTCGCCGTCCCGGTCATAGTGAAGCTCGAGCGTCGAGTTCGGCATGCCATCCTGATCTTCACCGCCTTCTCATTCGCCATCTACGTCGTGGGGCCCATCTTCTTGACCCGGCCCGTAGTGCGCGACAAGACCGTGTTCGACGTCTTGGGGCTCACGCCGATCGTGTGGGGATGGATGTTCGGGATTGGGATGCTGGCGGTCAAGCACTTCGACCTGGTGCGGTGCACCATGCGCTGGCTGTCATTGGCGATAGCCCCGTTGATTTTTCTGGCATGGCTTGGGGCAGAGGGCAACCCATTTGTTGGAGCGGCGGGGAACCGCATCGGACTTTTTTACTTCGCGTCGTACATTGCGCTGGTCATCTGGCTCGCCTTTGGCACGCCGTTCGTCCGGCTCAGCTTCGACCTGAGCTACGGGACCTATGTTTGGCACATGGCAGTGATCAACTTGCTTCTGGTGCTGGCGGTGCCGAACTTTGCCCTTGCCGTAGTGGTCACGCTAGGGATGGCGTGTGTATCGTGGTTCTTCGTTGAGAGGCCCGCCCTCCAACTGAAGCGGCAATCTCTCAAGCCGATTGAGAAGTCGCACCAGATCCGCGATGAAGGCGATGCGTCCGATGCGCGGAACGCCTGATTGAGCGGGTGCCTTGGCTTGTCCCTTTGAGGCCAGAGGGTCGTCAGCCAAGAATAGATATTTGGCGCCGGCTGCCACGCGGTGATGGCGCCGAACGCGGGCCTCCCGTGAATAGATGCTCGCGGGCGATATCACCCTTGGGTTGTATTTCGCGGGTACTGCCTGTGAGTGGATATCCCGCCTGCTTTCCGGGCGGCCAGAAGAAGCCGCCACCCTCCGGCCCTCGTCATCGTTCGCGTCGAACCCCGTGCTCGAGCGGGCGCCCATCCGGGCCAGCGCCGCATGGCCTTCGTGCTGGTGCACCACGCACCACTAGGTCTGCCGCGAGTGAAGCGCCTTGCTCTTGACGCCCCGGGAGCTGATTTCCTGCCCGTCGACCATGGTCCTGCCGTCTTTGCTCGTCAGGATACGGGCGTAGTGGAGCACGGGCAGCAGGTCTGATGTCCAGGGTTTGGGGGCTGAGCAGGCGGGCCTGTCAGGTCTTGCCCCAGTAGGCGGGGTCGGCCTTACGGAAGTCCCCCCAACCGCGGGCAGCCCGGGTGCTGCAAACTGGGGGCGAGAGCGCCACGAGCCGCCACTTCAAAGCAAGATGACCTCGCAAATTGCTGTATGAGCATGCAGTGTCGTGTCTCATTGCGCCCGCTGCTGCGGCCCCCAACACCCCCTGCGCTGCAGCACCGGCAGCAACTGCGGCCCCAGCGACTTCAGCAGCTGGGTCGGCAGCGCACTCGTGAACCGATAGCGAGCGGCATGGGGTTCGCGCGCATACGCCAGGATGGTGCCGAAGTAGCGGTCGCCGATCACGAACACGAAGGTGGCCGAGCGGCTGATCTTGCGCTCCGAGAGCATCCGGCCGCCGCGGCCGGTGTGTCCGTAGCGATGGTCGCCGGTGCCGGTCTTGCCGCCGATCTCGAGGGCGCGGCCGTTCTCGTCCACCAGTGCGCCCTTCAGCCGCCGCGCGGTGCCGTCGTTCACCACTTCCACCAAGGCACGGCGCACCGTGGCGGCCACCTCGGTGGGCAGCACCTGCTGCGCGCTCGCATGGCGCGGCTCCAGCCGTGTCTCGTAGGGCGTGTCGCGCGCGAAGTGCAAGGCGCCGACCCGTTGCGTGGGCAGCCGCACGCCGTCGTTCGCGAGGATGCCCATCAGCTCCGCCAGGGCGGCCGGCCGGTCGCCCGACGCGCCGATCGCGCTCGCGTAGGACGGTGTCAGCGATGCGAAGGGGTAACCCACGCGCTGCCATGAGCGATGGATCTGTGCAAAGGCGTCGAGCTCGATCAGCTCGCGCAGGCGCCTGTCCTGCGCGCTCTTGTGGCGCGTCTTGAAGAGCCAGGCGTAGACCTCCTGGCGTTCGCGCACGCTCGCGTCCAGCACCTCGGTCAGCGAGGCGCCGGGGTGGCGCCGCAGGTAGCCGACCAGCCAGAGCTCCAGCGGATGCACGCGCGCGACGTAGCCGCGATCGGCCAGCGACAGGCCGGCGTAGGTGCGGCGCAGCGCCCCCAAGGCGCGCGGCGAGTCGGCGCCGCGGCCCAGCCGTTGCACCAGGAGCGCGTCGAGCCGTGCGTCGTCGGCCTCGGGCTCGATGGTGAAGAGCACGCTCGCCAGGCGCGGTGCCGATGGCCTCAGGCCGCGCAGCAGCAGCGCCTCGGCGTCCGCAGCCGGCAGGTGCTGGTACTTGCGATGGAAGCGGGTGAGGAAGGCCGAGCCTTCGCGGTCGGCAAAGCGCGCGAGCAGCTCGCGCCGGCCCGGGTCGGCAGGGTCCTTCAGCAGGCGCTCGGCGCCCGACGCGCCACCGAACATGCGGTGGCGCACGAGGTCGCGCATCAGGCGGATGAACACCAGGTTGACCGAATGCTTGAAGCCTTCGCGCACCGTCATCGAACTGCTGTTGCGTGAGCGCTCGAAGTTCTCGAACTGGTGCAGGCCGCCGCCGGTGAAGAAGGCCTCGCCGGGGTTCGCCGAGTACTTGCGCTCCATGGCCGCCTCCAGCATCGGCGCAAGACGGCGATCCTTGGCGCGCAGGAGGTACTGGCGCGCCCACGCGCCCAGCGGGTCGCGCGGGTTCGGCGCCAGCGCCGACAGCTGGGCCGGGCTCAGATCGACCCAGTCCGCGTGCAACTCGGCCACGAGCTCCAGGTAACTCACCAGGGTGCGCAGCTTGGCGGTCGAGCCCAGGTCCAGCCGCGCGCCCTGGTTCACGTCGAACGGCTGGTCGATGTTGTCGGCCTGGATGCGCAGCAGGTTGGTCCCGGCGCTGCGCTCGAACAGCGTGAAGCTGTAGATCAGCGGGCCCGGGTCGGCACCCGGGTCGAGCATGTGGGCGCCCACCAGCCCCGCCGCTTTCGTCGCGGCGGGCGTGCGCAGGCCGGCCAGCACGCGCGCCACGAGCGCCTGCGCTTCGCCGTCCAGGCTGGTTTCGGCCTCGAGGTCGAGGCGCTCCAGGTCGTAGGCCCGCGGCACGTCGAGCAGCGTGGCGATGTGGGTGCGCAGCGCGGTGGCGGCCTTGCGCTGCACGAAGTCGGGCCGGGGCGTTGGGGGCAGGTCAGGTTGCAGGTGCAAGGGCAGCGGCAGCGCCGCGTCGCGCAGCGCGGGCGTGATCAGGCCGGCCTCGGCCATCAGCCGCAGGTAGCTGTCGGTCAGCCGCGTCAGGCCGGCGCCGTCGCCGAGCAGGTGCTGCGACGGGCGGCGTTGCGCGATCATCAGCGACAGCGCCTGCTTGAAGGCCTCGGCCTGCTGCCGCAGTGCCTCGTCCGAGGGCGCTGCGGCCTCTTCCGCGTTGTCGGCGAGCAGGCGGTTGACCTCGCCGAAGTCGCGCCCGTACCAGGCCCACAGGCCGTCGCCCAGCCCGTGCACCTCGCCCATGCCCGGGCGCGCGGCCAGCGGCACGGTGTCGAGGTAGTCGACGACGATCTGGCGGCGCCGCGCATGCGTGTCGTCGCCGTCCTGGTAGGCGCGCAGCGAGGCCGACGCCATCTGGCGCAGCTTGTCGCCGACCGACCCGGTGCGGCCCTGCGGCGAATGGCGGTACTTCTCGATCTGGGTGGCCAGCGTGCTGCCGCCCGTCGCCGTCTGGCCCAGGCCGACCGCGCGCAGCGCCTGCTCGAGCGCCGCCTTGGCGAAGCGTTCCGGGTCGATCGCGGGGTTGCGCTGCAGCGGCTGCGCGTCCAGCAGGTGGCGGTCCTCGACGAACAGCAGGGCGCTCACCAGCAGCGGCGGCACCTCCTCGAAGCGCTCGTAGGCGCGCTTGGGCACGCGGGTGTGCAGCAGCGCCGTGTTCCGGCAGTCGCGCACGGTCAGGCCGGCCTGGTTTTTCTCGCGGTAGGGCGCGAAGAGCCCGTAGTCCTGCAGTTCGATCAGCCGCGGCGACATGCGGGCCTGGCGGGTGACGACATAGCCCTGCGGCGCCAGGCGCTCGATGTAGTCCGGCAGCTGGTGGTAGCCCAGCCGCTCGTCGTAGGGCCCGGTCCGGGGAAAGCGGATGGCGTCGCTGGCACCGTCTTCGACGCTGAAGCGGGCGCCCTCGGCCAGGTCGCGCCACAGGGCCGATTGCAGCCGGGACGTCTTCAATTCGTCCAGCACGAACACGGCAAGCCCGCCTCCCACGGCGAGTCCCGCGCCGATCCAGAAAAGCTTCTTGAACCAAGTCATGCTCTGCCTCGCGAACAGTCTGCACCGTGGGTTCGTCAGTGAAGATGATGCGCTTTTTGAGGCGATTTGGCTTGCGTGCGACGGGGCCGTCGGTCGCATGTCTGGGCGGATGCAGAGAGCGCAGGACGACGATCGCAACGTGGAAAGGCAAAGCAGGCGCTCGCGGATGGAACCGCCACACACGTGCCGGGAGCGAGGCTTGCGCGGGAACGCGGCGCATCGCGGACCCTGCACGCTCATCGAGAAAGAAGACGCGCCTCGCTACCCATGGTGCATGCCGATCTGCACGGACGTGCGGGTCGCTCGACGGCCATCAACGACCTGCAGTTTCCGAGTGATGCTGAAGACAATGCATGGTCACGACGGGACGCCGTGACCATGCCCCGCCCGCTCAGAACGGATACGCGGGCGTCTGTCCCTGCACCGACAGCCACTGCCCCGTCGACAGCTGGTTGGCCTTGCCGGCGCCCAAGGCATAGAACCGCTGCGGTGCCATCGGCAGCGTCAGCGCCGTCACCGAATCCAGCGCGGTCTGCGTGAGCGGAACGCCGTACATGGCGAAGACATTGCGCAGGTCCTGGCCGATGATCTTCGAGCTCAGCACGTACAGCAGTTCGTGGTTCGAAATGTCGTTGCTGGCGTAGCCGCTCATGCCGTAGTTGCCCGCCGTGTTGGTGCTCCACTTCTTGGCGACCAGGCGCCCGCCCTTCGACAGCAACGTGAGGAACTCGATCGTGCTCGCGGCGGTGGGCTGGGCTTCGCTGTGGCGGGCCTGGGTGTAGAGAAAAGCCAGCTGGAAGTACATGGCGAGCATGGGGCTTTGCTCCGGGCCGCCCCACAGGCGGGCCTGCATGTCCGCGCGCTGCGGCTCACCGTTGAGCGCGAGGGCCCGGTTGTCCTGGATCATCCTGTACAGGGCCGCGTGGGCGGTGCGGGTGCCGCTGTCGTCCTCGCCGAGGACGGCGTAGCGGCGCAGCATGTGGGCGCTGGACAGCGTGTTGTTGTCGCACTCGGTGCTGCAGCCCTTGCCGTCGATCACGATCTGCATCCAGGGCTGCACGGTGTTGTGGCCCAGCTCGTGCGGCCAGCCCCAGCCGATGTCCATGGCCCAGTTGTCGGAGTCGATCGGGTGGCCCGAGCAACCACTGCCGCACCTCGGCAGCCAGCTCACGAAGTGCTGCACGCCCGGCGCGTTGTGCACGGCGTCGTCGCAGGCCCACGCGAAGCTGGTGCACAAGGTCGACACGGTGCTGGGCATCTTCATGTCGTTGTAGCCGTTGGACATGTGGTTGGTGTCCATGAGGATGCCTTCGATGCGCCGCGTGACGAGGTCTTGCGGCGTGCGCAGCGTGCCTGACGGCATGCCCGACTTGAAGCTCTTGAGCGCGACGGCGATGGTCTGCTGCAGCTCACCGCCGCGGAACTTGAAGGTGGACCAACCGTAGTCCTGGCGCTGCAGCGCGGCCATGGCGGCGTCCAGCTCGGCTTGCGCGGGCGTGCCCTGACTGAAGTCGAAGTGGGCGTATTGGATGGCGCCCTTGACGCGCAGCTTGACCTTCTGCCCGGCCGTGGCGCCGCTGTAGCTCAGGAACAGCGGGCCTCCGAACGGCGTGACGAAGTCGTTGACGGCATCGCGCTGCAGCGGCACGGTCCATGACGGCGCCTGGCGCGGGCGGATGTAGTTGCCGGCGTCCGTCAGCGGGTTGCCGTAGGTGCGGGTGTGGCTGGTCTGCACACCGAGGGTCACGCCGACCGGTGCCTCGGCGATCTCGAGCGCCACGGCCTTCGCTGGAATCGCGCCCCGGCCGATCGCCGTCTTGCCACTGCCTTGCGGGAGCGTGAGCTCGATGGTTTCGTAGTCGCTGCTCGTGGCGAGCTTCTGCGCGCCGGCGGGCATGTAGTCGCCCTGGCCGCCCGGTTGCGTCGTGGTCGCGGTGCGGCCGAAGGCCTGCCACGAATCGGACGCATAGGCGCGCAGGAAGTTGGCTGCATCGCTGGTGCGGTTGATCTTGCCGTAGGCGATTTCACGGCGCCATTCATCGGCCCACAGCACCAGCAGGCGCTGCAGCTCGGTGTTCTCCGTCTTGAAGAGCGGCCGGCCTGCCAGCTCGGTGCTCGACAGGTCCTTGCGCGCGGCGTCGATCCCGACGATGGGTGCGTTGTCGACGGCGAAGTCCTGCGTGTACTTGTCCTTCGCGAGCCACTCGAGCGTGTGCACCAGGCTGCCGAGCTGGTCGCCGCGCGCCAGGGCGTCGACGGCGGTGCGGCCTGCGCTCACTGAGTAGCCCGACGCTGACGCAAAGAAGTTGCCGGGGTCGGCGGCGAGGCTCATGCCCAGGCTGGACAGCAAGCGTGTGCCGCCTGGGGCGGTCCACCAGCTGCTGTGCATGTAGATCACGGCCTTGCCGGCCTTCACGTAGCTTCGCACCAGCTCGCCCAGCGCGGGGTTGTCGGCCACGCTGGCGCCGAAGACGAGCAGGTCGGCATCGCGCCAGCAGGTGTTGGTGGGCGAGGCGATGTCGCACGCGATCTCTTGTGTCTTCTTCTGCAGGCGGGTCGCGAAGTTCTTGATGGCGCCCGCGTTGTAGCCCGCCTGGCTGAACTTGAGCGTGGCCGGCAGCGTGCCTTCGGCCCGCCCCGTCATCACCCACGTGAAGGCGCGCGTGAACAGCGGCAGGTGTTGCTGCTCCTTCGTCGTGCCGGCCATCCAGCCCAGCACGTCGGCACCGTAGGCCAGCGCGCGGCCGTCGCCCAGTTCGGCGATGGCCGCGATGCCTGAACCGTCGTCGGCAACGATGAATGGAATCGCCTGCGTGAGGCTGGCTGGCGTCAGCTCGGCGCTGTTCTTGCCGATGTCGAGCGCGAGGTTCGGCACCTGGCCCTTCGTGTTGTAGATGTCGGCCAATACCTGCTGCGGGCGCGCACGCAGTTCGATGGCCTTGCGCGTCGCGCGCTCCAGCAGCGTGGCGCGGTCCTCGGGCCGCAGGCCGCCCGGGTCTCCGCTGTCGAGTGCAGCGTCGACGCGGCTCACCGGCGGCGTGGTCGTGCCATCGTCCGGCGCACCGGTGGACGTGCCCGGCGTGCCGGGCATGCCCATCCCGGCAAAGCCGCCGCCGCCGGAATCCCCGCCGCCGCCACCACAGGCGGACAGGACGAGGCAGGCGATCAGGGTCACGAGCTTGCGCGCGTGCGTCATGGTTCTTCTCCTTTGTAGTTCTGACTTCTTGGGCATGAGGCCGGAGGCGCGAGCATGGTCGCGCCTCCCTGTCGCGATGAGACGCGACGCGCTGCGGTGGCGTGTGTGTACTGCCGGCGGCGGGCGACGGATTGTCGCCAGCACAGGCTGGTTTTCGACAGGTCTTTCAGCGACTGTCGGCTGGAAGAAACAGACGGATGTGTGTGCGCTCGATCGTCAGGCGCATGAAGCGCATCGCGTGCAACGCGACAGGCTTCGTCGCTGTAAGCACATCGCCTTACGAGGCGGAGGAGGGGCTCGCAATCACCAGCAGCACTTGCGCCGCTTTCTTGCTCGTGCAGATCAGCCGGTGCGGCACGGAGGCGTTGAAATGCACGCAGTCTCCGGCGACCAGGTCTTCGGTCTTGTCGTCGAGTTCGAGGCTGACCTCGCCGCTCAGAACATAGATGAGCTCTTCGCCTTCGTGGTCGCTCTTCAGGTGCTTCGCGCCTTTGTCACGACCGGGCTGCAGCACGAACGCGACCACGCGCTGACCGGGTGCCGTGCCCGCGACCAGCCGCGGGGCGCCTTCGTCCTTTTGCTTCGCCTTGGCGTCGGCGGCACGCGTGATCGTGACTGAGCTGCTCGTCGATGCCTGGCCGAACAACTCGTCCACCGGCAGCTTCAACGCCTTGGCGAGTTTCAGTGCAACACCCACCGATGGGTTCGCCAACCCACGCTCCACCTTGGAGACATAACTGCGCGTGAGCTCCGCTGCTTGCGCAAGCTCTTCCAGCGTCATTCCCGCCTGGGTGCGCAGGAGTTTCAACTTGATCGTCATGGTTTCTTGCAGGACACATGAGTCCTATCGTACATTTGAGTCCTTAGCCGCGACACCGATTTGTCGCCGCACCGTTGGGTTCTTTTGGAGTATGTCATGTCGAATTTCCCGTCTTTTCGCTGGAAAAATCCATTTCTCACTGCCGCGGCCCTGCTCGGCGCGGTGCTGTGCGCGGCCACGGTCGTGGCCCTTCCCCAGCCTGCTTTTGCGCAGGCGGCCTACCCGGCCAAACCCATCAAGCTGATCGTGCCGTTCGGTGCGGGCGGCATCACCGACGTCGTGGCGCGGCTGGTGGGACAGAAGCTGGGCGAAGAGCTCAAGCAGTCGGTGATCATCGACAACCGCGCCGGCGCGGGCGGCAACATCGCGGCGCAGGCACTCGCCCAGGCCGCGCCCGACGGCTACACGCTGCTGCTGGGCACGGTCGGCACGCAGGTCGTCAACAAGATGATCTACAGCAAGCTCGCCTATGACGCGAGCGCCTTCGCGCCCGTCTCGCTGGTGAGCAACTCGCCGTACGTGCTGGTCGTGAACGACGCGCTGCGCGTCGACGATGTGAAGGGCCTGGTGGCCTATGCCAAGGCCAACCCCGGCAAGCTCAACGCCGGCTCCGCGGGCAACGCCAGCTCGCCGCACCTGGGGCTGGAGCTCTTCAAGATCGCCACCCACACCGAGATCGTCCATGTGCCGTTCAAGAGCGGTGCCGAAGCCATCAACGCCGCGTTGGGCGGGCAGGTGCAGATCGTGATCGACGCCATTCCCGTCATCCGAAGCCAGGTCCAGGCCGGGCGCCTGAAGGCGCTGGTCATTGCCGACGACGCGCGCAGTGGCGCCATGCCGAAGGTGCCGACCAGCGCCGAAGCCGGTGTGCCGACCTTCCTGATCGGGTCGTGGAACGCATTGCTCGCGCCTCCGGGCACGCCCAAGCAACAGACCACGCTGTTGTCCGAAGCCCTGGCGCGCGCCCTGGCCCGCCCGGAGCTGCAGGCCAAGCTGGCCGAGATCGGCGTCGAGCCGCTGCCCACGGGTGAAGCGGCCTACCTGAAGCATGTGCGCAGCGAGACCGACAAGTGGACGCGCATCACCAAGGCCGCCGGCACCAAGGTGGACTGACCGCCATGCGCATCATCGACACGCAACGCTCCGGCAACTGCTGGAAGGTCCGGCTCTTGGCGAGCTTCGTGGGCATCGATCTGCAGCGAAGCACGCTGTCGATCGACCGCGGCGACCTGCAGTCCGCAAGCTTCCTCGCCCACGCACCGATGAAGCGGGTGCCCGTGCTCGAACTGGACGACGGCCGCATGCTGAGCGAGTCGGGCGCCATCCTTTTCTATCTGGCGCAGGGCACGCCGTGGTGGCCCCAGGCGCTCCACGATCAGGCGCAGACGCTCGCATGGATGCACTTCGAGCAAGAGCAGCACATGCGACCGCTGGCCCAGCTGCGGCTGCACCTGGCCCTGCGCAAAGACCTCACGCCCGCCGACGCCCCAGTGCGCGCGTGGCTGCAGGAAGGCCACGACGCGTTGGCGATTCTCGAAGCGCGCCTGGCAACAGGCCGGCAGTGGGTCTCCACGGAAACGGCGCCGAGCATTTCGGACATCGCCTTGTATCCGTACACCCGCATGGCGCCGATGGGCGGCGTCGATCTTGCGCGCTACCCGCAGGTGCAGCGCTGGATCGATCGCATCGAAGGCCTGCCGGGCTACGCGCCTCTGTTTCCGGGACAACCGGACCTCACCCTTTCCACGCTCGAAACCTCGGGCTGACTTTTTCTCAACGCTGATACGGGAGCGATCGCTATGTCAGAAGACACTTTTTCCCTCAACAAGGAAGCCTTGATCGACAAGGCGAATGCCGAGATGGAAACGACCCTGTTGCCATCGGAGTACACGCTGCGCCAGAAGCTGGCGCTGACGTGCCGCATCCTCTTCGAGAACGGCCACGACTCCGGCCTGGCGGGCCAGATCACCACGCGCACCGAGGTTCACGGCACCTACCTGACGCAACGCCTGGGCCTGGGCTTCGACGAGATTTCGGAAGACAACCTGCTGGTCGTCGATGAAGACCTGAACGTCAAGTCCGGCTCGGGCATGGCCAACCCGGCCAACCGCTTCCACTCGTGGGTCTACCGCGCGCGGCCGGACGTCAACTGCATCATCCACACGCACGCCTTGCACGCGGCGGCCCTGAGCATGCTCGAAGTGCCGCTGGAGGTTTCCCACATGGACAACTGCGTGCTGTACGACGACGTGGCCTTCGTTCCGAAGTGGCCCGGCGTGCCGGTCGGCAACGAGGAGGGCGAGCTCATCTCGACGGCATTGGGCAGCAAGCGCACCTTGATGCTCTCGCACCACGGCCTGCTGGTGGCGGCTGAAAGCGTCGAGGCCGCCTGCGTGCTGGCGATCGCGTTCGAACGCGCGGCCAGGATGCAGCTGCTGGCAGCCGCCGCAGGGGCGATCCAGCCCATCGATCCGGCCCTGGGCCGTGAAGCGCACGACTGGATCCTGCGTCCCAAGCGCAACGAGGCGGCCTTCGCGTACTACGCGCGCCGCACGCTGCGCACCGGTCGCCACGCGGACTGCCTCCGTTCGCGCTGAACGGCGTGCATTCGATCCCTTCACCGAAAGATTCCCAAGCCATCATGAGCACTTCATTCAAAGGCATCATTTCCTACCCTGTCACGCCGTTCGACAAGGCCTCGGGCCGTGTCGACCTTGCGGCCGTGCGCGGCCTCATCGACCGTCTGGTCGAACGCGGCTCGCACGGCATCGCCCCGCTGGGCAGCACCGGCGAAAGCGCCTACTTGGACGACGCCGAGTGGGACGCCGTCGCCGAAGCGTCGATCCAGCAGGTCAACAAGCGCCTGCCGGTCATCGTGGGTATCTCCGACCTCACGACGCGCAATGCGGTGCGCAAGGCGAAGTTCGCGGAAGCAGCGGGCGCCGATGCCGTGATGGTGCTTCCGGTGTCGTACTGGAAGCTCTCGGACGACGAAATCTTTCGCCACTACGCCACGATCTCGCAGGCCGTGGGCGTGCCGATCATGGTCTACAACAACCCGGCCACCAGCGGCGTCGACATGAAGCCGGAGCTGATCGTCCGGATCGTCAAGGACATCGCGAACGCCACGATGGTGAAGGAGAGTTCGGGCGACATCCAGCGCATGCACACGCTGATGCAGCTGTCCGATGGCCGCATTCCGTTCTTCAACGGCAGCAACCCGCTGGCGCTCGAAGCCTTTGCGGCCGGCGCCATCGGCTGGTGCACCGCCGCGCCGAACCTGATCCCCGAGTGGCCCCTGGCGCTCTACGACATCTGCGCCGCAGGCGATCTGGACCGCGCGCGCCGTGTGTTCTACGCCCAGCTGCCGATCCTGCGCTTCATCCTGCAGGGCGGCCTGCCCACGACGATCAAGGCCGGCCTGGGCCTGCGCGGCTTCGAAGCGGGCGTGCCGCGCGCGCCGCTGCTCGGACTCGACAGCCAGGGCACCCAGGCGCTGCAGGCCCTGCTGAAGGCCATCGACGCGAAGCCGCTGGCTGCGCTGTAGTTCTGTGCAGCCGCGCAAGGTCTCCCGACGGCTTACTCCGGGTCGTCGGGGTGCTGCGGACCGGCCAGCAGCCCGAGCACCAACCCGCCGAGAACGATGGCCAGGGCAAGAATCAGCGATGCCTCTGCGAGTAGTCTCATGGTGTCCTGCAATCGATCTCCCCCTCACGATGTGGCCTGTCATTGAACGTGCGTTCGCTGACTGGCGGCTGAGTGCGGAAGCAGAAGGGTTTTATGCGGGGCTTCAGCCTGTCTTCAGCTAAGGCGCGGATACTGGCGGGGACGGTCTTCTGGCGTTGGTAGAGGTCGCTTCGGCACCCGCCCTTCGGGGTGGTTCCTCGAGGCCGGAGGTCGTCACAGTTTCATGCCCGCGCGCTTTCGCCGAGCCACACCGGCTCGTTCGAGGTGTCCGGGAAATCCGCGGTGTCGATCAGCGGCGCTTCATCGGCTTCAGACGCGGCCGGCGCCATGTGCCGCAGCTCGTAGCCGCGCCCATACACCGAGACCAGCACGAACTCGCCGCCCTTGTGCAGCGAGAGCTTGCGGCGGATGCTGGCCACACAGCAGTCGAGCGTGCGGCTCGTGCGTTCGATGCGCGCATCCACCCACAGCGAGGCCAGCAGCCAGTCGCGCTCCAGCAGCCGGCCGGCGTTGCGAAACAGCAGCAGCGCCAGTTCGAACTCGCGCGGCTTCAGGCGCACCTCGGTGCCGTGGCACACCACCACGCGGCGCTCGCCGAGGAACTGGTAATCGCCGAAGCACGCGGCCGTGGCGTGCGGCTGCAGCAGCGTGCGGTTGCGCCGCAGCGATTCGCGCACGCGCAGCTCCAGTTCGAACTCGTCGACGGGCAGCACCGCGAAGTCGATGCTCGCGCCCTGCGTCTCGCCGCCCGCGGCCGACAGCACATCGACCAGCAGATCGCGCTGCGAGGCGCGCGCCACCAGGAAGATGGGAATGCGCAGCGCGCGGCACATCGCCGTGAGGATCGGCCAGGCGCCTTCGTCCTTCAGCACGACCAGCAGCAGGCCGAATTGCAGGCCCTGGGTGATGGCCAGCAGGAAGTCCGTGCTGTCGTCGAAGCACACGGGCTCGCAGCCCATCAGGCGCAGGCGGTTGCCCCAGCCGGCCTGCTGCGCCTCGTCGCAGCCCACCATCGCGATGCGGCGCGCGCCCTGCTGCGCGGGCATCACGCGCAGGCTCCTCGGGGTGCGACCTTCTGGTGACGGGACGTTGGCGTGGAAGGAAGGGTCTTCATGTCGGTGGCATCCATGCGAAGGTGGTGAAGGGCGTCCCGGGGCAATGGCATGGGCTCAGGGGCGGGCGGCGCTGCTGCTGCGCGGCAGCTTCCAGCCGATGCCCGCGTTGAAGCCCCACTCCCGGCCCGTGCTGGACACGCCCATGCCCCAGGCCATGTCGCCGTCGCCCGACGTGCGCTTGAAGCCCAGCGCCGCGGCCGTGTAGCCCTGGTAGGTGCCGAAGGCCAGGCCGAGGGACTGTTCGCCGGGCCGGTACGACGGCACGTAGGCGGCCGACATGGCGATGGCCATGGCCGCGCCCGAGTACGCGATGCGTGCCGTTTCGCCGACGGCCGTACGCACCGGGTGCAGCTGCCCCAGGTTGATGGCGTCGTCCGAGCGCACGGCGGGGGCGAGCTCGAAGGCATGGGCGCCGGTGCACGCGAGCCACAGCAGCACCAGCGGGATCGCGGTGCGTGCGGGGGCGAAGCGTGCGGATGCGTTCACGAGACGGCTCAGCCGGCGGCCAGCCGGGTGCCGGCGCCGGTTTGCGTCTTGCGCACGCCGTCGGGGCCGTAGAAGGGTTGGGCGCGGGCCTGCAGGAAGTGCAGCGCCTGCTGCGTGAAGTCCAGGTGCGCGTACACCAGCGTGCCGTTGTGCAGGTTGCGGTTGCGGGCGTCTTCGGCGAGCGCGAGCAGTTCGTTCCAGGCCTGGCGCGTCGGCGCACCGCCCGCGGCCGCGGCGGCATCCGCACCCGCGCGGCCGGGCGCAAATCCCTGCGCCGCCTGCAGCGATTCGCGCTGCCGGTCGAGTTCGGCCATGCGGTCCAGCAGCGTGGTCTTGCGGCCGGCGATGGCGTTCAGCGCGTCGAAGTCGCTGGCGGACATGGCCTGCGCCTCCTGGTCCAGCGCCACGAGGAATTCCCCGATGCAGCCCGCTTCCGCGCGCAGGTGCGCCAGCAAGGTGCTCATGCCTCGCCCTTCGGCGCGAGCAGCTCGCGCACGCTGGCCAGCAGGCCGTCGGCGATGCGTTCGGGGCGGATCTCGTAGCGGCCGGCGCGGATGTCCTCGCGGATGGCGGCCACGCGCGCGGCGTCGAAATCGCTGCCGCCCACGGCGGCGGGCATCGCATGGACGAGCGCGGAAACGGGCGCCGCTTCCTTCGGGCGCTGCACGGCCTCGGCGGAGGTCGACGGAGCCGGCGCGCCCGGTGCGGGCGTGCGGTGCAGGGGCGTGGCCGAAGGGGCGGTGGGATCGATTTTCAAGGTGATTCCTCAGGGGCTGACCCGTATATCGGCAGCCGGTGCAAGAACTTTAGGAAGGGCGTGCATGAAGTGAAGCCTGCGCCAACGCGGCGGCCGCTACTGCACCAGCCGGACCTGTCCTTCCTCGTCGGCCACGCCGCGGATCACCCGGCCGTCCAGCGTCCTGGCCTGCACCACCGCGCCCACCGCGGCGCCGCTCAGGGCCTTGGCCTCGGTGCTCACGACAAAGCCCGGCCCCTGTGCCACCACCTTCACGGCCTGGCCCTGCTGGATCACGGCGACGCCGCGCAGCAGTTCCTTGCGGATCGGGGCGCCGGGAGCGACGCGGTTGGCGCTCACCACCCCGACCAGTTCGGCCGTGCTGGTGACCACCGAGCGCGGCAGCCGCGTGAGGTCGCCGGTGCGCTCGACCACGTCGCCTGCGCCCAGCGCCCGGCCCGCGTCGATGGCGCGCGCCGCCACCAGGTAGCGGCCTTCCACCGCGACACGTGCCTGCACGAAGCGCGTCCACGGCCGCTCGGCATGACAACGCACGCCCACCGAGATGCGGCCCCACGGCGTGACGCCCGGCGGCAGGAACACCTCGGGCGCTTCGCACGGGGGCAGGGCCTCGGTGCCGCGTCCTTCGAGGCTGACGGTGACCTTGCCCGGCAGGCCGGCGCTTTGCACCTGGAGGTAGGTCTCGACCGCCTTCGCGGCCACGTCGCCGGCGATCGCACCGGTCGACATCGCGCACGACAGCCCCACCGCGCAGGCGGTGCGCAGCAGGCGTTGGCGAAGCGGCGAGAGGGTCATCGAAAGCGAAAGAAGAGGGCCAGAAAAATGAGGGTGCCGGTGCAGGAAAGCCGCAACCGGCGCCCCTGGATTCTTATGAATTCACCCCGCCGGCGAAGGTGCGAGCAGCAGGCGAAACCCCCCTTTGTTCGGGCGATTGCCAACGCGCGGCATGCATAGACTTGCTTTCCATCGGTCGCTGCGCCCCGTGCACTGGCGACGCCTCAACAGATGGAACAAAGATGATCGACAAGCTGGATGCGGCGTTTCGCTTCCACCGCGAAGCGCTCCATCTCCGGGCCCAGCGCCAGGAGGTGCTCGCGGCCAACATCGCCCATGCCGACACGCCGAACTACAAGGCGCGCGACTTCGACTTCGGCGCGCGCCTGAGCGAGGCCGTCGAGCGCGGCCGCGCCGCCTCGTCGGTGTCGATGGCCACCACTTCGTCGCGCCACCTCGCGGGCCAGGCGCAGGCCACGGCCGGCGACGACCTGCTGTACCGCGTGCCGCACCAGTCCAGCCTCGACGGCAACACGGTCGAGATGGATGTCGAGCGCGTGGCCTTCGCCGACAACGCGCTGCGCTACGAGTCGAACCTCACCCTCATCAACGCCAAGATCAAATCGCTCCTGTCGGCGGTACAGCCATGAACATCTTCGACGTGGCGGGCTCCGCCATGACCGCGCAATCGCAGCGCATGAACGTGACCGCGAGCAACCTCGCCAACGCCGAGAGCGTGGCCGGCCCCGACGGCCAGCCCTACCGCGCCAAGCAGGTGGTGTTCGAGGTGGCCGCTTCGGGCCGGCGCGACATCGGCGGCGTCAAGGTGGCCGGTGTCATCGAAGACCCGTCGCCCGCCAAGCTCGTGTTCGACCCCAAGAGCCCGCACGCCAATGCCGAAGGCTACGTGGCGATGCCCAACGTCAACGTGGTCGAGGAGATGACCAACATGATCTCGGCCTCGCGCAGCTACCAGGCCAACGTCGAGGTGCTCAACACCGCCAAGACGCTGATGGTCAAGACGCTGACCATCGGCCAGTAACCCACGCACGCCCACGCGCCTCCCGCAGGAAGAACACCGACCCCATGGCCCTTTCCGACACCTCGTCCATCAGCGGGCTGAACGCGCCCACGGCGGCGAACAGCAACAACAACGTCTCCAGCGCCGACAGCGAGCAGCGCTTTCTCAAGCTGCTGGTCACGCAGCTGAACAACCAGGACCCGCTCAACCCGATGCAGAACGCCGAGCTCACCTCGCAGCTCGCGCAGATGAGCACCGTGAGCGGCATCGAGAAGCTCAACGCCACGCTCTCCGGCCTGGTCAACCAGACCGGCGCCAACCAGCTGCTGCAGGCCACCTCGCTCATCGGCTACAACGTGCTGTCGCCCGGCGATGTGCTCACCACCAAGAAGCCCGAAGACGGCAAGGACCCCGCCACGCAGGCCTTCGCCGTGCAGCTGCCGGGCACCGCCGCCGATGTCGAGATCAAGATCGTCGACAGCACCGGCAAGGTGATCCGCACGCTCGACGCGGGCGCCATGAAAGAAGGCGTCAACGCCGTCACCTGGGACGGCAAGGACGACCTGGGCGTGGCGGTGCCGCCGGGCGCCTACCGCTTCACGGTCGATGCCAGCAACAACGGCACGACGGTGAAGGCCACCGCGCTCACCTTCTCGCAGGTGGCCGCCGTGAAGCAGGGCGCCGGCGGCGTCACGCTGGAGCTGGCCTCGGGCGCCAGCATCGGGCTGGGCGACGTGCGCCTGTTCCTCTGAGCTTTCGTCTTCGTCTTCGGCGTGGCCCGTGCGGGCCGCGCCCTTCGCACTCTTCTTCCTCGCACCGAACAAGGACCCCCTCATGAGTTTCTCCCAAGGCATCAGCGGACTCGGCGTGGCCGCGGCCAACCTCGACGTCATCGGCAACAACATCGCCAACTCGGGCACGGTGGGCTACAAGTCGGCCGCCGCCACCTTCCAGGACGTGTACGCCGGCTCGCGCGTGGGCCTGGGCGCCTCGGTGTCGGGCGTGACGCAGAACTTCACGCAGGGCGTGACGCAGTCGAGCACGCGCCCGCTGGACGTGGCCATCCTCAACGGCGACGGCTTCTTTCGCCTGGCCAGCCCCAGCGGCGAGGTCTTCTACTCGCGCAACGGCCAGTTCACGCGCGACAAGGACGGCTACATCGTCAACGCGCAGGGCCTGCAGCTCACCGGCTACGGCGCCAACGCCAGCGGCGGCATCAGCGGCGGCACGCCGGGCCCGATCCAGGTGCAGGGCGGCATGATGCCGCCCAAGCCCACGGCCAACATCGACGCGCAGTTCAACCTCGACGCGCGCAGCACGGTGCCCGCCAAGACGCCGTTCAACCCCACCGACGCGGCCACCTACAACTACCCGAACGCCATCGGCCCCATCTACGACTCGCTGGGCAACCCGCACGACGTGGCCGTGTACTTCGTGAAGACGGCGGCCAACACCTGGAGCGTGTACGGCACCTCCGACGGCGCACCGCTGAACGGCGGCGCCGCGCTGTCCAACGTGAGCTTCGACGCCAAGGGCGTCATGACCGCACCGGCCTCGGGCGCGTTCAACATCGGGCCGCTCACCTTCACCAACGGCGCCTCGCCGCTCACCGCCTCGGTCGACCTCACGGGCACCACGCAGTTCGGCAGCGCCAACGGCATGAGCAAGCTGGGCCAGGACGGCTACAAGTCGGGCGAGCTCACCGCGTTCTCGATCAACCCCGACGGCACCATCACCGGCAAGTTCTCCAACGAGCAGACGCGCCTGCTGGGCCAGGTCGTGCTGTCGTCGTTCGCCAACCCGAACGGCCTGGAGCCCAAGGGCAACAACGTGTGGGCCGAGACGCAGGCCTCGGGCAATGCGCTCACCGGCACGCCGGGCGAAGGCACCAAGGCCGGCTCGCTGGCCTCGGGCGCGCTGGAGTCGTCCAACGTCGACCTGACCTCCGAGCTGGTGAACCTCATCGTCGCGCAGCGCAACTACCAGGCCAATGCGCAGACCGTGAAGACGCAGGACCAGGTCATGCAGACGCTCATGAACATCCGCTGAGCAGGAGCACTTCGTGGATCGAATGCTGTATGTCGCCATGAGCGGCGCCAAGCAGGCCATGGAGCAGCAGGCCGTGGTCGCCAACAACATGGCGAACGTCTCGACGCCGGGCTTCCGTGCGCAGATCGCGACCTTCCGCGCCGTGCCCGTGGTCGGCGAGGAGGCGCCCACGCGCGCCTTCGTGGCCGCCACCACGCCCGGCGCCGACTTCACCCACGGCCCGCTCACGCAGACCGGCCGCGCGCTCGACGTGGCCGTGGGCGGTGAAGGCTGGCTGGTGGTGCAGGCGGCCGACGGCAGCGAGGCCTACACGCGCGTCGGCAACCTGCAGATCGGCGCCGACGGCCAGCTCACGACGATGGGCGGGCGCCCCGTGGTGGGCGACAACGGTGCGCTCACCGTGCCGCCGGGTTTGGCCGTGAGCATCGCGTCCAACGGCCTCGTGGGCTCGCGCGACGCGGCCTCGACCACGCTCACCGGCATCGCCGAGGTGGGCCGTCTCAAGCTCGTCAACCCGCCCGTGACCGACCTCGTGCGCGGCGACGACGGCCTGTTTCGCATGCGCGCCGACCTGCCGCCGGCCGAGGCCGACGAGGCCGTCACGCTCATCTCCGGCGCCATCGAGGGCAGCAACGTGCAGCCGGTCGATGCCATGGTGGCCATGATCGCCAACGCGCGCAGCTTCGAGATGCAGATGAAGTCGCTGCAGACCGCCGACATCAACGCGCAGACCGCCAACAAGCTGCTGGCCTACGGCTGACCCTCTTCCAGGAACTCCTTTCAATGATCCGCTCCCTCTACATCGCCAAGACCGGCCTGGACGCGCAGCAGACGCAGCTCGACGTGGTCTCCAACAACCTGGCCAACGTCGGCACCACCGGCTTCAAGCGCAGCCGCGCCGTGTTCGAAGACCTGGTCTACCAGAACCTGCGCCAGGTCGGCGGCCAGAGCTCCGACCAGACGCGCCTGCCTTCGGGCCTGCAGGTCGGCACCGGCGTGCACGTGGTCGCCACCGAGCGCATCCACTCGCAGGGCAACCTCACCAAGACCGACAAGCCGACCGACGTGGCCATCAGCGGCAGCGGCTTCTTCCAGGTGCTGATGCCCGACGGCACGACCTCGTACACGCGCGACGGTTCGTTCCAGACCGACCGCGACGGCCAGCTGGTCACGGCCAGCGGCTTCCCGGTGCAGCCGGCCATCACCATCCCGGCCAACGCCACCAGCATCACCGTGGGCCGCGACGGCATCGTGTCGGTGGTGCAGGCGGGCGGCACCAACACCGTGCAGGTCGGCCAGCTGCAGCTCGCGACCTTCGTCAACCCCACGGGCCTGCAGAGCAAGGGCGAGAACCTGTATGCCGAGACCGACGCCTCGGGCGCACCCAACCAGGTGAACCCCGGCGTGGACGGCGCGGGCACGCTGAGCCAGGGCTATGTGGAGGCCTCCAACGTCAACGTGGTGGAAGAGCTGGTCAACATGATCGCCACGCAGCGCTCGTACGAGATCAACAGCAAGGCGGTCCAGACCTCGGACCAGATGCTGCAGCGCCTGGCCCAGTTGTGATGCGGGCGGGGGTGCGTCTTCTTCGCCGTGCGGCGGCGCTGCTGCTCGTGGCCGCGCTGGCCGCCGGCTGCGCGCAGGTGCCGCGCGAGCCGCTGGTGCACCAGCCGATGACGGCGCGTGCCGACCAGTACGCGGCGGTGCAGGCGCGCCGCGCCCCGGGCGCGATCTTCCAGGACGGCCCCGGCGCCAACGCGCTGTTCGAAGACCGCCGCCCGCGCAACGTCGGCGACATCCTCACCATCCTCATCAGCGAGAAGGTCAACGCGACCAAGAACTCGGGCGCCAACGCCAGCCGCACGGGCAACACGACCAGCGTGTTCGCGGCCATTCCCAAGCTCATCGGCGGCCTGCTCGACGGGCAGGACACCAAGCTGTCGGGCACCAACACGCTCAACGCCAAGGGCGGCGCCAACGCCAACAACACCTTCAACGGCGTGATCACCGTCACCGTGACCGACGTCATGGCCAACGGCAACCTGCTCGTGAGCGGCGAGAAGCAGATGGGCATCAACCAGGGCACCGAGTACATCCGCTTCTCGGGCGTGGTGAACCCGCGCACCGTGTCGGGCAACAACACCGTGCCCTCGACGCTGGTGGCCGATGCGCGCATCGAGTACTCGGCCAAGGGCTATATCGATGAGGCCCAGCACATGGGTTGGATGCAAAGAATTTTCTTGAACGTGATGCCGTTCTGATGACACACCTCCAGGCTTCACCCTCTTTGAATCGCTGGCGCATCGCGGCGCTGTGCGCGCTCCTGTTCATCGCGCCCGCGCATGCGGAGCGCCTGAAGGAACTCGCCAGCATCCAGGGCGTGCGCGACAACCCGCTCATCGGCTACGGCCTCATGGTCGGCCTGGACGGCACGGGCGACCAGACGATGCAGACGCCGTTCACCACGCAGAGCCTGAACAACATGCTGCAGCAGCTGGGCATCACGATCCCGCAGGGCGTGAACATGCAGCTGAAGAACGTGGCGGCCGTCATGGTGACGGCCACGCTGCCGTCGTTCGCGCGGCCGGGCCAGAACATCGACGTCACGGTGTCGTCCATGGGCAATGCCAAGAGCCTGCGCGGCGGCACGCTGCTGATGACGCCGCTCAAGGGCGTGGACGGCGCGACCTACGCGGTGGCGCAGGGCAACATGGTGGTGGGCGGCGCGGGCGCCGCGGCCAACGGCAGCAAGGTGCAGGTCAACCAGCTCAGCTCGGGGCGCATTCCCGCCGGCGCGCTGGTGGAGCGCACGGTCGAGGCGCCGGTGGGCGCGGAAGGCTCGTTCACCCTCGAGCTGAACCGCTCCGACTTCGGCACCGCGCAGCGCGCCACGGACGCCATCAACCGCCAGTTCGGCGCCGGCACCGCCGAAGCCATGGACGCACGCGTGATCCGCGTGCAGGCGCCCGAGCCGCAGCGGCGCGTGGGCTTTCTCGCCCAGCTGCAGGAGCTCGAAGTCACGCCCACGCAGGCGGGCGCGCGGGTGGTGGTGAATGCGCGCACGGGCTCGGTCGTGATGAACCAGGCGGTGCGGGTGAAAGACTGCGCCATCGCGCACGGCAACCTGTCGGTGGTGATCAACACCGAGCCGGTGATCAGCCAGCCGGGCGCGTTCTCGGGCGGCAGCACGGTGGTGGCGCAGACCTCGCAGATTTCCGTCAACCAGGGCGGCGGCGCGATCCAGATGGTGCGCGGCGGCGCCTCGCTGGCCGATGTGGTCAAGGGGCTGAACAGCCTGGGCGCGAATCCGCAGGACCTGGTGTCGATTCTGCAGGCCATGAAGTCGGCCGGCGCCCTGAGCGCCGAGCTCGAGATCATCTGAGGCCGCCGTCATGACCATCTCTGCCAACACCGCATGGAGCGGCGCCGACGCGGCCAGCCGCAGCGGCGCGCTCGACCAGCGTTTTGCGCTCGACGTGCAGGGCGTCGATGCGCTGCGGCGCACCGTGCGCACCTCGCCCGAAGAGGGCCTGCAGCAGGTCTCTCGCCAGTTCGAGGCGCTATTCATGAACATGGTGCTCAAGAGCATGCGCGAGGCGACGCCCTCGAGCGGCCTGCTCGACAGCCAGGACCAGAAGGTCTACCTGTCGATGTTCGACCAGCAGCTCACGCAGAACCTCTCGGGGCGCGGCGTGGGGCTGGCCGAGGCGATGCTGGCGCAGCTGCGGCGGCAATTGCCTTCGGCGGCGCCCGAAGCCGACGAGGGCATCGGCACCCGGCCGATGTCGCTGGAGCCGCCCCCCGGCTTGCCGTACGGCCCGCGCGCGGGCATTCCCATCGGCTCGGCGCCCGGCGCGCGCGTGTCGACGGCGGCCGACCTCGGTGTCTATCAAATGAAGAGCAGCCCCGCACCGGCCGCGAACGCCTCGCTGCAAGGCCAGGTCGATGCGTTCGTGGACCGCATGGGCGCTTCGGCGCAGGCGGCCAGCAACGCCAGCGGCGTGCCCGCGCCACTGATCCTGGCGCAGGCCGCGCTCGAATCGGGCTGGGGCAAGCGCGAGATCCGCGCCGACGACGGCACGCCAAGTTTCAACCTCTTCGGCATCAAGGCCGACAAGGGCTGGAAGGGCGCCACGGTCGAGACCACCACCACCGAATACATCGACGGCGAGCCGCAGAAGGTGCGCGCCAAGTTCCGCGCCTACGCCTCGTACGAAGAGGCCTTCACCGACTACGCGCGCTTCATCACGCGCAACCCGCGCTACGCGAATGTGCTGGCCACCGCCGACCCGGCGCAGGCCGCGCACGGCCTGCAGCGCGCGGGCTATGCCACCGACCCGAAGTACGGCGAGAAGCTGGTTCGCATCATGCAGAAGTTCGGCTGAGCCCTTCACACAGCCTGACTGCCCGGACCCGAGAACAACGACACGAGAGGCCCCGAGAGGAGACAAGCGAATGACGATAAAGAACTGGACGACCGGAATGCGGCTGGGCGCCGGCTTTGCGCTGGTGCTGGCGCTGCTGGTGGCCGTGGCGGGCATCGGCGTGCTGCGGCTGCAAGACGTGGGCGAGGCCACGAAGGAACTGGCCTCGCGCACCTTGTCGAAGGAGCGCCTGGCCACGGCCTGGCAGTTGGGCACCGCCACCAACAGCGTGCGCACCTTCTCGCTGCTCAAGAGCGACGACGCGCAGGTGCAGGCGCACCTGCAAAAGCAGATCGCCGCCACCAGCGCCACCATCTCCGAGACGCAGAAGGCGCTCGAGGCGCTGCTCGTGTCGCCGGAAGAACTGGCGCTGAGCGCCGACATCCAGAAGCGGCGCGGCGAGTACGTCGCGCTGCGCCAGCAGATCCTCCAGCTGAAGACCGAAGGCCGCAAGGACGAGGCCGCGACGCGCACCGACACGCAGCTGCTGCCGATGCTCGACGGCTACGACGCGGGCATCCGCGCCATGGTGGCGCACCAGCAGAAGCACATCGACAGCACCGCCGCCGCCATCGACGCGCAGTACCGCGCAGGCCTCATCTACATCGTCGCGCTGGCCGTGGCCGCGCTGGCGCTGGGCGCGGTGCTCGCATGGCTGCTCACGCGCAGCATCGCCGATCCGGTGGCCGAGGCGCTGCTGATCGCCGAGACCGTGGCCTCCGGCGACCTGAGCCAGGAGTTCGAGACCGAGCGCGGCGGCGACTTCGGCCGGCTGCTGCGCGGCATGGGCGAGATGGAAGACACGCTCACCGACCTCGTGACGCGCATCAAGGCCTCGACCGATTCGATCGCGGTGGCGTCGCGGCAGATCGCGGCGGGCAACCAGGACCTGTCGTCGCGCACGGAAGAGCAGGCGAGTTCGCTGGAGCAGACGGCGGCGTCGATGGAAGAGCTGACTTCGACGGTGAAGCAGAACGCGGACAACGCGCGGCAGGCGAATCAGCTGGCCGTCTCTGCTTCGGAAGTCGCGGTGAAGGGTGGCGCGGTCGTGTCGCAGGTCGTGGACACGATGGGGTCGATCAACGCCTCGTCCAGGAAGATCGTCGACATCATCGGCGTGATCGATGGCATCGCGTTCCAGACCAACATCCTGGCCCTGAACGCGGCTGTGGAGGCTGCCCGCGCTGGTGAGCAGGGCCGAGGCTTTGCCGTCGTTGCTTCGGAAGTTCGCAGCTTGGCTCAACGCTCCGCAGCCGCCGCCAAGGAAATCAAGACCCTGATCGGCGACTCGGTAGAAAAAGTCGAAGAAGGCAGCAAGCAGGTCGCCGAAGCCGGCCGCACGATGGAAGAGATCGTGGGCAGCGTCAAGCGCGTGACCGACATCATGGGCGAGATCACGGCCGCGAGCCAGGAGCAAACCTCCGGCATCGAACAGATCAACCAGGCGATCACGCAGATGGACCAGGTGACGCAGCAGAACGCGGCGCTGGTCGAAGAGGCTTCGGCCGCCGCGCAGTCGCTGCAGGAGCAGGCCGGCGCGCTGGTCGAGGCCGTGAGCACCTTCAAGCTCGACGCCGACGAAGCCGTTGCGGCCTGAACGCCCCGTGTCCACGCATTTCCATCCGAAAGCCCTGCGCCGCGTCGGCATGGGCTTCGCCGCATTGCTCCTGCTGCTGGCCGTGGCGCTCTTCCTCGGCTTCCATGTCGGCACCGGCTGCGCCTGGGCGCTCCATACCGTGTGGGCGTTGGCCGGCGCCGCCTGCCTGACGGGCCTGGGTCTAGCGGGCTTCGCGGCGCACGCACGGGCCCGTGCAAGCCACCACGACGCCAAGGTGGCCGAGCGGCTGGACCGGGTGTTCCAGCACGTCAACGCCACCGACGCCTGACAGAGCACGCATGCGCTCGCGCCCCGATTCGCGCCTTTCTTTAGAAAAAAGACTCAAGTCTGGCGGCGCGCTGCCGATAACAGGGAGACGGGGTGGCGCAGGCCGCTGCCCCGCCATGCCGTCATGTCATGCCGGTGGCCCGCCGCGCGATGCGGCCACCGTCCCCCGTTATTGAAGGAAGAGAAGCGCAATGAGTTTGAAGGATCTGAAAATCGGCACCCGCCTCGGGCTCGGCTTCGCGGTGCTGCTGCTGCTGATGGCGTTCATTGCGGGCACGGGCGTGCTGCGCCTCACGAACGTGGGGCAGGCCACCGACGAGATGGTGCAGGGCGCGTTGGTCAAGGAGCGGCTGGCGGCCGAATGGCTCAGCCTGCTCAAGTCGAACACGGTGGCCAACTACGCGATGGTCAAGACCACCGATCCCGAGGTGGCGGCCTATTTCGCCAAGCTCCAGGCGGCGGGTTCGGCGCGCATCACGCCAGCGCAGAAGCAGCTGGAAGCCATGCTCGCCACGCCGGAAGAAAAGGCGCTCTATGCCGCGGTGGTCGCGGCGCGCGTCGTCGTGCTCGAGACCGTGGGCACGCTCAACAAGCTCAAGGACGAGAAGAAGATCGACGAAGCCAATGTGCTGGTCGACACCAAGTTCAGCGCGGCGCTCGCCGTCTACGCCGGCGCCGTCGAAAACCTGGCCAACCACCAGCGCGAGAAGATCGACGCCGCCGCCAAGGGCATCGCGGCCGACCACACCGAAGGCCGCACCACGCTGCTCGTGCTGTCGGCCATCGCGCTGGCGGTGGGCGCGCTGTTCGCGTGGCGCCTCACGCTGGGCATCGTGCGCCCGCTGGGCCATGCGCTCGAAGTGGCCGAGACCGTGGCGGCCGGCGACCTGAGCGCGAACATCCGCGTGGACAGCCGCGACGAAGCGGGCCAGCTGATGCAGGCGCTGAAGGACATGAACGCCAACCTGGCGAAGGTGGTGGGTGAAGTGCGCACGGGCACGGAGACCATTGCCACGGCCTCGGGGCAGATCGCCTCGGGCAACCAGGACCTGTCGTCGCGCACCGAAGAGCAGGCCAGTTCGCTGGAGCAGACGGCGGCGTCGATGGAAGAGCTGACCTCGACGGTGAAGCAGAACGCGGACAACGCGCGTCAAGCCAATCAGCTGGCGGTTTCTGCTTCGGAAGTGGCAGTGAAGGGTGGCGCGGTCGTGTCGCAGGTCGTGGACACGATGGGCTCGATCAACGCCTCGTCCAAGAAGATCGTCGACATCATCGGCGTGATCGACGGCATTGCGTTCCAGACCAACATCCTCGCGTTGAACGCGGCGGTCGAAGCTGCCCGCGCTGGTGAGCAAGGCCGAGGCTTCGCAGTCGTGGACTCCGAAGTTCGCAGCCTGGCTCAACGCTCCGCAGCCGCAGCCAAGGAAATCAAGACCCTGATCGGCGACTCGGTGGAAAAGGTCGAAGAAGGCAGCAAGCAGGTTGCAGAAGCCGGCCGCACGATGGAAGAGATCGTGGGCAGCGTCAAGCGCGTGACGGACATCATGGGCGAGATCACCGCCGCGAGCCAGGAGCAAACCTCCGGCATCGAGCAGATCAACCAGGCGATCACGCAGATGGACCAGGTCACGCAGCAGAACGCGGCGCTGGTCGAGGAAGCCTCGGCCGCCGCGCAGTCGCTGCAGGAGCAGGCCGGCAGCCTGTCGCAGGTCGTCGGCGTGTTCCGCCTCGGTGGCAGCAGCAGCCACGGCAACGCGCTGGCCCTGGCCTGAAGGCGACACACCGGCCATGCGTGTCAACCTGCCCGTCACCGACATCGAATACGAACTCTCGAAGGAAGAGGCCCTGGTGTCCCGCACCGACCTCAAGGGACGCATCACTTACGTCAACCCGGCCTTCGTAGCGGCCAGCGGCTTCACGGCCGCCGAACTCCTGGGCAAGGCGCACAACATCGTGCGCCACCCCGACGTGCCGCCCGAGGCCTTCGCCGACCTGTGGCGCACGCTCGACCAGGGCCTGCCCTGGACCGGCCTGATCAAGAACCGGCGCAAGAACGGCGACTTCTACTGGGTGCTCGCCAACGTCACGCCGATCCGTCACCAGGGGCGCGTGGAGGGCTACATGTCCGTGCGCAGCCGCCCCGCGCGCGACGACGTGGCTGCCGCCGATGCGCTCTACCGCCGCATGCGCGAGGGCGAGGCCAAGGGCCTCGAACTGCTGCAGGGCGAGGTGGTGCGCAGCGGCTGGGCCCATCCGTTGGCGCGGCTGCGGCGCATCCCGGTGCGGCGCCGCGTGTTCGGCGTGACCCTCGCGGCGGCGGCGTTGTCAGCAGGCCTGGGTGTGATGGGCTGGATGGAAGCGTCCCGCCTGGCCGCTATGTCCGGCGCGCACAGCTGGCTGCCCACCGCCGTGGCAACGGGCAGCCTCGGCGCCGCGCTGGCGTGGCTGGGCCTCGGTGCGTTCCTCGGGCGCACGGTGTTCCGTCCGCTCGATGAAGCCATCGAGGTGGCGCGCACCATCGCCGGCGGCGACCTCGTGCGCTTCACGGTGCGGCCCGGCGACGAGATCGCGGGGCTGCTGCGCGCGCTGAACCAGATGAGCGCCAACCTCTTCGCCATCGTCGCGGACGTGGGCGCGAACGTCGCGGGCGTGATGTCGGCGTCGAGCCAGATCGCCTCGGGCAACGAAGACCTGTCCTCGCGCACCGAGCAGCAGGCCAGCTCGCTGGAGCAGACGGCCGCGTCGATGGAAGAGCTGACCTCGACCGTGAAGCAGAACGCGGACAACGCGCTGCAGGCGAACCAGCTGGCCGTCTCCGCGTCGGAAGTGGCGGTGAAGGGCGGCGCCGTGGTGTCGCAGGTCGTGGACACGATGGGCTCGATCAACGCCTCGTCGAAAAAGATCGTCGACATCATCGGCGTGATCGACGGCATCGCGTTCCAGACCAACATCCTCGCGCTGAACGCGGCTGTCGAGGCGGCCCGCGCGGGCGAGCAGGGCAAGGGCTTTGCGGTGGTCGCGTCGGAAGTGCGCAGCCTCGCGCAGCGTTCGGCGGCTGCGGCGAAAGAAATCAAGACCCTGATCGGCGACTCGGTGGAGAAGGTCGAGGCGGGCAGCAAGCAGGTGGCCGAGGCCGGCCGCACCATGCAGGAGATCGTCGGCAGCGTGAAGCGCGTGACCGACATCATGGGCGAGATCACGACCGCGAGCCAGGAGCAGACCTCGGGCATCGAGCAGATCAACCAGGCCATCGCACAGATGGACCAGGTGACGCAGCAGAACGCTGCATTGGTCGAAGAGGCCTCGGCCACGGCGCAGTCGCTGCAGGAACAGGCGCAGGGCCTGGTCCGGGCCGCAGGGGTATTCAGGACCGGGGCGGGCGAGGGTGCCGGCGCCCGGGATGCGTATTGAACGAGGAGAAGAACACATGTTGAACAACACCAGAGACACCACATCACCGCGCGCGAATGGCGCGGCGCCGTCCGCGTCCACCGTGGCCAACCGCCTGGAGGTCGTGACCTTCAAGCTCGGCGACGAGGAATACGGCATCGACATCCAGAAGGTGCAGGAACTGCGCGGCTACGACGCCGTGACGCGCATCGCGAACGCGCCGGATTACATCAAGGGCGTGGTCAACCTGCGCGGCATCATCGTGCCGATCATCGACATGCGCATCAAGTTCGAGCTGGGCGCACCCACCTACGACCAGTTCACGGTGGTGATCGTTCTGAACATCTCGGGCCGTGTGGTGGGCATGGTGGTCGATAGCGTGTCGGACGTGATCACGCTCACGGCCGAGCAGATCAAGCCGGCGCCCGAGATGGGTTCGGTGCTCGACACCGACTACCTGATCGGCCTGGGCACGCTGGACGAACGCATGCTGATCCTGGTGGACATCGACCGGCTGATGTCCAGCGAAGAAATGGGCCTCATCGAAGCCGCCGCCACCGTTTGAGGACCACCCCATGACATTCTTTTCGAACCTTCGCATCGGCACCCGCCTGACCCTCGCCTTCGGCATCGTGCTCGGGTTGTCGGTGATCTCCAGCGCCGTGGCGCTGGTCTCCGCGCACAGGAACGCCGAGGCCACGCGCATCATGATGCAGAGCCCGCTGGCCAAGGAGCGGCTCATTGCCGACTGGTACGTGCTGACCTACTCGGCCATCGCGCGCACCTCGATGATCGCGCGCACCACCGACGAGGCGCTGCCGATGCTGTTCGCCGACGTGATCTCCGAGAGCGTGAAGAAGGGCAGCGAGACCATGGCCAAGGTCGAGGCGCTGCTGGTCACCGACGAAGAAAAATCGACCTACAAGTCCATCGTCGAGCTGCGCGCCAAGTACCAGGCCGCCAAGGACGACGTGACCCGCGCCAAGGCCAGCGGCAACACGGTCGAGACCGTGCGCGCCTACCAGCTGTCGTTCCAGCCGGCGGCCAAGGCGTATGAGAACCGCGTGCTCGAGCTGCTGGCCATCGAACGCCGCGCCATCGACGACATGAGCCACGCCATCGACGCGGCGAATGCGAAGAGCTTCAACCTGCGGCTGCTGCTGACGGCGCTCACGGTGCTGCTGGGCGGCCTGTTCGCCTTCTTCATCTCGCGCAGCATCGTGCGCCCGCTGGCCAAGGCGGTCGGCGTGGCCGAGACGGTGGCGGCCGGCGACCTGAGCGCGAACATCCGCGTGGACAGCCGCGACGAGACGGGCCAGCTGATGCAGGCGCTGAAGGACATGAACGCGAATCTCGCCAAGGTGGTGGGCGAAGTGCGCACGGGCACGGAGACCATTGCCACGGCGTCGGGGCAGATCGCTTCGGGCAACCAGGATCTTTCTTCGCGTACCGAAGAGCAGGCGAGTTCGCTGGAGCAGACGGCGGCGTCGATGGAAGAACTGACTTCGACGGTGAAGCAGAACGCGGACAACGCGCGTCAAGCCAATCAGCTGGCGGTTTCTGCTTCGGAAGTGGCAGTGAAGGGTGGCGCGGTCGTGTCGCAGGTCGTGGACACGATGGGCTCGATCAACGCCTCGTCCAAGAAGATCGTCGACATCATCGGCGTGATCGACGGCATTGCGTTCCAGACCAACATCCTCGCGTTGAACGCGGCGGTCGAAGCTGCCCGCGCTGGTGAGCAAGGCCGAGGCTTCGCAGTCGTGGCCTCCGAAGTTCGCAGCCTGGCTCAACGCTCCGCAGCCGCAGCCAAGGAAATCAAGACCCTGATCGGCGACTCGGTGGAAAAGGTCGAAGAAGGCAGCAAGCAGGTTGCAGAAGCCGGCCGCACGATGGAAGAGATCGTGGGCAGCGTCAAGCGCGTGACGGACATCATGGGCGAGATCACCGCCGCGAGCCAGGAGCAAACCTCCGGCATCGAGCAGATCAACCAGGCGATCACGCAGATGGACCAGGTCACGCAGCAGAACGCGGCGCTGGTCGAAGAAGCCTCGGCCGCCGCGCAGTCGCTGCAGGAACAGGCCGGCAGCCTCGTGCAGGCCGTGAGCGTCTTCAAGCTCGACGCGAACGCGGTCGCAACCACCCGCGCCAGCTTCACGCGCATCACGCCGATTCCCAAGCCGCCGAAGCCGACGCCCAAGCCACGTGCCAAGGCGTTGCCTGCACGCCGCGAACCGACGGGCACACCACAGCTCGCCATGGCCGGCGACGCCAAGGGCGACTGGTCCGAGTTCTGAGCCAGGCGCAATGACACCGCGCGCCCTCAACTTCGGGCGCGCGCTGCCGATAACCATGGGGAGGCATCGCGTGATGCCGCTCCCCCACACCCCTTTGACAGGTAAAGCCTCATGTCCGGAAGCATGTTCTACACAGGTCTGAGCGGCCTCGCGGTCGCCCGCACCGCGCTGATGACCACGGCCCACAACACCGCCAACGTGTACACGGCCGGCTACAGCCGCCAGATCGCGCAGATCGCCTCCGCCGGCGGCATTGCCAGCGGCTCGGGCTTCATCGGCTCGGGCGCCAACGTGACGACCGTGTCGCGCAGCTACGACCGCTACCTCACGGCGCAGCTGGCCACCGCGCAGTCGCAGTCGGCCGCGCTGGCCACCAACGGCGTGCAGGTCAACCGCATCGACCAGCTGCTGGCCGACAAGACCTCGGGCATCGCGCCGCTGATGCAGAGCTTCTTCACCAGCGTGCAGGGCGTGGCCAACACGCCGGCCGACCCGGCGGCGCGCCAGCAGATGATCAGCGCGGCGCAGTCGCTGGCCAGCAAGTTCCGCGCGACCGACCAGTACCTGTCGGACCTGAACACCTCGGTCAACGAGCAGATCGTGGGCAGCGTGAGCCAGATCAACACCTACGCCGCCAAGATCGCCAGCCTGAACCAGCAGATCAGCCAGATGAGCGCGGTGGCCGGCGGCCAGGCGCCGAACGACCTGCTCGACCAGCGCGACCAGCTCGTGAGCGAGCTGAGCCAGGTGGTCGACGTGCGCGTGCTGCAGCAGGACGACGGCAAGTACAACGTATTCATCGCCACCGGCCAGTCGCTGGTGGTGGGCGACCATGCCTCGAAGATGGCGGCGGTGACGTCGTCGGCCGACCCCACGCGCCAGGTGGTGGCCCTGTCGGGCTTTGCCGGCAACACCGTCGAGCTCGACGACAGCGCCTTCACCGGCGGCGTGCTCGGCGGCCTCATGGCCTTCCGCAAGGACACGCTGATCCCCACGCAGAACGCCGTCGGCCGGCTCGCCATGTCGGTGGCCGACGCGGTGAACGCGCAGCACAAGCTGGGCGTGGACCTGAACGGTGCGCTGGGCCAGAACTTCTTCTCGCAGGCCGTGCCGGGCACGATCGCCAACGCAGGCAACGTCGGCAACCTCGAGCTGGGCGCCACGCTGACCGATGCGTCCAAGCTCACCACGAGCGACTACAACGTGAGCGTCACCGACGTGGCGGGCACGCTCACCTACACGGTCACGCGGCTGTCGGACAAGACGCCGATGGGCAGCTTCACCACCTTCCCGATCAGCTTCGACGGCGTGAGCCTCACGGCCGCGAGCGGCACGGCGCAGGCCGGCGATTCGTTCCTGGTGCAGCCCACGCGCACCGGCGCGCGCGACCTCGAGGTGCTGGTGCGCGACCCGGCCAAGGTGGCCGCCGCGTCGCCCGTGATCACCGGCAACACCGCGGGCAACAAGGGCAGCGGCGCGCTGGGCGCGGCCAGCGTCGATGCGGCCTACCCGGGCTCGCCGCTGGCCGGCAACGTCACGCTGAGCTTCAACGCGGGCACCGGCACGCTGTCGGGCTTTCCGGCCGGCTCGGCCGTGACTGTCACGCTGGCCAACGGCACCGCCACCAGCTACCCGGCCGGCACGCCCGTGCCGTACACGGCCGGCGCGAAGATGAGCTTCGACGGCATCACCGTGGCCATGACGGGCGCGCCCGCGCAGGGCGACACCTTCACCATCGGCAAGAACACGGGCGGTGTCTCCGACGGCGGCAATGCGCTGCTGCTGGGCGCGCTGCAGCGCAAGACCACGATGTCGAACGGCACCGCGACCTTCAACGGCGCCTACTCGCAGCTGGTGAGCGACGTCGGCAACCGCGCCATGTCGATCAAGGTGGCCGCCGTCACGCAGGACAGCGTCACCGGCCAGATCAAGGCCAGCCAGCGCGCGATTTCCGGCGTGGTGCAGGACGAGGAAACCGGCAACCTGCTGATGTTCCAGCAGATGTACCAGGCCAACGCCAAGGTGATCCAGACCGCCTCGGCGATGTTCGACGCCATCCTCGGCATCCGCAGCTGAACCCTTTTGTACAGATCCCAGGACCCGCGATGCGCATCAGCACCCAATCCTTCTACGAACAGAGCCTGCAGTCGATGGGCCTGCAGCAGCAGAAGCTGTTCAAGGTCCAGCAGCAGCTGGCGACCAACTCCAAGTTCCTGTCGGCCGGCGACGACCCGGTGGGGGCGGCGCGCGCGCTCGGCGTGAGCCAGACGCTGGCGGAGGGCGCCCAGTTCGCCACCAGCCGCCAGCGCGCGGCGCTGGCGCTGTCGACCGAAGAGAACGCGCTCGACTCGGTGACGTCGATCCTGCAGCACGTGAAGACGCTGGTCGTGCAAGCCGGCGGCGGCGGCCTGTCGGACGCCGATCGCGGCTCGCTTGCCACGGCCATCCAGAGCAGCCTGGAGCAGCTCGTGGGTGTGGCCAACAGCGACAACGGCAGCGGCCAGTACCTGTTCGCCGGCTACAAGAGCGGCAGCCCGCCCTTCGTGATGGCCGCCGGCGGCGGCGTGCAGTACGTGGGCGACCAGGGCGAGCGGCTGATGCAGATCGACGTGGCGCGCCAGATGTCGACCTCGGACGACGGCCGCAGCATCTTCCAGTCGGTGCAGGGCGGCGCGGGCTACGTGACCTCGGGCTCACCTGCCAACACCGGCTCGGGCGTGTTCGGCGCCGTGAGCATCACCGACGCCACCGCACCGAACTACGGCAAGGACTTCACCATCCGCTTCACCGGCACCGACTACACGGTGATGACCAAGGACACGCCGCCCGTGGTGGCCGCGAGCGGCCCGTTCACCGCCGGCACCCCGATCTCGTTCGGCGGCGTGCAGATCGCCATCAGCGGCACGCCGGCCAACGGCGACAGCTTCGACGTGTCGACCGCGCAGAACGCCGGCACCGACATCTTCGCGGCCCTGGGCGAGTTGGTGACGGCGCTGCGCGCACCGCTCAACGGTGGTGGCGCGGCGGCCCAGGCGCAGCTGCGTAACGCCTTGAGCACCGCCAACGTGAAGGTCACGAACGCGCACGACAACGTGCTCACCGTGCTGTCGTCGGTGGGCTCGCGCCAGGTCGAGCTGCAGGCGCTCGACAGCGCCGGTGCGATGAACAAGCTGCAGGAAGAAAGCTACCTGTCGTCGATCGAGGACCTCGATCCGTACACGGCGATTTCCGAGTTCTACCAGCGGCAGTCGTCGCTGCAGGCGACGCAGATGACGTTTGCCAAGTTGAACAGCATTTCGCTCTTCAACTACCTGTGAGGGTGGGGTAGCCAGCGGCTGCGTGCTGGCCACTGGAGGGGGGAAGCCGATCGTCGCGATGGACGCGGGCAGAATGCGTCGACGGGCTGCCGTCGGTCGTCCGCTTGGCCGCCGCGCACCACCCCCACCTTCCTCGGAGAATCGATCCATGGCCGAACGTGCATATGGGGCACCGGCACCTGCGACCCAGACCACCCTGGCTGGAGAGCGCTGGTACGGGAAAGACATCGACCGGCAAACCTACACCGCTGTCCTGTTCAGCGATCTGGACATGACGGAGGCCAGAAACACCGGGTCGGTGTTCACCGACTGCACCTTCCGAAGCGCGCGCTTCAATGCGTCCGTCCACACGGATGCGGCCTTCGTCAATTGCACGTTCGTCGCCTGCAAGTTCTTCGATGCCAGCTTCATCGATTGCAAGTTCGTCGGCAGCATGTTCGATGGCTGCATGTTCGAGGTGATGAAAGCGGTCGGCGGCGACTGGTCATTTGCCGGCCTGCCGGGTGCCGACCTGCGCAAGGCGTCGTTCACCGGCACACGGATGCGAGAGGTCGACCTCACGGGCGCACGATGCGACGGCGGCGTGCTTCGCGACGTCGATCTGTCGGGTGCCTGGCTGCACAGCGCCAACCTCTCGCGATGCGACCTGCGTGGCAGTGACCTGAGTGCACTGGAGCCGCAGCACGTACAGCTTCAGGGGGCAATCATCACGGCCGTGCAGGCGCTGACCATCGCCGAGGCGCTGGGCATGGACGTCAGGCCGGAGGAATAGACACGAGACAGCGCGGGTGCGATGAACACGCTGCAGGAAGAAAGCGACCTGCCGTGGTGGCTCGCGTCATGACGGTGCCCCGTGCCCCGGCGTGACGTCAGGCTGCGTTGCGGCGCAGGAACATGTGCGTGGCGCGCTCGCCTGCGATCTGCCGTTCGCAGCGGTAGCCCAGTGCCGGCAGGTCCAGGCCTGCGAACAGGGCCTCGCCCTGTCCCAGCAGCACCGGTCGCACGGCCAGGTGAAGTTCGTCGATCAGCCCGGCCTTCAGGTATTCGCGCACGGTGGCCACGCCGCCGCCCAAGCGCACGTCGCGCGCACCTGCGGCGGCCTTCGCCTGCGCCAGTGCATCGTGGATGCCGCCGGTGACGAAGTGGAAGGTGGTGCCACCCTGCATCGTCAGGGGCGCGCGGGCATGGTGGGTCAGCACGAAGACTGGCACGTGATAGGGAGGCTCGTCACCCCACCAGCCTTTCCAGCTGTCATCGGGCCAGGGGCCGCGTACCGGGCCGAACATGTTGCGACCGAGGATCCAGGCGCCCATCTCGGCGAAGCCTTGTTCGGCGATCTCGTTGTCGATGCCGGTCTCGCCGTTGGTCTCGCCCGTCTTTTGCATCTGCTGCCAGATGCGCGTGGGAAAGAACCAGTCCATGAGTTCCGGGCCGCGAACGCCCAGCGGATGCGCCAGGCTCTGGTCCGGGCCGGCGGCAAAGCCATCGAGCGAAACGCCGAAGCTGCGCACGAGCAATCGGGTCATGGCGTGGTCTCCTGAAAAACGGAGCCGCAGTTTAGCGCCGGGCGCGCCCGCCACGGGGGAGGGGCAGCCGAGTCAGGCCCTGGTGTGCCCGTTGACCGTGTGACATTTGGGAACGTTCTTCACCGTGGCGATGTACGCGGCGCCGCAAGGCCGGGCGTTGGTGATGCATCAGGGCGATTTCTTGCCCTCCAGGAGATGAAATGACTTTTCCCCGAATCGCTCTCAAGCTGGGTGCCGCAGGTCTTGTTGCTGTCGGCGCCTTGTTCACCGCCGCATCGGCCAACGCGGGCACCAGCTGGTCCATTGGCGTCAACGTGCCCGGCGTGGTCGTGAGCGAGCCCGCACCGGTCTATTACGAGCCGGCGCCTGTCTATTCGAGGCCGGCCCCGACCTACTACCAGCCTGCCCAGCCGGTCTACTCCAGCCCGGCACCTGTCTACTACGAGCCCGGATCGCGGTGGGAGGAGCGTCGCGCGCAGCGCTGGGAAGAGCGCCGCGCGGAGCGCCGTGAGTGGCGTCGCCGGCAATGGGAGCGTGAGCAGCACCGCCGTTATTACGAAGACCGCGATTGATGCCGGCAACGGCTGTGCGCGAGGGGGTTGAAGGGCCGGTATCGATGCGACGCGGTCTGCCCGAGGAACGCACTCAGTCGAGCTGGATGCCCAGCGGTTCAAGGCGCCGCTTGTAGTTCGCGATCTCCGCAGACACCGTGTCCGAGAACTGCTGCGGGGTGGTCACGACCGATGTGCTGGCGAAAGTCTTCAGCGATGCCTGGAACGCAGGCTCCTGCATCGCCTTCGCCACGTCGTCCCGGATGGCCGTGGCCAGTGCCGGTGACATGCCCTTGGGCCCCCACAGCCCTGACCACGCCGGGATGTCCACGCCCTTGAGGCCGAACTCCGAGACGCTGGGCACCTCGGGAAGGTAGGAGATGCGGGAGGCCGACGTGATGGCCAGGCCGCGCGTTTTTCCCTCATGAATCAAGGGCAGGCCGCTCGAGGTGCCGATGAACAGGAAGTCCACATGGCCGCCCAGCAGGTCCGGGATCGGCGAGGCCTTGTACGGCACATGCACGAGCTGAAGGTTGGCGGCGCGCGCGAACAGCTCTCCCACCAGGTGCGTGGTGTTGCCGGTGCCGTAGGAGGCGAAAGTGATGGTGCCCGGCTTGGCACGCGCCGCCGCCATCAGGTCGTTGAGGGTCCGGTACGGCGCGTCTGCGCGAACGAGCATGACGAAGCCCGGGGAACTCGTCACCTGCGAGATGGGGGTGAAGTCTTTTTGCGAGTCGTAGGGCAGCTTGCCGTAGAGCACCGCATTGGTCGTGTGGCCCCCGGTGGTGAAGAGCAAGACGGACCCGTCGGGCCTGGCGCGCGCCACCTCGGCGCTGCCGATGATCGCGCCGGCGCCGGGCTTGTTGTCGACGATGTGGTTGCGGCCGGTGGTGCGTCGCAGCGCCTCGGCCAGCTGGCGTGCGGAGGCATCCACCGCATTCCCGGGTGCGAACGGCACGACGATGCGGGTCACGGCGGGGCGGTCCTGCCCAAAGGAGAGCGATGGTGCTGCCAGGGCCACCGCACCCAGTGTCTGGAGCAGGGCTCGGCGATTCGTGGACGACAGCTTCCGGTGGGGGATCGATTTCACAAGGCTCTCCTGCAGTGGATGGGGTGGGGTGGGAAGAAAAAAGCGGATCACCAGAACACGGCGCCGCCCGGGCGTTGGCTCGCCGGTGCGTGCAGGTGCTTGAAGAACTCCAGCTTGGCGATGCGGCTCGCTGCCGTGCGCAAATCCTTGGCGACCGTGGCCTGCCTTTGTGGGTCCAGTCGCTCGGCGATGGCGGACAGGCTGAGGCCTGCCTGAACGTGCTGCCGGTTGGCCGGAACGGCGACACCCACGCTGTGGATGCCGGGGAACGTGCGCCCGTCCATCAGTGCGTAGCCTTGCGCCTCTGCGCGGGCCATCAGCTCCGTCACATCGCTCATCTTCAGCCGGTATTCGGGCACCAGCGGCGCGACACGCTGCAGCACTTGCTCGCGCTCCTCATCGGGCAGCGTCGACAGGATGGCCATGCCCGCGGCGCCCACGCCGAGAGGCACATGCGTGCCGACGTCGACGGTCACTGCCCGGATGGGAAAGGAGCCCGAGGCGCGGTACACGAACACGGCCGACAGGCCCTGGCGCACGCACAGGTAGATCGACTCGCCGGTCTTGTCCGCCAGGTCGTCGATCAGTCCGCGAATCTCGGCATTCACCTGGAGGCGCGACGCCGTCGCCGCGCCCAGCAGCGCGGCGCCGAAGCCCAGCCTGTAGCGCCGCGTGTCCGGGTCCTGTTCCACGAAGCCCAGCTGCTGCATCGCGCGCACCATGCGCGACGACGTCGCGACGTGCAGTCCGGTGGCTTGCGAGATGGTCTTGATGCGCAAGCCGTCGGCAGGGCGAAGCGCCAGCAGCCGAAGGATCGACAGGCTTCGCTCGACGGCTTGCGCGCCGCTGCGCGCATCCGAGGGCTCATGGCGGGAATCGATCATGGGCAGGTCCGTTTCGTTCAGAGGTCAGTCAGGTCGTGAGGCAGACAGGCAGATGAACCCGGGAATCCAGCAAGGACGTCGTTGAACTTGCGGCAATGCTAGGGTCGAAGGGCACCCGAAGTCATCCGTGTCGGCTCACATGGTGAGAATCAAATTCTGACCGCTGTTCTGAAAGAATAATGAGCGAGGAGGTCGGACCCATATTCAGGCGCCGTGGATTCTCACGATGTGATCGATCCAGGAGAAATGAGGCTTCTGCGGGTGCGCGTTCGTGCCTAGACTTCATTGCAAGGACGCACTGCGCCACGCACCCCTCCACTGCACTGAATTCGCTGAAAGACCGTCTCCATGGCCGACCCCCTGCAACGATCCACGCAAGGCTTCTTCGATCACGAGGGCGTGCGTACGGCCTACGCGCTGCAAGGGCAGGGGCCGGCACTCCTCCTGATGCATGGCGCCGAGGCCACGCGGCAGATGTTCGCCGAGCTGGTGCCTCTGCTGAGCCCCGCCTTCACGGTCATCTCCTACGACCAGCGTGAGTGCGGAGAGACCACGGCACCCGCACACGCCGCCAGCCTGGAAGCGCTGGCGCACGATGCCCATCGCCTGATCGTCCATCTCGGATTCCAGCGCGCCCATGTGTTCGGCTCCTCGTTCGGCGGCCGGGTCGCGCAGGCGCTCGCGCTGCTGCATCCTGACGTGGTCGATCGGCTCGTGCTGGGAAGCACCTGGCCGCTTCCTCATGCGATGGCAGAACTCAACCCTGCGGGCGTGGCCCGGCTGTCGCAACTGCGCGCGGCCTTGCCCGAGAGCGCCGAGGCACTCGCGACCCTGTTCTTCACCGCGCCCTTGCTGGCCGAGCGACCCGAGCTGCGCGGCTTCTTCTTGAAGGTCAGGCCGGCGGATGACGGCACCCGGCGACGCGCCGCAGCCGTCGCGTCGAGCCTCGATGCCGACCTCGGTGCGATCGCCGCGCCCACCCTGGTGCTCACGGGCGATGCCGACGCCGTGGTCCCGCCGGAGGTGGCGCTCTCGATCGCGCGCGCGATTCCCGATTGCCGTTCCGTCGTTCTGCCTGGCGTGGGGCATGCCACGGCCATGCAAGCCCCCGCGCAGCTCGCCGCAGCGCTCACGCAGTTTCTTCTTCTGTCCGACGCAGCCCGGGGACACGCCACATGCCCTTGACAGACCTGAACCACTTCCTCGTGCTCACCAAGGACATCGAGGCCTCGCGGCGCTTCTACATCGAGGCGCTGGGCATGCGCGATGCACCCCGGCCGTGGGCGCCTTTCCCGGGCGCGTGGCTGGCTATCGGCTCGCAGGTCTGCCTGCACCTGGCGCAGGCCAATGACGATCCGGCCATGCTCCATCACTTCGGACGCAGCCCGGGCGAAACGCTGCACGGCAGCGGCGCCGTCGACCACATTGCCTTTTTCGCCAGCGACCTGCAGGAGTTCGAGCAGCGGCTCACGCGGCAGTCGATTCCGTACCGGCGCCGAAGCATCCCGAAATCCAGTCTGGAGCAGATCTTCGTCAACGACCCGGATGGGGTCACGATCGAACTGAATTTTCCTGCCGATGCGCTCGGCAGTGCCCAAGGCACCCTGCCGGATGGCGCGTACGCCGACCTGACAACCGCATTCAGCGACGCCCCGGACGCGGCGACCCGGTACCGAAAGGTCGCCAGGATCGTGGACAAGCATCTGCGCCCCGTGCTGTTCAGCATCAATGCGCGCGTTGGCCGCTCCATGCGCCTGCAGCGCGTGTATTCCAGCGACGAACACGCGTATCCCGTGGGGGGAACGAAGGACAAGGAAGGCTCCCACTTCGGCGAGACCGTGCTGCGGGGGGCCCAGGTCTTGAGCAGTGACGGCGTCGACGCCATCCGGCAGAACTTCGATGACCACCAGAGGATCCTGGACCTCGGCGGGAGGTCGCTGCTGAACGTTCCCATCGTCGCCGACGGCGTGTGCGTCGGCGTGCTGAACGCCGTGCTGCGCGAGCCCGCCGTGCAGGCGCAGCAGGTGGAACTCCTGCAGGCCGTGGCCGGCATCCTGGCCCCCGGCCTTCGCATGCATGCCGTCCCTGCACCCGATACAGACCCCGCCTGACGCACCACCATGAGCTTCACCACCCGCCCTGAACTCAAGGGCACGTTCGGCGCTGCCGCGTCGACGCACTGGCTCGCCACGGCGAGCGCCATGTCCATTCTCGAACGCGGCGGCAATGCCTTCGATGCGGCCGCCTGCGCGGGCTTCGTGCTGCAGGTCGTCGAGCCGCATCTGAATGGCCCGGGCGGCGAAGTGCCGATCCTGTTCTGGGACGAGTCGGGCGCGCGCGCCCAGGTGCTGTGCGGGCAGGGCGTGGCGCCGGCGGCGGCCACCATCGAGCATTTCCAGTCGCTGGGCCTGCAGCTGGTCCCGGGCATCGGCCTGCTGCCGGCATGCGTCCCTGGCGCGTTCGGTGCCTGGATGACGCTACTGCGCGACCACGGAACCATGCCCTTGCGCACCGTGCTGGAGCCGGCCATCCAGTACGCGCGCGACGGCTACCCGCTCGTGCCCCGCATCGTGCAGGCGATCGTCGCGGTGCGCACGCTCTTCGAGACGCAATGGCCGACGTCGGCGGCCATCTATCTGCCGGGGGGCGACGTGCCCTCGCTGGGGAAACTGTTCACCAACCAGGCGCTGGCCGACACCTACCTGCGCCTGCTCGAGGAGGCCGAGCAGGCGAGTACTCAGCGTGAGCAGCAGATCGATGCGGCACTGCGCGGCTGGTACCAGGGCTTTGTGGCCGATCGCATCGACGCCTTCTACCGAACGGAAGTCATGGACTCTTCGGGCGAGCGGCAACAGGGGCTTTTGCGCGGGGAGGACATGGCGCGCTGGCGGCCCACCTATGAAGCGCCTCGCATCTGCGACTACGGCGACTTTGCGATCGCCAAGTGCGACGCGTGGAGCCAGGGCCCCGTGATGCTGCAGCAGCTCAATCTCCTGCAGGCCGATGCCCTTGAGGGGCTGGACCCCACGGGCGATGAGCTCGTGCACCGCATGGTGGAGGCGGCCAAGCTGGCCTTTGCGGATCGCGATGCCTGGTATGCCGATCCCCGTGCGATCGATGTTCCGTTGGAGGAGCTGCTCTCGATGCCGTACGCGGCTGCGCGCCGCCCACTGATCGACGACAGGGCCTCGTCCCTGATCCGTCCCGGCAGGCCCGCTGGCCTGGCCCCGCAGCTGTCGCTGCATGAAGACCATTCGCGCGCATTGGCGGCAGGCGGCTTTCTTTTCGGCGCCGGCGAACCCACGTTCGCGGCGCTGCCGGCGCAGGCCTGGCAACCGACCGAAGAGATCGTCGTGGGCGACACCTGCCACATCGACGTGGCCGACCGCTGGGGCAACCTGGTTGCGGCCACGCCCAGCGGGGGATGGCTGTCCAGCAGCCCCGTGGTTCCGGGGCTGGGGTTCTCGTTGAACACACGCCTGCAGATGACATGGCTCGACCGGCGCATGCGCAACGCGCTGCGGCCGGGCTTCCGGCCGCTCACGACGCTCAGCCCGTCCCTGGCATTCAGGCAAGGCCGGGCCTATGCGGCTTTCGGCACGCCGGGCGGCGACCAGCAGGACCAATGGCAGACCGCATTTGCCGTGCGCCATCTGCGCATGGGCATGACCATGCAGGAAGCCATCGACGCGCCGGCCTGGCACATGAACCATTTCACCGCGTCCTTCTGGCCGCGCCTGGTCGAAAGACAGCGCCTGACCGTCGAGAGCCGCTTTCCTGCGCAGAGCATCGAGGCATTGCGCCGCCGCGGGCACGAGGTGGTCGTCGGCGATGCCTGGTCCGAGGGGCGGCTGTCGGCTTGCGCGCGTGAACGCATTGGCCCCGGCCGCTTCATGTTCAGGGCCGCGGCCAATCCACGCGGCATGCAGGGCTACGCGGCGGCGCGCTGATTCCCACTGGCACCACCATTCACTACATCTGGAGCTATTCGATGAACGTCCTGATTTCCGGCGCCAGCATGGCTGGCCTTTCCGCCGCCCACTGGTTTGCCCGCCTCGGCCACAAGGTCACCGTGGTCGAGCGCTCGAACGGATTGCGCGCGGGCGGCGCGCCGATCGATGTTCGCGGCCATGCAATCGGAACCGCCGAGCGCATGGGCATCCTGCCGCAAATCCTCGCGGAGCGCGTGCTGCCGGGCGACCCCACGCCCATCCTGGATGGCACCGGTGCGCAGGTGGCCTCCTTCGACATGCGGTGGTTCGGCAACCAGACCGATGACGACGTCGAAATTTCGCGGGATCGCTTGAACCTGATTCTGCGTCGGTCGATTCCGTCAGACGTCGCGTTCCACTTCTCGTCTTCCATTGCCTCCATCAACGACAGCGACGCCGGAGTGGACGTGACCTTGGCCGATGGCACGCAGCACCACTGCGACCTCGTCGTGGGTGCCGACGGGCTCCATTCGAACGTGCGCAGGCTGGCATTCGGACCCGAGCACGACTACGTGAAGCACTTCGGGCACTACGTGGCGCTCGTGGACCTCCCGAAGGACAGGACGTGGCAACGGGCCATGCTGAACGTTCCGGGCCTGAAGATCTCGGTGCGGGATTCTGGCGACGGCCCGCAGGGCATGATGATCGTCGCGAGCGAGGAGGTCGACTACGACTTCCGCGACATCGCGTCGCAGCGTCGCCTGGTGGACCGTTTCATGTCGCGCGTCGATGCCTGGCAGGTGCCGCAGATGCGTGCCGCCTTCACGGCGCCCGACGCCGAGGGCTTCTACTTCGATTCCGTGAGCCAGACGCGCATGCCGAGCTGGATCAACGGCAATGTGGCGGTGATCGGCGATGCCGGTCACTGCGCCGCACTGCTGTCCGGCCTGGGCACCACCCTGGCGATGGTGTCCGCAGAGATCCTGGCCACCACGTGGACCGAGTGCGGCGGCCAGATGACGCAGGCGAGTCCTCTGTATCACGAGCGCCTTCGTCCCTATGTCGAGCACTGCCAGCAATTCGCAACGGTCGGGGCACCGCTGATGGTGCCCGCCACGCAGGACGCGCTGGACGAGCGCAATCAGAATCTGCGTGACTGCGCGGCGAAGTTCGCCGAAGCCACCTAGTTGTTTCTCGCGCGCGGTCAGCGCCTCGGGGCGCGCAGCCTCGCAATGCCGAAGCCCAATGCCACGGCGACGCACAAGAAGGCCAGCACGGCCAGCCAAGTCGATTGGGTGAAGTAGTAGGCGCCCAAGGCCGCACCTGCAGCCACGAAGGCGCCCAGCCATTCCAGGGCGGGGTCGAGCCAGCTCTTCGCAGTGTGCGCCTTGGGTTCCGCGAACGCGCGATCGTGTTCGTCGATCTGCTGTGTGGTCGGCGGTCTGCGGGCCTTCCTTTGTCGCGGGTCGGGGAAGTGTTCTCGCAACGCCGGCGTGGGCCAGGCGCCATCGCTGGATGACGCGATGCCGCTCAAGGTCCAGATCGGGTCCGCATCGTGCCTCGCAAGATCCGACATCAGGCTGTCGAGCGCCTTGCCGTCGTGGAGACCGTCGATGTCCCCAAGATCGGCGCGCAGCCATGGCTCGGCGTCGGCCGCATCCGGCAAGCCGGAGGTGCGCAGCAGGAGGTAGTCCCCGAAGTGCTGCGCAATCAGTGCTTCGAAGGACGCGTAGATCGGGCGGTAGCGTTCTCCGACGGCGCCGAGGATCGCTTCACGCCGCTCCGTCAGCCGCGCAACCGCTGCGGCCTTGTCAGTGACGAGGTAGGGGTAGGTCGCGTCGGCGCCGAAATCCGCCAGGCATTCCTCCCGGTCGACGGCCGAGGCTTCGTCGTCGATGTCGTATTCATCGATGAAGCGCGCATGCCGGATGTCGCTGGTGCTGAAGAGTGCCCGCCAGAACAACGGGAAGAACGCGTTGGCCTCCAGCTCCGCGCCATGGCCGAAGAAACTGCGCCATTCGTTGCGGCTGCCTTCCGGCATCCGGGGCAGGGAGGAACTGGACAGATAAATGGGGTGTGACATGCGCGACCTTCCGTGTTGCGGCCGGAATCATCTTAGTGGGAGTGGCGCGTCATCCCGTGACCCTGCTGTCCTTCAAACCAGCCGGCTGGCCGCAAGCAGCCCTTCACCCCTCAGCGCCGCAGTCCCTGCGTGAATCGCAGCATGGTCGAGAGCGATTCCGCAAACCGCGGCTCCAGGAACGCCGCCAGGTGCGGCATCAGCAGCTGCAGCATCACCAGCCCCGCCAGCAGCGTCAGCGGAAAGCCCACTGCGAAGATGCTGAACTGCGGCGAGGCGCGGTTCAGGATGCCCATGGCGAGGTTGAGCGTGAGCAGCGCGGTGATCAGCGGCAGCGCCAGCAGCAGGCCGCTCGCGAAGATGTCGCCGGCCGCCAGCACCAGGAACATCCAGCCACCGGCCGCCAGTGGCGCATCGGCGATGGGCAGCGTGTGAAAGCTCGCGGCCAGCGCCTCCAGCATGAGCAGGTGGCCGTCCAGCGCCATGAAGATCAGCATCGCCAGCATGTTCAGCAACCGCGACACCACCATCGTGCTGCCGTGGCTCATGGGGTCGAAGAAGGACGCGAACGACAAACCCATCTGCAGGCCGATGTACTCGCCCGCAGCCAGCACGGCCGTGAACACCAGCCGCATCGAGAAGCCCATGGCGGCGCCGACCAGCACTTGCTGCACGATGATCCAGAGGCCGCCTGCCGACACCACGGGCACCGCCGGCAGCGGCCCGATCGTGGGCGAGATCACCAGCGTCAGCACGGCGGCGATGCCCACCTTCACCTGCCGTGTCGCCCAGGGCTCGCCGAACACCGGCGCCGTCGAGACCATGGCCAGCATGCGCACGAAAGGCCAGAGGAAGGCCACCAGCCAGGCCTCGAGCTGGCCCGAGGTGACGGAGAAGACCGAGGGCGTCACGCCAGCATCTGCGGGATGCTGGCGAACAGGGCGCGCATGTAGTCGAGCATGCGGTCGAGCATCCACGGCCCGGCGATGACCAGCGTCGCGAACACCGCGAGCAGCTTGGGAATGAAGGACAGCGTGGCCTCGTTGATCTGCGTGGCCGCCTGGAAGATGCTGACCACCAGGCCGATCACCAGCGCCACCAGCAGCAGCGGTGCACCCAGCAGCAGCGAGATTTCCATGGCCCGGTGGCCCATGGTCATGACGGATTCGGGCGTCATAAGTAAAAGCTCTGCGAGAGCGCACCGATCAGCAGCTGCCAGCCGTCGGCCAGCACGAACAGCATCAGCTTGAAGGGCAGCGCGATGGACGCGGGCGGCACCATCATCATGCCCATCGACATCAGCACGCTCGCCACCACGAGGTCGATGATGAGAAAGGGAATGAAGATGGTGAAGCCGATCTGGAAGGCCGTCTTCAGCTCGCTGATGACGAAGGCCGGCAGCAGGATGCGCAGCGGCACGTCCTCGGGCCCCTGCATCTCGGGCGCTTTAGCGAGCCGCGCGAACAGCGCCAGGTCGGTCTCGCGCGTCTGCTTGAGCATGAAGGTCTTGAAGGGCGCGATGCCGCGCTCCAGCGCCTTCTCGGCGCTGAGCTTGCTTTCCGAGAACGGCACGTAGGCCTCGGTGTAGGCCTTGTCGAACACCGGCGACATCACGAAGAAGGTGAGGAACAGCGACAGCCCCACCAGGATCTGGTTGGGCGGCGAGGTCTGCGTGCCGATGGCGGTGCGCAGCAGGCCCAGCACGATGAGGATGCGCGTGAAGCTGGTCATCGACAGCAGCAGCGCGGGCAGGAAGGTGAGCGAGGTCAGCAGCACCAGCGTCTGCACGCTCAGCGACCAGGTCTGGCTGCCGCCGGGGCCCGGCGTGCTCGTAAGGCCGGGCAGGCCTTGCGTCCACGCGGCGGCTGGCAGCGTGGCGGCGAGCAGCAGCAAGGCGGTGCGCAGGCCGCGGTGCAGGGCAGGGCGCGTCATGGCGCGGTGCGCGCCTTGCCCGCGAGGGAGTCGCGCAGCTTCTGGGCGAACAGGCCCACCGGGTTCTGTGGCGACATGGGTGTGACTGCCGCAGGCGTGGCCTGAGCCGGCAGCGTGTGCAGCGTGCGGACCTGGCTGCTGGTGACGCCCAGCACCAGCCACTGGCCGGCCACGTCCACCACGACCACGCGCTCGCGCGGGCCGACCATGGCGGTGGACACCACCTTCACCACCTGGCCGCCGCCCAGCCGCTGCAGGCCGAAGCGCCGCGCCAGCCACGCGCACAGGAAGATCAGGCCGACGACCGCCGCCATGCCGAAGCCCGCCTGCAGCAGGCCCGCGCCGCCGACCGCAACGGGCGGCGCGGCTTCGCGCACCGGCGTGGGCACGGTGGGCAGCGCGGCGTGGACCGCATGCGCCGCATGCAGGCCCAGCGCGAGCAGCGAAGACGCCCGCGCCAGGTTCATGCGCGCGCGAGCTTCTGCATGCGCTCGGAGGGCGTGACGATGTCGGTCAGGCGGATGCCGTACTTCTCGTTCACCACCACCACCTCGCCCTGCGCAATGAGGTAGCCGTTGATCAGCACGTCCAGCGGCTGGCCGGCCAGGCCGTCGAGCTCGACCACCGAGCCCTGCGACAGCTGCAGCAGGTTCTTGATGGTGATGCGCGTGCGGCCGATTTCGGCGGTGAGTTGCACGGGCACGTCGAGCACGCGCGCGATGTCCACGGGCGTGGCGGACGATGCAGCCGGCGCGTCCTGGATCTGCTGGAAGACCTGCGCCGTTGCGGGGGCCACGGCCGGGTCGGGCGTGGGCGCGCTGGCCGCGGTCTGCTCGGCCAGTGCGCTGGCCCAGTCGTCCGCGTCGCTGGCGGCAGAGGTGTTGTCAGTCATGGTCGTTCTTCGAATCGCTGTCTTGGTGGGAGATCATGTGTTGCACGCGCAGGGCGTAGCGCTCGTTGGAGGTGCCGTAGCCGCAGGCCATCACGGGCACGCCGCCGACCTTGGCGACCACCGTCGCCGGCAGCTCGATGGGAATCACGTCGCCCACGCGCAGCTTCATCACCTCGCCCAGCGTCGAGGGCATGGTCACGAAGTCGGCGGTGAGCTCGACGTCGGCGGCCTGCATCTGGCGCGACATCTGCGTGACCCAGCGCTTGTCGACCTCGACCTCGTCCTGGATCGGGTTGGACAGCAGGTCGCGGATCGGCTCGATCATCGAGTAGGGCAGGCACACGTGCAGGAAGCCGCCGATGGGGCCGAACTCGATCTGCAGCGTGGTGTTGATCACCACCTCGTTGGGCGCCACGATGTTGGCGAGCTTGCCGTGCATCTCGGCGCGCACGTAGTCGAAGGCCAGCGGATACACCGGCTGCCACGCGTCGCCGTAGCACTGCAGCGACAGGTCGAGCAGGCGCTTGATGATGCGCTGCTCGGTGCGCGTGAAGTCGCGCCCTTCCACGCGCACGTGGTAGCGCCCGTCGCTGCCGAACAGGTTGTCCACCACGAGGAACACCAGCTTCGGGTCGAACACGAAGAGGGCGGTGCCGCGCAGCGGCTTCATGTGGACCATGTTGATGTTCGCGGGCACCGGCAGGTGCCGCACGAACTCGCCGAACTGCTGGATCTGTACCGGCCCCACCGAGATGTCGGGGCTGCGGCGCATGAAGTTCAGCAGCGCGCTGCGCAGGCCGCGCGCAAAGCGGTCGTTGATGACCTCCAGCGTGTGCATGCGGTTGCGCACCACGCGGTCAGGTGCACCGAGGTCGTAGGCCGGCAGGCCGTCGGGCGGCGGCGCGGGCGCGGCGGCCTGGTCGAGGTCGCCGCCGGTGACGCCCTGCAGCAGCGCATCGACCTCGTCCTGGGAGAGCACCTGTTCATACGCCATGGATCGCGGGTCCGCAAACGGGCATCGTCGTCACTGCACGACGAAGGAGTTGAAGGACACGCTCGCGATGCCCAGCTCGGGCAGGCCCTCGGCCAGCGGCGCGTTCAAGGCGCTGTGGATCTCCGTGGCCAGCCGGGCCTTGTCTTCCGAGGTGACCAGCGATTCGGGCGGGCGGTTCGACAGCAGCACCAGCAGGCGGCTGCGCAGCTCGGGCATGAACTCCACGATCTGCGCCTTGGCCTGCTCGTCGCGCAGCTTCAGCGCCAAGCCGATCTGCAAAAAGCGCGAGCGGCCTTCCGATTGCAGGTTGACGGTCAGAGGCTCGAGCATGAGAAAGATGGGCTTCTCGGGCACCGGCGCCTTGGCCGTCTCGGCGGCAGCGTGTTCGGTGAAGCGGGGCAGCACGAAGACGTAGGCCGCCGCGCCGGCCGCGGCCAGGCCGAGAGCGGCCACGAGCCCGATCAGCAGTTTCGAGGTGCGGCGCGAGGCCGGCGGGTCGGTCGCGACCGACGCAGCCGCGGTGGCGGCGGGAGAAGAGGTAGCCATGGTGAAACGGTGGACGGGTCCGATCTATTCTTTGCGAAGTCGCCCGCCGGCGAACGGCCGAACAAGCGCACAAAGGCGCTTCACATCCGTTCATTGCGGGAAGCGGGTGGGGCGGTTTCAGGCGAAGGTGTCGAGGCCCGGGCCCGTGCGTGGGGTGGCAACGGGGCGGGGCGCTGCCGTGGCCGTGCGGGCGATGTCGGTGGCAGCGGAGGTGCCCTGAGGTCGCCATGCGCCCTGTCGTTGGTGTTGCTGCTGTTGCTGCTGCGCGAACGCGGCGTCCTGCCCGAACGGCGCGCGCGTGTCCGCGCCGACCGAGGTCTGGCCCAGCGTGATGCCCTGCTCCGACAGGCTGGTGCGCAGCTGCGGCAGCGCGGCCTCGACGGCCTTGCGCACGCTCTCGTGCGCCGACACGAACGCGGCTTGCGCCTGGTGCTCGCCGACCGACAGCGTGACCTTCAGCGGGCCGAGGCCGGCGGGGTTGAGGTTCAGCTCGGCCGTGTGCGTGCCGCCGAGGCTCATGCGCGCGAGCTGCTGGCCGAGTGCGGGCGCCCATTTCTCGCTGCCGACTTCGGGCGCGAGCGTGTGCACGGCGGGGCGTGCGGCAGGGCTTTCAGTCGTGCGCTCTGTGGACGCGGCAGCGGGCTGTTGCAGCGCGAACGGTGCGGCGGATGGGGTCGCTGCGTCGTCGCCCGAGGTGCCGGCCGACACTGCGGCGACGGGGGCGGCTTCCGTTGTGGCCGGCTTCGCCTCAGCGGCAGGCTGGGCTTGCGCTGCGGCTGCGAGCTGTTCGGTGGTCGTGGTGCTCACGGTGCGCGGTGCGCCGGCGCGGCCTGATGCGGCGGTGCCGACGGGCGGGCCTGCAGGTGCAGCAGCCGGCTTCTTTCCGTCGACAGCCATCGGCTGCGCAGCGACGGCGGCGCGCACGATCTCGTACAGCGACGGCGGCGCCGCGTTGTCGGCTTCAGCCGCTGCGCCTTGCGCGACGACGGTTGCAGTGGGGGCAGAAGCGTCTTCGGTGGCGATGGCGGGCGCGGGTGTGGGGGCGGCGTCGCTGCTCAAGCGCACCGTGCCTGCAGGCAGGCCGGCTTGCGCGTCAGGCGTGACCGGCGCCAGTGAAGTTTCTGGCGCACTGCTGCCCTGCGTGGCCGCACCTCCCGCAAGCACCAAGGCCTGTTGCGGTGTGACGGCGGCTGCAAGAAAAGCAAGGTCCGGTTCCGCAGGCTGCGCATCCCGCATCTCTTCAGAAAGCTCCGTCTTGCGCAGTGGCTTGGCATCCGCCACCACGGTGTCGGCATCCGACGCCTTCTCGGCCTGGCTCGCGCGCGAACGTTCGAGCGCGGCACCGAACGCGCGGCCCTGTGCTTCGTCGGCACTGCGGCCACGTGCGCCGCCCTGCGCGACCGGCGAGGTGGCGGCAGGCGTGACGGTCGGCGGGATCATGGGAGGCATGTCGGTTCCTGGAGGAGATTCAGTGGGTGGGGTGCGAGGCGCGGTCGAAGAACTGGCGGGCGGCGCGTTCGTCGCTGTCGCGCTGTTCGCGCTTGGCCTGCGCCATCAGCTCCTGCGCGCGCACGCGATCGGCCAGCGTGTCGAAGGAGCTGAGGCGGCGCTTCTCGCGCTGCCAGTCGGTGCGGCCCCGGTCGAGCTGGTGCCCGGCCCGCTCGGCGATGGCGCGCTGCTGCGCGATCGCGTGGTCGAGCGTGCCGAGGAAGTTGCGGTAGTTGCGCCACTGCGACGACGGCAGGCCGCCGCGCATCAAGGTGTCGAGCTGCGCGTGGTAGTCCTGGCGGTACTGCAGCAGCAGCTCGAGCTTCTGCTGCGCGCTCAGGTGCGCGCTTTGCAGCGCGCCCAGGCGGCGCGCGGCGTCGTCGGTCTGGCTCTGCGCCAGGTCGATGAGCATGCCGAGGGGGAGCTTGCTGCTGCTCATGGGCGTCCTGGGGAAGGTGTGTTCGTGAACAGGCTGTCCATGTGGGCGATGGCCTCCTCGTAGCCGGTGCGCTCGTGCATCGACTGCTGCAGGAAGGCCTCGATGCGCGGGTACATCGCGATCGCCTGGTCCAGCTGCAGGTCGTGCCCCGGTGCGTAGGCGCCCACGCTGATCAGGTCGCGGTTGCGCTGGTAGCGCGACAGCATCTGCTTGAAGCGGCGCACGGTGTCGAACTGCGCGGGCGCGATCAATGACGTCATCGCGCGGCTGATCGAGGCCTCGATGTCGATGGCCGGGTAGTGCCCCGCCTCGGCCAGCGTGCGCGAGAGCACGACGTGGCCGTCTAGGATCGCGCGCGCCGAATCGGCGATCGGGTCCTGCTGGTCGTCGCCTTCCGAGAGTACGGTGTAGAAGGCGGTGATCGAGCCGCCGCGTCCCTGCGCGTCGCGTGCGCCGTTGCCGGCGCGCTCCACCAGCGCCGGCAGCCGCGCGAACACCGAGGGCGGGTAGCCCTTGGTGGCGGGCGGCTCGCCCACGGCCAGCGCGATCTCGCGCTGCGCCATCGCATAGCGCGTGAGCGAATCCATGATGAGCAGCACGTCCTTGCCCTGGTCGCGAAAGTACTCGGCCAGGCAGGTGGCGTAGGCCGCGCCCTGCAGGCGCAGCAGCGGCGAGTTGTCGGCCGGCGCGGCCACCACCACGGCGCGGGCCAGGCCTTCCTCGCCCAGCGTGTTCTCGATGAAGTCCTTCACCTCGCGACCGCGTTCGCCGATGAGGCCGACCACGATCACCTCGGCGCTGGTGTAGCGGGCCATCATGCCCAGCAGCACGCTCTTGCCCACGCCCGAGCCGGCGAACAGGCCCATGCGCTGGCCGCGGCCGACGGTGAGCATGGCGTTGATGGCGCGCACGCCCACGTCGAGCACCGAGTCGATGGCCGCGCGCGACAGCGGGTTGATCGGCGGCGCCGCCAGCGGCACCTGGCGCGCCACGTCGAGCGGGCCCAACCCGTCGAGCGGGCGGCCCGCCGCATCGACCACGCGGCCGAGCATGCCTTCGCCCACGGGCAGGCGCTTGGTGTGGGCGTCGCCGGTCGCACCGGGCTCGCGCAGGCCGGGCCGCGCGAACACGCGCGCGCCGGGCAGCAGGCCCGCCACTTCGGTCTGCGACATGAGGAAGAGGCGGTCGCCGGCGAAGCCGACGACCTCGGCCTCGGCATGGCGCTGCGGATGGCCGGGCGGCAGTTCGATGAGGCAGTCGCTGCCCACGGGCAGCTGCAGGCCCACGGCCTCGAGCACGAGGCCGACGGCGCGCGTGAGGCGGCCCGAGGCGGTGGTGGTCGTGCTGCGGGCGACGTCGGCGCGCGCCTGTTCCAGCACGGCGCGCACGCTGTTCAGGTGAGGGTTTGTGGCCGTCGTCTGCATCGGCTCAGGAAGCGTCGCCACGCAGCGCCGCACCCACGCGCTCCCAGCGCGTGGACAGGCTGGCGTCCAGCTCGCCCGTCGCCGACTGCACGCGGCAACCACCGCGCGCCAAGCTGTCGTCGGCGCGCAGCTGCCAGCCGGCCGCCTCGATCTCGCTGCCCAGGCTGTTCTTCACCAGCGCGAGGTCGTCGGGGTGCAGCAGCAGGCGCGGCTCGCCGCGCAGCGCGGGTTCGGCATGCAGCAGGTCGCGCACCAGCGGCAGCACCCACTCGGGCTCGGCCTGGTAGGTGCGGTGTACCACCTGGCGCGCCACGTCGAGCGCGAGCGCGAGCACGGTCTCGGCCAGTTCGGCCTCGGCGCCGCGCAGCGCCTCGGGCAGCGAACGGGCCAGTGCGCGCAGGCGTTCGGCGTGAACGCTGGCGGCGGCGAGGCCCGTGGCCAGGCCTTCGGTGTGGCCGACCTGGCGGCCTTCGGCCAGCCCGGCGGCGCGGCCCTCGGCTTCGCCCGCGGCGCGCGCTTCCTTGCGGATGCGGGCCAGTTCGGCGAGGTCGACCTTGGGTGCGGGAGGCGCAGGCGGTGGCGAAGGGCGCTGCGCCGTGTGGCGCGAGAGCGCCGTGCCCGACGGCGCCTTGCCATCGAGCGTGCCCATCTCCCAGCGCTCCCACGCCGACAGCGCGGGCGTGCCGGCACCGGCCTGGCGCGCGGCCGCGTGGATGGCGGCGAGGCGCTCGCGCGAACTGTTGGAGGCGCCGAAAGCGCCGGGGTCAGACGAAGTCATCGGTGCCAGGCGCCGCGATCACGATCTCGCCGGCGTCCGCCAGACGGCGGGCGACCTGCAGGATGGCCTTCTGTTCGGTCTCGACCTGCGACACGCGCACGGGACCGCGCAGCTCCATGTCCTCGCGCAGCGTTTCCGCGGCGCGCTGCGACATGTTGCTGAGGAACTTGTCGCGCAGCTCCAGCGGCGCGCCCTTGAGCGCGATGATGAGCGAGTCGCTCTCGATGTCCTTGAGCAGGCGCTGGATGCTGCGGTCTTCCAGGCCCAGCAGGTTCTCGAACACGAACATCTCGTCGACGATGCGCTGGGCCAGCGCCTCGTCCTGCTCGCGCACATGGGCGATCGCTTCTTCTTCCACCGTGGTGCTCATCAGGTTGACGATCTCGGCCGCGGTGCGCACGCCGCCCAGGCGGCTGCGGCGCAGGCCCTGGCCCGCGAGCATCTCGGTCAGCACCTCGGTCAGCTCGTTCAGCGCCGACGGCTGCACGCCGCCGAAGGTGGCCACGCGCATGATCACGTCGTGGCGCAGGCGCGCGGGCAGCTTCTCGAGCACTTCCGACGCCTTCATGCGGTCCAGGTGCACTAGGAGCGTCGCGAGGATCTGCGGGTGCTCGTCGCGGATGAGCTCGGCCACTTCGCCGGCCTCGAGTTCGTTCAGGCGCTCAATGCCGCCGTGCGGCTCGTCGGGCTGCAGGATGTCTTCCAGCAGGTTGCTCGCGCGGTCGTCGCCCAGCGCCTTCTTGAGCACGGCGCGGATGTAGCTGGTCGAGCCCAGGTGCAGCGCCGACAGCTGCTCGGTCTCCTGGCGGAACTCGGCCAGCACCGAGGCCAGCTCGTCGCGCGACACCGCGCTGAGCTTGGACATGGCCAGGCCCAGCGCCTGCACCTCGGAGGTGGGCAGCAGGTGCAGCGCGGCGGCGGCGCGGTCTTCGCCCAGCGCCATGAGCAGGATGGCGCTCTTGCGGGTTCCTGCTTCGCTGCTAGTCATCGGAGTGCATCCAGTGCTGGATCAGGGCGGCCACGAGCTTGGGGTCCTTGTCGGCGGTCTGCTGGGCGTAGTCCATGTCGGCCTTCTGGCGTGCGGACTCGCGCTGCTGCAATGTTTCTTCGGGCTCGGCCGGGGCCGTGCCGGTGGGGGCCACGGCGCTCGCATCGGCCACGGGCGGTGCGGGTGGCGGCGCGGCCAGGTGCCGGCGCATCAGCGGGCGCCCCACGGCGAACCAGGCGAACAGCGCGAGCAGGCCGATGAGCAGGTAGGGGACCAGCGTCTTGCCGAACGCGAGGTTGTCGCGGTCGCGCCAGAACGGCACGTCGGGCGCGGGGCCGGCGTCGCTGTCGCCGTCGCGGGCGAAGGCGCTGTTGACCACGTTGAGCGAGTCGCCGCGTTCCTGGCTGAAGCCCATCGCCTCCTTGGCGAGGTTGCGGATCTGCTCCAGTTCGGCCGGCGCGAGCGCGCGGGCGCTGGCCTTGCCGGCGGCATCGACTGTGTCGCGGTGGTTCACCACCACGGCGACCGACAGGCGCTTCACGCCGCCGGCGGCCTGCTGCACGTGGCGGATGGTGCGGTCGAGCTCGTAGTTGGTCGTGACGTCCTTGCGCGTGTTGCTCGGGCCGGCCGGTGCAGCGGCGGGAGATGCGTTCGGCGTGTTCGGTGCGCCCGGAGCGTTCGGCGGCTTGGGCGCGGTGATCGGCGCCGTCGGGTTCACCGGCGGCTGGTTCGACAGCGCGCCCGGCACGCCGCCGGGCGGTGCGCCGTTGTGCTGCGCCGATTCGCTGGACTGCTGGCTGCGGATCGCGGCCTGCGCCGGGTCCTGGTTGGGCCGGTACTTCTCGTCGGTGTGCTCCACCACCGAGAAGTCGATCTCGGCCGCGACCTGCGCGCGCACATTGCTCGCGCCCACCAGCGGCTGAAGAATGGCTTCGATGCGGCGCACGTAGCCCTGCTCGATCTCCTGCGCGTACTTGAGCTGGCTCACGTCCAGCCCCTGGCTGGTGCCGCGCGCCGACGACAGCAGGTTGCCGCGCTGGTCGACCACCGTGACGCTCTTGGCGTCCAGGTCGGGCACGCTGGCGGACACCATGTGCACGATGGCGCTCACCTGGCCTTCGTCGATGCTGCGCCCGCGCATCAGCGTGAGCACCACCGAGGCCGAAGGCTTCTTCTGGTCGCGCACGAACAGCGAGGGCTTGGGCAGCGCCAGGTGCACGCGCGCGGCTTCGATGCTGCCGATCGATTCGATGGAGCGCGCCAGCTCGCCTTCGAGCCCGCGCTGGTAGTTGACCTGCTCGGCGAACTGGCTGGTGCCGAACTTCTGGTTGTCCATCAGTTCGAAGCCCACGCCGCCGGCCTTGGGCAGGCCCTGCGCTGCGAGCTTCAGGCGCGTTTCCGCGACCTTGTCGCCCGCGATCAGGATCGCGCCGCCGCCCTCGGCGAACTTGTAGGGCACGTTCATCTGCTGCAGCGACGCGATGATCGCGCCGCCGTCGCGGTCCGACACGTTGGTGTAGAGCACCTTGTAGTCAGGGCCGCGGCTCCACAGGAAGAAAGCGGCCGCCACCGTCGCCAGCGCCGCGGCGCCGAGGATCAGCGGCAGCCGGGGCTGCGCGCGCATGCGCTCCAGCATCGGGGGCAGGCCGTTGGCGCCCGCCGCCAGACCGCCCGTGGGCGCGGCCGTGCTCATCGGCGCGCCTTCGCCGGGGCCGTTGCGCCGCGCAGGGCCGGCGCCGGTGTGAGAGAGGGAATTCGGTGTTGGGATGTCATGCCGGTGGCCGGCGACGTCGTGCGCGGCCTGTGGTTTCGCGAACGATTGTCAGCAGGCGATGTGGAATTCGATCGGTCGAACAGCCGGGGGTTTTGCCCTCAGTTGCGCGTTTGAATGGGGGTCTTCCCTTGATACGCTGCCTGCCGGTTGGAGCGCTCGCGCGCTCCGTGTCAAGTCAGCTGGAAGTGAACTTTTCCCCATGTCCATCAATGCCATCGAATCCGTCCTGCAGCAGATGCGCGCCACCGCGCTCGCCAGCGGCATGGGGCCCGCGACCTCTGCACCGGCCGGCGCCGGCGGCTTCGCGGCCGAGCTGCAGCGCTCGCTCGCCAACATCAGCGGCGCGCAGCAGCAGGCCTATGCGCAGGCCGAATCGTTCGAGCTGGGCAAGCCCGGCGTGGCGCTCAACGACGTGATGGTCGACCTGCAGAAGGCCAACGTGGCGTTCCAGACCGGGCTGCAGGTGCGCAACCGGCTGGTGACGGCCTACCAGGAAATCATGAGCATGCAGGCATGACGAGGCAGAGGGCGGCAACGTAGAACTTTTTTCGTTGCGGCCCTAAAGGTTTGCGGACATCCGCCGATATCCCCTTCAACGATGGCTTGAGTCTCACCGTGGAAGCGGGTCCAGCGTTACGGCCGATGGCCGGAGTCCACAACCTTTTGTCAATCAGGAGTCGAACATGGCGCAAGTCATCAATACGAACAGCCTTTCTCTTCTCACGCAGAACAACCTCAACAAGTCGCAATCGGCCCTGAACACGGCCATCGAGCGCCTGTCTTCCGGCATGCGCATCAACAGCGCCAAGGACGACGCCGCCGGCCAGGCCATCGCCAACCGCTTCACCGCCAACATCAAGGGCCTGACGCAAGCCGCGCGCAACGCCAACGACGGCATCTCGATCGCGCAGACCACCGAAGGCGCGCTGACCGAAGTCAACAACAACCTGCAGCGCATCCGCGACCTGTCGGTGCAAGCCGCCACCGGCACCAACTCGGCCACCGACCTGGACTCGATCCAGTCGGAAATCGGCCAGCGCCTGGACGAAATCAACCGCGTCTCGGAGCAGACCCAGTTCAACGGCGTGAAGGTCCTGTCGGCCAACGCCGGCAAGCTGACGGTGCAAGTCGGCGCGAACGATGGCGAAACCATCGACATCGACCTGCAGGAAATCAGCGCCAAGACCCTGGGTCTGGAAAGCTTCAACGTGAACGGCACGGGCACGCTGAACAAGGCCGCCACCAAGGACGACCTGACGCTGGCTGGCGCTGTCGCCAACGGCGCACCGGTCAACGGCACGCAGAAGTACGACGTCACGGCCATCAACACGCTGGCCACGCGCAGCCAGCTGCTGGCAGGCGCCAAGGCGGGCGACTCGGTCGTCGCCGGTGGCTCCACCTACACCTACAACGCTGCGAAGTCCGCCTTCACCTTCGGTGAAACGGGCCGCACGAATGCTGCCACGATCGCTTCGCTCCAGCCCGCAGCGGGCTCGAGCAAGACCGCCACGGTCACGATCGGCGGCACCTCGCTGGACGTCAAGATCGACAGCGCCGGCACGATCACGGCGACCGACGGCTCTGCATTGTTTGTCGACAACGCGGGCAACCTGACGCAGAACAGCGCCGGCGCCGGCGTTCAGGCAGCCACGCTGACGAGCCTGACGACCAGCATGGCGTCGGGTACCGGCACGGGCGGCACCATCAAGGTGGGCGGCACGACCTACACGGCCACTGCCGCTTCGGCCAACTTCGATGTGACCGGCGACGAAATCTCGGCCGCTGCGCTGAACGACAAGCTGGCCGCAGGTGCTGGTATCGCCGTGGGGGCATCGACCATCGGCGGCGTGGCAGGTGTCACGATCACTGCTGGCGGCACGGTGACCGGCGCCTACGTGGGCGCGGACGGCTCGTTCGGCAACTCCGCCACCACCGTGTCGACCTACAGCGTGCACAGCAACGGCGCAGTGACCGACGGCGCTGGCAACACGGTCTACGCCGATTCGGCTAAGTCCGGCGCCTTCACGCTGAACGCCCGCAGCGGCAAGACCTCGACGGTCGACCCGCTCAAGGCCCTGGACGCCGCCCTGTCGAAGGTCGACAAGCTGCGCTCCTCGCTGGGTGCGGTGCAGAACCGTTTCGACTCGGTGATCGCCAACCTCGGCACCACCATCACCAACCTGTCGTCGTCGCGTTCGCGCATCGAAGACTCGGACTACGCCGTGGAAGTGTCGAACATGACGCGCGCGCAGATCCTGCAGCAAGCCGGTACCTCGGTGCTGGCACAGGCGAACCAGACCACGCAAGGCGTGCTGTCGCTGCTGCGTTGATTCGCTGAGACCGCCGGGCGCCCCTCGCGAGGGCGGCGCCCGGTGTCTTGCTTTTTTGCTCGCAGGCCTTCGGGGCGACCCGAAGCCGCCTGCGTTGTCCTGTGCGGTCACGCTGGTGGCGAGGCCGCACAGGACAACGAACTCCAGAAGAAGAACGCAGACCATGTCCCAGCCCGTACCCGCCGCCTCCGCCGTGGAAAGCCCCTGGCTGCAGCAACTGCTCGCCGGCCGCACCGGCGGCGCCGCTGCGGCCGCCGCCGAGGCCACCGCACTGCGCAAGGCCGAGGCCGAGGTCGAGGAGGCGACGCCGGTGCAGATCGAGATGGCGGTGAAGTCCGTCAACGCCTCGCTCGAGAGCCGCTCGATCAGCCTGCAGTTCGAGGTCGACCGCGACACCGACAAGCTCATCGTCAAGGTGGTCGACCGCAGCAACGGCGAAGTCATTCGCCAGATTCCGACCGAAGAGGTCGTTCGCATCGCCAAGGTCATGGACCGGCAGGCCGGGCTTCTGGTGAGCCAGCAAGCCTGATCACGACCCGCTCCAGACCTCTTCATTTCATTCGCATTTCAGGACACCCCCGACATGGCATCGATCAGCAGCATCGGCGTTGGCGCCAACCTTGACCTGGGCGCATTGCTCACCCAGCTGCAGACCGCGGAGAACCAGCCGCTGGTGGCCCTGAAGGCCAAGCAGACCAGCTACAACAGCAAGCTCTCGGCCTACGGCACGCTGCAAAGCGCGCTCACCGGCATCCAGGCGGCCGCCAAGAAGCTGGGCGACCCGGCGCTGTTCCAGGCCATCACCGGCACGCCCAGCGTGAGCGGCATCATGGCGGCGAGCGGCACCGACCCGCGGTCGGTCGGCACCTATGCCATCGACATCTCGCAGCTGGCGCAGGCGCAGTCGGTCATCGCGAAGGGCCAGGCCAGCACCACCGCCGCGATCGGCAGCGGCAAGATCACCATCGACTTCGGCAAGGTCTCCGGCGGCACGCTGGACCCGGCGACCGGCCAGTACACCGGCGCCACCTTCGACAAGGACGCCACGCGCACGGCCAAGCCGATCACCATCGATGCGACCAACAACACGCTGGGCGGCATCCGCGATGCGATCAACGCGGCCAACGCCGGCGTGTCGGCCACCATCGTGAACGACGGCAGCGGCACGCCCAACCGGCTGGTGCTCACCTCCACGCAGACCGGCGAGGCCTCGGCCATGCGCATCTCGGTGGACGGCGACGCCGCGCTGCAGAACCTGCTGGGCAACGACCCCGCCGGCACGCAGAACCTGAAGCAGACCGCCGCGGCGCAGAACGCCAAGCTCACCGTCAACAACATCGCCGTCACCAGCACGAGCAACTCGGTGACCGACGCCATCCAGGGCACCACGCTCACGCTGGTGCAGACCGGCAAGCTCAGCCTGGTGATGAAGGCCAACACGACGTCGGTGAAGACGGCCATCACCGATTTCGTGAAGGCCTACAACGCGCTGCAGAGCACCGCGAAGTCGCTCACGGCCTTCGACACCGACGCCAAGGCCGCCGCGCCGCTGGTGGGCGACTCGACCCTGCGCAACCTGCAGACGCGCATCCGCCAGGCGCTGGTCGCACCGCAGGTGGGCGGCCCGAACGACCTGAAGGTGCTCACGTCCATCGGCATCTCGTTCCAGAAGGACGGCACGCTCGCGATCGACAACGACAAGCTCGACAAGGCCATCGACACCAACCTGGAGGGCGTGGCGAAGCTGTTCTCCAGCGGCACCGGCAGCACCGCCGGCTATGGCAAGCAGCTGACGGCGCTGGTCGACGACCTCACCGGCACCAAGGGCGCGCTCAAGGTCGCCACCGACGGCGTGACGAGCTCGCTCAAGCAGCTCGACACCCAGTACACCGCGATGAAGGAGCGCGCCGACGCGACGGTGGAGCGCTATCGCAAGCAGTTCGTGCAGCTGGACGTGGCGATGAACAAGATGAACGGCACGCTGAAGTACCTCGCGCAGCAGTTCGACGCGATGAACGCCAGCAAGGGCTGAGGACAGGACGCGACATGTACAGCTCTCACCACTCCCGCACCGGTGCCGGCGTCTACGCGCGCGTCGGCGTGGAGACGCGCGCCATGAGCGCGTCGCCGCTGCAACTGATCCACATGCTGTTCGACGGCGCGAAGACCGCCATCGGCGCGGCGCGCCTGCACATGGCGGCCGGCGACATCGGCGCCAAGGGACAGGCGATCTCGAAGGCCATCAACATCGTCGACAACGGCCTGAAGGCCAGCCTCGATGCCGAGGCGGCCGGCGAGGCCGGTGGCGAGATCGTCGGCAACCTCTCGTCGCTGTACGACTACGTGGTGCAGCGCCTGCTGCTGGCCAACCTGCGCAACGACGTGCAGGCGCTGGACGAGGCCGACCGCCTGCTCGACCACCTGGCGTCCGCCTGGCGCGAGATCGACGACAGGCCTTCCAACTGATGATGCAGAGCGTGACCTGGGGGCAGGAACAGATGGCCGTGCGCAGCGAGATCGTTCATTGCTACGAGCAGCTGGCCGCGTGCATCTCGACGATGCTGGCGCTGGCCCGTGCCAAGGAATGGGGGCAGCTGCCCGAGCTGGAGGCCCGGTGCTCGGCGTCGGTCGAGCGTCTGAAGGCGATCCAGCCGCTGGCGTCGCTGGAGCCCGCGCAGCGCGACCTGGTGCTGCGCCTGCTCGAGCGCATCTGCACCGAGCAGGCCGAGCTGTCGGGGCTCATCAAGCCGCAACTCGACGACCTGATCCGCCGCATGGATTCGCTCAACCACCAGAAGAACCTGGGCAAGGCCTACGGCCTCGCGCACTGACGCGAACCGACAGGACGACACCACCGTGGCCATGCTGGGACTCACCGGACTGATCGATGCACTGAGGGCCGCGCGCCTGACGCCGCCGCTCGACCTGCTCGGCCTGCGGCCGGAGACCACGGTGGGCGCGCCCGGTGCGGCGGTGGCCGTGCCGAAGACCGCGAACGACGTGCGCCTGCCGTCGCGCGCAGCGCTGGACCGGCTGGTGCCGTCGGGCGCGTCCGGTGGCGAGGTGGCTGCGCCGCCCGCCGGCGGTGCGCCGTCTTCGATCGACACCCGCCTGTCGCTGGCCGCGCGCGTGATCGGCGCGGTGCTGGCCGACCTGCAGGCCGCGCCGGGGCCGGTGCGGGGCGAGGCGCCGTTGTTGCTGCCCGTCGCGCGCCAGGGAACGAACACCGCGGCACTCGCGGGCACGTTGGCGCAGACGGTGACGGACAGCGGGCTCTTCTACGAATCGCACCTCGCCGAATTCGCGGCCGGCACGCGCACGCTCGCGCAGATGGCGCGGGAGCCGCAGGCGCGCTGGGCGAGTCCGGTGATGGCGATGACGACAAACACAACGGGGCAGGGCCTGGTGGCTGCGGCGACGGTGCTGACTGCGGTCGATGCTGCAACGCCGCCCGCGCCGAATGCGCGGGCGCAGGCCCCGCAGGTCAACGCGCCGGAAGCCGAGATCGCACAAGCTCCGCGTGCGGTTGCGCGCAGCGAGACCACCGCCGCGCCCGCACCGGATGCGGCGCGCGTGCAGGCGGCCTACGGCCTCTCCGACGCCGCGCCGGAAATGCCCGCGCCCCGCCTCGCAGAACACGCACGCGCTGCGGCCGACGTCGCCAGCACACCCACTCCGCGCAGCGCCGAAGTGATCCACCCACAAGCCGTCACCGTCGTGCACCAGCAGCTCGACCTGCTGGCCAGCGCCGCCTTTCGCTGGAGCGGCCACGCCTGGCCCGAGGTGCCGATGGCGTGGACCATCGAGGAAGAGCCCGCCAGCTCCAACGCGCGCGAAGGCGAACCCATCGAAGAAGAAGCCACACGCCGCTGGTCGACCACCGTGTCGCTCGTGCTGCCGCGCCTGGGCGAAGTCGACCTGCGCCTGAGCCTCAGCGGCCCGACCGTGCAGGCGCAATTGCAGGCGCGCGAGCACGCCACCGTGGCCCGCCTGCGCGGCGACGCCGGCCGGCTCGCGCAACGCTTCGAGGCTGTCGGTCTTCAACTGCAGCAGCTGCAGGTCACGGAGAAGGCGGCGGCATGAGCAACGAGCTTCGCGACCGACACAGCGCCGTCGTGCTCTCGCACGCGGACACGCGCAAGGCCCCCGTCGTCGTCGCCAAGGGCTATGGCGTGGTCGCCGAATCGATCCTGCGCGAGGCGCGCGCGCACGGGCTGTATGTGCATGCGTCGGCCGACCTCGTGAAGCTGCTGATGCAGATCGACCTCGACCGCCAGATCCCGCCGCAGCTGTACCAGGCGGTCGCGGAAGTGATGGCCTGGATTCACCGGTTGGAGGGCGGCGCCGAGGCGGCGGCACCCTGAGCGGCGGTTGTTCTATGGAAAGTCATTGACCTATTGAAAGACCCTGAATAAAGCCGCCGATTAACGCCCGACGGTGTTCGATAGTCTTTATAAATTCAATTGGCGAGCGGATTGCCAATTGCCGGAATACGCATGCTCGTAACAATTGCTTGCGCTCCATGAACGCGCGCCTGCGTCGGGAATGAAACCGCTTCTCCAGAGGGAGTTTCGAAGTTCACCGTTGGCAGCCACGTCAAGACCCTATTACTTTTTGGTCTACTTTGTCTTCGAAGTGTAAATAAGTGTGTATATAATGTATACATGTTGGATGGACGTGCGGAGTCGACATGGAATCGGAAATGGAAGTAGACGTGGAAAATTGCAATGTCAACGCAGGCGGCGTGATTTCGAAGGAAATCGGCGAGATCAATCTGGCCTACATGCTGCTCGCGCAGAAGCTCGTGAAGCGGGACCGGGCGGAAGCCATGTTCCGCCTCGGCGTGGGGCGCGAACTGGCCGATCTGCTCATGAACATGTCGCTCAGCCAGATCGTGAAGCTGGCCGCGTCCAACTTCCTGCTGTGCAGCTTCCGCCTGGACGACCGGCCCATGTTCGCGGTGGTCGGCGAGGGCAAGGAGCCTGCGCTGCAGCAGGCCCACATGTCGATCCTGATGAGCGCGCGCCAGGCACAGGCCCAAGCCCAGCCGCAGATGCGCAAAGCAGGTTCGGCCAGCGCATGACTGCCAAGAGCATCCTGGGCGAGGTCCGGCAGGTGCAGCTCGCGGTCGAGCTCATCGGCCTGGGCGCGCGCCTGCAGTTCCTGGAGGCCGTGGTCGCGCTCAGCCGCGAGCGCCTGATCCGCCTGTACAAGGAACTCAAGGGCGTCTCGCCGCCCAAGGGCCTGCTGCCGTTCTCCACCGACTGGTACATGACCTGGCTGGCCAACATCCACTCGTCGATGTTCTACAACATCTACCGCTTCATGCGCGACGAGGCCGGCGAGGGCGAACTGCCCGCGCTCATCAAGGCCTACCGCCTGTACACCGAGCAGGTCGAGTCGCAGGGTAGCGAGGTCGTGCTCGACTTCACGCGCGCCGAGACCATGGTGCGTTTCTTCGACAGCGACATGCTGCAGCTGAGCCCGTGCAGCCGCTGCGGCGGCCACTTCGTGGCGCATGCCCACGACCACAAGCACGGCTATGTGTGCGTGCTGTGCCGTCCGCCCTCGCGCGCGGGCAAGGCGCGCAAGCCCAAGCTCGAACCGGTGCGCCGCGGCGGCCTGATTGCCGGCGGCCCGGTGCTCGACATCGGCGGCGCCGTCTCGTGAAAGTGCCCCGGCGCCCGGCGCGGGTTTTTTGTTTTGGATGCCTCAGGGCATAGGGGAAGCGCGTGCTGGTACTGGTGGGATATCTGGTGGTGATCGGCGCCGTCTTCGGCGGCTACGGCCTCATGGGCGGGCATTTCGGCGTGCTGTTCCAGCCCGTGGAGTTGCTCATGATCGGCGGCTCCGCGCTCGGCGCGTTCATCGCGGGCAACAACGGCAAGACCATCAAGGCGACCATCCGGGAGCTGCCGCTGCTGCTGCGTTCTTCCAAGCACAACCGCCAGCTCTACATGGACCTGCTGGCGCTGCTGTACGAGCTGCTCGCGAAGGCCCGCAAGGAGGGCATGATGAAGCTCGAGTCCGACGTGGAAGCGCCGGAGCAAAGCGAGGTCTTCGGTCGCTACCCGACCATCCTGGCGCACGAGGGCATCACCGTCTTCCTGTGCGACTACCTGCGCCTGGTCATCAGCGGCAACACCGACGCCCACGAGATCGAGGCCCTCATGGACCACGAGATCGACACCATCCGCCACGAGGCCGCCGTGCCCGGCCACAGCCTCTCGCGCGTGGGCGACGCACTGCCCGCGCTGGGCATCGTCGCGGCCGTGATGGGCGTGGTGCACGCGCTGGGCTCGGCCCACCTGCCGCCGTCGGAAATGGGCGCGCTCATCGCGCACGCCATGGTCGGCACCTTCCTGGGCGTGCTGCTGGCCTACGGCTTTGTGTCGCCGCTGGCCTCGCTGATCGAGCAGAAGGTCGAGGAGGGCATGAAGATCTACCAGTGCGCCAAGGTCACGCTGCTGGCCAGCCTGAACGGCTACGCGCCGCAGCTGGCCGTGGAGTTCGGCCGCAAGGTGCTGTTCTCGACCGAGCGCCCCTCGTTCACCGAGCTGGACGACCACGTGCGCGAAGTCAAGGCACGCTGATTCCTTAACGGCCATGAGCGACGCGAAGCCCCGCATCATCATCAAGCGCGCCCACGGTGGCGGGCACGGCGGCGGCCATGCGGGCGGCGGCTGGAAGATCGCCTACGCCGACTTCATGACGGCCATGATGGCCTTCTTCCTCGTGATGTGGCTGCTGTCGATCTCCAGCCCCAAGCAGCGCGAAGGCATTGCCGAGCACTTCCGCATGCCGCTGCGCGTGGCGCTGGCCGGCGGCGACAAGAGCAGCATGAGCACCAGCATGATTCCCGGCGGCGGCGCCGACGTGATGCACGCCGAGGGCGAGGTGCGCCACACTGAGGCCGACAGCGAGGACGCGGCCGATGCCAGCCGCCTGGCCGAGATGAAGAAGAAGCTCGACGAGCTGATCGAGAAGAGCCCGGTGTTCCAGCAGTTCCGCTCGCAGATCCTCATCGACATCACGACCGAAGGCCTGCGCCTGCAGATCGTGGACAGCGAGAACCGTCCGATGTTCGAGCTGGCCAGCGCGCGCGTGGTGCCGCACATGCGCGCCATTCTTCGCGAGCTGGCGCCGGTGCTCAACGGCCTGCCCAACAAGCTCACGCTGTCGGGCCACACCGACGCCATCGTCTACACCAACGACCGTTCGTACGGCAACTGGGAGCTCTCGGCCGACCGCGCCAACGCCTCGCGCCGCGAACTGGTGACCGGCGGCATGACCGAGGACAAGGTGCTGCGCGTGATCGGCCTGGCCGACAGCATGCACCTGGACCGCGCCGACCCACGCAACCCCATCAACCGCCGCATCAGCATCATCCTGCTGAACCACCGCACGCAGGAGCGCATCGAGCGCGAGAACAGCAACGACGCCGGCGCCACGCGCATCGGCCTGCCGCCACCGGCCGCGCAGGCGCGCACCGCGGCAGGACACGCGGCGGGATAACAAGAACAAGGAAGCGGCTTCGCGCAAGCGCGGGCCCCGGAGCACCACAGATGGACCTCAGTCAATTCACCCAGGCCTTCTTCGTCGAAGCCATCGAGCTGCTGGCGGAGATGGAGCAGCTCTTGCTCGACCTCGACGTCGAGGCGCCCGACGGCGAGCAGCTCAACGCCATCTTCCGCGCGGCGCACTCCATCAAGGGCGGCGCGGCCACGTTCGGTTTCACCGCCTTGACCCACACCACGCACGTGCTCGAAACGCTGCTGGACAGGGCCCGCCACGGGCAGCTGCACCTGAGCGCTCCGATGATCGATGCCTTTCTGGAAACGAAGGACGCCTTGCAAGAACAACTCACCGCCTACCAGGCCGGCAAGGAGCCGGACGCCGAGAGGGTCGCCCACATCTGCGGCGTGCTGCAGCAACTGGCGATGGAGAACAACGCTGCCGCCGCAACGATGCCGGCACCCGCGCCCGCACCGGCGCCTGCCGTGCAAGCCGCTGCGCCGGCCGAGGAAGGCGGCAGCAGCGACGGCGTGCTGGTCGTGCGCTTCGCGCGCCTGTCCGACAGCGAATGCGAGCTGCTCGCCGGCGAGCTGGCCAACCTGGGCACCGTGCTGACGCGCACACGCAGCAACGACCAGCTGACCGTGCGGCTGGCCACCACCTGCGACCCCGACGACATCGTGGCCGTGTGCTGCTTCGTCATCGACGAATCGCAGATCGACATCACGCGCGAGGTGGCCGACGTTGCCGAACCTGTGGTCGCAGTTGAAGCACCGGTCGTGCAGCCACCCGCCGCGCCTGCACCGGTCTCCGCCGCGCCCGTGCCCGCCGGCGCCAAGGAGTCCAGCTCCATCCGCGTCGACGTCGAGAAGGTCGACCAGCTCATCAACCTCGTGGGCGAGCTCGTCATCACGCAGTCGATGCTCACGCAGGCCGCGACCGTGCTCGACCCCGTGGCCTACGAGCGCTTCCTGAGCGGCCTGGGCCACCTGGAGCGCAACGCGCGCGACCTGCAGGAATCGGTGATGTCCATCCGCATGATGCCGATGGACTACGTGTTCAGCCGCTTCCCGCGCGTGATCCGCGACGTGAGCGCCAAGCTCGGCAAGCAGGTGCGCCTGGACACCTACGGCAAGGAGACCGAGCTCGACAAGGGCCTCATCGAACGCATCGTCGATCCGCTCACGCACCTGGTGCGCAACAGCCTGGACCACGGCATCGAGGCCCCCGAGGTGCGCCTGGCCAAGGGCAAGGACGCCACCGGCCAGCTGCTGCTGTCGGCACAGCACCACGGCGGCAACATCGTGATCGAGGTGAGCGACGACGGCGCGGGCCTGAACCGCGAGCGCATTCTCGACAAGGCGCGCCAGCAGGGCCTGCCGGTGAACGATGCCATGCCCGACGAAGAGGTGTGGCAGCTGATCTTCGCGCCCGGCTTCTCCACGGCCGAGCAGGTCACCGACATCTCGGGGCGCGGCGTGGGCATGGACGTGGTCAAGCGCAACATCCAGGAGATGGGCGGGCATGTGGAGATTCATTCGCGCGGCGGCCAGGGCACGTCCACGCGCATCGTGCTGCCGCTCACGCTGGCCATCCTCAACGGCATGTCGGTGCGCGTAGGCAGCGAGGCCTACATCCTGCCGCTGAGCTACGTGATCGAGTCGCTGCAGCCGCTGCCCGAGCACCTGCACTCCATCACCGCCGACGGCCACGTGATCCGCGTGCGCGGCGAGTACCTGCCGCTCATCGAGCTGCACCGCGTGTTCGACGTGGCCGGCGCGCAGACGCAGCCCACGCAGGGCATCCTGGTGATCGTGCAGGCCGACGACAGCCGCTTCGCGCTCCTGGTCGACGAGCTGCTCGGCCAGCACCAGGTGGTGGTGAAGAACCTGGAGACCAACTACCGCAAGGTGCCGGGCATCTCGGCCGCCACCATCGTGGGCGACGGCAGCGTGGCCTTCATCGTCGACGTGGGCGCGATGCCGCGCATCCAGCGCGCGCAGGCCGCCAGCGCGGCGGCCCTGGCGGGCGCCGCGCGCCGCACCGACGCGTTCGCTTCCTGATCCCGACGCGAGGGACGGCCGCATGAGGTTCGATTTCTTCCGGCGCCCCGGCGTCGACGGCAACGGCAACGGCAACGGCAACGGCGCGCAAGCCGACACAACGCCCGCCATCGCGCCCGCAGTCGGTGCCGACGGCCACGTGGCCTACGCCATGCTGCTCGACGGCAAGCGCCGCGTGGTCGGCTACCGCATGGCCTGGCGCGCGGCCGGGCAAGGCACCGACGCGGGTGCGGCGGCCGGCGTCAAGGCGCTCATGGACACGCTGGGCCTGCACCTGAACCCGGGTGGCCACGGCTGGCTGCTGGGCGCACAGATGGTGTTCGTCGACGTCACGGTCGATGCGCTGTTCCAGAGCGAGCTGCAGTCGCTGCCGCCGCGCAACGTCGTGCTGTGCATGAAGGCCGACGAGCTGATGGACGCCGACATGCGCTCCATCCTGCTGTTCCTGCGCGAGCAGGGCTTCGGCTTCATGCTGTGCGGCGGCGTCGCGCTGCCGGACGACGATGAGCTGCGCGCCATCGTCACGCACCGCGAGGTGCTGCCCTCCCAGCTGGCGGACGTGTCGCCCACTGGCCCGGCGCCCATCGCCGCGCGCGTGGCGAACTGGGCCGAGTTCGAGGCCTGCGCCGCGCGCGGCGTGCAGGTCTTCGTCGACGGCGCTGTGCGCCTGCCGCCGGCGCGTGACAGCGCCGACGCGCTGCAGCCCGAGTCGCAGCTTATCGTGCACCTGATGCAGATGATCCTGCGCAACGAGGACGTGCGCGCCATCGAGGGCGCGCTCAAGCACGACGCGGCGCTCACCTACCGGCTGCTGCGCTACATCAACTCGCCTTCGGTCGGCCTGGCGGTCGAGATCCACTCGCTGCGCCATGCGGTCGCCATGCTCGGCTACTCGCCGCTGTACCGCTGGCTGTCGCTGCTGCTGGCCACCAGCAACAAGGTCAGCTCGCCCTTCATGATGAAGAAGGCCATCCTGCGCGGACGTTTCGTCGAGCTGATGGGGCAGGGCATGCTGCCGCCCAGCGAGGCCGACAACCTGTTCGTGGCGGGCATGTTCTCGCTGCTCGACCAGCTGCTGGGCGTGCCGATGGAAGGCGTGCTGCGCAAGGTGCAGCTCACCGAAGCCGTGCAGCAGGCGATTCTGTCGCGCAGCGGCGTCTACGGCCCCTTCGTGGCGCTGGCCGAAAGCTGCGAGACCGACGACGGCCGCGCCGCGCGCCTGTCGGAGGCGCTCTTCTTGAGCGCCGCGCAGGTCAACGCCGCGCAGCTGTCGGCGCTGGTGTGGGCGCTCGACGCCGGCCCGGCCGTGACCGCACCACCTGCCTGACCCCCGGAAATGCAAGGCTTTTGCGCGTCTGATCGGCCGATTGGAAACGGCGGTTTCCGTGACCATTGAAAGTCACGCTTCCAGGCTGGCTGTGACGACCGAGTTCCACTTTACCGACCACGACTTCTCCAGAATCCGGACCCTCATCCATCGCCGCGCCGGCATCGCCCTGGGCGAGCAGAAGCGGCAGATGGTGTACAGCCGGCTGTCGCGGCGCCTGCGCGAGCTGCAGCTGCCGGCGTTCACGCCGTACCTGGACCAGCTCGAGGCGCGCCACGACGGCGACGAGTGGCAGCTGTTCATCAACGCGCTCACCACCAACCTCACCTCGTTCTTTCGCGAGGCGCACCACTTTCCCACGCTGGCCGACCATGTGCGCAAGCGGCCGGGCCCGGTCACCGTGTGGTGCGCCGCCGCCTCGACGGGCGAGGAGCCGTACTCGATCGCCATCACGCTGATGGAAGCGCTGGGCGAGCGCGCGGGTTCGGCCCGCGTCATCGCCAGCGACATCGACACCGCGGTGCTGGCCAAGGCCGCCACCGGCGTCTTCACCACCGAGCAGGTGCGGCGCCTGTCGCCCGAGCGGCTGCGGCGCTTCTTCAACAAGGGCACCGGCACCAATGCCGGCAAGGTGCGCGTGCGTCCCGAGGTCGCCACGCTGGTGAAGTTCTCGCGCGTGAACCTGCTGGACAGCGCCTGGTCGGTGAAGGAGCCGGTGGACGCGATCTTCTGCCGCAACGTGATGATCTATTTCGACAAGCCGACGCAGAAGAAGGTGCTCGACCGCTTCGCGCCGCTGCTCAAGCCGGGCGGCCTGCTGTTCGCCGGGCACTCCGAGAACGCCTCGCTCGTCAACCCGGCCTTCCGCCCGCTGGGGCAGACGGTGTACGAGCTGTCGCGCACGCCGGGCCTCGCATGAGCCTGGCGAGCCACCACTACTTCGACCGCGATGTCGGGCGCATGGCCGTCAAGCTGCTGCCTTCCGAGTACTACGTGACCACCGACCACACCGTGCTCAGCACTGTGCTCGGCTCCTGCGTGGCCGCCTGCCTGCACGACGCGCAGGCGGGCGTGGCCGGCATGAACCACTTCATGTTGCCCGACGACGGCGAGCCCGGTGGCGGCTCGATGCGCTACGGGGCCTTCGCCATGGACGTGCTGGTGCGCGAGCTGGTGCGCGCGGGCGCGCGGCGCGAGCGGCTGCAGGCCAAGGTGTTCGGCGGCGGCGCCGTGCTGGCCGGCATGACCACGCTCAACATCGGCGACCGCAACGCCGACTTCGTGCTGCGCTACCTGGAGGCGGAACGCATCGAAGTCGCGGCACAGGACCTGCGCGGACCGCACGCGCGCCGCGTGTGCTTCCTGCCCGAGAGCGGCAAGGCCGTGGTGCGCCGCCTGCGCGCACAGACCGAGGTGCTGCGGGTGCGCCGCGACGAAGGCGAGTTGCTGCGCCGGCTGTCGGTGCCCGCCGCACCGCACGAGATCGACAGAACCAAAGGAAGCCGGTGAGCCTGACGAGCAAAAAAAAGATCAAGGTGCTCTGCGTCGACGATTCGGCGCTGATCCGCAGCGTGATGAGCGAGATCATCAACAGCCAGAGCGACATGACCGTGGTCGGCACCGCGGCCGACCCGCTGGTGGCGCGTGACCTCATCAAGGTCACCAACCCCGACGTGCTCACGCTTGACGTGGAAATGCCGCGCATGGACGGGCTGGAGTTTCTCGAGAAGCTCATGCGCCTGCGGCCGATGCCGGTGGTCATGGTGTCCTCGCTCACCGAGCGCGGCTCGGAGATCGCGCTGCGCGCGCTGGAGCTGGGCGCCATCGACTTCGTCACCAAGCCGCGCCTGGGCGTGCGCGACGGCCTGCTCAACTACACCGAACTCATCGCCGGCAAGATCCGCACGGCGGCCAGTGCGCGGCTGCTGCCCGCGCGGCCCGCGGCCACCGCAGCGCGCCCCGCCCACGAGGCCGCGCCCGAGGCGCTGCTGCGCAGCCCGCTGCTGAGCACCGAGAAGCTGCTCATCATCGGCGCCTCCACCGGCGGCACCGAGGCCATCCGCGAGGTGCTGCAGCCGCTGCCGCCCGACGCGCCCGCGGTGCTCATCGCGCAGCACATGCCGGCCGGCTTCACGCGCTCCTTCGCGCAGCGCCTGGACGGCCTGTGCCGCATCCGCGTGAAGGAGGCGGAACAGGGCGAGCGCGTGCTGCCGGGCCATGCCTACATCGCGCCGGGCGGCTTTCACCTGTCGCTGGCGCGCAGCGGCGCCAACTACGTGGCGCACCTGGACCAGGAGCCGCCCGTGAACCGCCACCGGCCGTCGATCGACGTGCTGTTCGATTCGGCGGCGAAGCACGCGGGCAAGAACGCCATCGGGATCATCCTCACCGGCATGGGCAAGGACGGCGCCGAGGGCCTGCTGCGCATGCGGCGCGCGGGCGCACACACGCTGGCGCAGGACGAGGCCAGCTGCGTGGTTTTCGGCATGCCGCGCGAGGCGGTGGCGCTGGGCGCGGTGGACGAGGTGTCGCCGCTGAACGAGATCAGTCGCCGCGTGATGGCGCACCTTCGCACGTTCGGTGAACGTGCGAACCGGGTATGACGAGTTTGAACAACGACCTGTGGAGCTGGAAAAAATCGTGATCGACAAGAGCATCAAGATCCTGGTGGTGGATGACTTCCCGACCATGCGGCGCATCGTGCGCAACCTGTTGAAGGAGCTGGAGTTCCTCAACGTCGACGAGGCCGAGGACGGCGTGGCCGGCCTGGAGAAGCTGCGCGGCGGCAGCTTCGGCTTCGTGGTCTCCGACTGGAACATGCCCAACATGGACGGCCTGACCATGCTGCAGACCATCCGCGCCGACCCCGAGCTGAAGACGCTGCCGGTGCTGATGGTCACGGCCGAGGCCAAGAAGGAAAACATCGTCGCGGCCGCGCAGGCCGGCGCCAACGGCTACGTGGTGAAGCCCTTCACCGCGGCGACGCTGGAAGAGAAGATCACCAAGATCTTCGAGAAGCTGGCCAAGGCATGAGCCAGGACACTCTCGGCGCGGCAGACGCCACCAACAACACCACCGAAGAACTGCTGGGCCGCATCGGCCACCTCACGCGCCAGCTGCGCGAAGGCCTGCGCGAGCTGGGCCTGGACAAGCAGGTGGCCAAGGCCGCGCAGGCCATTCCCGATGCGCGCGACCGCCTCAACTACGTGGCGGCCACCACCGAGCGCGCGGCGCACCGCGCGCTCAACGCCATCGACGTGGCGCAGCCGCTGCAGGAAGCCCTGGCCACCGACGCCAAGGCCCTGACGCAGCGCTGGGACCAGTGGTTCGAGAACCCGATCGAACTCGACCAGGCGCGCGAGCTCGTGCTGGACACGCGCGGCTACCTGAACGACGTGCCCCAGCGCGCCAGCGCCATCAACACGCAGCTCATGGAGATCCTGATGGCGCAGGACTTCCAGGACCTCACCGGCCAGGTCATCAAGAAGATGATGGAAGTCGTCAACGACGTCGAGACGCAGCTGCTGCAGGTGCTGATCGACAACTCGCCGCCCGAGAAGCGCCACGAGGCCGTGCAGAGCCTGCAGAACGGACCGCAGGTGAAGCCCGGCAATCCCGACGCCGTGACCGACCAGGCGCAGGTCGACGACCTGCTCGAAAGCCTCGGCTTCTGAGCCGCTTGCAGCCTGCTTGATTGGCCGAATTGCAGGGCGATACCGGCCCTGATCGGCAGATTGTTCCGCACCACCGGATCCAATAATTTGGTTCTGGGCAAGGCGTACTTCGCCAGTGCTGGTTCGGAGCATGAATGGCTGAGGAAAGCGATCTCGAGAAAACGGAACCCGCCTCCGAGCGGCGCCTGGAGAAGGCGCGCGAGGAAGGCAACGTGGCCCGTTCGCGCGAGCTCACCACCTTCGTCATGCTCGCCACCGCGAGCGCCGGCCTGTGGCTGGCGGCCGAGTCGCTCGGCGCGAGCCTGAGCGGCGCGCTGCGACGCGGCCTGCAGTTCGAACGCGCCAGCGCCTTCGACCCTGCGCACATGCTCTCGCAGAGCGGGCTCATGGTGCTGCATGCACTCATCGCCATCGGGCCGCTGTTCGCCATGATGGTCGTGGCCGCCGTGGCGGCGCCGCTGATGCTCGGCGGCTGGATGTTCTCCGGCAAGGCCGTCGCGCCGAATTTCGGCAAGCTCAATCCCTTGGCCGGCATCGGCCGCATGGTCTCGGCGCAGGCGCTGGCCGAACTCGTGAAGGCGCTGGCCAAGTCGGCGCTCATCGGCGGCGTGGCGTGGTGGGTCATCGTGGACGACATCGAGGCCGTGATAGCGCTCATGTCGCAGCCCGCGCACGAGGCACTGCCGCATGCGCTGGTGCTGGTGGCCAAGCACTGCGCGCTGATCGCCGCCACGCTCTTCCTCGTCGCGCTCGTCGACGTGCCGTTCCAGCTGTGGAACTACTACCGCAAGCTGCGCATGTCGCGCGAGGACGTGCGCCAGGAGCACAAGGAAAGCGAAGGCGATCCGCACATCAAGGCGCAGATCCGCCGGCAACAGCAGCAGATGGCGCGCCGCCGCATGATGGCCGAGGTGCCCAAGGCCGACATCGTGCTCACCAACCCGACGCACTTCGCCGTCGCGCTGCAGTACTTGGACAGCGACATGCGCGCGCCGCGCGTGGTCGCCAAGGGCACCGAGCTGGTGGCCGCGCGCATCCGCGAGATGGCCAGGGAGCACAAGGTCGCGATTCTGGAGGCGCCGCCGCTCACGCGCGCGCTCTACCGCCACACGAAGCTGGGTGAGGAAATTCCGGCCGGGCTGTACACCGCCGTGGCCGAGGTGCTGGCCTGGGTGTACCAGCTCAAGCGCTGGAACAGTGAGGGCGGCGAGGCGCCGCGCACGCCGACCGACCTGCCGGTGCCGGCCGACCTGCAGTACTCGCCGGCGGTCGCATGAACGGACTGAACGACCTGATGCGCCTGCCGGCGCGGATCTTCTCCGGCTCGCAGTTCAAGGGCCTGGCGGGCCCGATTCTCATCATCCTCATCCTGAGCATGATGGTGCTGCCGCTGCCGCCCTTCCTGCTCGACCTGCTGTTCACCTTCAACATCGCACTGTCGGTGATGGTGCTGCTGGTGAGCATGTACACCATGAAGGCGCTGGACTTCGCGGCCTTCCCGGCGGTGCTGCTGTTCTCGACGCTGCTGCGCCTGTCGCTCAACGTGGCCTCCACGCGCGTGGTGCTGATGCACGGCCACACCGGGCCCGACGCGGCCGGCAAGGTGATCGAGGCTTTCGGCCACTTCCTGGTGGGCGGCAACTTCGCGGTGGGCGTGATGGTGTTCATCATCCTCGTGCTCATCAACTTCATGGTGATCACCAAGGGCGCGGGCCGCATCGCCGAGGTGGGCGCGCGCTTCATGCTCGACGCGATGCCGGGCAAGCAGATGGCGATCGACGCCGACCTCAACGCCGGCCTGATCGGCGAAGAGATCGCCCGCAAGCGCCGCGCCGAGGTGGCGCAGGAGGCCGACTTCTACGGCTCGATGGACGGCGCCAGCAAGTTCGTGCGCGGCGACGCCATTGCGGGCCTGCTCATCATGGTGATCAACATCATCGGCGGGCTGGTGGTCGGCATGCTGCAGCACGGGCTCGACTTCTCCACGGCCGGCAAGACTTACACGCTGCTGGCCATCGGCGATGGCCTGGTGGCGCAGATTCCGGCGCTGGTGATCTCCACCGCGGCCGGCGTGATCGTCTCGCGCGTGACCACTGACGAGGACGTGGGCAGCCAGCTCACGGGCCAGCTCTTTTCCAACCCCCAGGTGCTGTTCCTCACGGCCGGCATCGTCGGCTTGCTGGGCATGATCCCCGGCATGCCGAATCTGGCCTTCCTGCTGATCGCGGGCGGCCTGGTGTGGCTCGGCAAGCGGCTGGTGCAGCGCAAGCCGCAGGCCGCCGCGCAACAGGCCGCCGCGGCCGCCGCCACGCAAGGGGCAGGCGTGCCGGCCTCGGCCGAGCAGGCCGAAGCCACCTGGGACGACGTGGCCATGGTCGATCCGCTGGGCATGCAGGTCGGCTACCGGCTGATCCCGCTGGTGGACCAGTCGCAGCAGGGCGAGCTGCTGGGCCGCATCAAGAGCATCCGCAAGAAGATCGCGCAGGAGCTGGGCTTTTTGGTGCCGGTGGTCCACATCCGCGACAACCTGGAGATCAAGCCCAACGCCTACGTCATCAGCCTGAAGGACGTGGAGATCGGCCGCGGCGAAGCCTTCCCCAACCAGTGGATGGCGATCAACCCCGGCCAGGTGACGGGCACGCTGACCGGCACGCCCACGCGCGACCCGGCCTTCGGCCTGGAGGCCACCTGGATCGACGCCAGCCTGCGCCAGCAGGCACAGGTGTACGGCTACACCGTGGTCGATGCCTGCACCGTGATGGCCACGCACCTGAACCACCTGATCCACACCCACGCGGCCGAGCTGCTGGGCCGCCAGGAGGTGCAGCAGCTGCTCGACCAGATCGCCAAGACCGCGCCCAAGCTCACCGAAGACCTGGTGCCCAAGGTGCTGTCGCTGAGCACGCTGCACAAGGTGCTGCAGAACCTGCTCGACGAAGAGGTGCCGATCCGCGACATGCGCACCATCCTCGATGTGATGGCCGAGCACGCGCCCACGGTGAAAGACCCGACCGAGCTCACCACGCTCACACGCCTGGCGCTGGGCCGCGCCATCACGCAGCAGCTGTTCCCGGGCGACGAGGAGATGCAGGTGATCGGCCTGGACGGCTCGCTCGACAGCGTGCTGCAGCAGGCCCTGAACAACAGCAGCGGCATCGAGCCGGGCATTGCCGACAACCTGCTCAAGCAGGCCCAGGCCGCCATGGTGCGCCAGGAGCAGATGGGGCTGGCGCCGGTGCTGGTCGTGCAGCACGCGCTGCGCGTGCTGCTGTCGCGCTTCTTGCGGCGCAGCCTGCCGCAGCTCAAGGTGCTCTCGCACGCCGAGATCCCTGACGCCCGGACCATCAAGATCACCGCCGCCATTGGAGGACGAGCCGTTTGAATCCACAGACCGACGTGCGCACCACCGCACGCAAATTCGTCGCCGCCACCGGCCGCGAGGCCCTGCGCCTGGTGCGCGAATCGCTCGGCGCCGAGGCCATCGTTCTCACGCACCGCGCCACCGCGCAGGGCGTCGAAATCGTCGCCATGGCCGAGGGCGATGTGCAGCAGACCGTGCAGGCCGCGGTGCCCGCAGTCGCACCTGCCACGGCCGCACCGGCCGACCCCACTGTGCTCAGCGAACTCCATTCGATGCGCGGCATGATCGAGGAACAGCTTGCCAGCGTGGTCTGGAGCGACAGCCAGCGCCGCGACCCGGTGCGCGGTCGCCTGCTGCGCACGCTGCTGGGCGCCGGCTTCAGCGCGCGCCTGTCGAAGGCCATGCTCGAGAAGCTGCCCACGGGCCAGAGCTACGCCGACGGCATGGCCTTCGTGCGCTCCGAGCTCGTGCGCGCGGTGCCGGTGCATGAAGACGAAGACGCGCTGTTCGCGCAGGGCGGCGTCTATGCCTTGATGGGCCCGACCGGCGTCGGCAAGACCACCACCACCGCCAAGCTGGCCGCACGCTGCGTGATGCGCTTCGGCGCCGACAAGCTCGCGCTCGTCACCACCGACAGCTACCGCATCGGCGCCTACGAGCAGCTGCGCATCTACGGCCAGATCCTCAACGTGCCGGTGCATGCCGTGAAGGACGCGGCCGACCTGCAGCTGGTGCTGCACGACCTGCGCGACCGCCACATGGTGCTCATCGACACCGTCGGCATGAGCCAGCGCGACCGCGCCGTGCCCGAGCAGATCGCCATGCTCGGCAGCAGCCAGCGGCCGGTGAAGCGGCTGCTGCTGCTCAACGCCACCAGCCACGGCGACACGCTCAACGAGGTGGTGCACGCCTACCGCCAGGGCCATGCGCTGGCGGGCTGCATCTTCACCAAGGTCGACGAGGCCACGCACCCGGGCGCGCTGATCGACACCGTGATCCGCCACCGCCTGCCGGTGCACTACATCTCGGGCGGCCAGAAGGTGCCCGAGAACCTGCTGCGTGCCGACCGCGTGCAGCTGGTGGACAGCGTGTTCCAGCCGCGCCAGCACAGCCCGCTCTTCGTGCCGGCGGAAGCCGACCTGCCCGACGAGGCCGCGCCTTCGCCGCAGGCACAGGGCGAAACCGATCGCCTGCGCCTGCGTTACCAGAGCCTGATCCGTGCGATGGCGCACGACGCGCAGGAGCTGGCGACGACCGCTGGCGCGCTGGCCGGTGCGCACATCGGCTTCGATGGCGCGCGCACGTTGTGGCGGCAGGCCGGTGACGAGGCCGTCGATGCCAAGGCCGTGCTGCACGAGCTGTCGGCGTTTGCGCGTGGCGAGGTGGCTGCGGGATGCGACACCCATGTGCTCGCGCTGGCCGGGCAGGTGGGCCTGCGCGCGACCGACAGCGGCGACGCCTACGTGTGCCACGGCAGCCTGCTGCTGTCGGACCGCAGCGGCCTGCCGCTGGCTGCGCCGAACCAGTGGCTTTCGACCGCCGCGGCGCGCCAGTCGGCGGCACCGGGCCAGCGCCAGGCGCAGTGGCTGCAGCAACAGGATTTCGGCAAGCGCCTCGTGCACGTGCTGGGCAAGCCGCCGGCCGTCGAACAGATGCTGGCGTGGCAGGCCGAAGGCACGCAGTGGCTGGCGCGCGCGCCGGGCAGCACGGCCGTGACCGACGTGCACACCGGCACCGCAACCACGCTCGCGCGCCTGGCCTTCGCGTTCGACGACACGACCGATCGGCCCGTGCACTATCGCGGCAAGGCCGCGCTGCAATGCGAAGCGCAGGTCGAGGTGCTGCCACGTACCGCCAGCGATCGCGACACCCTGCCCACGTTGCGCTGCGTGGCCGTGCGCGTGGTCGATGCGCGCAGCCGCAAGCTGCTGTCGCACACCTGCGTGCTCACCAACCTCGGTGCCGAGGTCGGCGCACTGCAGCTCGCGCAATGGCAGGGCTGGGCCGCCGACGCCGAGCCGTGCTTCCGCCTGCTGCGCGACGGCGTGCAGCTCGCGGGCGGCATGGGAGAACCCGGTGACCCGCACATGATGAAGCGCCTGCTCGTCGCCGGCCAGGTCACGACCACCGTGTGGCGCCTGCTGCAGGCCGAAGGCGAATGGGCCGACCGCACGCGCCTGCTGCTAGGCCAGCTCACGGGCCGCGCCGCGCGCGCCGGCCGCGCACTGACGGGCGGCGCGCTGTACGCGGGCGTGGGCAAGCTGTTCCTGCTGCTCGATGCGCTGGGCACCGAATCGGCAGCGCCTGCGCAAGCGCCGCGCGCGTTGGAACGCCTGGGCTGAAGGCGATGAGCGCACGCGTCACGGACCAGGCCGACGGGCTGCGCCGGCTGCTCGGGCAGGCGCCGGTGCGCGTCGTCGCCGTCGCGGGCATGGGCCCCGGCGCGGGCGCGACCACGGCCGCGATGAGCCTGGGCGCGGCGCTGGCGCAGCAGGGCAAGGACGTGCTGCTGCTCGACGAACACCATCCGACGATGCGCTCGGTGTGCGATGTGTGGGCGCTCGGCCCGCGTGGCACGCTGGCCGATGTGGCGAGTCGGCGGTTGCGGATCGACCAGGCCGCTGCGAGCGCAGTGTGCGGCGTGCAGGTGCTGCCCGCATCGCCCGGCGCGACCCTCGACCCGCGCACGCTGTGGCCGCGCGGCATCGTGCTCGTCGATGCGGCCTTCGACGACGAAGGCTGCCTGTCGCCGCTGGCGCAGGGCGCCGACGAACTGCTGCTCGTGCTGCAACCGCACCCGGCGGCCATCACCTCGGCCTACGCGGGCATCAAGCGCCTGCACCGCGCGCATGCGCTGAAGCAGCTGCGCTTTCTGCTCAACGGCGTGGCCGATGCGGGCACCGCGCAGCAGGTCATGCACAACCTCGCGCAGGCCGCCAGCCGCTACCTCGCGCTGTCGCTGCTGCCCGCGGGCTGGGTGCGCACCGACCCTTGGCTGGCTGATGCGGCGCGGCTGCGCCAGACCGTGGTCGAGGCTTTTCCGGCCAGCGCGGCGGCGGTCGATTTCCGCGCCATTGCCGACGACATGGGCCGCTGGACCTGGCGCACGCCCGCGCGGCCGGCCGTGTTCCCGCAGGCGCTCGCGGCCTGAGACACGACCACGAGGACGGACGGCCGTGTACACCGCACAGGGCACCATCGAGAAATCGCATCTGCTGGAACAGCACCAGCCGCTGGTGCGCCGCATCGCGCTGCAGATGATGGCGCGGCTGCCGGCCAGCGTGGAGCTGGACGACCTGATACAGGCCGGCATGCTCGGCCTGCTCGATGCGTCGAGCCGCTACCAGGACCACCGCGGCGCGCAGTTCGAGACCTTCGTCAGCCAGCGCATCCGCGGCGCCATGCTCGACGAGCTGCGCGCCAGCGACTGGGGGTCGCGCGGGCTGCGCCAGTCGGCGCGCGGCATCGAGAAGGCGATCCAGGCGCTGGGCCACCGGCTGGGCCGCGCGCCCACCGAAGGCGAGATCGCGAAGGAGCTGAAGGTCGACCTGGAGACCTACCAGTCGATGCTGCAGGACATCCAGGGCTGCCAGCTGCTGTACGTGGAAGACTTCGCCAAGGGCGACCCCGACAACCCCTTTCTCGACCTGCATGCGCAGGAGGCGCGCAAGGGGCGCGGCGACTTCGACGACCCGCTGGCGCGCCTGCTCGAAAGCGGCTTTCGCCACCAGCTGGTGGACGCCATTGGCGCGCTGCCCGAGCGCGACCAGCTGCTGCTCAAGCTCTACTACGAGGAAGAGCTGAACCTGCGCGAGATCGGTGCGGTGCTCGAGGTGAGCCAGTCGCGCGTGTGCCAGCTGCACGGGCAGGCGGTGAGCCGGCTGCGTGCGAAGCTGAAGGATTCTCTGTAGAGAAACTCAGCTGGCGTAGCGCGCGTCGAGCGCATCGAGCTCGGGCTTGCGCACCAGCCGCTGCCGCTCGGCGAAGGGCGCGACCAGCGACGGGTCTTCGTCCATGCGCCGCGTGTCGCGCAGCACCGTGAGCGCCTTCTGCATGCCGGCCAGCGCGCCCTGCAGCGCGGCGTTGGCGTACAGCACGATGCCGTAGCCCAGGCCGCCGAGTTCCTCGGCGCCGAAGATCGGCGTCTTGCCGCCGATCACCATGTTCATGAGCTGGGGCTTCGCCAGCCGCTGCGGCAGCGCGCGGATCTCGTCGGCCGTGGTGACGGCTTCGACGAAGAGGATGTCGGCGCCGGCCTCGCTGAACTTCTGCGCACGCTCGATCGCGGCCTCGAAGCCCAGCGTGGCCGCTGCGTCGGTGCGGGCCATGATGAGCAGGTCGGGGTCGGTGCGGGCATCGACGGCGGCCTTGATCTTGTTGACGGCTTCCTCGGTGGAGATCACCTCCTTGCCCGAGAAATGGCCGCAGCGCTTGGGCGCGACCTGGTCCTCGAACTGGATGCAGTCGGCGCCCGCACGCTCCAGCACGCGCACCGTGTGGCGCACGTTCAGCGCGTTGCCGAAGCCGGTGTCGGCATCGACGATCAGCGGCAGGTTCACCGCGTCGCGGATGCGCGCCGTGTGGTCAGCGATCTCGTGCAGGCCCATGAAGCCCTGGTCGGGCAGGCCGAACCACATGTTGGTGACGCCCGCGCCGGTGACGTAAATGGCTTCGAAGCCCAGGTCTTCGATGACGCGCGCCGACAGCGCGTTGAAGGCGCCCGGCACCAGCACGCCGCGGCGGGCCTCGGCCAGGGAACGGAGGGTCTTGCGAGTCGACATCGGGATTTCCTGTGAATGGATCTGAAAGCTCAAAGGGTGTCGCCGGGCACGCGGACCCAGCCTTCCATCAGTACGCGGGCGCTGCGGCTCATGACCGCCTTGGTCACCTGCCACTCGCCATCGACCTGGCGGGCCTGCGCGCCCACGCGCAAGGTGCCCGAGGGGTGGCCGAAGCGCACGGCTTCGCGCGCGCCGCCGCCGGCCGCGAGGTTCACCAGCGTGCCGGGAATGGCGGCGGCCGTGCCGATGGCCACGGCCGCCGTGCCCATCATGGCGTGGTGCAGCTTGCCCATCGACAGCGCGCGCACGAGCAGGTCGATGTCGCCGGCCGCCACGGCCTTGCCGCTCGATGCGGTGTAGCCCGCGGGCTTCGCCACGAAGGCGACCTTGGGCGTGTGCTGGCGGCTGGCGGCTTCGTCCAGCGTGCGGATGAGGCCCATGCGCAGCGCGCCATGCGCGCGGATGGCTTCGAAGCGGGCGAGCGCGGCGACATCGCCGTTGATCGCGTCCTGCAGCTCGGTGCCCGTGTAGCCGAGCGCCTCGGCGTTCACGAAGACGGTGGGGATGCCGGCATTGATCATCGTGGCCTGCAGCGTGCCGAGGCCTGGCACGTCGAGGTCGTCGACGAGGTTGCCGGTCGGGAACATCGCGCCGCCCGCGCCGTCTTCCTCGGCAGCGGGGTCCATGAACTCGAGCTGCACCTCGGCCGCGGGGAAGGTCACGCCGTCGAGTTCGAAGTCGCCGGTCTCCTGTACCGCACCGCCGGTCATCGGCACGTGCGCGACGATGGTCTTGCCGATGTTGGCCTGCCAGATGCGCACGACCGCCACGCCATCGCGCGGCACGCGTGCCGCATCGATGAGGCCGTTGCTGATCGCGAACGGGCCCACGGCCGACGAGAGGTTGCCGCAGTTGCCGCTCCAGTCGACAAAGGGCCGGTCGATCGACACCTGGCCGAACAGGTAGTCCACGTCATGGCCGGGCCGCTCGCTCTTCGAGAGGATCACGGTCTTGCTGGTGCTCGACGTCGCCGCACCCATGCCGTCGATCTGCTTGCCGTAGGGGTCGGGGCTGCCGATCACGCGCAGCAGCAGCGCATCGCGCGCCTTGCCCGGCACCTGCGCCGCCTCGGGCAGGTCCTGCAGGCGGAAGAACACGCCCTTGCTGGTGCCGCCGCGCATGTACGTGGCGGGGATCTTGATCTGCGGGGTGTGCGGCATCGTCAGTCGGCTTTCGTGGCGGCGAGGAAGTCTTGCGCAAAGCGCTGCAGCACCCCGCCGGCTTCGTAGATGGAGACCTCTTCGGCGGTGTCGAGGCGGCAGGTCATGGGCACGTCGAACCGTTCGCCATTGCGGCGGTGCACGACCAGCGTAAGGTCGGCGCGCGGGGTGCGCGCGCCGGTCACATCGTACGTTTCGGTGCCGTCCAGGCCCAGCGTGAGGCGGTTGGTGCCCGGCTTGAACTCGAGCGGCAGCACGCCCATGCCGATCAGGTTGGTGCGGTGGATGCGCTCGAAGCCCTCGGCCGCAATCGCTTCCACGCCGGCCAGCCGCACGCCCTTGGCGGCCCAGTCGCGCGACGAGCCCTGGCCGTAGTCGGCACCGGCCACGATGATCAGCGGTTGCTTGCGCAGCATGTAGGTCTCGATGGCCTCCCACATGCGCATCACCTCGCCCTCGGGCTCCACGCGCGCCAGCGATCCGGCGCGCACCGTGCCGTCGGCCTTGCGCACCATCTCGTTCTTCAGCGTGGGGTTGGCGAAGGTGGCGCGCTGCGCCGTGAGGTGGTCGCCGCGGTGGGTGGCGTAGGAGTTGAAGTCGTCCTCGGGCAGGCCCATGCGCTGCAGGTACTGGCCGGCCGCGCTGTCCAGCAGGATCGCGTTCGACGGCGACAGGTGGTCGGTCGTGATGTTGTCCGGCAGGATCGCCAGCGGGCGCATGCCCGTGAGCGTGCGTTCGCCGGCCAGCGCGCCTTCCCAATACGGCGGGCGGCGGATGTAGGTGGAGGCGGGGCGCCAGTCGTACAGCGGCGCCACCTGCTCGCCCGTGTCGGGCTGGATCGCGAACATCGGCTCGTACACCTGGCGGAAGTGCGCGGGCTTCACGCTGGCCTTGACGATGGCGTCGATCTCTTCGTCGCTCGGCCAGAGGTCCTTCAGGCGAATCTCCTTGCCGTCGACGACGGTGAGCACGTCCTTCTCGATGTCGAAGCGCACCGTGCCCGCGATGGCGTAAGCCACCACCAGCGGCGGCGAGGCCAGGAAGGCCTGCTTCGCATACGGGTGGATGCGGCCGTCGAAGTTGCGGTTGCCCGAGAGCACGGCCGTGGCGTACAGGTCGCGATCGACGATCTCCTGCTGGATGGCCGGATCGAGCGCGCCCGACATGCCGTTGCACGAGGTGCAGGCATAGGCCACCACGCCGAAGCCCAGCTGTTCGAGCTCGCGCATCAGGCCCGCATCTTCCAGGTAGAGCGTGACCGCTTTCGAGCCGGGCGCCAGCGAAGTCTTGACCCATGGCTTGCGCGCCAGCCCCACGCGGTTGGCGTTGCGGGCGAGCAGGCCCGCGGCGATCACGTTGCGCGGGTTGCTGGTGTTGGTGCAGCTGGTGATGGCCGCGATGATCACCGCGCCGTCGGGCATCTGGCCGGGCACGTCGTCCCACGGCGCGGCGATGCCGCGCGCGGCGAGGTCGGCCGTGGCGACGCGCGCATGCGGGTTCGACGGGCCGGCCATGTTGCGCACGACCGTCGACAGATCGAACTGCAGCACGCGCTCGTACACGACCTCGGCGAGCGTGTCGGCCCACAGGCCCGCCTGCTTCGCATAGACCTCGACCAGGCGCACCTGCTCGTCGGCGCGGCCCGTGAGGCGCAGGTAGTCGAGCGTCTGCGTGTCGATGGCGAACATCGCCGCGGTGGCGCCGTACTCGGGCGCCATGTTGGAGATGGTCGCGCGGTCGCCCAGCGTGAGGCTGGCCGCGCCTTCACCGTGGAACTCCAGGTACGCACCCACCACCTTCGCCGCGCGCAGGAACTCGGTGAGCGCGAGCACGACGTCGGTGGCCGTGATGCCCGGCTGCGGCCGGCCCGCGAGCCGCACGCCGACGATGTCGGGCAGCCGCATCCACGAGGCGCGGCCCAGCATCACGTTCTCGGCCTCGAGCCCGCCCACGCCCACGGCGACCACGCCCAGCGCATCGACGTGCGGCGTGTGGCTGTCGGTGCCCACCAGCGTGTCGGGGTAGGCCACACCGTCCTGCGCGTGCACGACGGGCGACATCCGCTCCAGGTTGATCTGGTGCATGATCCCGTTCCCCGGCGGGATCACCTCCATGTTGCGGAAGGCCCGCTTCGTCCATTCGATGAAGTGAAAGCGGTCTTCGTTGCGCCGGTCCTCGATGGCGCGGTTCTTCGCGAAGGCATCGGGGTCGAAGCCGCCGCACTCCACCGCCAGCGAATGGTCGACGATGAGCTGCACCGGCACCACGGGGTTGACCTGCGAGGGGTCGCCGCCCTGTTCGGCGATGGCGTCGCGCAGGCCGGCCAGGTCGACCAGCGCGGTCTGGCCGAGGATGTCGTGGCAGACCACGCGCGCGGGGAACCACGGAAAGTCATGGTCGCGCCGGCGCTCGATGAGCTGCGTGAGGCTTTGCACGAGGATCGCCGGGTCGCAGCGGCGCACGAGGTTCTCGGCATGCACGCGCGCGGTGTAGGGCATCGTGGCCCAGGCGCCAGGGCGGATCGCCTCGACGGCTTCGCGTGCATCGAAGTAATCCAGCGCGGTGCCGGGAAGGTTCTTGCGGTAGTCGGTGTTCATGGGGGCGCTTGTCGCTCGGCACCCGCGCGCAGGCACGGGCGCTTTTTCTTCTTCTCGTGTTTTTACTTCCGATCCTGGATCGGCGCGAACTTCAGGTCTTCGGGGCCCGTGTAGTTGGCGCTGGGCCGGATGATCTTGTTGTCGATGCGTTGCTCGATGATGTGCGCCGCCCAGCCCGAGGTGCGCGCAATGACGAACAGCGGCGTGAACATGGCCGTGGGCACGCCCATCATGTGGTAGCTCACGGCGCTGAACCAGTCGAGGTTGGGGAACATCTGCTTCACCTCCCACATCACGGCCTCGAGCCGCTCGGCGATGTCGAACATCTTGGTTGAGCCGGCCTCCTGCGACAGCGTGCGCGCCACGCCCTTGATGACCACGTTGCGCGGGTCGCTCACGGTGTAGACCGGGTGGCCGAAGCCGATCACGACCTCCTTGGCGGCGACGCGGCGGCGGATGTCGGCCTCGGCCTCGTCGGGTGCGTCGTAGCGCTTCTGGATCTCGAAGGCCACCTCGTTCGCGCCGCCGTGCTTGGGGCCGCGCAGCGCGCCGATGGCACCGGTGATGGCCGAGTACACATCGGAGCCCGTGCCCGCGACCACGCGCGCCGTGAAGGTGGAGGCGTTGAACTCGTGCTCGGCATAGAGGTTGAGCGAGGTGTGCATCGCGCGCTCCCACTGCGCGCCGGGCTTGCGCCCGTGCAGCAGATGCAAGAAGTGCGCGCCGATGGAGTCGTCGTCGGTTTCCACTTCGATGCGCCGGCCCTGCGTGGACCAGTGGTACCAGTACAGCAGCATCGAGCCGAGCGAGGCCATCAGGCGGTCGGCGATGTCGCGCGCGCCGGGCAGGTTGTGGTCTTCCTTCTCGGGCAGCAGGCAGCCCAGCGACGAGACGCCGGTGCGCATCACGTCCATCGGGTGCGCGCTGGCGGGCAGTTGCTCCAGTGCCTCCTTCAGGCTCGCGGGCAGGCCGCGCATGGCCTTGAGCTTGGCCTTGTAGGCGCGCAGCTCGGCGGCCGTGGGCAGCTTGCCGTGCACCAGCAGGTGCGCGATTTCCTCGAACTCGCAGACCTCGGCGATGTCCAGGATGTCGTAGCCGCGGTAGTGCAGGTCGTTGCCGGTGCGGCCCACGGTGCACAGCGCCGTGTTGCCGGCGGTCACGCCCGACAGGGCGACGGATTTCTTGGGCTTGAAGCCGGTGGGGGTGGCGGTGTCGTTCATGCGGGTTCCTTGTCTGTGGGCACGGTGTGCAGGTAGGCGTTGCGCAGGCGCGCGGGACGGCCGCGGCCATCGACGGCCACCATCTCGAACAGGCCTTTCAGCGAAGGGCGGGCTTCGCCGTCGGGCGGCTCGGCCGCGCCGGTGACGCAGACCGTGAGCGAGCTGCGCCCGGCGCGCGTCACCCAGGCCCGCAGGCGCAGCACATGGCCGACGGGCACGGGCGCGAGGAACTGCGCGTCGCCCAGGCTGGCCATCACCACGTCGGACTTCGCGAAGGCGCGCGCGGCGAGGAACGCGGCCTTGGACATCAGCAGCAGGGCGTTGCCGCCGAACAGCGTGCCGTAGTGGTTGGCGTGCTCGGGGAACACGATGTCGGTCAGCTCGATGGCGGCGGATCGGTTTGTCATGCTTCGCAATTTACGCAATCGAACGCCCATAATGAAGGCCTGAATTGGCGAATCATTGCGAATGAAGATGGCTGATTTTGCAAATATTGCGAATATCGCAAAGACCCACGAGGTGACCCGATGAGCAAGACCTTCATGGGCGTGCGCCTGCGCACGCTGCGCGCCGAACGCGGCCTCACGCAGGTGGCGCTGGCCCAGATGCTGGGCCTGTCGCCGAGCTACCTGAACCAGATCGAGCAGAACCAGCGCCCGCTCACCGTGGCCGTGCTGCTGCGCATCAGCAAGACGCTCGGCGTCGACGTGCAGCAGTTCTCCGAAGACGAAGAAGCGCGGCTCGTGGCGCGCATGCGCGAGGCGCTGGCGGACAACCCCGGCGGCGAGGCGGTTGCGCTGCCCGAGCTGCGCGAGGTGGCGTCGCAGATGCCCGCCGTGGCGCGCGCGCTGTTGGCGCTGCACCGCCGCCATCAGGAGGCGCAGGAGCGGCTGGAGCTCATGGCCGCCGAAATCGGCGACGGGCGCGGCGACATCTCGCGCAGCCGGCCCATGCCTTTCGAGGTGGTGCGCGATTTCTTCTTTGCCCACCAGAACCATTTCGACCCGCTCGACACGGCCGCCGAATCGCTCGCCGCCGAGGCCCGTGCGAACGGCGGACCGCTCGCCGAATGGCTCCAGCAGCGGCTTCTTTCGGTCCACGGCGTGCGCGTGGTGCCGGGCGACGAAGGGGAGGGCGCGCTCGACAGCCAGCGCCGCTACGACCCGGCCCGCCGCGTGCTGCGCCTGTCGGCGGGCCTGGAGCCGGGCCAGCAGGCCTTCCAGCTGGCCACGCAGCTGGCGCTGCTGGAGCAGGCCGCGCTGATCGAATCGCTGGTCGTGCAGGCCGATTTCGGCGACGCCCCGGCCCACGCGCTCGCGCGCATCGGGCTGGCCAACTACTTCGCGGCCGCCGTGCTGCTGCCCTACGGTCCGTTCCTGCAGGCGGCCGAGGCGCTGCGCTACGACATCGATTTGCTCGCGCGCCAGTTCGGCGTGGGCTTCGAAACCGTGTGCCACCGCCTGAGCAGCCTGCAGCGCCCGGGCGCGTCGGGCGTGCCCTTCTTCTTCATCCGCGTGGACCGGGCCGGCAACATCTCCAAGCGGCAGTCGGCCACGCACTTCCACTTCTCGAAGACCGGCGGCACCTGTCCGCTGTGGAACGTGTACGAGGCCTTCGCGCAGCCCGGGCGCGTGCTGCCGCAACTGGCACGCATGCCCGACGGCCGCGCCTACCTGTGGATCGCGCGCACCGTGTCGCACGGCCAGCGCGGCTTCGGCTCGCCGAGCAAGACCTTCTCGATCGGCCTGGGCTGCGACATCCGCCACGCCCCGCGCCTGGTCTACGCCAAGGGCCTGGACCTGAAGGACCCCGACGTGCCCACGCCCATCGGCATGGGCTGCAAGGTGTGCGAGCGCGTGGCCTGCCCGCAGCGGGCGTTCCCGTTCATCGGGCGGCCGCTGGATGTGAACGAGAACGAAAGCAGGTTCACGCCCTATGCCGTGGCCGGCGCGTAGGTAGGACCAAGGTACAGCCCGCTCGTCCGATTCCGAAGAGGGTTCGCAGCGACGCGCAGGTTCGCACAGGGCCGTGGCTATGATGGTTGCATCAACAGGGAGTAGAGCCGAATGGCCACAGGTATCCAGAGCGAGGGTCATTCCTCGAGCGTCAGCACGACCGTCTGCTGCGCGTGCGTCCGAACATTGCCGCTGCTGCGCGCGAAGGCCTGACATGTCCGGCCAACCTGTGGAAGACGGGCAGCGCACGGACGTCGATGCCGAAATGTCGCGCTCGTCCTGGGCGTTCTTCTTCTGGATCTCTTTCTTACCGGCGCTGGCGTTGATTCTTGAGCTGTCGGACGACGCGAGCGTCAACGGAAATCTGAATTCGATACCAGCCGCTATTGGCTACCTTGCGGTTTTCGGACTTGCATTCTTGGCAGTCATGTTTCTGGTGGTGTGGATCATCGGGGGATGGACCAGAACACGTGCCGTCAGCATCGCAGGGCTTTTTCTTGGGATACCGCTGGCGATACTGGTGTTTGCCCACTTCGGGAGCCGTTGACATGCCAGGGGGCATGAGCAGCGGCAACCTTCGGAGATGCACGCGGTCGGCAGGGCCCGCATCTGCGGGTGAAGAAATCGGGAGACTGCCTTGGGACATGAAGCACAGCGTGAATGATCTCCAAATCTTGAAACCTCGTCACAACCGTTCTTTGGCAAGCGCCTGCAAGGCCATCGCATCCCTTGGCGTTCTCTTGTGCCTTGCAGGATGCCCGCCGGTCCTGATCCCCTCTGTCTCGCGCGATGCAGAGACCGAGAGGATGGTCGAGATGAAGCTGATGAATCTCGATGCCAATGAGGATCTGCATCTCTTGAAAAAATGCCGGCTGTCCAGCAGGGCAACGGTCGAAGGCTGCAGCGGCCCCCTCGACGTTTCTTTGCTGGTCCGCCCTGTGGGCTGGTCTGTCAGGAAATTTGCCCTGCAAGATCCTTCGAAAATTGCCAAGGTCACAGAGGGCCGTTTCGGGTTCTCGTTGCGATCGCATTTCTCCGGCGTCCATGGTTTTGGCCGGCCGACGATCGCGAAGCACAACGCGCCGGACACCTTCATCGGCTACTTCGTCGACGCCTACGGTTGGACGTCCCTGGTCTGGCTTGGCAAAGACGCCTTGTTTCCCGACGAATCGGATCCGAAGCCATCGTTCCCGGAGCGACAGTTCCTGCATGTGACCCTGCCGAAGAAGAACGCGAACGCATCGCCTGCGTTGGTCCTTCAAGAGGGGGACAAGGTCTGGCTCTTCATGGATGCCGGTGATCAATGTCTGTCCGAGCAGTGCTTCGCAGTCGACGAGGTGCTGCAAGCGCGTGTCGACCCAGTGCCCGAGCGATTCAGGAATCGCCGGTTCGAGCTCTACTTCGCTCGCGACCTGCGGTACGAGGCGAACGAGGTCACCACGAAAAACTTCGACGCAGTCGTCAAAGCGAGAACGGGGACAGGAAGTGGAAGATCGCTTCTGATCGGGCAGCTTCCAAAGCCGAAGGGAGACTTCACATTCGATGAGCGGGTGATTCCGGCGTCGCGTTTCTCTGACGCATCGCCATCGGTCGCTTGCGAATGGGTGTCCTACTCAGCCGGGACGGTGGTGATGCTCACTGCGGAGAACAGTGTGAAGAGCACGATGAAGCTCTCGGGATGTACCGTTCTCGAACCCTACGTCCCATGGACCCTCGAGGCACGCTAGCGCGCCTCGAGGGCTCCTTCCGACAGAGTCAGAGCGAGGAGGGAGGCGTGCCCGACGCCTCGCTCCACCCACCCCCCAGCGCCTTGTAGATCGCCAGCCGGTTCGTCTGCTCCGTGAGCTGCAAACCGATCAGCGTCTGCTGCGCCGCATAGTCGCTGCGTTGCGCGTCCAGCACGTCGAGGTAGTTGGCGGCGCCGCTCTTGAAGAGCGACTGCGAGAGCGCGAAGCTGCGCGAGGTCGCGGCGCGCAGCGAGCGCTGTGCGTCGAGGCGCTCGGCCAGCGTGCGGCGTTCGGCCAGGGCGTCGGCCACTTCGCGGAAGGCGGTCTGCACGGCCTTCTCGTAGGTCGCGACCTGGATCTTCTGCTGCGCCTGCGCCACCTGCAGGTTGGCGCGGTTGGCACCGCCGTCGAAGATCGGCACGCTGATCGACGGCGCGAAGCTCCAGGCCTTGCTGCCGCTGGTGAACAGGCCCGAGAGCGTGCTGCTCGCGGTGCCGGCCGAGGCGGTGAGCGCGATGCGCGGGAAAAAAGCCGCGCGCGCTGCGCCGATGTCGGCGTTGCTCGCGCGCAGCGCGTGCTCGGCGGCGCGCACGTCAGGCCGCTGCTGCAGCACGCTCGACGACAGGCCGGCCGGGGGCACGAGCAGTTGCGCGACGTCGGCGGTCGTGGCGGCGGTCGGCAGCAACTCGGGCGGCGGCGTGGCGCCGACCAGCAGCGCCAGCGCATTGCGGTCCTGTTCGACCTGGCTGTCGAAGGCCGCGGCGTCGGCGCGCGCGGCATCGACGGTGCTCTGCGCCTGCGCCAGCGCCAGGCCCGACTGCGCGCCGAGCGCATGGCTGCGCTGCACCAGCTCGAAGGACTTGCGCTGGCTCTCGAGCGTGCCGCGCGCCAGCTGCAGGCGCTGCTCGTCGGCGGCCAGTTGCAGCCACGCCGTGGCGACGGAGGCCACGAGGCTGATCTGCGTGCTGCGCTGCGTCTCCTCGGTCTGGAAGTAGCCCTGCAGCGCCGATTCGCCGAGGTTGCGCACGCGCCCGAACAGGTCGAGCTCGTAGGCCGTCATGCCGAGGTTGGCGCTGTACTGCGAGGCGATGCGCGATTCGCCGCTGGTCGACAGGCTGCCCGGCGTGCGCGAGCGCGTGCCGGCGGCGCCTGCGTTGACGGTGGGGAACAGGTCGGCCCGCGCGATGCCGTACTGGGCGCGCGCACGCTCGATGTTGAGCGCCGCCACGCGCAGGTCGCGGTTGTTGGCGAGCGCGAGTTCGATCACGCCCTGCAGCTGCTTGTCGACGAAGAAGTCGCGCCAGCCGATGTCCAGGGGTGTGGTCGTCGTGACGCCGCCCGAGGGCAGGGCCGATGGCACGGGCGAGGCGGGCGTTTCGTAGGCGGGCGCGAGGTTGACGCAGCCCGCGAGCACGACCGAGGCCAGGGCGGCGCAGGCCAGTGCGCGCAGGGGAAGGCGGGGCAGGGTGGTGCGCTTCATCACTGGGCTCCCTGTTCCGCGGGCAAGGCATCCGGCGGTGTGTCGGCCGGCTTGCGGCGGCCTTCCAGCCAGCCGCGGATCATCGCGAAGAACAGCGGCACGAAGAAGATGCCCAGCGCCGTGCCGACCACCATGCCGCCCAGCACCGCGGTGCCGATCGATTGGCGGCCGCCCGCGCCCGCGCCGGTGCCGATGGCCAGCGGCAGCACGCCGAAGCCGAAGGCCAGCGAGGTCATGAGGATGGGGCGCAGCCGCAGTCGCACGGCCTCCAGCGTCGCCTCGATCACGCCCTTGCCCTGCTCTTGCAGCTGCTTGGCGAACTCCACGATCAGGATCGCGTTCTTCGACGACAGCCCCACCGTGGTCAGCAGGCCGACCTGGAAGTACACGTCGTTGCTCAGGCCGCGCAGGCTGGTGAACAGCAGCGCGCCCACGATGCCCAGCGGCACCACCAGGATCACCGAGAACGGCACCGACCAGCTTTCGTACAGGGCCGCAAGACACAGGAACACGAACAGGATCGAGATGGCATAGAGCACCGGTGCCTGCGCACCCGACAGGCGCTCCTGGAACGAGGCGCCGGTCCATTCGTAGCCGATGCCGGCGGGCATCTGCTTCATCACTTCGTCGACGGCGGCCATGGCGTCGCCCGAGCTCACGCCCGGTGCGGCATCGCCGACGAACTCGTAGCTGGGGCTGCCGTTGTAGCGCTGCAGCTGCGGCGAGCCGTAGGTCCAGCGCGAGCTGGAGAAGGCCGGGAACGGCACCATCTGGCCCAGGCTGTTGCGCACGCTCCAGCGGTCGATGTCGGTGGGCAGCATGCGAAAGGCCGTGTCGCCCTGCATGTACACGCGCTTGACGCGGCCGTTGTCCAGGAAGTCGTTGATGTAGGTGCCGCCCATCGCGCTCGACAGGGTGCTGTCGATGTCGGACGTGGCCAGGCTGGCCGCGCCGGCGCGCGCGTCGTCGATGTCCACCGCGAACTGCGGCGTGTCGTCCAGGTTGTTGCTGCGCACGTTCGCCACCTCGGGGCGCTTGGAGAGCAGGTCGATGAGCTGGTCGCGCGCCTTCACCAGTGCGTCGTGGCCCAGCCCGTTGATGTCCTTCAGGTGGAAGTTGAAGCCCGCGTTGGCGCCGAGCCCGCGCACCGCGGGCGGCAGCAGCACGAAGATGCGCGCGTCGCGAATCGTCGAGAGCTCCTTGTTGGCGCGCCGCGCGAGTTCGGCGGCCGACTGGCCGGCGCCTTCGCGCTCGGCCCAGTCTTTCAGCTTCACGAAGGCGCGCGCCGAACTCTGGTCGCCGTTCTGCCCGGTGATCACGTTCACGCTCACCACCTCGGGCTGCTTCGTGAAGTAGTCCTGCATCTGCGTGACCACCGGCTGCAGGCGCGCGTCGGACGCGCCCGGCGGCAGCGTCACCTGAACCTGCAGGAAGGCCTGGTCTTCATCGGGCAGGAAGGAGGTGGGCAGGCGCATGAACAGCAGCGCCATCACGGCCGCGATCAGCAGGTACACCACGAGGCTGCGCTTGCCGCGCCGCACGATGCCTCCGACGATGCCCTGGTAGCGGTCGGCGCCCTGGTCGAAGCGGCGGTTGAAGCCCGCGAAGAAGCGGTCGACCGCGCCCAGCACGCCCTTGCGCGGGGCCGCGTGGCCGCCCTTGGCGACGGGCTTGAGCAGCGTGGCGCACAGCGCCGGCGTGAGCGTGAGCGCCACGAACACCGACAGCGCCATGGCCGAGACGATGGTGATCGAGAACTGGCGGTAGATCACGCCGGTCGAGCCGCCGAAGAAAGCCATCGGGATGAACACCGCCGACAGCACCAGCGCGATGCCCACCAGCGCGGGCGTGATCTCGGCCATCGACTTGCGCGTGGCCTCCTTGGGCGAGAGGCCCTCTTCGTGCATCACGCGCTCGACGTTCTCCACCACCACGATGGCGTCGTCCACCAGAAGGCCGATGGCCAGCACCATGCCGAACATGGTGAGCGTGTTGATCGAGTAGCCCGCCACGGAGAGCACGCCGAAGGTGCCCAGCAGCACCACCGGCACGGCAATGGCCGGGATCAGCGTGGCGCGGAAGTTCTGCAAAAAGATGTACATCACCAGCACGACCAGCACCATGGCCTCGGCCAGCGCCTTCACCACCTCGTCGATCGACGCGCTCACGAAGGGCGTGGTGTCGTAGCTGACGAAGGTCTGCATCTGGTTGGGAAAGAGCGGCTGCAGCTCGGCCACCTTGGCCTTCACGGCCTCGGCCACCTGCACTGCGTTGGCGCCGTCGGCCAGCACGATGCCCATGCCGGCGCCCGGACGACCGCCCAGCACCGAGCGCACCGTGAGGTTCTCGGCGCCCAGCTCGACACGGGCCACGTCGCGCAGGCGCACCACGGCGCCGTCGGGCGTGGCGCGCAGCACCACGTTCTCGAACTCCTCGACCGTCTTCAGCTTGCTGCGCGCCGTGATGGTGGCGTTGAGCTGCTGCTGCGCGCCGGCCGGCAGCGCGCCGAGCTGGCCGGCCGAGACCTGCGCGTTCTGCGCGGTGATGGCGCTGCCCACGTCGGAGGGCATGAGCGCGTACTTGCGCAGCTTGTCGGGGTCCAGCCACAGGCGCATGGCGTAGCCGGTGCCCAGCGTCTGCACCTCGCCCACGCCGTCGACGCGGCTGATGACGTCGACCAGGTTGCTGCTGATGTAGTCGCCCACGTCCACCGCCGAGGCACTGCCGTCGCCGGAGAACATCGAGACGATCAGCAGGAAGTCGTTGCCGCCCTTGGTCACGGTGACGCCGCGGCTTTGCACCTGCTGCGGCAGGCGCGACATGGCCTGCTGCAGCTTGTTCTGCACCTGCATCTGGGCCACGTCGATGTTGGTGCCCGCGTTGAAGGTGAGCGACAGGCGCGCCACGCCCGACGAGTTGCTGGTCGACTGCATGTACAGCAGGTTGTCCAGCCCCTTCATCTGCTGCTCGATGACCTGGGTGACGGAGTCTTCGACCGTCTTGGCCGAAGCGCCGGTGTAGGTGGCGTTGATGGACACGCGCGGCGGCGCGATGTCGGGGTACTGCTCCAGCGGCAGCGTGCGGATGGCCATCAGGCCGGCGAGCATGACGACGATGGAAAGCACCCACGCGAAGATGGGGCGGTCGATGAAGAACTGGGCCATGGCGGGGCCTCAGCGCGCGACGGTGGCGGAAGCAGCGTCGGGCGTGGCGCTCGCCACGGCGGCACCCGCCGGCCTGGCGCCCAGGTCGACCGTGCGCACCTTGTCGCCCACCTTCACGCGCTGCGAGCCTTCCATGAGCACGCGGTCGCCCGCGGCCAGGCCGTCGATCACCTGCCAGCGCGTGCCGATGGCGCGGCCGATGCGGATGGGGCGCTTCTGAACCTTGTCCTCGGCATCGATCACCAGCGTGGAGGCGCTGCCGTCGGGCGCGCGCGTGACGGCCTGCTGCGGCACCAGCAGCGCGGCGTCGTTCACGCCTTCCTGCAGCACGGCGCGCACGTACATGCCGGGCATCAGCAGCTTGTCGGGGTTGGGCACCACGGCGCGCAGCGTGACGCTGCCGGTGCCGGCATCGACCGTCACGCCGCTGAAGGTGAGGCGCCCGGCGTGCGGGTAGGGGCTGCCGTCTTCCAGCAGCAGCTGGATGCGCGCCTCGGCGTCGCTGGCGCGCTGCAGCCGGCCGCTGGCCAGTTCGCGCTTCAGGCGCAGCAGCTCGCTGCTGGACTGCGTGACGTGCACGTGGATCGGGTCGAGCTGCTGCACGGTGGTCATGGCCGCCGCCTGGTTGGCTGTGACCAGCGCACCCGGCGTGACCGTGGACAGCTCGGCCCAGCCGGTGATGGGCGAGGTGATGCGCGTGTAGCCCAGCTGGATGCGCGCGGTCTGCTCGGCGGCGCGGGCCACGCCGAGGTCGGCCTCGGCCTGCTGCTCGGCGGCCTGGGTCTCGTCGAACACCTGGCGGCTGATGGCGTCGATCTTCACCAGCTCGGCATTGCGCTTGGCGACCGTGCGCGCCGTGGCCAGGGCCGACTCGGCCTTGCGCACGCTGGCCTGCGCGCTGGCGTGGGCCGCCTGCAGCGAGGCGGGGTCGAGCTGGTAGAGCACCTGGCCGGCCTTGACCTGCGAGCCTTCGGTGAAGAGCCGCTCCTTGAGGATGCCGCCGACCTGCGGGCGGATCTCGGCGATCACCGGGGCCGCGGTGCGACCGGGCAGCTCGGTGCTCAGGGCCAGCACCTCGGACTTGAGCGTGACGATGCCGACTTCTTTCGCGGGGGCGTTGGCCGCCTTGGCCGCGCCGGGGGCCTCCACATTGGTGCGCGAGCACCCCGCGAGGGCGGCGGCGATGCACAGGGCCGTGAGGAGCGGGGCGGAGCGGGAGGCAAAGTGGACGGGCATGGACAGGCAGAAGTAACGAAAGCCAAAGATGGAGCGGGCTCGCGCCGTCGAGTTCAATGCCGCGGCGCGGGGGCGGCGAACTTTACAGAGCGGAAACCGTGCCATGTCCCGAGGGGACGGGCGGGTGGCGTCGAGTGTGCGGCCCCACAGTTAAGCGGGTGTGAAGCGGGGCATTGCCCGCATGAAAAACCCGCCTGAAGCGCTCTCTATGGTTTCTTCTTCGCCTGCGCGACCAGGAAATCGACCAGCAGCTGCAGCGGCCCGACCGCGTTGTCGGTGCGGTAGAGGATGCCCAGCGGCGCGATGGGCGCGTTCATGCGCAGCGGCAGCTCGGCCACGGCCGCGCGGTCGAGCTGGTCGAGCACCGTGCGCGGCACCGGCACCACCACGTCGGGCTGCGAGAGCAGGGCGCGCACCAGGTGCGGCGTGAGCACCTGGATGGCATGCGGGCGCGGCACGATCCGCTCGGCGGCCCAGGCGGCCTCCATCACCTGGCGCACCGCGAAGTGCGCGGGTGGCAGCACCCAGCGCGAATCGGCGAGGTCGCGCAGCCGCAGGCGCTTGCGTTGCACGGCCGGGTGGCCGATGCCGGCGATGACCACCACCTCGTCGCTGCGCAGCGGCACGAAGCGGTGGGCGTCGGGCACGCGCGCCGGCTGGCGCAGCAGCACGGCGTCGAAGGCGCCCGCGCGCAGGCCGATCGTGAGCCGCTCGATGTTGCCTTCCTCGATGAACAGGCGCAGCTTGGGGTGCTTGGCATGCAGCAGGTTCAGCGCGGGCTGCAGCACGCTGGCGATGGCCGCCTCGATGGCGCCGATGCGCAGCGCGCGCGTCTCCTGCGCGGCCAGCGCCGCGAGGCCGTCGCTGGCCACCTGCATGGCGTCGATCACCATGCGCGCGTGCAGCGCCAGCAGGCGCCCGGCCTCGGTGATGCGCATGCCGCGCGCGTGGCGCTCGAACAGCGGCGTGTCGAGCAGGCCCTCGACCTCCTGCAGCATCTGCGTGGCCGCCGGCTGGCTGATGTGGATCGCCTCGGCCGCGCGGCGCAGGTGCGAGTGCGCGGCCAGCGCGTCGATGAGCTTCAGGTGCCGCAGGCGCAGGCGCGCGAGCAGCCGCTCGTGCAGCACGGAGGAGGGCGTAGGTGTGTCGGCAGCCATCGATAGGCAATCATTATCAGTCGATGCAAAAGCGATTGGACGCCAATCGGTGGCCTTCCTACGCTCATGGGGTCGGGCGGCAGACAAGGGCGCATCGGCTGCCGGCCCGACGGGCCGTGCGGACGAAGGGCTCCCGCCCGGCGGGTCCTTCCCTTCCTTGCTTTTCTCACAACACATCACCATGTCCCACCGATTCCGTCCGGCCACGCGCCTGTGCCTGCCCATCGTCCTTGCCGTCTCGTCCCTGTGCGCCTCGGCGCAAGAGGCGCCTGCTGCGGCCACGCCGCCCGCGCCGGCCGCCGCCGTGCCGCTGTACCCGCTGATCGCCGAGCGCTCCAAGGCCATCGAGCAGAAGGTGATCGACTGGCGCCGCGACATCCACCAGCATCCCGAGCTGGGCAACCAGGAAAAGCGCACCGCCGCGCTGGTCGCGGCCCACCTGAAGGCGCTGGGCTACGAGGTGCGCGAAGGCGTGGCCGTGACCGGCGTGGTCGCCACGCTGCGCGGCGGCAAGCCCGGCCCGGTGGTGGCGCTGCGCGCCGACATGGACGCGCTGCCCGTGAAGGAACAGGTCGACGTACCCTTTGCTTCCAAGGCGCGTGCCCAGTGGGGCTTTGCGACGGTCGACGTGATGCACGCCTGCGGGCACGACGGCCACGTGGCGATCCTCATGGGCGTGGCCGAGGTGCTGGCCTCGATGAAGGCGCAGTTGCCGGGCACCGTGAAGCTGATCTTCCAGCCGGCCGAAGAGAAGCTGCCCAATGCCGAGATCGGCGGCGCGCGCCGCATGCTGGCCGAAGGCGCCTTCGACGCGCCCAAGCCCGACGCGGTGTTCGGCCTGCACCTGGTCTCGGCGCTGAACACCGGGCAGATCGGCTACAAGCCCGGCCCCATCACCGCGAGCTCGGACACCTTCAAGGTCAGCGTGAAGGGCCGCCAGACGCACGGCTCGCAGCCCTGGAGCGGGGTCGACCCGATCGTGCTGGGCTCGCAGATCGTGCTGGGCTTCCAGACCATCGCGAGCCGCCAGGTCAACGTGACCAAGGAGCCCTCGGTGCTCAGCGTGGGCACCTTCAACGCGGGCACGCGCTACAACATCATTCCCGACTCGGTGGAGATGAGCGGCACGCTGCGCACCTACGACGACGAGATGCGCCAGTTCATCATCCAGCGCATGGGCGAGACCGCCTCGCACATCGCGCAAAGCGGCGGCGGCACGGCCGAGGTCCGCGTCGAGGCCGACGGCTACGCCCCCACCGTGAACGACCCGGCCCTGACCGCGAAGATGGTGCCCAGCCTGCAGCGCGTGCCCGGCGCCACGCCGATCGTGATCCCGAAGGGCACCGGCGGCGAAGACTTCTCGTTCTTCGCGCAGAAGGCGCCCGGCCTGTTCGTGATGATCGGCGCCACGCCGGCCGGCCGCGATGCGAACAAGGCCGAGCCCAACCACTCGCCGCGCTTCTTCGTCGACGAGGCCAGCCTGCTGGTGGGCGTGCGCACGCTGACGCAGCTCACGGTGGACTACATGGCGGGCGCGCAGCAGCGCTGAACCGCGCCGGCTACAGGCTGGCGGTGATCCCGCCGTCCACGTACAGGATGTGGCCGTTGACGAAGCTCGAGGCGTCGCTGGCCAGGAAGATGGCCGCGCCGCCGAGCTCCTCAACCTCGCCCCAGCGCCCGGCCGGCGTGCGGCCCGAGAGCCAGCCGGTGAAGGCCTCGTCGGCCACCAGCGCCTGCGTCAGCTCGGTCTTGAAATAGCCGGGCCCCAGGCCGTTGACCTGGATGCCGTATGGGCCCAGGTCGATGGCCATGCCCTTGGTCAGCATCTTCACGGCGCCCTTGGTGGCGGCGTAGGGCGCGATGCCGGGGCGGCCCAGTTCGCTTTGCACCGAGCACACGTTGATGATCTTGCCGCGCCGGCGCTCGATCATGCGTTGCGCCACGAAGCGGCCCACGAGGAACACGCTGTCGAGGTTGGTGGTGGTGATCCGGTGCCAGGCGTCGATCGGGAATTCGGCGAAGGGCCCGCGGTGCTGCATGCCGGCGTTGTTGACGAGGATGTCGATGGCGCCGATGTCGGCTTCCACTGCCGCCACGCCGGCTTCCACGGCCGCAGCGTCGGTCACGTCGAAGGCCGCCGCCTCGGCCGTCAGGCCCTTGGCGCGCAGTGCGTCGCGGGCCGCCGCCAGCGGGGCGGCGCTGCGCGCGTTGAGCACCACGCGCGCGCCGGCCGTGGCCAGCGCCTCGGCCAGCGCGTAGCCGATGCCCTTGCTGGCGCCGGTGACGAGGGCGGTGCGGCCCGAAAGATCGAACAGTTTCATCCAGCGCAGCTCCTGCAGGCGGGCCCCTGCCGGGCCCGGTGGATCGGTGTGTGACAGCGTGAATAAGTTACCGGTATCTATTTGTCGCGTCAACCGGGCGAATCCGGTCTTGCGGCCCTGCCGGGCGGGTGGATAGAGTTACCGGTATCCACCGTTCCATCCCTTTGCAGGAGACCCGCTTGACCGCCGACGCGACACCCCCTCACGTGCTCATGACGGGCGCGTACCCCGACTGGGACATGGCGCCGATGCAGGCGGCCTACACGCTGCACCGCCTCTGGGAGGCGCCCGACCGCGCCGCCTTTCTTGCCGCCCACGGGCCGCAGGTCCGCGCCATTGCCACGCGCGGCGACCTGGGCGCGAGCGGCGAGCTGATCGCCGCGCTGCCCAACCTCGAGCTGGTCGCCTGCTACGGCGTGGGCACCGATGCCGTCGACTTCGCCGCCTGCCGGGCGCGCGGCATCCAGGTGAGCAACACGCCCGACGTGCTCAATGGCGACGTGGCCGACCTCGCCGTGGGCCTGGCGATGGCGCTGCAGCGGCGCGTGCCCGCGGCCGACCTGTTCGTGCGCGGCGGCGCCTGGGTGCAGGGCGCGATGCCGCTGGCCACGCGCTTCTTCGGCCAGCGCGTGGGCATCGCCGGCTTCGGGCGCATCGGCCGCACCATCGCGCAGCGGCTGTCGGGTTTCGAGATGGCGCTGGGCTACTTCACCCGCACGCCGCAGCCGGACAGCCCGCACCGCCACTTCGCCAGCTTGGCGGCCATGGCCGACTGGTGCGATGTGCTGATCGTCATCCTGCCCGGCGGCGAGGCCACGCGCGGCATCGTCGATGCGCAGGTGCTGCAGGCGCTCGGGCCGCGGGGCTGGCTGGTGAATGTGTCGCGCGGCTCCACCGTGGACGAGGGCGCGCTGCTCGACGCGCTGGAGCGCAAGGCCATCGCCGGCGCCGCGCTCGACGTGTTCCTGAACGAGCCGCGCATCGACCCGCGCTTTGCGCTGCTCGACAACGTGGTGCTGCACCCGCACAACGGCAGCGGCACCGAGCAGACCCGCCGCGCCATGGGCGAGCTGGTGCGCCGCAACCTCGAGGCCCACTTCGCGGGCCGCCCCCTCGTCACACCCGTGGCCTGAAAGGAAAGAATTCCATGCGTCTGCGTTGCATGTGCCTCGTGATCCACGCGCCCGACGACCTGCGGCTCGACGCGCAGGAGGTGGAAGAGATCGGCCCCGGCCAGGTGCTCGTGAAGGTCGGCATGGGCGGCATCTGCGGCTCCGACCTGCACTACTTTCGCCACGGCGGCTTCGGCACCGTGCGCATCCAGGAACCGATGGTGCTGGGCCACGAGGTGGCCGGCACCGTGGTCGCGGTGGCGCCCGGCGTGCAGACCGTACGCATCGGCGACAAGGTGGCGGTGAACCCGAGCCGCCCCTGCGGCGCCTGCAAGTTCTGTCTCGAAGGCCTGCCCAACCAGTGCCTGGAAATGCGCTTCTACGGCAGCGCGATGCGCACGCCGCATGTGCAGGGCGCGTTCCGCGACATGCTGCTGTGCGAGGCCACGCAATGCGTGAAGGTGGACGCGCACGTGCCGCTGCGCCTGGCCGCGCTGGCCGAGCCGTTCTCGGTCGGGCTGCATGCGGTGTCGCGCGCCGGCTCGCTGCTGGGCAAGCGGGTGCTGGTGTCGGGCTGCGGGCCGATCGGCGTGCTGGCCATCGCGGCGGCGCGCGTGCACGGCGCGGCCGAGATCACGGCCACCGACGTGGTCGACGAGCCGCTCGCGGTGGCGCGCGCGATGGGGGCGGACCACGCCATCAACGCCGCGAGCGACACCGGCTGGGTGGCGGCGCACGCGGCCGGCAAGGGCAGCTTCGACGTGATGCTCGAATGCTCGGGCAACGAGCGCGCGCTGCGCGACGGCCTGGAGACGATGCGCCCGCGCGGCGTGGTCGTGCAGCTGGGCCTGGGCGGCGACGTGCGCATTCCGCAGAACCTGGTGGTGGCCAAGGAGCTCAGCATCTGCGGCTCGTTCCGCTTCCACGCCGAGTTCGCGCTGGCCGTGCGCCTCATCAACGAAGGCCGCGTCGACCTGTCGCCGGTGGTGTCGCACACCTTCCCGATGGGGCAGGCGCGCGAGGCCTTCGAGCTGGCGAGTGATCGGCAGAAGGCGATGAAGGTGCTGATCGACTTTGCGGATACCGCGGCCGTCTCGCAGTGAGCGAATGCCGGGTGTCTTGATCGGTCAGCGAACGGACTTGAAACAGACCCGTTCGGGGTCGTCCCCGTCGAGGTTCTTGCCTCCCGCGTCGATGTGACGGGGCTCGCTTCACCGCGGTTCACGGCGGCTGCTGCAGCGCATCCGAAAGCGGGAACAGGTGCTGCGCGATGAAGTCCACGAACACACGGATCTTGGGCGACAGCTGCCGGCTCGACGGCCACAGCACGTGGAAGATCATGTGTTCGCGGTTGTGGTCGTCCAGCACCGTGACCAGGCGGCCCTGTTCCAGTTGCTGGCGCACGGCGATCTCCGGCACGCAGGCAATGCCCAGCCCCTGCTCGGCAAAGCAGACCTGCGGATCGAGCGTGTTGGTCACCATGCTGGCCGGCAGGTCGATGGCGGGCGCGCCGGCCGCCAGGCCCAACGGCCACACGTCCAGCTTGCCGGTGCTGGGAAAGCGATAGAGCAGGCAGGCGTGGCTTGCCAGGTCTTGCGGTTCGCGCGGCACGCCGGCCCGGCGAAAGTAGGCCGGCGCACCGACGATCACCTTGCGGCAGGAGCCGATGCGGCGCGCCATCAACCGTGAATCGCCGGGCTCGCCGGTGCGGATGACCGCGTCGAAGCCTTCCTCGATGACGTCCACCAGCCGGTCGGCGTAGTCGATGTCCAGTTCGATGTCGGGGTAGAGCCGCTTGAACGCCGCCAGCTTGGGCATGAACAGCGTGCCCACCGACGGCAGGCTGATGCGCAGCTTGCCGCGGGGTGCGCTCTGTGTCTGCAGCAGTTCCGCTTCGGCCGATTCCACCTCGCAGAGGATGCGCCGGCAGCGCTCCAAGAACAGCGCGCCTTCCGGCGTCAGGTGGACGGTGCGCGTGGAGCGATGGAACAGCCGCACGCCCAGCCGTTCTTCGAGCCGCACGATGGCCTTGCTGACGGCCGAGGCCGAGATGCCCAACTGCTGCCCCGCGGCGGTGAAGCTGCGCGTTTCGCCAGCGCGAACGAAGACGTTCAGCGAACCCAGGTTGTCCATGGCCTGACTTTGATTGATGACTTGGGAGTCATATGTATTTGAAACTTTAGCCCATTTTTCATTGATGCATTCACGCCCACACTGCGGTGAACGCCAACGCGGGCCACCCGGCCAACGCGGGCACAGACGATGGAAAACAACTGAATGACCACCACAACCGCCACCGTGGGCCAGCGCGCTGAACGACTGCCCGTGGCCGCCTTGCTGGCCTTGTCGATGACCGGCTTCCTGGCACTGCTGACCGAGACGATGCCGGCCGGCATGCTCTTGCGCATCAGCCAGGACCTGGGCGTGTCGGAAGCGCTCGCGGGCCAGTTCGTGACCCTCTATGCCATCGGCTCGCTGGTCGCGGCCATTCCGCTGACGGCGGCCACGCTGGGCTGGCGGCGCCGGCCGTTGCTGATCGCGGCGCTGGTCGCCGTGCTGGCCTTCAACACGCTCACGGCGCTGACGTCGAGCTATGCCGTCGCGCTGGTTGCGCGCTTCATGGCCGGCATGGCGGGCGGCCTGATCTGGGGAATGCTGGCGGGCTATGCGCGGCGCATGGTGCCCGAGCACCTCAGGGGGCGCGCACTGGCAGTGGCCGGGCTGGGCGCACCGCTGGCGTTGTCGTTGGGCGTGCCGCTGGGGACGTTGATGGGCGCCATGCTGGGCTGGCGCACCGCGTTCGGCGGCATGTCGCTGCTCACGCTGGCGGTGATGGCCTGGGTCTTCCTGCAGGTGCCCGACTACCCGGGGCAGGCGGCCGAAAAGCGCGCGCCGGTGCGCCGGATCTTCGTCACGCCCGGCGTGCGACCGGTGCTGGCCGTGCTTGCGCTGTGGGTGCTGGCGCACAGCATTCTATACACCTACGTGATGCCGTTCCTGGCGCCGGCCGGCCTGTCTGATCGGGTCGATGCGGTGCTGCTGGTCTTCGGCGTGGCGTCGCTGGCGGGCATCTGGATCAGCGGGCTGCTCATCGACCGCATGCTGCGCTCGCTGGTGCTGCTCGCCCTCGCGGGCTTTGCGCTGGCGTCGCTGGCCCTGGGCGTCGCCGGCACGCAACCGGTGGTGGTCTATGTCGCGGTGGCCGCATGGGGGCTGACCTTCGGCGGCTCCGGGGCCTTGCTGCAGACCGCGTCGGCCGAAGCAGCCGGCCCCGGCGCGGACGTGGCGCAATCCATTCTCGTGACGGTGTGGAACATCGCCATTGCGGGCGGCGGCATCGTCGGTGGCGTGCTGCTGGAGACATCGGGCGTCGGCGCTTTTCCATGGGCATTGCTGGCGCTGTTGCTTCCCGGCCTTCTGATTGCCTGGGCATCGCGTGCGCACGGTTTTCCCGCGAAGCCGCACCGGTCGTCCCACTGATTCCGAAGGGCGCGGCGTATATCGCGCAACCGCCTCAGGAGCTTTCGCGCTGCTCGATGTGGAACGGGATCATCACCGTCTCCGTCGGCGGCCGGTGCCCGTCCCGCGCACTGTCCATCACACGCAGCAGCAGTTCGCCCGCCGCCTTGCCGATACCCACGCAGTCCACCGCCACGGTGGTGATGCGCGGATGGCAGGCGCGCGCGACTTCGAAGTCGCCGAAGCCCGCGATCGCGATGCGGCCCGGCACGTCCCAGCCCTGGCGCTGGCATTCCATCAGCGCACCGAAGGCCGACAGGTCGGACACGCAGAGCACCGCGTCGACGTCGGGCCATTGGCGCATCAGCTGGCGCACGGCCTCGCCGCCTTGCACCATCGAGATCGGCGGTTCGCCGAAGCTGATGACCCGCCCGTCGGGCAGCCCGAGTTCGCGGATCGCGCGGGCGTAGCCGCGCTGGCGGTCGGCGCCGCGCGTGTCGCGCCCGGAGGTTCCGCCGATGAAGGCGATGCGCCGGTAGCCGCGCCCGTGCAGGTGGTGCACCATCGCGGCCGCCGCGTCGGCGTTGGAAAAGCCCACCGTGTGCCCGAGCGGCTCGGCCGGCAGGTCCCAGGTCTCGACCACCGGCACGCCGGCGGCCTGCAGCATGGCGCGCGCGGCGGGCGTGTGGACGCCGCCCGTGAGGATCACGCCCTCGGGCCGACGCATCAGCATGGAGCGGATCAGCCGCTCCTCGGTGTCCTGGCGGTAGTCGGTGTGGCCCAGCAGCGGCTGCAGGCCGCGCGCCTCGAGCGCGGCGGTGATGCCCTGCGCGGTGTCCGAGAAGTTGGAGTTGTTGAGCGACGGAATCAGCACCGCCACGAAGCCCGAGCGCTTGCTCGAGAAGGTGCGCGCGGTCTGGTCGATGACGTAGCCCATCTCCTCGCAGGCCGCGAGGATGCGCGCGCGCAGTGCCTCGGAGGCCAGGCGCCCGCTGCCGGGGCGGCGGTTGAGCGCGCGCGAGACCGTCATCTTCGACACGCCCACGCGCGCGGCCACGTCGGCCATGGTCACCGGGCGGGCGGGGGGCGCGGCGGCCTGCGGGCGCGGGGGCAAGGTGCGGTCTCGCGGGAGAGGGGCCCGCTCAGAGCCAGTTGCCGCCTTGCGGCATCTGGATCTGCTCGGCCGGATCGCCGCCCGTCACGAACGAGCCGATGACGATGCTCAGCAGCGAGATGAAGATGCTCGCGAACAGGGCGGTCCAGAAGCCCGACACCTTGAAGCCCTTCACCAGCGCCGCCACCAGCAGGATCATCAGCGCGTTGATGACCAGAAGAAACAGCCCGAAGGTCAGCAGCGTCAGCGGCAGCGTGAGCACGATCAGCAGCGGCTTGACGATGGCGTTGGCCAGGCCGAGCAGCAGCGCCGACACGATCAGCGCCGAGGTGCTCTCGAACTTGAGGCCCTTGAAGAGATGACTGGCGACCCACAGCGAGATGCCGGTGATGGCCCAGTGGACGAGGAAGGGGGTGATGTGGTTCAGCATAGGGTGCGGTGTGTGGCGGCAGGCGCCATGGTAATGCGGGGCGCCGCAGTGGATGGGCCACGGGCAGGCGCGGGCGGATTTTCTGCGCGGGGTGGCTCGAACAGCAGGGGGCGGCCCGTTAAGATCGCGACCTTCCGGCGCCTGCGCAGGCGTTTGTCTCCATCCTTCTTTGGTTTGGCCGAATCCACCACGGTCATGCACCCATGGCGAATGCGTCGATCGCAAGCGTGACACCTGCACCGGCATCGGCCGACGAAGCCGAGTCGTGGGTGCGCGGGGAACTCATCCGCAGCCTGATGCGCTCGGCGCGCGGCTCCTACCTCGTCTCGGCGGCGTTGATGCCCGCCATGGTCGGCCTGAGCTGGGGCCACGTGCCCCGCTGGGAGCTGCTGACCTGGCTGGCCGCCGGCCTGATCGCCACCGCCTGCCGGGCCTGGGGTGCGCGGGTGTACGCCGTGCGCTATGCCGGGCGCAGCGCGGTCGCGCAGCAGCAGTTCACCGACCGCTACGGCTTCGTGTGGAGCACCAGCGCGGTGGTGTGGGGCTGCTCGGTGCTGCTGTTCTTCGAGCGCACGCCGCAGGTCAACCAGTTCATGAGCTGGCTCATCGTGGCCGGTGTGGGCACCTTCCCGCTCAACGGGCTGGCGCTGCACCCGCCGCTGCTCAAGCGCTACGTCAACACGCTGTTCATCACCATGCTGGGCGCGGTGCTGGTGCGCCTCGTGGCCGTGACCTTGCAGAGCCCGCAGTTCCAGTACGGCTACCTGATGCCGCTGCTGCCGATCCTGCACTGGTTCCTGCTGCTGCGCGCCGGGCGCAACATCCACGAGACCGCGCGCAACAGCCTGGAGCTGCTGTTCCACAACCACATCCTGATCAAGTCGCTCACGCAGCAGCGGCAGGCAGCGGTGTCGGCCGTGGCCATGAAGAACCGCTTCCTGGCCAGCGCCGCGCACGACATGCGCCAGCCCGTGCTGGCGCTGTCGCTGTACGCCGACTGGCTGCGCAACGAGCCCGAGCTGGTGCTCGAGCTCGCGCCGAAGATCGTGCGCGCCACCCACGCGGTGAACGCGCTGTTCGACTCCATGTTCGACCTGGCGCGCATCGACGCGGGCCAGGTGCGCCTGCACATCGAGCGCGTCGACGTGGCCGAGCTGCTGCACGACCTGGAGCTGCAATACCGCCCCGTGGCCGAGAGCCGGGGCCTGGACTTCCGGGTGCACGTGACCGAGGGCTCGTTCCTCACCGACCCGATCCGCGTGCGCCGCATGATCGGCAACCTGCTCGCCAACGCCATCAAGTACACGACCGAAGGCGGCGTGCTGCTGGCCGCGCGTCAGACCCGCGAGGGCATGCGCGTGGAGGTGTGGGACACCGGCATCGGCATCGCGCCCGAGCACCTGCGCGACGTGTTCCTCGAGTTCTACAAGGTCGCCGACCACGCCGGCACCTCCGACGGCTTCGGCCTCGGCCTGGCCATCGTCGCGCGGCTGTCGCACGTGCTGGGGCACCCGGTCAGCGTGCGTTCGCGCCTGGGCAGCGGCAGCGTGTTCCGTGTGGCGCTGCACGACGCCGACGAGGCGGTGGCGCAGGCGCGGGTGAGTGCGTCGGGCGGCTGAGCGGCGGTTGTTGTCCCGGCCATAAAAAAACCGCGCACGAGGCGCGGTTCCTGATCAAGTCAAGCCAGCTTTTCAGGCTCAGCCCGACAGCAATCCATTCGTCCGTGCATAGTGAAGGGCCTGCGTACGGCTCTTCACGCCCAGACGGCGGAACAGGCGCCACAGGTGCACCTTCACCGTGTGTTCGCTGATCTCCAGGTCTGTGGCGATGTCGCGGTTGCTCATGCCCTTGTCGAGCATGGCGATCAGCTGGGTCTGGCGCTTGGAGAGCTTGCCGCTGTTGGCGGCCGGCATCTCCTCGGTGTCGTCTTCCGACCCGGCCATCAGCAGGCCGCGCAGGGCGGCTGCCAGCTCGTTGGAGCTGGCCGACTTCTCGATGTAGGTGTCGGCGCCAGCCTCGATGCAGGCGTCTTCCATGTCGGCGGCCGGGGCTGCCGAATACACGGCGATCGGCACGTTCGGATAGACCTGCTTGACCGCGATCACGCCCGAGACGCCATTGGTGTCCGGCAGCTTCAGGTCCAGGCAGAAAAGAGTGGGCGCGCCACGCTGCTGGACCGAACTGGCGAGCTTGTCGAGCCGCTCGAGCTCGACGATGTTCTCGGCGGGGCGCAGGCGTCGCAGGACCATCACGATCGCGTCGCGCATCAGGGGGTGGTCGTCGATGACATAAATGCTCATGTTTTCTTCCTTTGTGATCGCACCGTCTTCTCTCTTGTCACACCCGCCGGCGGATGGCCCGCGGGTTGTTGCCGGATCAATGTCCCTGGGTGGTGGACGTTGCCCCCGCCAGTGCCTCCAGCGCCTCGGTGGCGGCGTGAGCCTGTTGCGCGTCGACCGGTTCGAGCTGCGCGGCCAGTGCCGTGAGCGCCGCGCCGCGTTGCGCCTGCAAGTCGGCGATGGTACGGCCCGCTTCCTGCGGCGACGCGAATCCACGGCTTTGCAAAAGGGTTTCGCCGCGCGCATCGAGCAGCTTGAAATAGAACAGGCCGTCGGCCTTTTCGCGGTATTGCTTGAAGCTGGGCTTCGCCACCTTGGCGGCCTTGGCACCGGCGCCGTCGCGGCCCGCCGCGAGGTTGCGCAGGCCGACCGCGTGGCGCAGCGAGGTCATGAAGGGGCGCGACAGCTTGCGCGCCTTCTCGGCGCCCAGCAGCAGGATGCGCTCGATCTCGGCCGGATCGTTCATGAGCGCCTCGTAGCGCGCGCGCAGCGGCGCCACTTCGCGGTCGATGCGCTCGAACAGCACCTGCTTGGCGTCGCCCCAGGCGATGCCGTCGGCATACGCCTTGCGCAGCGCTTCGGTTTCTTCGGCGCTGGCGAAGGCCTGGTAGATCTGGAACAGGGCCGAGCCCTCGGTGTCCTTGGGCTCGCCGGGCGCGCGCGAGTCGGTGACGATGCTGGCGATCTGCTTTTGCAGCTGCGCGCGCGGCGCGAACAGCGGGATCGTGTTGTTGTAGCTCTTGCTCATCTTGCGGCCGTCGAGGCCGGGCAAGGTGGCGACCGCATCGTCGATCTCGGCGTCGGGCAGCGTGAAGTGCTCGCCGTACTGGTGGTTGAAGCGCTGTGCCATGTCGCGCGCCATCTCGATGTGCTGCACCTGGTCGCGGCCCACGGGCACCTTGTGGGCGTTGAACATCAGGATGTCGGCGCCCATCAGCACGGGGTACATGAACAGGCCGGCGGTGACATCGGCGTCGGGCTCTTCGCCCTTGGCAATGTTCTTGTCGAGCTGGGCCTTGTAGGCATGGGCGCGGTTGAGCACGCCCTTGCCGGTGACGCAGGTCAGGAACCAGGTGAGCTCGGTGATCTCGGCGATGTCCGACTGGCGATAGAAAGTGACGCGTTCGGGGTCGAGGCCGCAGGCCAGCCAACTGGCCGCGATTTCGAGCGTGGAGCGCTGGATGAGCGCAGGCTCCTGCACCTTGATGAGTGCGTGGTAGTCGGCCAGGAAGAAGTAACTCTCGACGCCGGCCGCGACGCTCTGGCGCACCGAGTGGCGGATCGAGCCGACGTAGTTGCCGAGGTGGGGCGTGCCCGACGGCGTGATGCCGGTCAGGACGCGCAGGGGAGCGGGAGAAGACGAAGCCATGTGACGGAAGGAGAGACTTAGAGCAGCATTGCCTTGAGCGGCGTGATGAGCAGGTTGACCACGAAGTAGCCGGCATCCATCAGCGGGCGCAGCCAGTAGTTGCTGACGATGCCGGCGAGCACCAGCGCCATCACGATGAAGAAACCGTAGGGCTCGATGCGCGCCAGGAAGTTTTGCGCCGGGCCGCTGGGCAGCAGGCCGGCCAGCACGCGGCCGCCGTCGAGCGGGGGCAGCGGGAACAGGTTGAAGGCCCACATCACGAGGTTGACCAGCACGCCGCCCTGGCACATCTTGATGAAAAAGGTTTCATTGACGCCGACCGCGACGATCACGATGAGCAGCACGGCCCACAGGATGGCCTGGATGAAGTTGGAGGCCGGGCCCGCGAGCGCGACCCACACCATGTCGCGCTTGGGATGGCGCAGGCGGTTGAAGTTGACCGGCACCGGCTTGGCATAGCCGAACAGGAAGGCGCCCGAGGTCGCGAAGTACAGCATCAGCGGCATCAGGATGGTCCCGATGGGGTCGATGTGCTTCAGCGGGTTGAGCGTCACGCGGCCCATCATGGCGGCGGTGTTGTCCCCGAAGTGGCGGGCCACGTAGCCGTGCGCCGCTTCGTGCACGGTGATCGCGAAGATCACCGGCAGTGCGTAAATCAGAACGGTCTGTATCAGATTGGAAATATCCACTGCGCGATTGTGTCAGAGAGGAATGAGGCGGCCGAGCCGTTTGTCAGAGGCCAAGCACCGCGAGTGCACCCCGGCCCTGGCGCACCACGACCGGGTCGTCGCCCGTGCCCATGGGCGTGAGGTCGACCACGGTGGTCGGCTGCGACGGGCAGGCGCCGGCGTCGATGACGGCGCCGATCTGCTTCTCGAAGCGCTCGCGGATTTCCTGCGCGTCGTTCAGCGCCTCGGTCTCGCCGGGCGCGATGAGGGTGGTGGCCAGGAGCGGCGCGCCGTGCAGCGCCAGCAGCTCCAGCAGCACCTTGTGATCGGGCACGCGCAGGCCGATGGTCTTGCGCTGCGGGTGGCTCACGCGGCGCGGCACTTCCTTGGTGGCTTCGAGCAGGAAGGTGTAGGGCCCGGGCGTGGCGGCCTTGAGCAGGCGGTACTGCTTGTTGTCGACGCGCGCGTAGTTGGCCAGCTCGCTCAGGTCGCGGCACAGCAGCGTGAGGTGGTGCTTCTCGTCGACCTGGCGGATGCGGCGCAACTGGTCGACCGCGTCCTTGTCGTCCAGGTGGCAGGCCAGCGCGTAGCTGGAGTCGGTGGGCACCGCCACGATCTCGCCGCGCGCGAGCAGCGCCACGGCCTGCTTCAAGAGGCGCTGCTGGGGGTTCTCGGGGTGGACTTCGAAGTACTGGGCCATGGTGAGTTGCTCCTGATCAGGATTCCGCAGGCTCGATCGGCACACGCCGTTCGCGCACGGTGAGCCACGCGCCGGCGGCGCCGCACACGGCGATCATCGCCATGCCGATCAGCGAGAAGCGGTCGGGCACGTGGGAAAAGATGAGCCAGCCGCCCAGCATCGCGAAGGCGATCTGCGCGTACAGGTACGGGGTGAGGGTGGAGGCCGGCGCGCGCTGGTAGGCCAGGATCAGCATGAAGTGTCCCACCGTGCCCATGAAACCCATGAGACACAGCAGCGCCCACCATTCCCACGAGGGCAGGGCGGTCCAGGCGAAGGGCACGGCCACCGAGGCCAGCAGCGTGCCGACCCAGCCCGTGTAGAAGTGCATGGTCAGCGGGTTCTCGGTCTGCGCGAGCTTGCTCGTGAGCACCTGGAACCAGGCGTTGGTGAGCACCAGCCCCAGCGGCAGCAGCATGGCCCAGCTGAAGCTGCCGCCGCCCGGGCGCAGGATGACCAGCGTGCCGATGAAGCCGCCGGCCACCAGCGTCCAGCGCAGCGGCGACACCTGCTCCTTGAGCGTGGTGGCGGCCAGCAGCGTGATCACCAGCGGCGCGATCAGCACGATCGACGTGAACTCGGCCAGCGGCATGTAGCGCAGGCTCAAAAAGGCAAAGAGGCTCGAGCCCAGCAGCAGCGCCCCGCGCAGCGCCTGGTAGCGCGGGTGCTGCGTGCGCAGCAGGGCCGTGCCGCGCAGCGGCAAGAGCACCAGCGTGGTGGCCACGGCCTGGAAGGCATAGCGGAACCACACGCCCATGAGGATCGGCACGGCCAGGGTCGAGTACTTGGTGGCGGTGTCGAGCGTGGCGAAGCAGGACACCGCCAGGATGACCAGCCCGATGCCCGCGAGGATGCGTTCGGATTCGGTGCGGCGGCGGGTTTGCGCTGCGGCGCGTGCCTGGGCGAGCGCGGCGGTGGCCGCGCTGTCGATGCCGGGCCCGGGGCTCTGGCTCACTGCTGGATGCGGTGGCCGAGCAGTTCCCACACCGGCGTGAGGCTGCCGGGCAACGGTGGCAGCTTGCCGAGATCGCAGTGGCTCTCGTCGGGGCTGTGGAAATCGCTGCCGCGCGAGGCGGCGAAATCGAACTCGAGCGCCTTGTCGGCGTACTCGACGAACTCGGCCGGCGTGTGGCTGCCCGTGACGACCTCGATCGCCTGGCCGCCGTGCGCCTTGAATTCGAGGAACAGCGCGTACTCCTCGTTGGCCGTGAACTTGTAGCGGCCCGGGTGCGCGATCACGGCCATGCCCTTGGCGGCGGTGATCCAGTGCACGGCGTCCTTCAGCGAGGCCCAGCGGTGCGGCACGTAGCCCGGCTTGCCTTCGGTGAGGAACTTGCGGAACACCTCGGGGGTGTCGCGGCAGTGGCCCTGCTCGACCAGGAAGCGCGCGAAGTGCGTGCGCGAAATCAGTTCGGGGTTGCCGACGAACTTGAGCGCGCCTTCGTAGGCGCCGTGGATGCCGACCTTGGCCAGCCCCTCGGACATTTCCTGCGCGCGCTTGCCGCGGCCGCCGCGCGTGTCGTACAGGCCCTGCGACATGGCGGCGTCGTCGGGGTCGAAGCCCAGGCCGACGATGTGCACGGTTTCGTTCGCGAAGGTCACCGAGATCTCGGTGCCCGTGAGGTAGCGCATGCCGTTTTCGCGCGCGGCCGCGGCGGCGCGGTGCTGGCCGCCGACCTCGTCGTGGTCGGTGAGGGCCCAGAGCTCGACCCCGTTGGCGGCCGCGCGGGCTGCCAGCGCTTCGGGCGTCAATGTGCCGTCGGAGACCACGGAGTGGCAGTGAAGATCGGCATTGAGAGTAGAAGACACCGGCCGATTCTAGGCGCTCTCGCCCGCCGACATCGGCGTGTGGATGCTTCGCGGTGCTACTAGATAAATAGCATTAACCTCATCGCCCAAGCGGCCTGGCGCGCGCCGTCCCGTGGCCGCTCAGGCGCGCAGGTCGTGCCTGACGAGGTCGGCGGCGCGCTCGGCGATCATGATGATCGGCGCGTTCGTGTTGCCCGACACCAGCCGCGGCATCACCGAGCCGTCCACCACGCGCAGCCCCTGCAGCCCGTGGACCCGCAGGCGGGCGTCCACCACCGCGGCGGCATCGTCGGCGGGGCCCATGGCGCAGGTGCCCACCGGGTGGAAGATGCTGCCGCCGCGGCGGCGCACCCAGTCCAGCAGCTGCGCGTCGCTGGCCAGCGCGGGCCCGGGCTCGTGCTCCTGCGCCAGGTAGCGCGCCAGCGGCGGTGCGGCGGCGATCTCGCGCATCTTGCGCACCAGCCGCACGGCCAGCGCGCGGTCGGCTTCGTGCGACAGGTAGCGCGGCTGGATCGACGGCGCCGCCAGCGGATCGGCCGAGCGCAGCATGATCTCGCCGCGGCTGTGCGGGCGCAGCAGGCAGGCCGACAGCGTCACGCCCGGGAACGGGTGCGGCGGCTGGTGCGGCCGCTCGAAGCTCACCAGCCCGAAGTGGATCTGCGCATCGGGCCACCCCGCGGCATCGTCGCCCGCCGGAAAGAAGGCCCCGGCGCGGTAGACGCCGCCGTTCAGCGCGCCGCCGCGCGTCAGCAGGTAGCGCATGAACTCGCGCGCGCTGCGCCAGCGGCTGTGGGCGATGTCGTTGAGCGTCTCGATGCCGTGGCAGCGGTAGCTGGGCCGCACCTGCAGGTGGTCCTGCAGGTTGCGCCCCACGCCCTCGAGCGGCGCCACCACCGGCAGGCCCAGGCGGCCCAGCAGCCCGGCCGGGCCCACGCCCGAGAGCTGCAGCAGCTGCGGCGACTGGATGGCACCGGCGCTGAGGATCACCTCGTGCCGCGCCGAGACGCGCTCGACCTTGCCGTCGCGCACGCATTCCACGCCGACGGCACGCCGCCCCTCGAAGCACACGCGGGTCGCCTGCGCGCCCGACAGCACGCGCAGGTTGGGCCGGCCCAGTGCCGGCGCCAGGAAGGCCCGCCCGGTGTCCATGCGCCGGCCGTGGCGCGTCGTCATCCGGAAGTAGCCGGCGCCGCTGTTGTCTCCGCCGTTGAAGTCGGCCGTGGGCGCGATGCCGGCATGCGCCGCCGCGGCGATGAAGGCATCGGACAGCGCATCGCGCGGCAGCGCGGACACCCACAACGGCCCGTCGGCCGCGGGCTGCGAGCGGTCGAAGTAGGGGCGCACGCTGTCCCAGTCCCAGCCCGGGTTGCCCAGGGCGGCCCACTGGTCGTAGTCGGCGCGGTGGCCGCGCAGGTACAGCATGCCGTTGATGAGGCTGGAGCCGCCCGGCCCCCGCCCGCGCGGCCAGGGCAGGCGGCGCTGCGCCATGTCGGGCTCGGGGTCGGTTTCGAAGCGCCAGTCGTGCCGGGGGTGGCCCACCGTCTTGAAGTAGCCGATGGGAATGCGCAGCCACGGGTTGCGCGAGGGCCGCCCCGCCTCGACCAGCACCACCTGCAGCGCGGGGTCTTCGCTCAGGCGGGCGGCCAGCACGCAGCCCGCCGAGCCACCCCCGACGATCACGATGTCTGCCTGCATCGTGCGCGCTCAGTCGGCCTTGATGCCGGCGCCGCGGCCCAGGCGCAGCCACTTGTCCGACTCGGCCGCCAGCACGGTGCGAAAGCGCGCCGGCGTCATCGGCTCCGGCTCGAGCGCCAGCGTGGCCAGGCGCTCGCGCACCTCGGGGGCGGCCAGCGCCTTGGCGAGCGCGTCGCCGAGCCGCTCGACGATCTCGCGCGGCGTGCCGCTGCGCACCGTCATGCCGTCGAAGGAGCGCAGCTCGAAGCCCGCGTAGCCCTGCTCGATCATCGTGGGCACGGCGGGCAGGGCGGGCAGGCGTTGCGCGCCGGTCACCGCGAGCGCGCGCAGCTTGCCGGCCTGGATGTGGGGCAGCGCCGCCGACGCGGTCAGGAACATGGTGTCCAGGCGGCCAGCCAGCAGGTCGCCCACCGCCATCGGGAACTGGTTGTACGGCACGTGCGTGAGCTGGCTGCCGGTCTGCTGGGCGAACAGCGCGCCGGCCAGGTGCGCCGGCGTGCCGTTGCCGCCGGAGCCGAAGCTCAGCGTGCCCGGCCGCGCCTTGGCCGCGGCCTCCAGCTCGCGCGGCGAGCCCAGCGCCGAGGCGGCGGGCGCCACCAGCACGTTGTAGCTCCAGGCCGTCATGCCGACCGGCTCCAGGCTCTTGAGCAGGTCGAGCGACTGGCTGGGGAACAGCAGCGGCGCCACCAGCGAGGCCGACGACAGCATGTAGACCGTGTAGCCGTCGGCCGGCTGGCGCAGCACCTCGCCCAGGCCCACGGTGCCGGCCGCGCCCGGCCGGTTCTCGACGAACACGGTCTGGCCCAGCGCGCCCGCCATGCGCTCGGCCACCACGCGGCCCGCCACGTCCGCCGGCGTGCCGGGCGCCCACGGCACGATCAGGCGCACGGGCCTGGACGGGTACGCCTGGGCCGCGGCGCCGGCGGGCAGCAGGCCGGCCAGCAGGGTGGCGGCGGCCATGAGGGCGGCGCAAAGGGATCGCTTCGTTGGGTCGGTCATCGCAGGTCTCCGGGGTGCCAGGGCGGTGGGCGGATTCTGGGCAGGCCGGGGGAGGGCGACAAATGAGAAATCCGAGCGTACTCATACCGTTGCCGATATAAATGGCCATGGCCTCCTTCCTGGAACGAAACCTCACGCTGCGCCAGCTGCGGCTGCTCAGCCAGCTGGGCCGCACGCTCAGCCTGAGCAAGTCGGCCGAGCTGCTCAACACCACCCAGCCCGCGCTGTCGCGCACGCTGGCCCAGCTCGAGGCCACGCTGCAGGTGCGGCTGTTCGAGCGCACCACCAAGCGCATCTCGCCCACGGCGGCGGGGCTGAGCATGGTCCGGCACGCCGACCGCGTGCTGGGCGAACTGATGCTGGCCGAGGAGTCGCTGCGCGACCTGCGCGTGGGCGTGAGCGGCGAGCTGCGCCTGGGCGTGCTGCCCGTGTTCTCGGCGCAGCGGCTCGCGGCCGCGCTGCTGCAGGCCTCGCAGATGCTGCCCCACGTGCGCCCGATGGTGCAGACGCTGGAGATCGAGGACCTGCACGGCGCGCTGCAGGACGGGCGCATCGACCTCATGCTCGCGCACGCGGAGTGGACGGTCGACCTCAACCGCGTCGAGGTCACGCCGCTGTACGAGGAGTTCAGCAGCATCGTGGCGGCGCCGCGCCACCGGCTGGCGCTCAAGCGCGCACCGACCTGGGCCGAGGCCGCCAACGAGCGCTGGGTGCTGCCGCCGCACCGCACGCCGCTGCGGCCCAAGCTGGACCGCATGCTGTCGGTGCACCGCCGCCCGGGCGGCCCGCATCCGGCCGACATCCAGGCCGACTCGGCCCCGCTCGCGCTGCACCTCGTGCGCAGCTCGGGCCTGCTGTGGGCCACCGCCAACCACTACGCCGAAGACTTCGAGCGGCGCGGGCTCGTGCGCCGCATCGCCATGCCGGGCGAGCTGCTGCGCGGCCCCATGTGCGCCTTCCGCCTGCGCAGCGAGGCGATGAACACGCCCACGCGCGTCTTCCTGCAATGCATGCAGGACGCGGCTGCCGCGCCGCTGCCGTCGGATTGAGTGCGACCGCGCCTCAGCGCTTCTTGCGAAACGCCGTCCAGGCGGCCACGGCGGTGAAGGTGGCGACGATCGCCACCACGATCCAGAACCCGTGCTTGTGCTCCGCCAGCGGAATGCCGCCCACGTTCATGCCGAACAGGCCGGCCAGGATGTTGATCGGCAGCGCCAGCACCGTGACCACCGTCAGCACGAACAGGCTGCGGTTGTTGTCCTCGTTGACGTTGGCGGCGATTTCTTCCTGCAGCAGCTTGATGCGCTCCTGCAGCGCCTGCATGTCGCGCAGAACCACCGAGAACTCCTCGGTCGAGCCGCGCAGCTCCTGCACGTCGGGCTCGGCCATCCAGGCCGGCGGGCCCTGCAGCAGGCGGAACAGCGCGGCCGGCTCGGGCGCCAGCAGCCGCTGCAGCCGCACCAGCAGCCGGCGCAGCACGCCCAGCCGTGCGCGCTTGTGGTCCAGGCGCCCGGCCAGCAGCTCGTCCTCGATGCGGTCGATGCGCGAGGTCACGCCGCGCACGATCTTCACCAGCACGTCGGCCTGCGCGCGCAGCAGGTGCTCGAGCAGCTCGGTGCTCGAGCGCGGCGCCTCGCCCGCCTTCACGGCCGTGCGCAGCGCGTCGACCGAGCGCAGCGGCTTGGTGCGCGCCGTGACCACCAGGCGCGGGCCGACGCTGATCCACAGCGTCGAAATGTCCGAGGGCTCGAAGCTGAACTCGAAGTGCACGTCGTTGATGACCGCGATCAGCGAGTCGTCCGCGCGCTCGATGCGCGTGGAGGGCAGGCCTTCGTGCAGCGTCTCGTAGAAGGTGTCCGACAGCGCCGCGTGCCGCGTCAACCAGCGCTCCGCGTGCGCGTGGCTGAGGTTGAAGTGCAGCCACACGTAGGCGCCGCCGTCGTCCTCCGTGCCGTTGTGCGCAGCCAGCCACGCGGCGGCCTGCGCCGAATCGATGGCGCGCGCCGGCTCCGGCGCTGCGGCATCGAACAGGTAGCCGCAGATCAGCCCGGCTTCGTCGCCGCCGTAGGTCTGGGCGGACAGGTCATGGAATACCGACGACAAGGTGTGTGATCAGAAAAGACGGGTGAACAGCCAGTACAGCGAGCCCGACAGCGCCATGGCCACCGGCAGCGTCAGCACCCAGGCCAGCGCGAGGTTGCGCAGCGTGGACATCTGCAGGCCCGAGCCGCTGGCCGTCATGGTGCCGGCCACGCCCGACGACAGCACGTGCGTGGTCGACACCGGCAGCCCGTACATGTCGGCCGCGCCGATGGTGCACATCGCCACCAGCTCGGCCGAGGCGCCCTGCGCGTAGCTCAGGTGCGTCTTGCCGATCTTCTCGCCCACGGTGACCACGATGCGCTTCCAGCCGATCATGGTGCCCAGGCCCAGCGCAATGGCCACCGCGATCTTGACCCACAGCGGAATGAAGCGCGTGGCGCTGTCCAGCTCCTGGCGGAACGTGTTGACGCGCAGCTTGGTCTCGTCGTCGAAGGCCGCGGCCCCGCTCTTGTCGAGGTGGCGGATGGCCTCCGAGGCCAGGTACATGTCGTTGCGCACGTTGGCCACCGCCTCGGCCGGCACCGCGGCCAGCGAGCCGTGCTGGCGCACCTGCTGGCCGATGCTGCCGGCCGTGACGGCGAGCGCCGGCACCACGCGGTCGTTGAACTCGCGGGTGCGCACGTAGGTGGAGAGCGTGTCGCGCGCGGCGGCGGGTTCCAGCGCGGGCAGGGTGGCGGGCGCCTTGCGGTTCAGCGCGTTCTGCGCCATCTCGGCCACCGCCACGAACTTCACGGTCTCGTTCGCGGGCATCGCGCGGTTCAGCGCATAGGCCATCGGCACCGTGCCCACCAGGATCAGCATGATCAGGCCCATGCCCTTTTGCCCGTCGTTCGAGCCGTGCGCAAACGACACGCCGGTGCAAGTGAGGATGAGCAGGCCGCGAATCCACCACGGCGGCGGCGTGCTGCCCTTGGGCTCTTCATACAGCGCGCGGTTCTTCACGAAGGCGCGCAGCACCAGCAGCAGCAGGGCGGCGCAGCCGAAGCCCACCATCGGCGACAGCAACAGCGAATAGCCGACCTTGGTGGCCTGCGCCCAGTCGACCCCGCTCGTGCCGTCGCGCCCGTGCATCAGCGCATTGGCCACGCCCACACCGATGATCGAGCCGATCAGCGTGTGCGAAGACGACGCCGGCAGCCCCAGCCACCAGGTGCCCAGGTTCCAGATGATCGCGGCGATCAGCAGCGCGAACACCATCGCGAAGCCCGCGCCCGACCCCACCTGAAGAATCAGCTCCACCGGCAGCAGCGCGATGATGCCGAAGGCCACCGCACCGCTGGACACCAGCACGCCCAGGAAGTTGAAGAAGCCTGACCACACGACCGCGAAGTTGGGCGGCAGCGAGTGCGTGTAGATCACCGTGGCCACGGCATTGGCCGTGTCATGGAAGCCGTTGACGAACTCGAAGCCCAGCGCAATCAGCAGCGCCACGCCCAGCAGGATGTAAGGCACCCAGGTCGTCACCGGCGCGCCCGAGGCCGTGACGTCGCCCACCAGGCTCCAGGCCGTGAACAACAGGCCCGCGGCCAGCAGGCCCACGAAGGTAATCAGCGTGATCGCGCCGGGCTTGGCGTCGAGCTGGGGCCGGTGCGCCGCGCTGGGCGCGGCCGGCATCTCCGGTGCTTGCGAGGGCGGGGCGGCGAGCGTGTTCATGGACGGTTTTTGGGCTGTTGTAGTGCTCCGGATGGTGTTCGCGCCATGTGACAACGGCGTGTCGGCTGACAGGAACCCGCCGCAAAACCGTCACGCCGCCGTCATGCGGCGGGTGCAGCATGCTTTTTGTCTACCCGCCACTCTTTCCCCCTTTCATCATGCTGACGAGCGCACTTCCCGACCACGAAGACCTGATGCAACGCATCGCCCGCGACCTGATCGACAGCTACGACGAAGAGCTCGAACTGGAGATCGAAGACCGCAACCTCGACGGGCTCGACCCCGGCTCGGCCGTGTCTTCCGTGTCCGACAAGGCGGCGCGCCAGGCCTATTTCAAGGAGCTCTTTCGCCTGCAGGGCGAGCTGGTCAAACTGCAGGACTGGGTGCAGCACAGCAAGCAGAAGGTCGTCATCCTCTTCGAAGGCCGCGATGCAGCGGGCAAGGGCGGTGTCATCAAGCGCATCACCCAGCGCCTGAACCCGCGTGTGGCCCGCGTGGCCGCGCTGCCCGCGCCCAACGACCGCGAACGCACGCAGTGGTACTTCCAGCGCTACGTGGCGCACCTGCCGGCCGCCGGCGAGATGGTGCTGTTCGACCGCAGCTGGTACAACCGCGCCGGCGTCGAGCGCGTGATGGGCTTTTGCAGCGACGACGAGTACGAGGAGTTCTTCCGCACCGTGCCCGAGTTCGAGAAGATGCTCGTGCGCTCGGGCATCAAGGTCATCAAGTACTGGTTCTCCATCACCGACGACGAGCAGCACATGCGCTTCCTGGGCCGCATCCACGACCCGCTCAAGCAGTGGAAGCTCAGCCCCATGGACCTCGAAAGCCGCCGCCGCTGGGAGGAATACACCAAGGCGAAAGAGATCATGCTGGAGCGCACCCACATCCCCGAGGCGCCGTGGTGGGTGGTGCAGGCCGTCGACAAGAAGAAGGCGCGCCTGAACTGCATCAGCCACCTGCTGGGCCAGCTGCCCTACCAGGAAGTGGCGCACGCGCCGGTCGAGCTGCCTGCGCGCGAGCGGCATGACGACTACCTGCGCCAGCCTGTGCCCGCCACCATGATCGTGCCGGAAATCTACTGAGGGCTTCGCGGCCGTTTGGCCACATGGCGCTTTGCCTGCACACTGCGCCATGGCCCGTCGCTCCACCGCTTCCTTCTTCGCCCGCGCTTACGAGCGCAACCTGAAGGCGCTCACCAAGCTCACGCTGAGCAACGGCAAGCGCGTGGCCGGCCGGGTGCGGCGCGCGACCGCCGAGCGGCTCAAGCCACCGCCCGGCAAGGGTGACTGGCTCAGTGGCATGGCGCTCGGCCCCGGCGGTGCACGCGGCTTTCACCTGTTCCGTCCGGCCGGCCTGGAACTGCAACCCGGCGAGAAGCTGCCGCTCATGGTCATGCTGCACGGCTGCGGCCAGACCGGGCGCGACTTCGCGGCCAGCACGCGCATGAACACGCTCGCGGCGCGCCAGCGCTTTCTCGTGCTCTATCCCGAGCAGGACCGCATCGCCCATCCGCAGGGCTGCTGGAACTGGTACGAGCGCCGCTCCGGCAAGGCCGACGCCGAGGCCGCCACGCTGATGGCCGCCGTCGACCAGGCCTGCATGCTGTACCCCGCCGATCGCGACCGCGTGGCCGTGGCGGGCCTGTCGGCGGGTGCGAGCATGGCGGCGCTGCTGGCCACGCGCTACCCGAACCGCTTTCGCGCCGTGGTCATGCACTCGGGCGTGGCGCCCGGCGCCGCCAAGTCGCCGGCCACCGCGCTCGGTGCGATGCGCGGCGAGCACGTGCCGCCGATGCCCGTCACCGCGGTCGGCAAGGCGATGGGCGCCGCGGCCGTCTTCGCGACGCTGCCACCGATGCTGGTGCTGCACGGCGACGCCGACACCGTGGTGGCACCCAGCAACGCCGTGAGCAGTGCGGCCGTCTGGGCCACCGCCCTGGGCGCGCGCCCCGGCACGCCGCGCAACCTGCAGCGCGGCAAGCGCCACGCCATGCGCGTGACCGACTTCAAGCGCAAGGGCGCCACGCTGGTCACGCTGTGCGAGATCGCGGGGCTCGGCCACTCGTGGAGCGGCGGGGCGCGGGGGCAGCTGTTCAGCGACCCGCTCGGGCCCGACGCCACGCGCATGACCTGGGCGTTTGCGTCTGCGCAGTTCGACAAGCGCTGAGCGCCTGCGCCTTGCGCGCATGACCTTGGAGGTCATTGCCGCGATGCCCGCCGGTGCCGACAGTGGGGGCCATGACCTCGTCGAACCCTGCCGTTCCTGCCCCGTCGATCACGTCCGCCACACCGGGCCCGCTGGGCCTGTGGGTCATGCTCAGCGGCACCTTCCTGGTGGTGCTCGATTTCTTCATCGTCAACGTCGCGCTGCCATCGATGCAGCACGACCTGCAGGCCAGCGCGGGCACGCTGCAGCTGGTGGTGGCGGGCTACGGCCTGGCCACCGCCGCGGGCCTGGTCACGGGCGGCCGTCTGGGCGACCTGTTCGGCCGGCGCCGCATGTTCATGCTCGGCCTGCTGCTGTTCACGCTGGCCTCGGCCGCCTGCGGCGTGGCACCGAATGCCGAGCTGCTCGTGGCCGCGCGCGTGCTGCAGGGCCTGGCCGGCGCGCTGCTGCAGCCGCAGGTGCTCGCGATGATCGGCCTCGCCTACACGGGCGAAGACCGGGCACGGGCCTTCGCAGCCTACGGGCTCACGCTGGGCCTGGGCGCCACGCTGGGGCAGCTGGTGGGCGGCGTGCTGATCCATGCCGACCTCGCGGGGCTCGGCTGGCGCAGCTGCTTTCTCATCAACGTGCCCATCGGCCTGCTGGCGCTGGTGCTCGCGCCGCGCGTGGTGCCGCCTTTGACGCAGGGCAGTGGCAGCAGCCGGCTCGACCTGGCAGGTGTTGCACTGGTTGCGGCCGGCTCGGTGGCCGTGGTGCTGCCGCTGGTCGAAGGGCGCCAGCAGGGCTGGCCGCTGTGGAGCTGGCTGTGCCTGGCCGCCGCGGTGCCGCTGTGGGGCCTCTTCGCGGGGCAGCAGCGCCGCCTTGCGGCACGCGGCGGTGCGCCGCTGGTGGCGTCGGTGCTGCTCGCCAACCGCCGCTTCGTGACCGGGCTGCTCACCACGCTGGCCTTCTATGCGGGCAACGCCTCGTTCTACTTCGTGCTCGCGCTGTACCTGCAGCAGGGGATGGGGCTGGGCGCGCTCCACTCGGGCATCGTCTTCACGGCGCTGGCCGTCGGCTTCTTCGCGACCTCGATGGCCGGCGGCCGCATCGCCCGTCGCTTCGGTGGCAAGCCACCCATCGCTCTCGGCGCCCTCGTGCTCGCGGCGGGGCATGCACTGCAATGCGCCAACGTGGCCGGCTGGCCGGGGCATACGCATGTCGTGGCGTGGATGGTGCCGCTGCTGTTCGTGCAGGGCGCGGGGCTCGGCATGGTGATGGCGCCGCTGGTGTCCACCGTGCTCGCGGGCCTGCCGCCGCAGCATGCGGGCGTGGCGTCGGGCGTGCTGTCGATGGTGCAGCAGGCGAGCAATGCGCTGGGGGTGGCGTTGATCGGGATCTTGTTCTATGGGCAGCTGGGGCGCGAGGCGGACTACACGGCGGCATTCGGCGTGGCGCTGGTGTACCTGATGGTGTCGGCGCTGCTCGTGGCGGTGCTGCACCGGCGGGGCAGCCGCATCGCGTAGCCGTGCGGCCATGCCAAACTCCCGGGGACTTTCCAGGAGCGACATGGCCGCCGACGATCTTCAAGACCTGACCCAGGCGCTGCGCGCGTTCGCAAGCGCGCGGGGCTGGGAGCCCTTTCATTCACCGAAGAATCTGGCATCGGCGCTGTCCGTCGAAGCCGCCGAACTGCTGGAGCATTTCCAGTGGCTCACGGAGGCCCAGAGCCGGACGCTCGCGCCGGAAAAACGCGAGGAGGTGGCCGCCGAGATGGCCGACGTTCTTCTCTACCTGCTGCAACTGGCCGACCAGCTCGGCGTCGATCTGGCCGATGCGGCGCGGCGCAAGATGATCGTCAACGCGCGCAAGTACCCGGCCGAAACCCCGCGCGATCCCTGAGCCCGGCGTCGCCCGGCGATGTCCCTCGGGTATCGCACGGTGATGCTTTCGCGATTTGGCGGCCCGCGCCGCCGGGCGCTCACTAGCCTGCCCTGTCTATTCACCAAGAACACACAGGGAGACTCGAATGAAACGTCTTTGGATCGCCATCGCAGCCTTGTTGCTGCTCACCGCAGCTGTCGCATCCGCCGACCCGCTGCCGATCAACCAGTTGCCGATGTACGGCGGTCGCGCGAAAACAGAAGCAATGAAGAACGCCGATGCCGACTTCATCGCGTCGATGGAGAAGCAGGGCCTCTCGCGCGCCGAGGGCGCCCGGCAGGCCATCCAACGGGGCTGGACAGCCTGGGGTAAGAGAGACCTGACGACGGCCATGGCGCGCTTCAACCAGGCGTGGCTGCTGGACCCTGAGAACGGCAACACGTACCACGGCTTCGCTTTGGTGATGGCCGTTCGCGGCGACGCGTCGCCCGACCTGGAGCGCTTCTTCCGACTGGCCACGTCGAAACTGGTGGTCGATGCCGAGGCGTTCGTCGACTACGGCCATTTCCTCTGGCAGGAGAAACGCCTGGAGGAGAGCCGGGTCCAGTTGAACAAGGCCCTTCAGGTCTCGGCGACGGCGCGCAACGCCCGCGCCAACATGGCATTCGTGTACTACCTGAGGAACGACTTTGCCCCCGCCTGTACCTGGGCGCGGGATGCAAAGGCCAATGGCGACAGGCTGGAGCGAGGCTTCCTCGACGAGATGTGCATGCGCGCCGGCCAGCCGCAGGGCGGGGCGCCGGCAGCCCCGGCCCGTCCCCCCGCCTGAGTACCTCCGTGTACGCCACCCGGCGTATTTCCCCTTTGTGGTGCGTTCCGCAGACTCCTCTCCATCGCCAGCCCCGCGCTGTCGACAAGGTTCAACCCACCCGGAGTAGGAGTCCACATGCAACGTCGTTTCACCCTCAAGGCGCTCACCGCCGCCGTCGCGCTGGCCAGCATTTCTGCTGCGCCCGCATTTGCTGCCGACACCATCAAGGTCGGCGTGCTGCACTCGCTGTCGGGCACGATGGCCATCTCGGAAACCGTGTTGAAAGACACGGTGCTGATGGCGATCGACGACATCAACAAGAAGGGCGGCGTGCTGGGCAAGCAGCTCGAGCCCGTGGTGGTCGACCCGGCCTCCAACTGGCCGCTGTTCGCTGAAAAGACCAAGCAGCTGCTCGGCCAGGACAAGGTCTCGGTGATCTTCGGCTGCTGGACCTCGGTGTCGCGCAAGTCGGTGCTGCCGGTGGTCGAGGAAATGAACGGCCTGCTGTTCTACCCCGTGCAGTACGAGGGCGAAGAGCTCTCCAAGAACGTGTTCTACACGGGCGCCGCGCCCAACCAGCAAGCCATTCCGGCCGTCGACTACCTGATGAGCAAGGAAGGCGGCGGCGCCAAGCGCTGGGTGCTGCTGGGCACCGACTACGTGTACCCCCGCACCACCAACAAGATCCTGCGCGCCTACCTCAAGAGCAAGGGCGTGGCCGACAAGGACATCGACGAGAAGTACACCCCCTTCGGGCACAGCGACTACCAGACCATCGTCGCCGACATCAAGAAGTTCTCGGCCGGCGGCAAGACGGCGGTGGTGTCGACCATCAACGGCGACTCCAACGTGCCCTTCTACAAGGAACTGGGCAACGCGGGCCTGAAGGCCAAGGACGTGCCGGTGGTCGCCTTCTCGGTGGGCGAAGAAGAACTGCGCGGCGTGGACACCAAGCCGCTCGTGGGCCACCTTGCGGCATGGAACTACTTCATGTCGATCAAGAACCCGACCAACGCCGCGTTCATCAAGCAGTGGAGCGACTACGCCAAGGCCAAGAACATCGCCGGCCACAAGGACAAGCCGCTCACCAACGACCCGATGGAAGCCACCTGGATCGGCATCCACATGTGGAAGCAGGCGGTGGAGAAGGCCAAGTCGACCGACACCGACAAGGTGATCGCGGCGATGGCCGGCCAGACCTTCACGGCGCCGTCGGGCATCGTCTCGAAGATGGACGAGAAGAACCATCACCTGCACAAGAGCGTGTTCATCGGCGAGATCAAGGCCGACGGCCAGTTCAGCGTGGTGTGGAAGACGCCGGGCCCGGTCAAGGCCAAGCCGTGGAGCCCGTACATCGAAGGCAACGACAAGAAGCCCGATTACCCCGCCGGCAAGTCGATGTAAGTGTGTTTCTCCCTCCCCCGCTGGGGGAGGGCAGGGGTGGGGGCAAGCGGCGGTCGATCAGGTCGCAGCGCCTGAATGAGCGCCGCGTGCCCCCATCCCAACCTTCCCCCGGAAGGGGAAGGGGCCAACCCCAACTTCCAGTTTCATGATGCTTCGACGAACCCTTCACTGCGCCTTCGCCGCCATGCTCCTCGCAGCGTCGGCCGCCCACGCGCTGACCGCCGACGAAGCCCGGGCCATCGCCTCTGGCGAATCCGAAGCCCGCATCGCCGCGCTCAACAAGGCCGTCCTCACCGCCGACGACAAGACCGCCGCCTTCATCCAGGCCATGGCCGACGACGCCGTGAAGTACACCGAAGACAAGGTCTTCGTGATGAAGGACGACAAGGGCTACGACCCCGTGACGGGCGCCGAGCTGAAGGTGCCCGACACCGCCGAAGACGTCGTCAACAACAACCTCATGCGTGGCGCGCTCGATGCCGCGCAGGCCGCGCTCAAGCTCACAAGCACCGACGACGCGGTGCGCGCCGAAGCTGCGCAGGCGCTCTTCAAGGAGCCCGACGAGTCGCGCATTCCCATGGTCGAGAAGGCGCTGGCCGCCGAGACCAACCCCAAGATCAAGGCGCAGCTCGAACTCGTGCGCGCCGCCAGCATGCTCACCAGCGCCGACAAGGCCAAGCGCCTGGCCGCGGCCAAGGAGCTGGGCAACAACCGCAGCCCCGACACCAAGCTGCTGCTCAACCAACGCCTGGCCGACGAAACCGAGGCCGACGTCAAGGCGGCCATCACCGCATCGATCGCCAACATCGACGGCGCGCTGGTCTGGGGCGACCGCATCAACGCCGTGTTCAGCGGCATCAGCCTGGGCTCGGTGCTGCTGCTCGCCGCGCTGGGCCTGGCCATCACCTACGGCCTCATGGGCGTCATCAACATGGCGCACGGCGAGCTGATGATGATCGGCGCCTACGCCACCTACGTGATGCAGGGCATCTTCCAGAAGTACATGCCCGAGGCGGCGTTTGGCTGGTACCTGGTGGCCGCCATTCCCGTGTCCTTCCTCGCCTCGGCGCTCGTGGGCGCGGTGCTCGAGCGTGGCGTGATCCGCTTCCTGTATGGCCGTCCTCTCGAGACGCTGCTCGCCACCTGGGGCATCAGCCTGATGCTGCAGCAACTCGTGCGCACGCTCTTCGGCGCGCAGAACGTGGGCGTCGAAAACCCCGGCTGGATGAGCGGCGGCTTCACCATGCTGAGCAACGTCACGCTGCCGTGGAACCGCATCTGCATCATCGTCTTCGCGGCGCTCGTGCTGCTCGCGATGGGCTGGCTCATCGGCAAGACGCGCCTCGGTCTCTTCGTGCGCGGTGTCACGCAGAACCGCCCGATCGCCTCGTGCATGGGCGTGAACACGGCGCGCATCGACACCTACGCCTTCGCGCTCGGCTCCGGCATCGCGGGCCTGGCGGGCTGTGCGCTGAGCCAGATCGGCAACGTCGGCCCCGACCTGGGCCAGAGCTACATCGTCGACAGCTTCATGGTGGTCGTGATGGGCGGCGTCGGCCAGCTCGCGGGCACCGTGTATGCGGCGCTGGGGCTGGGCATTCTCAACAAGTTCATCGAAGGCTGGGCGGGCGCGGTGCTCGCGAAGATCGCGGTGCTTGTCTTCATCATCATCTTCATTCAAAAGAGACCTCAGGGCATCTTCGCCATGAAGGGCCGGAGCGCAGAAGCATGAGCAAGGTCGTACTCCCAACCAAGGGGCCGCTGCTGAGCGGCAAGGGCTGGACGGCCTTCTTCGTCGCGCTCATCGTCGTGTGCGCGGTGGCGCCGGTGCTCAACATCTGGGTGCCGGCCGACAGCCCGCTGCACATGAGCGACTACGCCGTGGCGCTGGTCGGCAAGATCATGTGCTACGCGATCTGCGCGCTGGCCATGGATTTGATCTGGGGCTACACCGGCATCCTGTCACTGGGCCACGGCCTGTTCTTCGCGCTGGGCGGCTACATGATGGGCATGTACCTCATGCGCCAGATCGGCCGCGACGGCAACTACAAGAGCGACCTGCCCGACTTCATGGTGTTCCTCGACTGGAAGGAACTGCCCTGGCATTGGACCTTCAGCGGCAGCTTTGGCATGACGCTGCTGCTCATCGTGGCGGTGCCCGGCCTCATCGCCTTCGTGTTCGGCTTCTTCGCCTTCCGCTCGCGCATCAAGGGCGTGTACTTCTCGATCATCACGCAGGCCATGACCTTCGCGGCGATGCTGCTGTTCTTCCGCAACGAGACCGGCTTCGGCGGCAACAACGGCTTCACCGACTTCAAGCGCATCCTGAACATCCCGATCGCCACGCAGGAGATGCGCATGACGCTCTTCGCGCTCACCGGCCTCACGCTGCTGGGCTTCTTCCTGTTCGCCAAGTGGCTCATCGGCAGCAAGTTCGGCCGCGTGCTGCAGGCCATCCGCGATGCCGAAACGCGCGTGATGTTCTCGGGCTACAACCCGCTGCCCTACAAGCTCACGATCTGGGTCATCTCCGCCGTGATGTGCGGCGTGGCCGGCGCGCTGTACGTGCCGCAGGTCGGCATCATCAACCCGGGCGAGATGAGTGCGGCCAACTCCATCGAGATCGCCGTGTGGGCGGCGGTGGGCGGGCGCGCCACGCTGATCGGTCCGATCCTCGGCGCCTTCATCGTCAACGGGGCCAAGAGCTGGCTCACCGTGGCCTACCCCGAGTACTGGCTGTACTTCCTGGGCGCCTTGTTCATTGCTGTCACGCTGTTCCTGCCGAACGGCATCGTGGGGTTGGTGCGCCAGTGGCTGTCGAGGGAGAAGACGCAGGCGCCGCCCGAGCCGGCGGCGCACACAAGCCGCGCCATCGCCGCAGAGAAGGGCGTCGAGCCCGAGGCGCTGGTCTCGCTGCCCGTGGACGCGAAGGGAGCCCGCGCATGACGCCCGACCTGATGGAAGCCGGCGCCGAGCGCGCCGCACGCGCGGCCGGCCTGCACGCGGCCACGGGCCAGACCGAATCGGGCGGCCGCACCGCAGGCTTCAGCCGCATCGCCACGCCGGGCGAGGTCGACATCACCCACGGCCGCATCCTGTACCTCGAAGACGTGAGCGTGAGCTTCGACGGCTTCAAGGCCATCAACAAGCTCTCGCTCGACATCGCACCGGGCGAGCTGCGCTGCATCATCGGCCCCAACGGCGCGGGCAAGACCACGATGATGGACATCATCACCGGCAAGACCCGGCCCGATTCGGGCACCGTGTTCTTCGGCAGCACGATCGACCTGCTGCGCCATCGCGAGGCCGACATCGCCCAGCTGGGCATCGGCCGCAAGTTCCAGAAGCCGACGGTGTTCGAGCACCTCACCGTGTTCGAGAACCTCGAGCTGGCGCTCAAGACCGACAAGGGCGTGCGCGCGTCGATGCTGTTCAGGCTCGACTCGGCGCAGAGCGACCGCCTGGCCGAGGTGCTGGAGACCATCCACCTGGCCGACAGCGTCTCGCGCCTGGCCGGCAACCTGAGCCACGGCCAGAAGCAGTGGCTCGAAATCGGCATGCTGCTGATGCAGGACCCGAAGCTGCTCCTGCTCGACGAACCCGTGGCCGGCATGACCGACGAGGAAACCGCCCGCACGGCCGAGCTGTTCCTCACGCTCAAGGGAAAGCATTCGCTGATGGTGGTGGAGCACGACATGAGCTTCATCCGCACCATCTCCGAGATCGTGACCGTGCTGTGCGATGGCTCGGTGCTCGCGCAGGGAACGCTCGACGAAGTGCAGGCCGACGAGCGCGTGATCGAGGTCTACCTTGGCCGCTGATTTCCCCCAACAACGGAGCAGCCGATGCGCAACCCATCACAGGTGCCCGGTGTGCGGTGCGGCGTGGGCGGCCCCTCTGTGCCGCCGAGGAGCGCAGCGTTTCGCGGATCAGGGCTCGCAGCTGTCTGAGCGCAGCGAGTTCTGCGAGACCCCGCGAAACGCGAGCACCGCAGGGCAGCCCGAAGGGCCGGCACAGTGGGGCCGACCGCGCCGTGCCGCCCACCGGGTGCCCCCGATAAAGACCAAGGAAGGCATCCCACCATGCTGACAGTCAAGAACATCCACCAGTACTACGGCGGCTCCCACATCCTCCGGGACGTGAGCTTCCAGGCCACACTCGGCAAGGTCACGGTCCTGCTCGGCCGCAACGGCGTCGGCAAGACCACGCTGCTGAAGTCGCTCATGGGCCTGGTGCCCATCAAGAGTGGCAGCATCGAACTCGAAGGCAAGCCGATCCACAAGGCCACGCCGTACGACAGGGCCAGGGTCGGCATCGGCTTCGTGCCACAGGGCCGTGAGATCTTCGCGCGGCTCACGGTGGAGGAGAACCTGCGCATGGGCCTGGCCTACAAGAGCGGCGGCACGCCCATTCCTGCGGAACTGTTCGAGCTGTTCCCCGTGCTCAAGCAGATGATCAACCGAAGAGGCGGCGACCTCTCCGGCGGGCAGCAGCAGCAACTGGCGATAGCCCGCGCCCTCGCGCCCAAGCCCAAGCTGCTGATCCTCGACGAGCCCACCGAGGGCATCCAGCCCAGCATCATCAAGGACATCGGCCGCGTCATCCGCATGCTCGCCGACCGCGGCGACATGGCCATCGTGCTGTGCGAGCAGTACTACGACTTCGCGCAGGAGCTGGCCGACGACTACCTCGTGATGGAGCGCGGCGAAGTCATTGCGCGCGGCCTGGGCAAGGACATGGAAGCGCAGGGCGTGCGCCAGCTCGTCGCGATCTGACGCGCTACCGCGCCCACGTCTTGCGCAGGTCGGAGGCAAGGCGCAGCAGCAGGTCGGCGTGCGCCTGCAGTGCATCCGTAGACACCTCACCCGTCGTCGGAAAACTCACGTTCATCGCATAGAGACTGCCTGACGGCGCACGCAGCGGCAGCGCCACCGCCGTCATGCCCGGCGCCCAGTTCGCGTGGCAATAGCCTTGCGCGTCCACCGCACGCAGCGCCGCATCCACCTGCCGCTGCAGCGCGGGCCAGTCGCTGCCGTGCGCCTTGCGCAGCTGGCCCAGCAAGGCCTTGCGTTCCGTCGCCTGCATGCCCGCCAGGAAAGCGCACCCGAGCGACGTGCTCGCGATCGGCAGGCGCGAGCCCGGCAGGATGCGACGGAAGATGCCCAGCCGGCTGAAACGCACCGAGTCCAGGTACACCATCTCCAGCTGGTCGGCCACCGCCAGGCCCACGTTCACGCGGCGGCCCTCGGCCAGCGCACGCATCAGCGGCAGGGCCTGCGCCAGCGTCTGCTCCGAGGTGCGAAACGACAGGGCCAGGCTCAGGCACGCGGCCGTCAGCCGGTAGCCGCGCTGCTCCAGGTCGTAGGCAAGAAAGCCCGCATCCACCAGCGAGCGCGTCAGGCGGCTCACCGTGGGCCGCGGCAGCTGCGTGCGGTCGGCCAGCTCGGCGTTGGTCAGCACGTCCACTCCATGCCGGAAGGCGCGCAGCAACGCCAGCCCGCGCTCGAGCGAATGGCTGCCCGGCGTGCTGCGCACGAAGGTGCCGGTCGACTGCGTTTCGGCCCGGGTGGAGGTAGAGCGGGGCGTGGGCATGATTTCGGTCAGCGAAATTGCAGCATTGTCACCGCCAGGGTGCGCCGGAATACTGAGCCCATGCCCGACACAGGGCGAGCAACGAACCGGAGACACGCTTGGAATTCACGGAACTCAGGTACGCGGTGACCGACCGCGTCGCCTCGATCACCTTCGACCGCCCCGACCGGCTCAACGCCTGGACCCCCACGCTGGAGGCCGAACTGCGCGAAGCCATCCACCTGGCGCAGGCCGACGACGACGTGCGCTGCGCCGTGCTGACCGGCGCCGGTCGCGGCTTCTGCGCCGGCATGGACATGGCGGTGCTGGGCGCAGCCGCCCGGCCGCCCGTGCCGCAGGCGCCCTCGGACGACGACCTCGCGCAGCGCTACGGCTACCTCGGCGGCTTCGACAAGCCGCTGATCGCCGCGATCAACGGCGCGGCGGCGGGCGTCGGGCTGTGCCTCGCACTGCATGCCGACCTGCGCTACGTGGCGGCCGGCGCCAAGCTCAGCTTTCCCTATGCGCGCCGCGGCCTCGTGGCCGAGCACGGCACGGCCTGGCTGCTGCCGCGCCTCATCGGCCCGATGCATGCCGCCGACCTGCTGCTGACCGGCCGCACCGTGATGGCGGAAGAGTCCGATCGCATGGGGCTGGCCTGCCTGCTGCCGGCCGAGGGCTTTCTCGACGCGGTGCTCGCACGCGCCGGCGAGATCGCGAATGCGGCGTCGCCGCGCGCCACCCGCGTCATCAAGCAGCAGCTGCGCGCCGCCCGCTACCAGACGCTGGGGCAGGCCACGCGCGAGGCCGACCGCGAGATTGCCGCCTGCCGCGACACCGACGACTTCCGCGAGGGCGTGCAGCACTTCCTCGAAAAACGCGCCCCCCGATTCACAGGACATTGAACATGACGAACCCTTTGCACCACATCGCCGCCGCGCAGCCGCTGGCCGGCATCAAGGTCATCGAGGTCGGGCAGAACATCGCCGGGCCGTACGCGGGAGAGATCCTGTCCTCGCTCGGCGCCGAGGTGGTGAAGATCGAGCGGCCCGGCGCGGGCGACGACGCGCGCGGCTGGGGCCCGCCGTTCTGGCGCGGCACCGCGACCACCTTCCAGGCCATGAACCACGGCAAGAAGAGCATCGCGCTCGACCTGAAGAACCCGGCGCACGTGCAGTGGCTGCGCGAACACGCCGCGCAGGCCGACGTGTTCATCCAGAACATGCGCCCCGGCTCGCTCGAAGAACTGGAGCTCGGCCCCGACGTGCTGCGCGCGCTCAACCCCCGGCTGGTGTACTGCTCGCTCTGGGCCTTCGGGCACAAGGGGCCGATGCGCCTGGCGCCGGGCTACGAGCCGATGGTGCAGGCCTTCGCGGGCATCTTCAGCATCAACGGCGCCGAGAACGGCCCGTCGGCGCGCGTCGGCATGCAGGTGCTCGACCTGGGCACCGGCATCTGGGCGGCGCTGGGTTGCATCGCCGCGCTGTTGCGCCGTGCGACGACGGGGCAGGGCTGCGTGGTCGACACCTCGCTGTTCGAGACCGCGCTGGGCTGGCTGCAGGTGATGATGGCCGGCTTCCACGCCACGGGCCGTCAGCCCGAGCGCCACCGCAGCGGCAACCCCAACGTGGTGGTGTTCCAGGCGCTGCCCACCGAAGACGGCGAGATCGTCGTGGCCGCCGCCAACGACCGCCTGTTCGCCAAGCTGGCGCGCGCCACGGGCCACGAGGAGTGGACGCGCGACGAACGCTTTGCCAGCAACGCACTGCGCGTGCAGCACAAGGCGCTGCTCATCCCCGCGCTGGAGGCCGTGTTCCGCACCCGCTCGACGCAACAGTGGCTCGACGCGCTGGAGCCGCTGGGCATTCCGTGCGCGCCGATCCAGGACTTCGCGCAGGTGCTGGCGCAGCCGCAGACCGAGGCCATCGGCATCTTCCAGACCGTGCCCGACGAGGAGCTGCGCATCGTCGGGCTGCCGCTGTCCTTCGACGGCGAACGCCCGCAGGTACGGGCCCGCGCGCCCGGCGTGGGCGAGCACAACGAGGCGCTGGGTGCCGGGGCGCTCGGCTGAGCGCCCACCGGCCACGACATTCGAAAACAGACAGGAGACACATCCCATGCACAGAAGACACTGCCTCGCCTGGCTGGCGGGCCTGCCGTTCGCGGCCACCGCCGGCATCGCGCTTGCTCAGGACAAGGACAAGCCGATCCAGATCATCGTGCCCTTCGGCCCCGGCGGCTCGGGCGACATCTCGGCGCGCATGCTGGCCGAATTCCTCACGCGCAAGACCGGTCGCGCGGTGGTGGTCGACAACCGCCCCGGCGGCAACGGCATCATCGGCGTGGAGGCGGTGCGCAACGCGCCGGCCGACGGCTCGGTGCTCCTGCTGGCCACCACGTCCACGCACCTGGCCAACCCCAGCCTGTTCCGCAAGCTGCCCTACGACCCGGGCAAGGACTTCCGACTGGTCGGCTCCTTCGGCCCCGGCTCCACCTACATGCTGGTGCAGCCCGACGCGCCCTACAAGACGCTGCAGGAGTTCGTGGCCGCCGCGAAGAAGGCACCGGGCAGCATCAACTACGGCCACTTCAACGCGACCTCGAAAGTCACGGGCGCGCTGTTCGCGCACGAGGCCGGCATCGAGCTGGTGCCCATTCCCTACAAGCAGGTGAGCCAGGCGATGTCGGAGCTCATCGCCGGGCAGATCCAGGTGGTGTTCACCGACACCGTGGCCGGCGACGCCTTCGTGGCCTCGGGCCAGCTGCGGGCGCTGGCCGTGCACAGCGACGCGCGGCTCAAGCGCTACCCGGCGCTGCCGCTGATCGCCGAGACGTACCCGAAGTTCACCATCCGCGGCGGCTTCCTCGGCATTGCCGTGCCGGCCGCGACGCCGGTGGAGATCCAGCAGAAACTCAACACCTGGATCAACGAGGCCGTGACCACCGACCCGATCCGTTCGCGGCTCGAGGGCTTTGCCTTCGCGCCGGCCAAGGTCAGCCTCGCCGACCTTGCCACCTTCGAGCGCCAGGAGCGCGAGAAGTGGAAGGGCTACGTCGACATCGCCAAGCTGGAGGTCCAATGAGCCACATCGCATCCCTCGACGCGGGCCACGCGCACGTCGCGCTGCTCGAAATCCGCCGCGGCCCTTTCAACTACGTGAACGAGGCGCTGCTGCGCGAGCTGGCCGACCACCTCGACCGGCTCGACGCCGACCCCGGCTGCCGCGCCATCGTGCTGGCCGCCGAGGGGCGCGCCTTCAGCGCCGGCGCCGACTTCAACAGCGGGGACGACGACGGCACCTCGCGCGACCCCGGCCCGCTGTACGCGCAGGCGATGCGGCTCTTTCGCAGCGCCAAGCCCCTCGTCGCCGCGGTGCACGGCGCGGCGGTGGGCGCGGGCCTCGGCCTCGCGGTGGCGGCCGACTTCCGCGTGAGCTGCGCGGAGGCGCGCTTCAGCGCCAACTTCAACCGCCTGGGCTTTCACCCGGGCTTCGGCCTGAGCGCGACGCTGCCGCGCCTCGTGGGGGCGCAGCAGGCGGGGCTGCTGTTCTTCACCGGGCAGCGCATCGGCGGCGAGGAAGCGCTGCGCATCGGCCTCGTCGACCAGCTGGTGCCGGCCGACGAGGTGCGCGCGAGCGCGCTGGCGCTGGCGGGCGAGATCGCGCTGTCGGCACCGCTCGCCGTCGAAGCCACGCGCGCCACCCTGCGGCGCGGCCTGGCCGACGCCGTGGCCGAGGCCAACCGCCACGAGCGCGAGGTGCAGTGCGTGCAGTTCGCAACCGACGACTTCAAGGAAGGCGTGCGCGCCATGGCCGAGCGCCGGGCGCCGCAGTTCCAGCGGCGCTGAGGCTTCGTCTGCAAGACGGTACCGACGCGGCGCACGAGAGGATCTTCACAATTTAAGGGTTTACCCTAGAATCGGGCCTTGCCCGCGTCCGCCGGGCACCCCCCAGGAGCCCGGCCTTGAACGCCTCACCGTCCGCCCGCGAAGGCGCGGAAACCACCGCCATTGCACCGTCCGTCTCGTCCGCCCAGTTCCTGCGCGCGGTGCTCGCGCTCGGCGTCGGCGGCTTTGCCATCGGCACCGGCGAGTTCGTCATCATGGGCCTGCTGCCCGAGGTCGCGAAGGACATCGCCGTCACCATCCCGCAGGCCGGCCACGTCATCAGCGCCTACGCGCTGGGCGTGGTCATCGGCGCGCCCGTGCTCGCGGTGCTGGCCGCCGGCTGGGGCCGCCGCGCGCTGCTGATCGCGCTGATGGCCGTGTTCGCGGCCGGCAACTTCGCCAGCGCGATGGCGCCCGGCTACCTGTCGCTCAACCTGCTGCGCTTTGCCACCGGCCTGCCGCACGGCACCTACTTCGGCGTGGCCGCGCTCGTGGCCGCCACGCTCGCGCCGCCGGGGCGGCGCGCACGCGCCGTCGGCCTCGTGATGCTGGGGCTCACCGGCGCCACGCTGGTCGGCGTGCCCATCGCGGCGTGGCTGGGCCAGCTGTTCGGCTGGCGCGCGGCCTTCGTGTTCGTGGGCGTCATCGCGCTCGTCGCCGTGGTACTGTTGCGCCGCGACGTGCCCGACATCGCACCCGCCGCCGGCGCCAGCCCCTGGCGCGAACTCGGCGCGCTCAAGCGCAAGCAGGTGTGGTTCACGCTGGGCATCGGCGCCATCGGCTTCGGCGGCATGTTCGCCGTGTTCAGCTACATCAAGCCCACGCTGATCGAGGTGGCCGGCCTGCCGCTGGGCGGCGTGCCCTTCGTGCTCGCGCTGTTCGGCCTGGGCATGGTCACCGGCAACCTCGTGGGCTCGCGGCTGGCCGACAAGTCGCTCATGCGCACCATCGGCGGCGTGCTCGTCTACGCGGCGCTGGTGCTCGCCAGCTTCACCTTCGCCGCGCACCACGTCGTGACGGCAGCCTTCACCGTGTTCCTCATCGGCACCACCGTCGCCATCGGCCCGGCCCTGCAGATCCGCCTGATGGACGTGGCCGGCGACGCACAAACGCTCGCCGCCGCGCTCAACCACTCGGCCTTCAACATGGCCAACGCGCTCGGCGCCTGGCTCGGCGGCGTCGCCATTGCGGCGGGCCTGGGCTGGACCTCGACCGGTTGGGTCGGCGCGCTGCTGGCACTGGCGGGCGTGGGCATCTTTGCCTGGGCCGTGGCGAGCGCGCGTGCGGATGCGCGGCGGCCGGTGGCCGTCGCGTACTGAACCGAGCCCGCTACCTCGGCGAAGCCGCCGGCGCGGTGCGTTCGCGCAGCAGCGCCGCAAAGTTCTGCAGCTCGGCTGCATTCAGGTCCGACACCGCCCAGGCCTGCATGCCGCCCTGGGTCCAATGCACCAGCTGGTAGCCCTGCCGCGCGGAGCGCACGGTCGGCTGGGTCTGGGCATCCGGCGCCGGCCACACGAACAGGTTGATGACGTGCGGGCCCGAGCGGTAGACCAGCGCCGCCACGGTGCGGCGGTCGAGGTAGTCGAGCCGTCCGCCCGTCAGCGGAAAACCCTCCGCCGCCAGGTCGACCACCGGCGGTGAGAAGTCGAGCTTGCCGGCGAACCACGGCTTCACCGTGTGCTGGTCGGACGAGGCCACGTCGGCCAGGTGCGAGGCCATCAGCGAGCGCACGTGGTTGGCGGTGACGCCTTCGGTGAGCGCATCCGCAGGCGGCACCGGCGTGGCGAGCAGCACCAGCGCCAGGCCCCAGGCCGTGGCCGCGCCGGTGGCGAATCCTGCCAACCCCGGCCACATGCCGCGGCGCTGCCGTACCGGGGCTGCGGCTGGGGCCGGTGCAACGGCGGCTTCGGCACGCACCGCGCGCGCGACGCGCCCGGCCAGCCCCTCGGGCGGGGCGTGCCGCGTGGCATGGCGCCGGACCAGCGTTCCCAGTTCCTCGTCAGACATTGACATGGTGTGTCCTTCCTCCTGCGTCGCCGGGACGTTCGTCGCGCAGGCTCTCGCGCAGCATCGCCCGCGCGCGCGACAGCCGCGACATGACGGTGCCCAGCGGCACGCCCGCGATGCGCGCGATGTCCTCGTAGCGCATCTCCTCCAGCTCGCGCAGCACGATCACCTCGCGGTACACCGGCGGCAGCGCGTCGATGGCGGCGTTGACGCGCTCGCCCTGCACGCGCTGTTCCCATTGCCGCGCCGGATCGCCCGCGTCGGGCGAAGAAGAGGGCGCCGAAGCTGCTTCGCTGTCGCGCAGTTCGTCGAATTCCACCTGGTCGGCCAGCTGACGGTTCTGCCGCATCCAGTCGTAGCAGGCGTTGCGCACGATGCCCAGCAGCCACGGCCGCGCGCTCTCGCCGCGCAGCCCGTCGAAGAAGCGGAACGCGCGCAGGTACGCCTCCTGCACCGCGTCGTCGGCCAGCTGGTCGTCGCGCAAGAGCCAGCGCGCCAGGTTCCATGCCGCATCCAGATGCGGCAACGCGGCGGCTTCGAACTGGCGTGTGCGGTCGGTCGACAGGCTCAAGGGCTCCTTCTTCCTGCGTGACGTGGCAGCCCGGCGCTTTATTCCAGCGCTTTCCGAAATTTTTTCGGCCCGACGGGAATAAGCAGGGCATGCCATGCGTCATGCCCCTCAGGGATTCTGCTTGTTTCGCTTCTTCCCCAGGAGGTTTTCACCATGATCGCCATACCCGGCTTCGCACGCATCCTCGTCGTTCTTTCGGCCCTGGCGGCTTCGGCGGTCCCCGCGCTCGCCGCGGGCCCCAAGGCCTATGTCGGCAATTTCAAGGACAGCACGGTCAGCGTGATCGACACGGCGTCCGAGCGCGTCGTGGCCACGCTGCCGGTGGCGGCGGGGCCCGACGGCATCGTCCTCACGCCGAACGGCCGCACCGTGTACGTGAGCGGCTCCGGCGCCGCCGCCGTGAGCGAGATCGATGCCGCGAGCGACCGCGTGACGCGCGCCATCGACGTCGGCAAGGGCCCGCAGGGCCTGGCCATGACCGCCGACGGCAAGTGGCTGCTGGTGGCCGTCAACGGCGACGACCGCGTGGTCTTCGTCGACACCTCGGCGCACGGCGTGAGCGCCACCGTGCCGGTGCCCAAGCCACACACCATCGCCATCCGGCCCGACGGCCGGCAGGCGTACGTTGCGTCGCAGGAGCCGGGGCACTTCGCGCTGGTCGTCATCGACATGGCGACGCGCGCCGTGGTCACGCAGATCCCGCTCGACAAGCCGCCGCGCGACCTGGAGTTCGGCCACGACGGCAAGGCGCTGTACCTCACGCTGGCCGGCGTGCCCGCGGTGCAGGTGCTCGACGCGGCCACCAACCAGTGGGGCGCGCCGATTCCCACGGGCGTGTCGCCGCACATCGCGCAGCACTTCGCGGGCATGGCGAACGGCGCGGTGGTGGTGCAGGGCCCGGGCGAGGTCCTGCTGTTCGATCCGGCCACACACGCGGCGGTGCGCAGCATCGGCGTGGGCAAGCAGCCGCACTGGCTCGACCTGTCGGCCGACGGCAAGAAGCTGTGGGTCAGCAACGAGGGCTCCAACGACGTGAGCGTGGTCGACCTGGGCGGCGGCGCCATGCACACCGTGGCGGTCGGCAATGCGCCGCGCAAGATCGCCGTGCAGCACGTGGCCGCGTCGCAAGGCGCGCACGCGGGGGCCTCGACGCACGTGGCCATCCGCAACTTTGCCTTCGAGCCGGCGCAGATCAGCGTCAAGGCCGGCGAGCACGTGACCTGGCAGAACGATGACGGCGCGCCGCACGGCCTGGTCTTCAAGGACGGTTCGACGGGCGTCGACCTGCTGCTGCCCGGCAAGAATTTCTCCCGCGCCTTCGACAAGCCGGGCGTGTACGACTACGTCTGCTCGGTGCATCCGTACATGACCGCCCGGGTCACGGTGGCGGCGCGGTAGTGCCGAGTGCCGGTCGCAGCCGGGCCGATTGACAGGGGAGCGCGAACCGGACGACATTGCCGGGGATGACCGATGTCGATGTGAACCCCGCCGCGTGCGAATAAAGAACGCGGCAATGAAACTCCCCCGCCGGCACCTGCTGCTCGGCGGTCTCGCGGCCGCGTCGCTGGGCCATCCCTTCCTGAGGCTGAATGCGCAGCCCGCGTCCCGGGCGCTGTTCACGCTGGGCGTGGCCTCGGGCACGCCGAGTGCCGACGGCGTCGTGCTCTGGACGCGGCTGGCGCCCGAGCCGCTGCAAGGCGGCGGCATGGGCGATGCGCCGGTCGAGGTGCGCTGGGAAGTCGCCGACGACGAAGGCTTTAGGCGCGTGGTGGCGAAGGGCACAGCCCACGCCACGGCCGACCTTGCGCACTCGGTGCATGTCGAGGTGCGGGGCCTGCGCGCGGGCCGCCCCTACTGGTACCGCTTCACCGCCGCCGGCACGCGCAGCCCCGTCGGCCACACGCGCACCGCGCCGGCCGACGATGACGCCACCGTGCAGCCGCTGCGCTTCGCCTTCGCCTCGTGCCAGCAGTACGAGGAGGGCTACTACGCCGCCTACCGCGACATGGCCGCGCAGCCGCTCGACTTCGTCGTGCACCTGGGCGACTACATCTACGAAAGCACGCGCGGCTCGCACAACGTGCGTCGGCACGAAAGCGGCATTCCCACCGACCTGGCCGGCTTTCGCAACCGCTACGCGCTCTACAAGACCGACCCGCACCTGCAGGCCGCACACGCCGCCTTCCCGTGGCTCGTGACCTGGGACGACCACGAGGTCGCCAACGACTACACCGACGACGTTTCGCCGCGCACGCCCGACCCGGCGCAGTTCCTGGCGATCCGCGCCGCCGCCTACCAGGCCTGGTACGAGCACATGCCCGTGCCCGCCTCCATGCGCCCGCGCGGCGCGAGCGCGACCATCTACGGCCGCCATCGCTTTGGCCGCATGCTCGACGTGATGCTGCTCGACGGCCGCCAGTACCGCTCGCACCACGCCTGCCTCCCGGGCCGCAGCACCAAGCCGCTGGTCGACTGCGCCGACCGGCTGGCCCCGGAGCGCAGCCTGCTCGGCATGCAGCAGGAAGCCTGGCTCGCGAACGAACTCGCCACGCCGCCGGCGCGCTGGACCGTCATCGCCCAACCGACCTTGCTCGCCGAAGCCGACCGCCAGCGCGGCCCCGGCCACGGCTACTGGATGGACGGCTGGGACGGCTACGCCGCCGCGCGCACGCGCCTGCTCGACGCGCTGGCCGCCAACCCGTCGCGCGGCGGCGATGCGCTGGTGCTCGGCGGCGACGTGCACGCCTTCTGGGCCGCCGACCTGCGCCGCGCGCCGCAGGGGCCCGTGGTCGCGACCGAGTTCGTCGGCGGCGCCATCACCTCCGAAGGGCCCAGCGCCGCCAGCGTGGCCCACATGCGCGAGAAGAACGAACACCTGCGCTACGGTCGCGCCGACAAGCGCGGCTACGGCCTCATGACGCTCGACGCGCGCGGCTGCGCCGTCGAGTTCCGCGCGGTGGACGACGAGAAGAACGCCGATTCGCCCGTCGCGACCATGGCCCGCTTTTCCGTCGAACGCGGCGCGCCCGGCGTGCACCTCGAATCCACCTGAATCTCCAGCGCCTGCAGGAATGCGCGGCCGTGCCTATGATGGCCGCCGCCTCTTTCCCTCCCTCTCTCACCTTCTCGGAGCGAGCCTGCATGAGCATCCCCACCACCCGCCTGGGCCGCACCGGCCTCACCGTGTCCCGCCTGGCCCTGGGCACCATGACCTTCGGCCTGCAGACCGACGAGGCCGTGTCGCACCAGATCCTGGACAAGGCCGCCGACGCCGGCATCAACTTTCTCGACACCGCCGACGTGTACCCGCTGGGCGGCACCATCGAGACCACCGGCCGCACCGAAGAGATCATCGGCAACTGGCTCGACAAGCAGGGCCCCGCAGGCCGCCGCCGCTTCGTGGTCGCCACCAAGGCCGTCAACAAGGTCGGCCCCAACCCCTGGGACCAGGGCGCCTCGCGCAAACACCTGCTCGACGCCATCGACCTCTCGCTCAAGCGCCTGAAGACCGACCACGTCGACCTGTACCAGCTGCACATGGACGACCGCGAGACCCCGCTCGAGGAAAGCCTCGAGGCGCTCGACGTCATCGTGAAGTCGGGCCGCGCGCGCTACATCGGCGTGTCGAACTTCCTGGCCTACCGCCTGGCCCGCGCGCTGGGCAAGGCCGAGCTGCACCGGTTCACGCGCTTCGTGTCGGTGCAGCCGCGCTACAGCCTGCTGTTCCGCGAGATCGAGCGCGAGCTGCTGCCGCTCGCGGCCGAAGAGGGCCTGGGCGTGATTCCCTACAACCCGCTGGCCGGCGGCCTGCTCACCGGCAAGTACAAGCCCGGCGCCAAGCCCGAGGAAAACACCCGCTTCACCCTCGGCACCGCCGGCGGCATGTACCAGGACCGCTACTGGAACGACCGCAGCTTCGACACCGTCACCCAGCTGCACGCGCTGGCCGACGAAGCCGGCGTGCCGCTGGCCACGCTGGCCGTGGCCTGGGTCATGGCCAACCCGCTGATCACCGCGCCGCTGCTGGGCGCCAGCCGCCCCGAGCAGCTCGACGCCACCGTGGCTGCCGCCAGCTACACGCTCGACCCGGCGCTCAAGCAGAAGCTCGACGCGCTCACCGCCGAGTACCGCAAGGGCGACGCGCCCCGCTGAGCGAACGGGCGTGCGGGCGCCCCGGATGGCCTGCGCGCAGTACGTGCTTGGGTCATGCGGGAGAATCGCGCCCGGCATGAGCACATCCCACACCCCCTCCCGGCGCGCCGCCCTGCGGCCCCTGGCAACGACCGAACGGCGACCTGCAGCATGGCGCAGCTGATGTCGCTGCTGGTGCAGAACGCGATCCTGGTGGTGTTTGCCGCCAGCTTCGCCGCGCGCCTGGGCCTGCCCGTGCCGGCCGCGGCCGTGCTGGTCGTCACCGGCGCGCTGCTGGCGGCGGGCGACGTGTCGGTGGTCGGCGTGGTGCTGGCCGCCGTGGTCGCCAACCTGCTGGGCGACGGCGCGTGGTTCTATGCCGGGCGCCGCTTCGGCTACCGCTTCATGCGGCTGCTGTGCCGCATCTCGCTGTCGCAGGACTCCTGCGTACGGCGCGGCGAATCGCTCATTTCCGACTGGGGCGGCATGTCGCTCGTGGCCGCCAAGTTCGTGCCCGGCGTCTCCGTGGTGGCGCCGCCCATGGCCGGCGCGCTGGGCATGTCGGTGCGGCGTTTTGTCGGCTTCGACATTGTGGCCGCGCTGGTCTGGACGGGCCTGTTCCTCGGCCTGGGCTGGCTCTTTCGCGACCAGATCCAGCAGGTGCTCGCTGTGCTGGCCCAGGCCGGCGGCATCGCCACCGCCGCGCTGGGCGTGGTGCTGCTCGTGATGCTCGCCGTGCGCTACTGGCGCCGCCGTGCCTTCGCGCGGCTCACCGGCATGCCGCGCATCAGCGTCGACGAGCTGTTCGACCTGATGAGCGGCGACGTGCCGCCGCTGGTGATCGACGTGCGCGGCGAAGCCGGCGTGCAGGTCGACCCGCGCCGCATTCCTGGCGCGCTGTCGTACACCCTCAAGGCCCTGCAGCAGCGCAACTTGGACCTCACCATCGACCCCGACCGCGACGTGGTGCTGTACTGCAACTGCCCCAACGAAGTCTCGGCCGCGCAGGCCGCGCGCGTGCTGCTGGCGCGTGGGGCGCGGCGGGCGCTGCCGTTGACGGGGGGGCTGGATGCGTGGGTGGCTGCGGGGCGGCCGACCAGCGTGCATTGAACGCACCAGGACGAACGAGGCCCCCACCCCGACGATGAACCTCCGCACCAAGATCGTCGCGCTGGCCGTTGCGCCCCTGCTGGTTGCGCTGGTGCTCGTGGCCCTGGCCGTGCGTCACCAGGAGCACGACCTGGCCCAGCGCGAGCGGGCGCTCATCGAGCGCAGCTACATGGCCCAGCGTCGCAGCGAGCTGCGCAGCTACGTCGACCTGGCCGTGAGCAACCTGCTGCCGCTGTACGAGTCGGGCCTGGACGACGAGGCCACGCGCACCGAGGCGCTGCGCCGCCTGGCCACACTCAACTACGGCGACGACGGCTACTTCTTCGTCTACGACATGGACGGCAACTCGCTCATGCACTCGCGCCAGCCCGAGCTGGTGGGCCAGAACCTGTGGAACCTGCGCGATTCGCACGGCCGCTTCACCATCCAGGAGCTGATCAAGGGCGCACGCGACAAGGGCGGTGCCTACGTCGAGTACGAATGGCGCAAGCCCTCCAGCGCGCAGATGGCGCCCAAGCTCGGCTATGTCACCGCGCTGCCGCGCTGGAACTGGATGGTCGGCACCGGCCTGTACCTGGACGACATCCAGTCGACCATGGACACCCTCGACCGGCAGATGAACGCCAACGTCACCGCCACGCTGCTGTGGATCGCCGGCATCGCCGCGTTGTGCCTGGGCGTGGTCAGCGCGGCCGGGTTGTTGCTCAACCTCAGCGAGCACCGCACGGCCGAAGCCAAGCTGCGCCTGCTCGCGCGCCGCGTGGTGCAGTCGCAGGAAGAAGAGCGCGGCCACCTCGCGCGCGAACTGCACGACGGCACCAGCCAGACGCTGGTGTCGGCCAAGCTGCTCATCGAATCGGCGGTGGAGCAGCTCGACCGCGCGCACCAGTCGCCGCCGCCCGCGCTCGGCAAGGCGCTGCAGCGGCTGAACGATTCGCTCACCGAGGTGCGCCGCATCTCGCACCGGCTGCGCCCCGCGCTGCTCGACACCCTGGGCCTGCCCGCCGCGCTGGAGCGCCTGGGCGCCGAGTTCGGTGAAGAAGGCGGCGTGGACGCATCCATCATGGTCGAGGGCGAACCCTTCGAGCTGTCGCAAGAAGCCAAGACCGCGCTCTTTCGCGTCACGCAGGAAGCGTTGACCAATGTGCATAAACACGCGCGTGCGCAACAGGTGCACATCGCACTGAGCTTCGACGAAGAGGCCGTGCGGCTGGAGATCAGCGACGACGGCGTCGGCTTCAACGTCGAGGCCATGCAGCTCGACCCGCAGCGCGGCATCGGCCTGCGCAACATGCGCGAGCGCATGGAGTCCATCGAAGGCCGGCTGCGCATGCGCTCGGGCCGGGGCCACACCTCCATCGTGGCCGAAGTGCCCGTGCGGCGTGCAAAGCCAGAATAGCGGCCATGACAGAAGACCCTACCGCTGCTGCTCCCGTTGTCGTGCGCCTGTTCCTGGTCGACGACCACCCGCTGGTGCGCGACGGCCTGCGCGCGCGCCTGGGCGCCATGCCCGGCCTGGAGATCGTGGGCGAGGCCGGCAGCGCGGCCGAGGCGCTGGCACTCATCGGCCCCGCGCAGCCGCACCTCGTGCTCATGGACGTGGGAATGAAGGACATGAACGGCATCGAGCTGGCGGCGCTGCTGCTGCAACAACAGCCGCAGCACCAGCAGCCCGCGCCGCACATCGTGATGCTCAGCATGTACGACAACCCCGAGTACGTGCAGAAGGCCTTGCAGGTCGGCGCGCGCGGCTACGTGCTGAAAGACGCGCCGGCTGCAGAGATCGTGGCGGCCATCGAGGCCGTGTCGGCGGGCGGCACGTTCTTGAGCCCGGCCGTGTCGAAGAAACTCTTTCGCAACCAGACCCCGCGCCCGCTGCTCACGCCGCGCGAGAGCGAAATCTTGAGCGCGCTCGGCCGCGGCGAATCGAGCAAGCAGATCGCGCGCGACCTCGGCCTGAGCGTGCGCACCGTGGAGGCGCACCGCCAGAGCATCAAGCGGCGCCTGGGCATCGAAGGACAGGCGGAGCTCATCAAGTACGCGGTGGAGCACGCGCGCGAGTTCGGCGGGCAGGGCTGAGGCGCTGCTGTCGATGCGGGGCTCGGGCCCTGCTTTCAGGGCCTGACTGTCAGGGCTTTGTGAATCGCCGCTGCCGCAGCGCGATTACTTGCGCGAACCGCGCATTCCTCGGCGAAATTGCTCTGTGCGCCGGGCGGGACTTCTCTACAGTGAATGCCCCTGTGATGAAACGACCCGCCATGTGGGCGAGGAGGGCAGCACACACCACACCACACCACGGACCACTGACTGATTGAGTGAACGAATGAACCGCCTCGCCTCACGGCGGGCCATCGATGCGAACGTGAGGCACAAAAGGCGACGGCCACGGTGCGCGAACACCATGACCGTCTAACCAAGTGACGTGCAAACTTTGAGAAGGAGCACAACAAATGGCTAAACGAATTATGGCCCGCGCTACCGGGTCGACCTCTCCCCACGCAACCACCCCGAGCGCAGCAGACTTGCTGGAATGCAAGCTGGAACAACTGAACTCACTGCTGTGGTGCTGCCACGGCGCCGGCGATGGCTGGTTTGAAGACGCGGGGGCTGGGCATCGGGACAACCTGCTTTGGATCGCTTCGGATTTGGCGCGGGATGCGGCGGCGTTGTTTCAGGAGGGTGGAGATAGGTGAAACACTTTTCCCCACGCGACTTGAGATCGTTAAGAGAGACGCCTGCGACCTGAAGGAGGATCCCTTGTCAACCTGGAGTTGGATTTCCTCGTGCAAGGGAAAGTACGCCACACCGTCGTTGGCCCTTCCACGACAATCCACATCACACATCTTGTTTCAAGCCTTTCAATCGCCTTCAGTAGCTAGATTGTGTCGTTTGGATGCATGAATTCGGCTAGGTGTCGATTACTCCATTCCTATCGATTTCAGCGTCGCCTTAAGAGTGAGTTGGAAATTAAATTGCAAGAATCTTTATAATGACAACAACCTATTCAGAAGTTCTATCCGCATTTCAGCCCGCAAAGGAAATTTCAGATCCACGTAGATTTTCTGGCCGAGGGGATCAGTTAATTGCTGGGACGCAGTTGTTGTTGGCTGGAGATCACGTCTTTATCTATGGATCCAGAGGGATCGGAAAATCATCTCTTGCACGTCAACTTCAATTGATAGCGGATGGAAATCAGCAACTCCTAGAGCATATTGAATCGCCTCTCGCAGACGAGAATTTTGACTTCGCAACGTGCTTCATAACTCGTGATGAGTCAATCAATAATTTGAATCAACTTCTCTATCGATTGACTATCGATGGAAATTGTTTTTCGAAATTCCCGTATCTGCATGAACTGTTTGGTGAGCCTCCGCCATACCGAGAGTTGAATAGTCTTGATCCAGATCGTGTTTCCGATTTTTGGCGGCGAGCAACGACAATTGCAAAACACTATGCAAATGGTCTCGCAATTTTCGTTGATGAGTTTGAGTTAATTAAAAACCACGATGGCTTTGCGTCTTTTATTAAGGCTGGCCAGCCTAAAGTTTCTTTCGTTGTTACGGGAATAGCAAACACCGAAAAAGAGTTGGTCAGAGATCATCAATCCATTGAGCGTCAACTAAATACTGGAAAACTTCCGCTTGAGGAAATGACAGAGGCCGAACTCCGTGCCGTTGTGACAAAGGCTGAAGAGTTGGTTGGCAATGAGATTCGATTTACGGAGGAGGCAAAAAAGGAACTGGTTAGAGTTGTGCATGGACAGCCATATCTGCTTCATTTGATTGGCCGGCAGTCATTTTTGGGCGCATTTACAACAAAGCAGCAAGAGATTGGGATAAGTGATATTAATGTTGCGTTGGAGTATGTGGCAAGAAATAAAACAGACTCTGGGCTAGAGGAACGATATCGAAAGGCGATTGGGCACTCAACCCAACGAGAAACTGTTCTACGGCTTTTTGCAAATGCAGCCACCCCTTCAGCGCACACTTCAAGTGTATATCCGACAGCTGAGTCTTCTGGCGTAACAAATCCGTCTTACTATGCGGGTGACTTGCAAAAGGAGCAATATGGACAGGAAATTGTTAAGGTGACGGATCAGACGTATGCCTTTCGTGATCGACTTTTTCAAGCATATACTGTCGCAACTCCGATACGCCTTTCTAAGTCGGATGGGCAGAATTCATTTGAGGCAACGCATACTCAAAGTGGAACAGAAATTTTGCAATTCTCTGATATCCATTTTGGAGCAAATCATTTCTTCTCTTCATTGCCTGCAGCTTTTGATTCCATACCAAGTGCCGATAAGCCGAGCTTCGATCGGTTTTTGTCAAAAAGCATTGGCGCTGAAAAAATGAATCCCATGGCAATTCTTGTGAGTGGCGATGTGACGCAAATGGGGCTGACAACGGAGTTTCGGGAGGCTACCAGTTCACTTAGAGCGGTTCGCTCATTTATCGAGGGGGTTTCAGGGCAAAGTCTAAATGTAGTGACTTGTCCTGGAAATCACGATGTTAATTGGGGGTTGATTAAGGCGGATCCGGAAGCTAAGCATTTGGCTTTTTCGCCTTATGTCTCGTTTCGAAATTCCATTTCCATCGGACCTCAATACGGGGCGGATACACCACCAGAACGATTGTATGAAATAGTTTTCGTAGAGGGAGGGCCCTCGCTTTTGATTATTTCGATGAATTCTGCGGCCCTTGAGAGTCCATCTGATCATCGAGGATATATCGGAGAAAGCCAGCTTGACAACGCTTTGGCGGAAGCAAATTCGCATCCGAAGTGGGCTGATTCGGTTCGTGTTGCCATGTTTCATCATCATCTGGTGCCGGTAAATACAATTGAATCTACTATCGCTGCTGAAAGTTTACTCTCTGATGCGGCAATGGTAAAAAAGCGACTCTTGTCAGCAGGTTTTTCTCTGGTTCTACATGGGCATCGACATCACGCACATGCGGAAATGCTAGGCGATGGAACTAACTCAATGGTTGTTGTGGGTTGCGGTAGTAGTGGCGTTGCAAAAAATGAACGAGGAGAGCAGCCACTTCAATTTAATAGAATATTTATCAGTAGAGAAGGGCGAAATGATACTGTTCAGGTGATAACTTATGATTTTGATGTGAGTGAACGCATGTGGTCAAAATCGAAGTCCATTTCCCCAAGAACATTTAAGGTATGAGGATTGCGGGCAAAGGGGAATTTCTACGGGTGACTTGTTGTGTTTGAGATTCGATCGATTTTTTCGTTTGGCGGAGGTCACCTGTTTTACAAAAATACGATTGATCCATCTCGATTCGGCTCTAAGTTGAATGGCTGATTTACTCTTTAGCCCCGCCGCAGACCGCAACAAACAACCCATCCTCGATGCCCTGACTCGCATCCTCGATGAGCGCGGCACCGCCTTGGAAATCGCCTCCGGCACAGGCCAACACGCCGCCTGGTTCGCCGCCGCCATGCCTTCATGGACCTGGCAGCCCACCGACGCAGACGTCCGCTCGCTCCCCGCGATCGCCAGTCGCGTCGAACACGCCGCGCTGCCCAATCTGCGCCCGCCGCTGCTGCTCGACGTGATGGCGCCGCAGTGGCCCTCGCAAGGCTCCGCGTTCGCTCAAGAAGGCAAAGAAGAAGAAAAGTTCGACGCCATCTACTGCGCCAACATGCTGCACATCGCACCTTGGCCCACCTGCGCCGCGCTGATGGCCGGTGCCGCGCGACATCTGCGTGCCGGCGCCGGCGTGCTGATCACCTACGGGCCTTACTTCGAGGATGAAGCACAGCACGGCCCCACGGCGCCGAGCAATCTGGCGTTCGACGAAGACCTGCGCGCGCGCAATCCCGCCTGGGGCATTCGCCGGCTCGACGACGTGGTGGCTGAGGCCCGCCGTGTCGGCCTCGCGCAACGCGAGCGGCACGCGATGCCGGCGAACAACCTGCTGCTGGTCTTTGGCTTCAACCGATGACGAGGACGGGTGAGGGCGTTGTCGCCCGCCAAGGGGCTCTGCATTGCGATCCGGTCCACTCGCGCTAGAGTCGGGCCACGTCCACAAGACCGGCCTGCGCCCATGCTCGACACACCATTGCCGACGCCTCCTCATTCCCCCGCATCGCTGTCGCTGCTGCAGCAGCGGCTCCTGTTCCGACTGATCCCCGCCGTCACCGCCTGCCTCCTGGCCGTCGGCTGCGCGAGCCCGCCGTCGACGCGTGCGCCCGGTGGTTCGGTGCCCAGCAGCAACATCCCGCCGCTGACGTCGGAGCAGTCGAACAGCATCACGATCCATGCGCTGGGGCTGGTCGGCACGCCGTACCGCTATGGCGGCAACTCGCCCGAGGGCGGGTTCGATTGCAGCGGGCTCATCGGCTACGTGTACCGCCACAGCGTGGGGCAGGTGCCGCCGCGCACGGTGTCGCGCATGGCGGGCTTCGGCCGGCCGGTGCCGATGTCGGAGCTTCGCTCGGGCGACCTGGTGTTGTTCGGGTCGGCGTCGCCCACGCATGCGGGCATCTATGTGGGCGACGGGCGTTTCGTGCACGCGCCGTCCACGGGCGGCGAGGTGCGGCTCGACCGGCTCGACGGCGTGTACTGGTCGCGCCAGCCGACGCAGGCGCGCCGGCCCGGCTGACGCCGAGGAGCGCAGGCCGCATGGCGCGGGCCTGCGGGCTGCTTCCTTCAGAGGGGCGAGAACTTGCTGGGGCGGCGGAAGGCGTCTGACAGCAGCCGGCTTTTCTCGAAAGGCTCGCCCACGTGCGGGCCGGTCTGGAACCAGTAGGCAAAGATCTTTTCTGCCTCGCCCGAGGCGAACAGGCCCAGCAGGGTCTTGTCGATCAGTTCGGCCAGGCGGGCATCGTCTTTCCTGAAGCCGATGCCGTAGGGCTCCTGGGTGAGGAATTTGCCGATCAGCTTGAAGTCTTGAGGGCTCTTGCTCTTGGACGCCAACCCCCACAGGCCGGCGTCTTCGGTGATGGCGGCATCGGCTTCGTCTTTTTCGAGCGCGGCAAACGCCGAGGCCGCGTCCTTGGTCGGCACGACCTTGGCGTTGAGGAACATGTTGGCGGACACCGAGCGCAGCACCTTTTCGGTGGTGGTGCCTTCGGCGACGGCAATTCGTTTGTCGCGAAGGTCCAATTCGTTCTGGATGCCCGATTGCTTTTTCACCATGAACCGGGCGCCGGACACGAAGAAGGCGTAGCTGAAAGCAATGTCTTTCTGGCGCTCGGCCGTGATGGTGGTGGCGCCGCACTCGACGTCGACCACGCCATTCCTGACGTCGGCAATCCGGTTCTTGCCGTCCACCAGGCTGTAGCGCAGCTTGAGGTCGGGGCGCTTGAGTTCGGCCTTCACTTGTTCGTAGATGCGCTGGCAGATGTCCACGGTGTAGCCCTGGGGCTTCTGGGTGGCGCCGTCGACATAAGAGAAGGGGAAGGTGGCCGCGCGGTGGCCGATGGTGAAGTAGCCGTTGTTTGCAATGCGCGACAGCGCATCGTCGCGCGATGCGGAGGGTTGCGAATGCGCAGGGAGAGAAAGCAGCCCGGCGCTGGCAAAAAGAGAACAAATGAAAATTGAGAATTTATTTCCTGACAAAGCAACCTCCTGTTGGTAATTCTGGTTAATTGTTAATTAATGGGCGGCGAAAGAATTTGGAAATTATTTCGAATTGATTTTTTGATTGTGCCCGCCGGATCATGCAATTCGCAATGAATTGGGCCCCGTCAGAAAACGACGCGCGCGCCTGATCCCGGTCGTCCGGGCCCACCGGTTTCGACCGCGAGGCAACGCCGTCGGGGCGCGCTTACTTGCGGGGGGAGGTCACATGTTCCGACCGCACGCCGATGCCCACGGCGCGCGCGGGCAGGGTGCGCAGCCACGGCCAGCGCCCCAGCAGGCGCAGGGGCCAGGGCATGGGGCGGGGCTCGGTCGATGCAGCCGCCCTGCGGCTGAGCACGGGCATCAGCACGCGGTCCTGCACGAGGCGCTGCGCGGCCTGGGTGACGCGCACGGGCCATTCGCGACGGCGCTGCAGTTGGGGCAGCAGGTTGTCGATTTCCTTGTCGGTGGCGCTGCCGGCCAGCGACGCGGCCAGCAGGTTGGCGGCGGCCACGGCGTCCTGCACGGCGAGGTTGATGCCGACGCCGCCCACGGGCGACATGGCGTGCGCGGCGTCGCCGATGCACAGCAGGCCGGGGCACGACCACGATTCGAGCCGGTCGACGCTCACTTCGAGCAGCTTCACGGCCTCCCAGTCGGGCAGGGCCTCGGGCAGGCGCGTGGCAAAGAAGGGCGCGATGCGCGCGATCTCGGCGTGGAAGGCGGCAATGCCGCGCGACTGCAGTTCGGCGCTGCCGCCCTTGCGGATGACGAAGGCGCACTGCCAGTAGTCGCCGCGGTTGAGCGTCACCAGGAGGTGGCCCGCGGCGATGTGGCCGCCGGTGGCTTCGGGGTCGCCGGGCAGCTTGGGAAGGCGCATCCACAGCACGTCGATGGGCGCGCCGTAGCTGATGTGCGGCAGCGCTGCCGCGTCGCGCAAGGTGGAGTGGCGGCCGTCGGCGGCCACGATGAGGGAGGCGTGCAGCTCGATGTCCTTCGGGCCGCCGCTGTCGGGGCTGCGGGCGCCGACGCGCACTTTCACGCCGTTGACGCGGCCCTTGTCCTGCAGCAGGCCGATGGCCTCGGCGTCGGTCCACAGCTCGAAGCCGGGGTAGCGCCGCGCCTCGTCGCACATGAAGTCCAGGAACTCCCACTGCGGCATGAGCACCAGGAAGCGGGCGTGCGTGGGCAGCCGCCTGAAGTCGGCAATGGTCACGCCGCGGCCTTCGTAGGTGCCGCGCAGTTCTTCGATGCGGTTGTGCGGGCGCTGCAGGAAGGCGTCGAGCAGGCCGAGTTCGTGCAGCACTTCGAGGGTCGAGGGGTGCACGGTGTCGCCGCGGAAGTCGCGCAGGAAGTCGAGGTGTTTCTCGAGCACGACGACGGGCACGCCCGCGCGCGCAAGCAGCAGGCCCAGCACCATGCCGGCCGGGCCGCCGCCGGCGATGCAGCAGCGGGGCGACGGGGTGGGCGCGGGCGCAGAGGTGGTGTGGGTGTCCATGGCTCCGATCGATCCGGTCGCGCCATGGGTGGCGTGGCCTGTGGGGTGCGCGGTGCGTGCACCCTGGGTGCATGCACTGCGCGGCCGGACCGCCGGGGGCCCGGACCTCAGGGCAGCGTGAAGCTCACGCGCTGGGCGATGAGCACGCCGTCGACCACATGGTCGCCGACAACGGTCACGCGCTTGCCGTTGCCCAGGTCTGCGGCGGTGCCGTTTTCGAAGATGGTACCGGAGCCGCTGGCATCCACGCGCTGGCCGCGCACGGTGAAGTCGGCGGCCGACTGGTAGCCGCCGATGGCGCCGATCACGGTGAACGACACGGGCCCGCCGGTGCCGGGCACGTGGCGGATGCGCAGTTTCTTGACCACGAGCACCTGGCCCGAGAGGAAACCGTCGACCTCGACCTTCACGCCGTTGCCGATGGAGCCGCTGGGCCCGCCGGTGATCTGGGCGTTGCGCGCGTCGATCTTGTTGCCCAGCACGCGGAAGTCGCCGAGCGCGGCGAAGTCGGTGACCACGCCCGCCAGCTGCAGCGCGATGCCGTCGGCCGAGGGAATGGCGTACCAGCCCTGCACCTGGGTGGCGGTGAAGCGGCCGGCGGCCGGTGCCGCCGTGCCGCGCACGCGGACGATGGCGCCGTTGGCCAGGCTCGCGGCATCGATGCCGGGGCCGAAGGCGGCGCCGCCGAAGTCGACGGTCAGCAGGCCGAGGGTGAACTGCTGGCCGCCGCGGTCGAGGTTCTGCACGGTGCCGGTCGCCAGCGGGGCGGTGGTGGCGGGCGCCACCAGCACGCGCGTGGCGCGCAGGATGCCCGGCGCGGCGGGCAGGCCCCACACCTGCACCACGGCGCCGTCGACGAGGTCGCCGGTGCCCTTGGCGTCGCCCCAGACGGTGGCGTTGTCGGTGGTCACGCGGGCGCCCATGACGGTGAAGCTGCCGTCCTTCAGGTCGATGGCCGACACGGCGCCGCGCAGCTCGGCGGCCGAGACGACGGTGGCGGCGATGCCACTGGTGAAGTTGGCGTCGACCTTGCCGGCGATGCGCGCGCTCATGCCGATCTGCAGCTCGGTGGTGTCCTCGAGGCTGAAGGTGGCACTGTCGGTGTTGTAGCGCAGGCCGTTGAGGATCACGCTGCCCAGGCCGTCGGCCGCGCCGATGCCGGCGGCGTCCGCGGTCACGCCGGTGCCGCCGGAGCCCACGCCCGAGCCGTCGCCGTTGGTGTTGCTGGCGGTGCTGTCGCCGCCGCCGGCGCTGCCCGTGCCGGTCCCGTTGCCCGTGCCGTTGCTGCCGCCGGAGCCTGCGGCGTTACCCGCGCCGGCGCTGCCGTCGCCGCCGCCCCCGCCGTTGCTGCCGGTGCCATTGCTACCGGTGCCATTGCTACCGGTGCCGGTGGCCGTCGTGCCGGGCACGCCGAAGCCGGTCGTGCCACCCCCGCCACCGCCGCCGCCTCCGCAGGAGAGAAGCAGGGCCATGGCGCCGGCCAGCAGCAGGCCGCGCGCCAGTCGCAAGGAGGGGGAGATCGTGGTCATCGGGCAGGCTCGTTGTTCTTTGGCGCGCGAGGGGCGGGCGCGCCTTCTTCGTCTTCGTAGTACGTGTAGATGCCGACGCGGATGCGCGCCTTCGTGGTGGCCTTGGCCTCGGGGGGCACGCGGTCGACGGCCTCGGTCATCTCGCGGGCCAGCTCGTGGTGCAGGACGGCCCAGCGCTCGCGCACGAGGCGCTCGATGGCCGTGCAGTCGGCCAGGGAGAGCCCGCGCGCGTACACGGCGCGCTCGAGCATGCGGGGCTTGTCGCCCAGGGTGTTGGAGACGGCGGCCAGCAGGTGGTCGCGGCCGTTGTCGCCCAGGAAGGCGAGCATCGATTGCAGGTCTTCCACCGGCACGAAGCCGTCGGCCGTGAGTTCGGCGCTGCCGTCGCTCTCGGCCACCATCTGCAGGCGCACCAGCTCGTCGAGGATGGTGCGGTGGTGCACGTTGCCCCGGCTGGCCAGTCGGGCCACGCGCTCGAACGACGGCCCGTCACCCTCGGTGACGACGGGCAGGCGGCGCAGGGAGTCGTCGTCGGTGGTCATCTGTAACCACAACGTAAAAGTCTTGGCAGCCGCTGACAGCTCGGTGTGGGGCAGTGGGTCGACGGTGGCGCGGACCTTGGCGGTGACGACCTTGCGGTTCAGCCCGGTGGTGACCGAAATCTGGCTGAGGTTGGGTTTGGTCACGCCCTGGCCGCGCCAGGTGCGCTGGGCTTCCTCGATGAGCAGGTCGCGCAGCAGGGCTTCGAGGTGCGGGTGCTTGACGCCCATGGCCAGCGCCAGCCGGACCACGGGCCTGAGGATGCGAGCGCAGGCGGCAAGGGCCCAGTCCAGCCGGTGTTCCATGAATGCGGGAGCGTTGTTCCTGGTGAAGGTCGTCAAGGCAAGAAAGGCGGGACCGGCGCCCGGGCTTGCCACAGGGCCCTATTGTCGTTGGTCCGGTGGACCCCCTCGGCCAGTCAGGCCGGGCGGGTCAGGTCGCGGCGCAGGTGCCGCCGCTCGACCGGGTGACGGTGGTGCGTCCCGTGGCGCTGATGCTCACGGCGCGCGATGGGTCGGCGCTCGGGGTGGCGCGGCAGATGGTGATGCGGCTCTGGCCCGCGCCCAGGCCGGTGGCCTGGAACACGACGGCGCTGGCGCCGCCGGCCTCGCGCAGCCGGTAGCCGCTGGCGGCCGCGGGCTCGACGCGCAGCACCTGCGTGTCGCTGCGCACGATCCAGCCGGATTCCCACTGCCCGTTGGTGCTGCAGCTGGTGCCGTCGGCCGAGGCGCACAGCGTGATGGGGGCGTTGCGCTTGATGGCCTCGCTGCGCGCCAGCTGGGTGCCCGCGACCAGCGCGGTGGCGTAGCTGCTCAGCCGCGTGGACAGCCGGATGCTGTCGAACGAGGGCACGGCGATGGCGATCAGCACCACCAGCACGGCCAGCGTGACCATCAGCTCGATGAGCGTGAAGCCGCGCGCATGGGCGCGTGCAGGGGCAGGACGAACGTTGCGCATGCGGAAGGGCTCGGCGTTTACTTCTGGATGAACCAGTAGACCCGGCCCTTGGGCTGCTTGAACGCGGCCTTGGGCGCGGTGCCCTTGGGGCTGAGGAAGGAGTCGGGGTTGGCGCCGATCACCACGTCGCGCATGCCGCCGCTGTCGAGCTGGACGCGGCCCACGACGGGCGTGGGCGCGAGGCCGCCGCCCACCACGTTCTGGAAGCGTCCGTTGGTGCCCTGGGCGGCCGCGTTGACGTACGACACGTTGTAGACCCGCGCAGTGCCGAGGTCGGCGCGGCACGACTGCGTGTTGGGGTTGGTGGGCGTGTGGGTGTTGAAGGTGGTGGTGCCGTAGGCGGTCACCGAGCCGGTCACGACCTGTTCGCCGGCGGCGAGCCCGAGGTACCAGCCCTTCTTGGTCGCGAGGTCGGACGAGGTCGGCGTGCTGGTGTCGGTGATGGCCTGCAGCGAGGCGTGGCACAGCACCTCGTTGCCGGTGCCGCAGCGGTCGGCCTCGCTGGTCAGCCAGGTGGCGTCGGTGGGCTTGTCGACCAGCATGTAGAAGCGGTTGGCCACACCGAGTGCGACGTTGTAGTGGCGCAGCGGCTTCTCGCGGTCGCCCGAACCCAGCAGCACGACGTAGGCGCCGTTGTCGGTCACCACGTCGGGGCCGAACATGAACTTGCGGTTGGGCGTGCAGGTGGTCACCGTGTCGCAGCCGAGCGAGGCGATCTGGGTCATGGTCCAGGCGGACGGCGCCGCGCTGCCGATGGCGATGCGGTACACGTTGCCGCCCAGGTCGGCGGCATAGGCGATCGTGGCGATGCCCAGGGCGTCGGTGAGGACCGTGACTTCGCCGGCCACGGGCCGCGCGGTGGTGAACACCTTGAGCTGCGCGCCGGTGTCGGCGTCGAGCACGTAGATCCGGTTGCCCTTCACGCCGCTGCCGCAGGCCTGGGCGGCGCTGTTGGTGTCGACGTCTTCGCACTTGTCGTAGCCGCCGCCGAACACCAGCAGCGGGCTGTTGCCGCTGCCATAGCCGGTGGCGCGCAGCACCTTCGGCGCCGACCAGGTCTGGCCGATGCCATCGAAGCCGGTGTCGCAGCCAGTGTCGTCGTTCTGGTTGGGGCAGCCCTTGCGCCACTTCAGCGTGGGGGCGGCGGGCGACGAGACGTCGAAGGCGTAGACCAGTCGGCCGCCGCGGCGCATGCTGGCGTAGAGCCAGGCGGTGCTGCCCTGGCGGTAGGCCGCGACCGCGCCGTCCATGCCGTAGGGCTTGGGTGCCACCGCGCCCACGCTGACGGGCAGGCCGGGGAAGTTGATGCGCGTGGTGTTGTCGTACAGCCGCTTGAGGCTGCCGTAGAACTCGGGTGGCATGAACGACCACAGCTCGGAGCCGGCCGCGGCCCCGCCGATGGCCGTGTTGCGGTTGCCGTTGATGGCGCGCAGCACGCCGTCGTTGCCGCCGTAGAACACCACCACCTGGGGTGCAGCATCGGTGCCGTAGTTGATGGCCACCGGGCGCGAGTGCACCACGTCGCCGTGCACCGAGGGGCGCATGGCGCTCGAGGGCACAGGGTTGCCCTGGGCGTCGGGCTTCTCGTCGCCCTTGTTGTCCAGGCCGCGCGCCCAGTTGATGAGCTTGGTGCGGTCGGCGGTTGCGGCGACACCGAGTGCGGCCATGGTGATGGCCGTGTTGCCGTCGTCGAAGGTGGTGAGCGCGGTGCAGCTGCCCGCCGCACAGGTCTTCATGTTGCGCACGGCCGGCACGACGCCGCGCAGCATGTAGCCCTGCGCGCCTTTTTCCACCACGTTGCCGTCGGGGCTGTCCGCGGCTTCCTTCCTGAGGCAGTCGCCGGACGGCCGGAAGCTCCAGTAGGCGTCGCTGTCGCTGGCGGCGGGCGTCCAGAAGCTGCGCGCGCAGGGCGCGATGAAGCCGGTCTGGTTGTTGACCGCGTTCTTGTCGTCCGCGTCCTGCAGGATCAGCTGGCTGCTGCTGTCCAGCCCGAGCTTGTATTGCTTGAGGTTGCCGTTCCAGCGCGGAAAGGCGTTCTCGTCGGGGCGGAACATGCCCACGAACACCTGGTTCAGGTAGGTGCCCTGGGTGTTCACGCTCACGGGCAGGCTCACCGAGGAGAACACGCTGTTGACCGACTGGATCTTGCTGAAGATGTCGTTCAGCGCCTCGCCGAGCGCGGCGCCGAGCTGGGGCTTGCCCGAGATGTCGTAGTACTCGCCCTTGCTCTGCGTGGCCATGCTCTGCAGCAGCGCGCTCCAGCCCGGGCCCTGGCCCTGGGCGGCCTTGGCGGCCTCGATGGTGTAGACCTTGACGCCCATGCGGGTCTGCAGGAAGCGCGCCCATTCGTCGGCCGTGCTGTCCTGCGAGCCGCTGGTGGTGAGCGTGATCTGCGTCGCGTCGCCGCCGGCGGCGCGCAAGGCGTCGCTGGAGAGCGTGCTGTCGTTGTTGTTGTCCTGCGCCGCGCCGTTGCTGATGTAGATGACGAAGGTGCCGATGCAGTTCTCGGTGCTCGGGCCGACGTAGGTGCTGGCGTTGACGCTGGCCAGGGCGTTGCGCGTGAGCGCGTAGATGGCCTTGGATGCCGTGGTGCCGCTCACGTTGCCGGTGTAGTCGGCCTTGACCTTGCCGTTGCCGGCGATGGGCGCGGCGCTGGCCAGGTAGCGGTAGACCTCGGCCATGGTCTTGCCGGCCTTGCCGCCGTTGGACTTGTCGGCGATCTTGTCCAGGCTGCGGATCAGGGCGCCGTACTTCGACTTGGTGTCGCCGTCGAGCGTGCGCACCGCGGCGCGCACGTAGCCGCCGTCGCTGTTCGAGTTGCCCTGGCCGGTCTCGGTGAACATCATCAGGCCGACCTTGAACTTGTTGGCCTCCAGGCTTTCGAAAGCGGTGGCGAGCGCGGTCATCTCGGCGGAGAAGGGCTGGTTCCAGTTGGCCGTGTTGTCCAGCACGAACAGCACGTTCGGGGCCTGCGTGGCGCTGGGGTTGTAGCCCACGAAGAGGTCGATGTCCTCCGCCTGCGCGGCCTGCAGCGGCAACGCGAGCAGCACGGCGGCCCACAGCGTGGTGAGTAGTTTCCTTGTCATGGCGGGGACCCGTTCATCGTCGTGGTTCAAGAGGCGGCTGGCGCGGGTTCGGCTGGCGCGACGGGCGGCGGCGCGCACAGCGCATCGAACTGCGCCTTGTTGAGCAGTGCCCGCACGCCCTGGCGCACGGAGGTCGAGATGCCGGTGGCGCCAGAGGTGACGTCGGTCACGGTGGTGCTGATGTCCCACACGGCGTTGTATTGGTCGGGCAGGGCGCCCAGGCCCGAGCCGCTGCTGGACGCGCCGCCGGTGATGCCGCCCGGGCCCGTGCTGCCGCCGCCGCCGCTGTCGACCGCCTTGGTGGCGCGCACGCACACAGGCGGGGCGACGACGACCTTGTAGTCGTCCACGCCGTCGTTGTTGATGTCGACCATGCTCACGGTGCCTTGCGGCGGCGCGAGCGACGGGGTGCCGTCGCTGCCGGGCACCAGCAGGCTGGCCGCGACTTCCTCGATCGCGCGGTTGGCGGCGGCCACGGCTTCGTTGCGGGTCTGCAGGTTGCCCACGGCCTTGAGGTTGGCGCCGCTGAGGTTGAAGGCGGCGGTGACCACGAGCGTGATCAGCAGCAGCATGATCATCCCGATGATCAGCGCGGCGCCGCGCTGGGTTGGGGCGGGGCGGCCGGCGTGCGCGCGTGGCTTCATGGCGTTTCCCTCCGGCCGGTGACGTTGGTCAGGCGCACGGTGGTCGCGAACGCGTGCCGCTTGTAGTGGTCGTTGAACGGCCCCAGCGTCGCGGCGCCCATCTGGTAGGTGCGCGTGTCGGTGTGGCCCGGCGAGATGGCGGTGGCGCGCGCGAGCACGTGCAGCTTCACGGCCACCACGTTGACCAGCTGGTCGGCGGTGCAGGCCGAGGCGGTGCTGCAATGCACGAAGGCGCCATCGGGGCTGCCGTCGCCGCGGTTGGACGGCGTCGACTTGTTCGCCGGGTCGGCCCAGGCGATGGCCTGGGCGTAGTTGACGGCGGCGCCGGTCTTGCTCAGCGTGTCCAGGCCGAGCTCGACGCGAAAGCCTTCGACGCCTTCGATCAGCGGCGTGGGCGGTTGCTGCGCGAGCGTGCCGCCCACCAGGTCGAAGCGCGAGCGGGACAGCGTGGGCACGCCGTCGCCCACGGCCTCGGCGTAGTCGCGCACGTAGTAGATGTCGGTCACCAGCTTGCGTTTGGGCGAGGGAGTGGTGCAGTCCTTGAGGAACATCTGGTCGAAGGCGCCGGTCGAGAGGTCGAACGACGAGGGCTTTTGCGTGCCGCACAGCGACGACTGGAAGTACATCGCGCCGGCCACGTCGGCGTCGCAGTGGGGTGTGCCGGGCAGGCAGGTGTCGGCGTGGCGCACCACGAGGACGTCGGTGCTGGCCTTCTTGTGCGTGAGCAGGTCGGTGCAGGTGGCGGGCACGCTGTCGTAGACCTGCACGGGCAGGTCGAGCAACTGGCGCTTGTAGTCCTCGGTCCAGTTCGCGGCCGAGTAGGCCAGGCACGGGTCGGGCACGGCGCCGGTGGGCACGTGCGTGGGCGCGGCGCTGACGGTGAGGTCGTCGAACTCGGGCATGTAGTTTTCCCAGAAGCCCGCGTGGGAGATCTCGTTCTCGAGCACGAAGATGCTCAGGCGCCCGGTTTCGATCTGGCGGTTGACGCGTTCCATCTCGCGCTGGGAGCCGCTCACATTGAGGAACAGCGTGAGCAGCGCGGCCATCACGATGAGCATGATGGTGATGGCCACCATCAGCTCGATCAGCGTCAGCCCGCGCTGGGCGCGGCGTGCGGCGGGGGACGGGCGCCTCGGGTTCATGAGAGCGAGCCGATGCGCACGAGCGTGGTCACGGTGCGGCGGCACAGGTCGTTGATGCACTTCGAACCGGTGCCGCCGTCGTAGAGGTCCTTGCCGCAGGCCACGCCGGCCGGCGGCGCCGAGATCGGTCCGAGGCCTTGCCAGGCGACGGTGACGAGGTACTCGTTGTTGCCCATGTCTTCCACGCAGCCGCGCCCGCCGATCACGGTGCCGAGCTTGTCGTTGCCCGAGAACTCGGCGGCGCCCTGCAGTGCGTTGCACCATTCCCTGGCGTCGATCTGTTGGCGCGTGCCGGTGCCGGTCGGGCAGGCATCGGTTCCGCCCAGCGGTGCGCTGGTCGCGTAGCTGGCCGCCACGCGGCGGTTGATGGCGATGCGGCTGGCCATGTCGTTGAGCAGGATCAGCGCCTGCGAGCGCTGGTACGACTCCATTTCGGAGGCCTGCAGCCGGGCCTGCAGCCCCACGAGGCCGAACAGGCCGAAGGCCAGGACGAGCAGGGTGACCAGCACCTCGATCAGCGTGGTGCCGCGCTGGCGCTGCAAGGTGGCGCTCACCATTTGTTGGCCGGCGTCTTCACGCCTTCGCTGGTGAGTCCGAGGTTGCCGTCGCTTTGCTGGTCGCCGATCGCGGTGAAGGTGATCGTGAAGGTGGGTGGGCCGGAGGCCTGAAGCGTGACGTCGTAGCTGTAGTTGCCGCTGACCTCGGAGGGCAGGCTGTAGCCGCTGGTGGTCAGTGCCGTCTTGTCGGCATAGCTGCGGTTGGCAATGAGGAACTGCTGCTGCCGGTTGGCGATGTCCATCATCTGCGCCTGGGCCGCCGAGCGCTTCGAACGGATGACGTACTGCCGGTAATTGGGCAGGGCGATCGACGCCAGGATGGCCACGATGGCCACCGTGATCATGACCTCGATCAATGTGAAGCCGCGGCTTGTGCGCGTCTGCGAATGCTGGGTCATCGTGGACTCGTCAGAGTTGTTTCACATTGTTAGTGAATGTGAATTTATCACATTTAACGTAAACACAAACGCTTCATGGCACCGACGATGCCGGCCCTGCAAGAGGTGTTTAGGGGTTATCCATTAGGCAATTCCACCCGCCCGGCCCACGCAGTGCGACGGATGCGGCCCGGCGGCGGGCGGGGAACACTCGCCCGGTTCATATCGAGGAGACATCCGCATGCCCAACATTCGCCGCCATCTGGTGTGGCTGGCCGTGGCCGTGCTCGGCGCTTTTGCGCTGGGCACCGTCGCCCTGAGCCGGGGGGAAAGCATCAACGCCCTCTGGGTCGTGACCGCCGCGCTCTGCACCTACCTGATCGCCTACCGCTACTACAGCCTGTTCATCGCCGACAAGGTGCTGGGGCTGGACGCCAACCGCAAGACGCCCGCGCACCGCCACAACGACGGCCTGGACTACGTGCCGACCGACAAGAACGTGCTGTTCGGCCACCACTTCGCGGCCATTGCGGGCGCCGGCCCGCTGGTGGGCCCGGTGCTCGCCGCGCAGATGGGCTACCTGCCCGGTTTGCTGTGGGTGCTGGCGGGCGTGGTGTTCGCGGGGGCGGTGCAGGACTTCATCATCCTGTTCATCTCCACGCGCCGCGACGGCCGCTCGCTGGGCGACCTGGTCAAGCAGGAGATGGGCGTGGTGCCCGGCATGATCGCGCTGTTCGGCACCTTCATGATCATGATCATCATCCTGGCGGTGCTGGCCCTGATCGTGGTGAAGGCGCTGGCCGAATCGCCCTGGGGCAGCTTCACGGTGGCCGCGACGATTCCGGTGGCGCTGTTCATGGGCGTGTACCTGCGCTACATCCGCCCGGGCCGCATCGGCGAGGTGTCGGTGATCGGCTTCGTGCTGCTCATGGCGGCCATCTTCGGCGGACAGTGGGTCAGCCAGCACCCGGTGTGGGGCCCGGCCTTCACCTTCGACGGCAAGGCGCTCACCTGGATGCTCGTGGGCTACGGCTTCGTCGCCGCCAGCCTGCCGGTGTGGCTGCTGCTGGCGCCGCGCGACTACCTGTCGACCTTCCTGAAGATCGGCACGATCATCGCGCTGGCCATCGGCATCGTGGTCGTGATGCCCACGCTGCAGATGCCCGCCATCACGCAGTTTGCGCAAGGCAACGGCCCGGTGTGGTCGGGCAGCCTGTTCCCGTTCCTGTTCATCACCATCGCCTGCGGCGCCGTCTCCGGCTTCCACGCGCTGATCTCTTCGGGCACCACGCCCAAGATGCTGGACAACGAACGCCACGCGCGCTTCATCGGCTACGGCGGCATGCTGGCCGAGTCGTTCGTCGCCGTGATGGCGCTGGTGGCGGCCTCGTGCATCGAGCCGGGCATCTACTTCGCGATGAACAGCCCGGGCGCGCTGGTCGGCACCACGGTGCAACAGGCCGCCGCCACCATTTCGGGCTGGGGCTTCGTGGTCACGCCCGAGATGCTGCTGCAGACGGCCAAGGACGTGGGCGAGACCACCATCCTCGGGCGCACCGGCGGCGCGCCGACGCTGGCCGTGGGCATGGCCCACATCCTTCACCAGGTGATCGGCGGGCAGGCCATGATGGCCTTCTGGTACCACTTCGCGATCCTGTTCGAGGCGCTCTTCATCCTCACCGCGGTGGACGCCGGCACGCGCGCCGGCCGCTTCATGCTGCAGGACCTGCTGGGCAGCTTCGTGCCTGCGCTCAAGCGCACCGACTCGCTGCCGGCCAACCTGATCGCCACCGCGCTGTGCGTGGCGGCCTGGGGCTATTTCCTGTACCAGGGCGTGGTCGATCCGCTGGGCGGCATCAACACGCTGTGGCCGCTGTTCGGCATCTCCAACCAGATGCTGGCCGCGGTGGCGCTGATGCTGGGCGTGGTCGTGCTGTTCCGCATGAAGCGCGAGCGCTACGCCTGGGTGGCGGCGGCGCCGGCCGTGTGGCTGCTGGCCTGCACGCTGACGGCGGGCTGGCAGAAGATCTTCTCGAGCGATCCGAAGATCGGCTTCCTGTCGCACGCCGCCAAGTACGCCGACGGCCTGGCCAACGGCGTGCTGATCGCGCCGGCCAAGACGCCCGAAGCCATGTCGCGCATCGTTTTCAACGACCGGCTCGACGCGGCGCTGTGCGCGCTGTTCATCTTCGTGGTGCTGAGCGTGCTGGTCTACAGCATCAAGGCTTGCCTCGCAGCCCGCGCGGCCAACCGGCCGACCACGCAGGAGACGCCGTTCGAGGCGATGGGCGCGGCTTCGTCCGCCGCCCACTGAACGAACGGAAGAACGCCATGGCCCTCGCCATGCCCGAAGCCGGGCGCTACATCGCCCGCTCGATCAAGCAGTCGCTGCGGCTCATGGTCGGGCTGCCCGACTACGACGTCTACCTGACGCACATGGCGGCCACCCACCCGGACCGGGCGCCGATGAGCTACGAGGAATTCTTCCGCGAACGGCTCGAGGCGCGCTACGGCGCGGGCAAGGGCCGCTGCTGCTAGCGGCAGTCGGCTGACAACAACGACAAAGGGCGCACGTGGTGCGCCCTTTTTCATGTCACGAGGCGTCGAGGATCTGCGCCATGCGTAGCGCCGCCGGCGAGAGCGGCCGGTTCTTCAGCGCCAGCCGGTACAGCGGCCGCGACAGCACCGCGCCGGGCAGCTTCAGCTCGCGCAGCGTGCCCAGCGCGAGCATGTCGGCCACCACCACGCGCGGCAGCATCGAGATGCCGACCCCGCTGGCCACGGTGCGCGCAATGGCTTCGTTGCTCGCCATTTCCATCCACGGCGGCGCGTCGATGCCGTGCGCCGCGCACAGCGCCTCGGTGGCCTGGCGCGTGCCCGAGCCCGGCTCGCGCAGGATCCAGTTCTGCCGGCCCAGCAGCGCGGCCGTCATGCCGCGCCGGGGCAGGGCGGCATCGGGCGGCGCGACGATGGCGAGCGGGTCGGTGGTCCATTCGCGCACCTCGACGCGCTCTTCGTCCACCCGGCCCTCGACCAGCGCGAGGTCGATGCGGCATTCGAGCAGCTGCTCGCACACCCACTGCGTGTTGCCGACCGTGACGCGCGGCACCACCGCCGGAAAGGCGGCGCAGAAGGCCGCGATCTGCGGCGGCAGCCAGTAGCTCGCCACCGTGGTGCTGGCGCCCAGCGTGAGGCTGCCGCGCTGCACGCCGACGCGCGCACGCACATCGTCCAGCGCCGCGCGCTCCATCGCGAAGATGCCGCGCGCATGTGTGAGCAGCGACGCGCCGGCCTCCGTGAGCCGAAAGCCCTTGCCCGCGCCGCGCTCGATGAGCGTCAGGTCGAGCTGGTGCTCCAGCTCACGGATGCCCTTGGACACCGCCGGCTGGCTGATCCACAGGCCCTCGGCCGCGCGAGAGAAGCTGCCCGCCTCGGCCACGGCGACGAACAAGCGCACCAGGTGCAGGTTCAGGGTCATAACTTAACTTCATGCATCGGTGAAGTTTATGTCTTTGACTCATGGGGTGTCGATTCCTAAAGTCGGGTCCATGTCCTCCCTTGCCGCCTCCTTGCCCGGTTTCTCCTTCGTTCGCCGCTGCGGCCCCGGCGTGTTGCTGTCCGCGCTGCTGGCGGCCGCCGCCGCGCTGCTGGCCGAATGGCCGCCGATGGTGCACCTGGGCCTGAGCGCGCTCACGCTGGCCATCGCGCTGGGCATGGTGGCGGGCAACACGGTGTTCCCCGCGGTGTCGGCGCGCACCGGCGCGGGCGTGGACTTCGCGCGCAGCGCCTTGCTGCGCGCGGGCATCGTGCTCTACGGCTTTCGCATCTCGCTGAGCGACATCGGCGCCGTCGGCTGGCCCGGCGTGCTGATCGCGATGGCGATGGTGGCGCTGACCTTCGGCCTCGCCGTGCGCGTCGGCACGCGCTGGCTGGGGCTCGACCGCGAGACCGCCGCGCTCATCGGCGCAGGCAGCGCCATCTGCGGCGCCGCCGCCGTGATGGCGACGCAGCCCGTGGTGCGCGGCGAAGAGCACAAGGTGTCGATCGCCGTCGCCACGGTGGTGGTGTTCGGCACGCTGTCGATGGTGGCGTACCCGCTGGTCTATCCGTACCTCGGGCTCACGGAGCATGCCTTCGGTCTCTTCGCGGGCTCCACCATCCACGAGGTGGCGCAGGTGGTCGCGGTCGGCGAGGCCGTCAGCCCGGGCGCGGCCAACGCGGCCGTGGTCGAGAAGATGCTGCGCGTGATGATGCTGGCGCCGTTCCTCATGGGCCTGTCGTTCCGCGTGGCGGCGTCGACGCCGGGCGCGGCGAGCCTGGGTTCCTGCTGGCGCCAGGTGCGCGTGCCATGGTTCGCGGTGCTGTTCATCGCCGTGAGCGCCGTGCATTCGCTCGACGTGCTGCCGCGCGCCCTGGTCGCCGCGCTGGTGCAGCTCGACACGCTGCTGCTCGCCACCGCCATGGCCGCGATGGGCCTGCGCACCAGCGCCGCGAGCCTGCGCAAGGCCGGGGCGCAACCGCTCAAGCTCGGGGCGCTGCTGTTCGTGTTCCTGACGGCCGGCGGCTATGCGGTGAATGCGGCCGTGCTGGCGATGTTTTGAGCGGGGGCTCAGGCGGCGCCTGAGGCGTCCTGCGTGAATTCCAGTTTCTCCTGCGCGCGCCTTCGCGGGACCATCGGTGCCACGCAACCCGTGGAGAAAAACCGATGTCATCCGAACTCAACCAGATCGCCAGTTGGTCGCTGCGCTGGCGCATCTTTCTGTCAGGCACGCTGTGCCTCGTCGCCGCCATCGCCGCGGCCAAGCCTTTCGACGCAAACGTCGACCTGCAGACCGAGCAGCGCTACCAGCTCGCCCTCGAAGCGCAGGCCGCACGCGACTACCGCACGATGCTCGAGCAACTGCGCCAGGCCGCCACCGAAGGCCATCCCGAGGCGCAGGAGATGCTGGGCATGGTGCTGCTGACGGGGCCCACGCTGTACGGATCGGCCGTGAAGGCCGACCGCTGCGAAGCGCGCACGTGGATGCTGCGCGCCGCCGGGCAGGGCAGCGAAACGGCCAGGGTGCAGCTGGCGTTTCTCAACAGGCTGCGCAGCGCGCCGTCCGGAAAGATCGCCTGCGGTTGATGGCGGGGGCTGTGCGGCCATACTCGGCGCTCCTTCACGAGCGCGCCCTTGCATGCCCACTCCTTCTCCCGCGAACCGACGCATGCGCACCGTGTCCTGGCTCCTGTGCGTGCTCGCACTCGCCGGGTGCACGGCAACAGGCAACAAGCCCGACGCGACCGTCACCCCGACCGCTGACGGGTACGAGGTCACGCTCTACGCCACCCGGGGCCTGATGGTGCATGACCCTGTGGCGCTGATCTTTCATCGCAGCTACGAACTCGAATCCCGCATCCGGGTGCCGTCGATCGAAGGGCGTATCGACGCAGCCGACGCCTCGGTGTACGAGGTGAGCGGATTCGACAAGGCGGCCGAGAAGAAGGCGCCTTCCACGCACCCTCGCGACCTCCGGCTGCAGGAGCACTACGAGAAGGAGCGCAGGCCGCGTCTCACGGGCGCGCTCGTTTTCTCGGGCAAGACGCTGACGGTCGACGTGCAGGCGGTGGGGCAGAACGGTTCGTCCCCGTATCCGTTCAACGGCACCTACCGCCTGAAGACACGACAGTAGCGGCGACGGCCGCCTGCTCCTCAGGTCGCCCAGATGCGCGGCGTGGCCGCCGGCAGTTGCCACAGCTCGCTGCGCCACGCCTGCCAGACCTGCCGCAGCAGCTGCATCGCGGGCTCGACCACCGGCGCGAGCACGCGCAGCACCACCACTTCCGCATGCGGGCTGGTCGCGCCCGCGCTCTCGTGCAGTTCGTGCACGTCGAGCAGCCCGCGCGCCTGCGCCAGCAGGGCCTCGCGCCGTGCCTTGGCCATCGGCGAGCCGGCCACGACGAACAGCGAAGCGAGGCAGCGGTGGCCGCCCAGGCCCAGCGGGCTTTGCAGCAGGCGGTGGTCGCTCGCGTCGATGCGCCCGCGTTCCAGCCACACGCCGGGCGCCTCGATGTGCTGCAGGTAGGTGCCGCGTTCGAAGGGCTGGTGGGCGTTGGGCAGGCCGAGTGCGCACACGTCCCAGCCGATCATCTCGGCGCCCGGTGCGACCTCGAGCGTGAGCCGGTTCTCGGCCTGGCAGCCGCTGTAGCAGATGGCTTCGAGCGGCAGCCATTCGAGCCGCGCGCCCGGTGCGAGGCGGATGCGCGTGCGCTGCAGCGCGGTTTCGCCTTCGGAGCGGTAGAAGCGCGAGGCGCCGGGCGTGGTGATCAGGCCGTGGCTGCCGTCGGCGGCTTCGATGTCGATGTCGAGCGTGTCGCCGCCCACGAGGCCGCCCGGCGGATGCACCAGCACGTTGTGGCACACCGCATCGCCCTCGGGGTAGAGGCTCTGCAGGATGCGCAGCGGGCCGTCGTGGCGGAAACGGGCGACGCTGCGGTCGGCTTCTTTTTGGTAGGCGAGGTGGAGACGGGCGTGCCAGGGCATGCGGGGAGTCTAGGTCTTCCAGGCGCCGTCGTGCGCGGCAGCCGCTTCGTCGATCAAGGCAGGACCGATGCACTCGATCGGATGCGGCGAGGCGCGGAACACGTCGCGGCACGACAGTTCCGCGTCGCGCTGGTCCTGCCGCTCGCCACGGAACACGCGCAGCCGCTGCGCGTCGATGCCGAACACCACGCGGCCGATGTTCGACCAGAAGATCGCGCCCGCGCACATCACGCAGGGTTCGCCCGAGGCATAGAGCGTGGCGCCCGCCAGTTCCTCGCGCGTGAGGCCGCGACCGGCCAGTGCGCGCAGCGCGTTCACTTCGGCGTGCGCGGTGCAGTCGCCGGTTTCGGCGTTGCTGTTCGCGGCCTCGGCCAGCACCTCGCCGGCGGCCGAGACGATGACCGAGCCGAAGGGCCGGTTGCCGCGCCGGCGCGCGGCGTGCGACCACACGATGGCCTTGCGCAGGTAGCGGCCGTCGCGCTCGTCGAGCGTGGTTTCTTCGGGGAGCGCGGGCGTGGAGTTTTCAGGAAGATTCATGCCTTGGGTGCGGGAAGAAGGCGCTCGCTGCGCGCCGGCAGCATCGCGCCGTTGAAGAGGGCATCGGCCGAAGGCCGCATCTTGAGGCCGAAAGTGTCGGCCACCTCGTCGACCTGCTGTTCGAGCGTGAGCTTGCGGATGTCGCCCAGCCCGTGGCCGCGCGTGTCCGCCGCGCCCACGTACTGCGCCGTGAGGCTCCAGCGTTCGAGTTCGACCTTCTCGTCCAGGATCGGTTCGCGCTGGCGCATGGCCGCGATGCTGGGCACCGGGTTGGCAAAGGTCTCGACGATGGCGCGGTTGGTGGCGCGCAAGAAAGCCGCCACCACCTTCGGGTTCTGCGCGATCAGGTTGCTGCTCGCCAGGATCGCGTTGCCGTACAGGTTGACGCCCGCGTCCGCGTACTTGAGCACCGAGAGCTCGTCGGCCTTCATGCGCGCGAAGAGCGAGACGGCCGAATCGTGGAAGTAGGTGGCGGCATCGACGTCGCCGCGCACCATCACGTTGTCGCGCGCGCTGAAGTCGGTGGTCTGCCACTGGAAGGCGTCGCCGCGCATGCCCTGTTTGCGCGCCACCATCGGCCAGGCGCGGCGCGTGGACTCGACGGCGGCGGCCGCCACCTTCTTGCCCGTGAGGCTCTTGAAGTCGGTCGTCACGCCGCGGTCCTTGCGCCCGATGATCACGAACGGTGCACGGTTGTAGTACTGGTACACGGCCTGCACCACCGGCGTGCCCGGGTTCTGTGCGTTGAACTCGACCAGCGAGCTGATGTCGCCCAGGCCCAGCTGGTAGACGCCGCTGGCGATGCGGGTGATCGACGCGACCGAGCCGGCGCCGGTGTCGATCGTCACGTCCAGCCCTTCGTCGCGGTAGTAGCCCTTGGCCTGGGCCAAGAAGAAGGGTGCGGTCTGGCCGTTGATGCGGAAGTCGAGCGTGAACTTCAGCGGTGTGAGCTTGCCGCCCTGCGCGAACACGGCAGGGGCGGCGAGGGTGGCGGCAGCGGCGGCAAGAAGGGATCGGCGTTGCATGGTGGGGCCTCGGAGTCGGTGGTCTTGACGGATGCCTCCCACCGCGGGCGGGAGGCGCCTCAAGAGCAATTTCCGGGCGGGCGCACGGGGTTGGTGCGTGCGCTGCTGAACGCTTCTACTCTTGCCCGCTGTCTTGCATGAGGCATGCCAGGGTGCGGCGCTCGGGCATCGCGGCGTGGGGCTTGGACGTGCGACAAGGGCGCGCCACAATCCGGGCGCGCTAATTGCAAGTCGATCGGCGCAGAGTAGAAGCGTTCAGCCTCGCGCATGCCTTTCAACCGGCATGCCGACGAAGCAGGAAATTGCTCTTTCACGTTCGTCCCCCCACGCAACAACGAAGGAGTTCGCCCATGCTCGTCACCCGACAACCCGTCTTCCGCAAGTTCTGGCATGCCGTCATGCCGCTCACCGAACTGGCCCATGGCCCCAAGCCTTTCCGGCTGCTGGGCGAAGACATCGTTCTGTTCCTCGACGCCGACGGCCAGCCGGCCGCGCTGCGCGACCGCTGCTGCCACCGCACCGCGAAGCTGTCGAAGGGCTGGTGCGTGGACGGCGAAGGCAAGGCCTGCGGGCAGGGCGCGATCCAGTGCGGCTACCACGGCTGGACCTATGACCGCAGCGGCCAGGTGGTGCGCATTCCACAGTACGAGCCCGACCGCAAGATTTCGCCCGAGTACAGGACCACGGCCTACCCCTGCACCGCGCGCTACGGCTACGCCTGGGTGGCGCTGGAAGAACCCATTGCCGACATCCCGGCCATTCCCGAGTTCGACGACCCGGGCTACCGCACCATCTTCCAGTTCTACGAGGAGTGGCAGACCAGCCCGATGCGCGCGCTCGAAAACTCCTTCGACAACTCGCACTTCAGCTTCGTGCACCGCGCCACCTTCGGCGTGGCCGCAAGCCCGAAGCCGAGCAGGTACGAGCTGGTGGAAAACGAGTCGGGCTTCCATGCCGAGACGGTGATCGAAGCGACCAACCCGGTGAAGTTCCACGCCATCAGCGGCGTGACCGATGCGATCACCACGCGCCACATGCGCAACGCCTACTTCCTGCCGTTCGCGCGCCGCCTCGACATTGAGTACCCCAGCGGCGTCCGCCACATCATCATCAATTGCTTCACGCCCATCGACGACGGGCGCATGCAGCTGTGCCAGTGGCTGTTCCGCAACGACACCGAGGCCGACTGCGCGGCGCAGATGCTGATCGACTTCGACGAGGAGATCACGTGCGAGGACAAGGACATCCTCGAATCGACCGACCCCGATGCGCTGGTCGACACGCGCCGGCGCGGCGTGGAGTATTCGATGGAGTCCGACCGGCCGGGCATGCTGATCCGCAAGCACCTGATGCAGCTGCTGGCCAGGCATGGCGAGGCGGAGGTGCACCGGGGCCTGACGATCCCGATCGCGAAAGCCGCCTGAACGCGATGCCGCTGCGGGCCCCGCGTGCGCGTGGCCGCAGCGGTCAGTCGTTCAGGCCTTCACGAAGGCGCCATGCAACCCCAGCGGCAGCGCGTAAGGCAGCGTCGCCTGCGCCACCGGCCCGGCGGCCAGGTGGTCGGCGGCGAAGCACGACAGCACCGTGCGCTGCCGGGCGAAGTCCAGCGCAGTGCCCAGCACCCAGCCGGCCTTGGCGCCGTCGGGCACGAAGACGTGCTCTTCCACGATGGCCTGCGCCCCGTAGCTGAAGCGCTGGCTGCGTCCGCTCTCGATGTCGGTGCGCGCGACGGCGCCGAAGCCGGGCACGTCGGCACGCGTCTGCGTGGCGTGCACGACCTGGCGGTGGCGCAGGCCGACGCGGCGCGGATCGATGCGTGGGAATTCAGCCTCCAGCGGCAGTTCCCGCTGCGTGGCCTTGCCCGTTCCCAGGTCGAGCGTGGCGACGGTCAGGCGTGGCTCGTTGCGGCGCACGCGGCGCGCGCGCATCACCTCGCGGTTGCTGGTGAACACCGACTCGGCGTTCTGCGTGCGCACGTAGTCGATGTGGATGCGTGCACCGCGCGGCGTGTCTTCTTCCCATGCATTGCCGACGTGGAACAGGAAACCGGCCGGCAGCTCCAGCAGCTGGCGCTTGTCCCAGTCCTGCTTGTCGACCACCAGCGCGCGCATGCCGAGCTCGGGCCGCCAGACGTGGGCGTCGAGAAAGCTCGCGCCGGCCTCCTTGCGCTTGCTGTCGTACACCAGCGGCGGCATGAGGAACACCAGGTGCCGCGCGGTCACGGCGAAGTCGTGGACCATGGGCAGCTCGGGCACCGGCACCACGGCCGCGCGGCGCAGCGCGCCGCCGGGCGCGATCTCGTACAGCGCCAGCAGGCTCTGGCCCGAGCTCACGCCGAAGTTCCACACCGTGCCGTCCGGGTCGACCTTGGGGTGGGCCGAGAAGGGCATGCCCGCGAGGTCGGCGCGCCAGGTCTTCACGCCCAGCGTGTCGAGCGTGCGCGCATCGATGCGCGTGGCCGAGCCGCCTTCCCACAGCGCCAGCACCTCGCCCTGCATCGGCAGCACGCTGGTGTTGGCGACGTTGATGGCGTCGGCCGAGGTGGGCGGCTCCACGCCCGGCGGCATGGTGCCGAAGGCTTCGGTGAGGTGGCGGCCGGCCTTCACCTCGGCCACGCGCTTGGGCGTGGCGACGTAGCGGCCCTGGTGGCGCACGTCGGTGCCCTCGATGACGAAGCGGTGGACCATGCCGTCGCCGTCGAACCAGTGGTGGTAGCGCTCGCCGCCCAGGTCGTGGCCGGCCGGGCCGATGCGAAACAGCGTGCCGGCCACGGCGTCGGGGAAGCGCCCGCGCACGGTGGCGCGGGTCAGGGGCAGGTCGCCCGGCGGTGTGGCGAAGCCGATCTTCCAGGGGGCGTCGGCGGCTTCGAACTGGGCTTGCCAGTCGTCGGTGGTGCCGGCCGCGCGTGCGAGCGGGGCGAGCAGGGGCAGGGCGCCGGCCGTGGCCAGCAGGCGCAGGAGTTCGCGTCGTTCCATGGCCGTGTCTCCTCAGCGCAGGTGGATGACGGCTTGGGCGTCGGCGTCGATGCGCAGCGCCGCGGCCTCGAAGTCGGGCGCGCCACGGTTGCCCTTGGCGTCGTTCGAGAAACCATAGCGTTCGATCGGCATGCCCACCAGGTTGGTGTCGAGCTTGCCGTTGCCGTTCTCGTCGGCGAACACGCGCAGCGCGTAGCGGCCCGGCGCCAGGTCGGTGAAGACGAAGCGGGCCTTGCCTTCGCGCAGGGGCGCGGTCTGCGAGGCGAGGGCCTTGCTCTCGGCGTAGCTGGTGGCGTCGTTGTACAGCGCGACGTAGAGCGTGGCGCCGGCGGCCGGGCCGTCGGCGACGCTCAGGTTCAGGTCGGCGGCCAGGGCGCCGAGCGGGGCGAGCGCGGCAGCGGCGATCAGGCCGCGCGCGGCGGGGCGGGAGAGGAAAGCGGGAAGGTGCATGGCAGGCCTCGTGGTGGGTGGAGGGCCCGACGATCCCGCAGTCGCCGGGCGGTGCCCAGCGTCATGCGACGGAATGCGCGAATGCGTGCGCGAAATGCGCGCAGAGGGAGCGAACGCCGCGGCCCGGGAAGGGCCGCGACCGGTGTCAGGCCTTGTCCTGCCCGTCCTTCGGGGCCTGCGCGGCCTCTTCGACCGCGTGCCCCGTGCCCACATGGCCCGAGTCCGCAAAGAGGCTCCAGGCCGCCATGAACAGCGCCGCGATCACCGGCCCGATCACGAAGCCGTTGATGCCGAAGATCGCCATGCCGCCGATGGTGGACATCAGCACGATGTAGTCGGGCATCTGCGTGTCCTTGCCCACCAGCACGGGACGCAGGATGTTGTCGACCAGGCCGATCACGAACACGCCGATGAAGATCAGCACGCCGCCCTGCCAGAAGTGCCCGGTGGCCAGGTAGTAGATGGCCACGGGGCCCCAGATCAGCGCCGCGCCCACGGCCGGCAGCAGCGACAGGAAGGCCATCAGCACCGCCCACAGCAGCGCGCCCTGCACGCCCAGGAACCAGAAAGCCAGCCCGCCGATGGTGCCCTGCGCGATGGCCACGGCCACGTTGCCCTTCACGGTGGCGCGGATCACGGTGGTGAACTTGTTCAGCAGGTAGTGCGTGTGCGGCTTGGCCAGCGGCAGCGCGTCGCGCATGGTCTTCGAGAGCGACGTGCCGTCGCGCACCAGGAAGTACAGCAGGTAGAGCATCACGAAGAAGCTCACCACGAAGTCGAAGGTGTTCTGCCCGATGGCCAGCGCCTGGCTGGCGATGAGCTGGCTGGCCTGGCCCGCGATGGCCGAGACGCGCGCCTGCCAGGCCGCCATGTCGCCCAGGTTGAAACGCTCCACGATGTTCAGCAGCCACTGCGGCGTGGCGTCCAGGATCTGCTGGAAGTAGGCCGCAAAGTTGATCTGGCCCGAGCGGATGCTCTGCGTGATCAGCGCCACCTCCTGCACCAGCGACACGCCCACCATCGCCAGCGGCAGGATCACGATGAACAGGCAGATCGCCAGCGTGGACAGCGCGGCCACGTTGCGCCGGCCGGGCATCTTCTTGAGCAGCCACTTGAACAGCGGCGTGAACAGGATCGCCAGCGCCACCCCCCAGAGCACCGCGCCGAAGAACGGCATCAGCACCCACAGAAAGGCGACGGTGACAGCAGCAAGCAGGGCGAGGAAGACGCCGCGCTGGAGTTGGGGAGAGTTCATAAGTGTCTCGGACTGTAGCCGAGCCGGAACCCGTCGCCGTGTCAGCCGGCGCGCCCTTGTGCGATGCAGCAGGCTTGCCAAGGAAAAACGCCGCGGGCCTAAGGCCGGCGGCGTGTGTCAGCTACTCAATTGATAGCTGGCGGCGGCACAAATGCACAGCGCTAACGCTTGGCTGCGCGCGGCAACGCCACGGGTGCCAGCGTGGCGCGCAGCCGGCTCGGCGCATCGGGCTCGGTGGTGGCGTCGACCTCCAGCGCCCGTTCGACATTGCCGATGTGGTCGAGCATGAGCTGGCGCGCCTGCTCGATGTTGCCGGCCTCGAGCGCCTCAACGATCGCGCCGTGCTCCGCGCACGACTGTCCGGCCTCGTGCTTCGACTGGTAGAGCGTGGCCGCCAGCGTGGTGCGCGCCGTGAGGTCCCGCAGCACGTCGACCAGCAGTTGGTGGCCCATCTGCTCGGCCAGGCAGACATGGAAGTCGGCCAGCAGGAAGGCGCGCGTGGCGGCGTCGGCGCCTTCGATGGCGCGCTGCTCGTCGGCGATGTGGTCGCGCAGCTTGCGGATCACCTGGCCCAGCGGCCGGCCCTCGCTCGCGGCCAGGATGCCGGCCTCGACGATGCGGCGTGCCGAAAAAGCGTCGCGCGCTTCCTCGGCCGAGGGCTCCACCACGTACCAGCCGCGGCGCGACTGCACCTCGACGAAACCGCGCGCCTGCAGCTGCATCAGCGCCTCGCGCACCATGGTGCGGCTGACCGAGAAGTTCTCGGCCAGCGCCTGCTCGCCGAGCCGGTCGCCGGGCGCGAGCTTCTGCGCGAGGATGGCCTCGACGACGCGTTCGGCGATGGCGGTGGGGCTGACGTCGGCGGGCATTTTTTTCAGTGGGCGGTGGAAGCGGCGGTGCCGGTGTTTACCACGGGCGCCACAGGTGCTTCAGCCAGCGGCTCGTCGTCGGGCGAGTAGGTGCCGTCGAGCACCGCGTGTGCGCGCTCGCGGTCGATGTCGCCTTCCCACGCGGCGATCGCGACGGTGGCCACGCAGTTGCCGATCAGGTTGCCCAGCGCGCGGGCGATGCCCATGAACCAGTCGACCGACAGCACCAGCACCAGGCCGATGGCGGGAATCGCCGGAATCGCATGCAGCGTGGCGGCCAGCACCACGATCGCCGAGCCCGGCACGCCGTGCGCGCCCTTGGAGGTGACCAGCGCGATCGCCAGGATGGTCAGCAGGTCGGCCATCGAGATCGGTGTGTTGGTGGCCTGCGCAATGAACACGGCCGCCAGCGTGATGTAGATCGAGAACGCGTCGAGGTTGAATGAGTAGCCCGTGGGAATCACCAGGCCCACCGTCGAGTCGCGGATGCCCATGCGGCGCAGCTTGGCCATGATCTGCGGCAGCACGCTGTCCGACGAGGTGGTGGCGAACACAATGGCCAGCTCTTCGCGCAGGTAGCGCAGCAGCTTCCAGAGGCTGAAGCCCGAGAAGCGCATCACCAGCCCCAGCACCACGAACACGAAGATCAGCACCGCGCCGTAGAAGAGGGCGACCAGCATGCCCAGCTGCTTGAGCGAGCCGATGCCGTACTTGCCGACCGTGAAGGCAATGGCGCCCAGCACGCCCAGCGGCGCCAGCTTGATGATGATGCCCATGATCTTGAACAGCACCAGCGAGAGCGCATCCACCACCGCCGCCACCGGCGCGCCGCGGTCGCCCAGCAGCGAGAGCGCGCAGCCGAACAGCACCGCGAACAGCAGCACCTGCAGCACGTCGCCGGTGGCGAAGGCGGCGACCACCGTGGTGGGAATGAGCTTCATCAAAAACTCGACCGTGCCACCGCTCGTGAGCTTGTCGGCGTTGGAGGCATAGGCGCTCATCGCGCTGGCGTCGAGCGTCTTGGGGTCGACGTTCATGCCCACGCCCGGCTCGAACACGAAGGCCAGCACCAGGCCCATCGCCAGCGCGATGGTGGTCAGCACCTCGAAGTAGATCAGCGCCTTCACGCCGACCCGGCCCACGCGCTTGAGGTCGCCCGCGCCGGCGATGCCGTGCACCACCACGCAGAACACCAGCACGGGAATGATCATCTTGATCAGCTTGATGAAGCCGTCACCCAGCGGCTTGAGCTTGGCGGCGAACTCGGGGGCAAAGAGGCCGACGAGCACGCCGATCACCAGTGCGATGACCACCTGTCCGAAGAGCGATTTGGCAAAGCGAGGCATGGAAATCTCCTGTCGTTGTCGTGTCGAGGTTTTGCATGCAAGGATCGCTTTTTCTTGCATACAAGAACTGTAGGCAAGAAGATTGCAGGGGGTTCAGAGGGTATTCCCGGGGCGTTCCGGTCGGGCGGGGCCCCCCGCCGCACGTCGGGGCGGGTGAGGTCTGTGCGGGGCGGCTACTCGATGAAAAGCAGCGCCGGGCATTCGAGCGAAGCCCGCACGGCCTGCACGAATTCGGCCGCCAGCTGGCCGTCGACCACGCGGTGGTCGAAGGAGGAGGACAGGTTCATCATGCGGCGCGCGACCACCGCGCCGCCCAGCATCACCGGGCGCTGCACGATGCGGTTGACGCCGACGATCGCCACCTCGGGCGCATTGATGATCGGCGTGGAGGCGATGCCGCCCAGCGCGCCCAGGCTGGTGACGGTGAGGGTCGAGCCGCTCAGCTCGTCGCGCGTGGCCCGGCCCGCGCGCGCGGCGTCGGCCAGCCGGGCGATCTCGGTCGCGCTCGACCAGAGGTCGCGCGCTTCCGCGTGGCGCAGCACCGGCACCATGAGGCCGGCCGCGGTCTGGGTCGCGATGCCGACGTGCACCGCGCCGTGGCGCGTGAGCACGCCGGCCTCGTCGTCGAAGCGGGCGTTGATCTGCGGGAAGCGCGGCACCGCCAGCACCACCGCGCGCACCAGCAGCGGCAGCAGCGTCAGGTGCGCCCGCTCGCCGCCCCAGCGTTCGTTGATGCGGGCGCGCAGCAACTCCAGCTCGGTCACGTCGACCTCCTCGACGTAGGTGAAGTGCGGGATGCGGCGCATCGCGTCCTGCATGCGCTGCGCGATGCGGCGGCGCACGCCGGTCACGGGCACAGCCTCCTCGTCGTGGCGCTCGGCGTAGCGCGCGGCATCCGGTGCCGGCGAACCGGGCCGGCGCAGCAGCCAGGCGTCGAGGTCCTCGTGCAGGATGCGGCCGTCCGCGCTGCTGCCCGGCACCTGCCGCAGATCGATGCCGAGGACCGTCGCCCGGTGGCGCACCGCGGGTGAGGCGAGCGGCTTGCCGGCCGAGGGGCGCGCGCGTTCGGCTGGTGCCGGTGCCGGTGCAGGCGCCGGCGTCGATACGGCCGGCGCCTCCTCCCGCGCCTCACCGCCGTCAGCCACGTCGATCCGGATCAGCTCCGCGCCCACCGCGATCTGCTGCCCCACCTCGCCGCCGAGCGCGACCACCCGGCCCGCGACCGGCGAGGGAATCTCGACCGTGGCCTTGTCGGTCATCACGTCCGCCAACACCTGGTCTTCGGCTACCGTGTCGCCGGGCCGCACGCGCCACGCCACCAGCTCCACCTCGGCGATGCCTTCGCCCAGGTCCGGCACCTTGATCGTGAGCGTGCCCATTCAGTTCTCCATGGCGCGGCGCAAGGCCGCACCGACGCGCGCGGGGCCCGGGAAGTAGGCCCACTCCTGCGCATGCGGGTAGGGCGTGTCCCAGCCGGCCACGCGCCCGATCGGCGCTTCCAGGTGGTGGAAGCAATGCTCCTGCACCAGCGCCGTCAGCTCGGCGCCGAAGCCGCTGGTGCGCGTGGCCTCGTGCACGATCACGCAGCGGCCGGTCTTCTTCACCGAGGCGACCAGCGTCTGCAGGTCCAGCGGCCACAGGCTGCGCAGGTCGATGATCTCGGCATCGATGCCGGTCTCGCGCGCGGCCGCTTCGCAGACGAAGACCATGGTGCCGTAGCTGATCACCGTCAGGTCGGCGCCGGGGCGGAACACCGTGGCCGACTCCAGCGGCACCGTGTAGTAGCCCTCGGGCACCTCGCCCAGCGGATGCGCCGACCAGGGCACCAGCGGCCGGTCGTGGTGGCCGTCGAAGGGGCCGTTGTACAGCCGCTTGGGCTCCAGGAAGATGACCGGGTCGTCGTTCTCGATCGAGGCGATCAGCAGGCCCTTGGCATCGCGCGGATTGGAAGGCATCACCGTGCGCAGCCCGCACACGTGCGTGAACAGCGCCTCCGGGCTCTGGCTGTGCGTCTGGCCGCCGTAGATGCCGCCGCCGCAGGGCATGCGGATGGTGATCGGCGCGGTGAAATCGCCCGCCGAGCGGTAGCGCAGGCGCGCCGCCTCCGACACGATCTGGTCGTAGGCCGGATAGACGTAGTCGGCGAACTGCACCTCCACCACCGGGCGCAGGCCGTAGGCGCCCATGCCGATGGCCGAGCCGACGATGCCGCCCTCGTTGATCGGCGCATCGAACACGCGCGAGCGGCCGTACTTGGCCTGCAGGCCTTCGGTGCAGCGGAACACGCCGCCGAAGTAGCCCACGTCCTGGCCGTAGACGATCACGTTGTCGTCGCGCTCGAGCATCACGTCCATGGCGGAGCGCAGGGCCTGGATCATCGTCATCGAGGCCATGGCCGTCACCCCTCGGACGCCAGCTGTTCGCGCTGGCGCTTCAGGTGCTCGGGCATGTCCTTGTAGACGTCCTCGAACAGGGCGGCGTCGCCCGCGACGTGCCCGTCGGCCATGGAGCCGAAGCGCTCGGCCTCCTTCACCGCGGTGTTCACCTGCGTCTGCAAGTCGGCCTGCGTTTGCGCGTGCTCCTGCTGCGACCAGGCGCCGATGGCCGTCAGGTGCTGCGCCAGGCGCGCGATCGGATCGCCCAGCGGGAAATGCGCCCAGTCGTCGGCCGGGCGGTAGCGCGACGGGTCGTCCGAGGTCGAATGCGCGCCGGCGCGGTAGGTGACCCACTCGATCAGCGTCGGCCCCAGGTTGCTGCGGGCGCGCTCGGCCGCCCAGCGCGAGGCCGCCAGCACCGCCAGGAAGTCGTTGCCGTCGACGCGCAGCGACGCGATGCCGCAGCCCACGCCGCGCGCCGCGAAGGTGGTGGCCTCGCCGCCGGCGATGGCCTGGAAGGTCGAGATCGCCCACTGGTTGTTGACCACGTTGAGGATCACCGGCGCGCGGTAGACGTGCGCGAAGGTCAGCGCCGTGTGGAAGTCGGACTCGGCGGTGGCGCCGTCGCCGATCCAGCCCGAGGCGATGCGCGTGTCGCCCTTGATCGCCGAGGCCATGCCCCAGCCCACCGCCTGGATGAACTGCGTGGCCAGGTTGCCCGAGATCGAGAAGAAGCCGGCCCGCTTCATCGAATAGCACACCGGCAGCTGCCGCCCCTTGAGCGGGTCGCGTTCGTTGGACATCAACTCGCAGGTCAGCTCCAGCAGCGTCACATCGTCGCGCGCCAGCAGCAGCCCCTGCTGGCGGTAGGTGGGAAAGCACATGTCGCCCTGCTGCAGCACCAGCGCGTGGCCGGTGGCGATGGCCTCTTCGCCCAGGCACTGCATGTAGAAGGAGATCTTCTTCTGCCGCTGCGCGATCAGCATGCGGGCGTCGAAGGCGCGTGTCTTCATCATCGCGCGCAGGCCGCGGCGCAGCAGCTCGGGGTCGGCCGGCGGCGCCCACGGGCCGACGGCGCGGCCGTCGTCGTCGAGCACGCGCACCAGCGTGTAGGCCAGGTCGCTGGTGTCGGCCGGCGATGCGTCGACCGGGGGTTTTCGCACCTCGCCGGCACGCGACAGGTGCAGGTAGGAGAAATCGGTCTCGTGCCCCGGCCGCCCGGTGGGCTCCGGTACATGCAGACGAAGAGATGTGCCTTGGCTCATCGCGTTGTCTCCGCGCTCGATGGCATCGCGCGCCACCACAGCCTAGCGAATTTCGGGCGCGGGCGCAGCCGGTCGAGGCCGCGTTCTTTCCGACCGTCGGTGCCGCCGAGCCCTTGCGGCCCGCGGCATGCGCCTCCCATGGATGGGGGAGGCGACGTTTCGGGGCGGCTCCTAGCATCCGCGCACCCACAACGAGGAGCCTCCCGATGAAGATCGCCTTTACTTCCTGCTTCAGTGCCCAGACCTTCAAGGAGCAACCTGTCTGGAACCAGGTGGGCGCGTCCGGCGCCACGCACCTGGTGCTGCTGGGCGACTCGGCCTACTACGACGCGGACGGCTCCAGCATGGGCGCGGTCAAGGCCATGGGCGCGAACGACTTCGCGATCCACGCCTTCGGCCGGCTGCGCGACCAGCTGAACCAGAAGGAGTTCGCCAAGCTCGTGCGCAAGACCGACCTGCAGATCCATCCGATCTGGGACGACCACGACTTTCTGTGGAACGGCGCCTGCGGTGCGCAGATCGAGGGACAGCCGTCTTACCGGCACCTGCTGGACCCGACCCGCGCGGCGTTCCAGGAATACCGCAAGGCGCTGGATTCGCACGATCCGAAGACCTTTCCCAAGGCCGGCGATCCCTGGGCCTCGGGCGTTCCCGAACCCGGCTACCGGCCCCTCATGCTGAGCAATGTCGGCGATGCGGATGGTCCGGTGATGCTGCACCTCACCGACGGCCGCAGCTACAAGACCAAGGGCGGCGAGGACGCCGTGCTCGGCAAGAAGCAGATGAACAAACTGAAGAAGGCCATCGAAGACTCGGACGAGAAGACCGTGCACCTGATCGCCAGCGGCCTCACCTTCGAAGCCCGCCACGGCGAGACCTGGATGGATTGCGCGGCCGAGCACGCAGCGATCCTCAAGCTCGCGGAGAAGCGCCGCATCCTCATCCTCAGCGGCGACGTGCATGAGAACCGCTTCGCCGTGCCGTGGCCGGCGGGCCCCTGGAGCCTGTTCGAAGCCACGTCTTCCGGCGCCGCGCTGCGTACGGCCGTCACCGTCGGCGCGCTGCAGTGCAACTGGGGGCTCGTCGACATCACGAAGGACCAGGTGAGCATCGAGCTGTCGCAGCTGAACATGGACACGCGCCGTCGCGTCATCGACCGCAAGAAGTGGAAGATGCTGTAGGCGTGGCGGTGAGCGGGTTCACGGGCCGCTCCTGCGGCTTGCGAAGCAGGATCACGAGCCCGGAGATCAGGAAGTACACGGCGCCCACCGTCGCATAGCCTGCGAGCGTCTGCAGGACCGGGGCGTCGGTGCCTTGCCGTGCGACGAAGAGGCCGCCGGCCAGCGCAGACTGCGCGCCGCTCAGCATCATCACCCACTGCCCCCGATGGCGCTTTCGGCGGCGAACGGCCGTCGCCAGCTGCAGAAGACCCGACACGATGGCCCAGGCGCCGAAGATGGCCAGGCCGATCTGGAGCCCGAGCACCAGGGAGGCCACCACGGCCACGGTGACCAGTGCGCTGATCCAGGTGTTCAGCATCTGGCTGGGGTTGGCCCGGGGGCCGCCCGTCATCCGGGCGTCCACCAGGTTCGCCAGCGCGTCCCACGCCGGATAGACGACCAGCAGGATCGCCGTCAGCACCGGCGACTGCCTGGCGACGGTGAAGGCCAGCGCGACCCACACGAAGGAAAAGGCCGCACGGGTGAGGTAGAGCTTGCGCAGCCAGGCGGCCGGCTGCAAAGGGGATTGGATGATGTCGGACATGGAAGGGGGGAGGTAGGAGGAGGGGGCGCGCCTCGCACGAGGCGGGTGCAACGATTCTTCTGCGTTCCCCCGGACCGCGGTATCGGTCGAATGACCGACACGCGCCCCACCGGCGGCTGTGCGATGCTGTGCGCTCGCCCCCGCGATCCCATGCCCGACGACACCACCCTCACCGCTTTCGACGCGGCCCGCGCGCTCGCCTTCATCGGCGACCTGAGCATGGGCCAGCCTATCGACCATTCCCTGCGCACCGCCTGGCTGGCCGGCATGATCGCGACGCAGGCCGGCTGCCACGCGGCGCAGGTCGAGGTCGCGCAACACGTGGCGCTGCTGCGCTGGTCGGGCTGCACGGCGAACGCGCAGGAGTTCGCGGACTTCCTGGAAGACGACGTGCTGGGTCGGCGAGCGCTTCTGGCCTCCGCGCAACCGCGCCTGCGCCAGCCCCGCCAGGCGTCCATCCCCGGGGCCGTCGTGGCGATGGCCCAGATCCATTGCGAGATTGCCGGCGACATCGCGAACATGCTCGGCCTGGGGCCCGAGGCCGAAGCCGCACTGCGCGCCGTCTTCGAGGCCTACGACGGCAGCGGCGTCCCCGGCCTGCTGCAGGGCGAGGGCGTGCCGCTGGCGACCTACGTCGTGGCCCTGGCGAGCGATCTCGAAATCTTCAGCCGCCTCTACGGGCTCGACGAAGCCCTCACGCTCGCGAGGGGGCGCGCCGACAGCCTCTACCCCGGCTTCCTGGTCGACGCCTGCGCGCCGCACGCTGCGGCGTGGATGACGCGGCTCGATGCGTCGCCCGCGCCGTGGACCGATGCCGCCGACCCGCCGGTGTCGATGCGCCGGCGCGTCGGGCTGGAACTCGTCGGCGACGTGAGCGACCTCAAGCTGCCCTGGATGACGGGCTACTCGCGGCGCGTGGCCCGCCTGGCGCGCGACTGTGGCGCCCAGCTGGGCATGAGCGAAGCGATGTGCCATCGCATCCACCGGGCCGGCCTGATCCACGGCATCGGGCGGGCCGCGGTGCCCAACGCCATCTGGAATGCGCCCGAGCCGCTGCCGGCCGCGTCGATGGAGCGCCTGCGGCTCGTGCCGTACTGGACGTCCCGCGCGGCGGGGCAGATCGACGGTCTCGCGGCAGAAGCGGAGATCGCCTCGTTCGCCTTCGAGCGGCGCGATGGCTCCGGCTACTTTCGTGGCCGCTCCGGCGCGTCGATGCCGCTCGAAGGGCAGGTCGTCGCGGCGGCCGAGCAATGGGTGTCGCACCGCACCCGCCGCCCGTGGCGACCCGAACTGACCGATGCCCAGGCGCGCGATCGCATGCAGGCGGACGTCGAGGCCGGTCGCTTCGACGCGGAGGTCATCAGTGCGCTGCTCGCTTGTGCGCTATCGGGCACGCCTGCGAAGCCCGTGGTGCCCGCGCAGGACGACGCGTCGCTGTCCCAGCGCGAGCTGGACGTCCTGCGTTGCATCAGCCAGGGTGACAACACGAAGCAGGTCGCGCGTGCGCTGGGCATCAGTGCGAGCACGGTGCGCACGCACGTCGAACGCGTGTTCCGCAAGCTCGGTTGCTCGACCCGCGCGGCCGCCACGCTGAAGGCCTCTGCCAGAGGCCTGCTGTAGCGGGCCGCGCTGGCCGCTCCATCGACTAGGCGGCCACAGGCTCCGGCCGAACCGCCCGCGCAGGCGCCGCGCTGTCGAGCTGCCCGCGCAGCATCTCCCACCGCACGCGCGCCGACACGATGCTTTCTTCCTTCACATGCCCGAAGCCGCGGATCTGCTCCGGCAGGCGCGCCAGCGCCAGCGCGGTGTCGAAGTCGATGCGTTCGAAGCGCGCGAGCAGGTCTTCGACCATCGCGCGGTAGTCGGCCACCAGCTGGCGCTCCATGCGGCGCTCGGCGGTGCGGCCGAACGGATCGAGCGCCGTGCCGCGCAGGCCGCGCAGCTTGGCAAGCACGCGGAAGGCGCCGAGCATCCATGGGCCGAAGCTGGTCTTGACCGCGCGGCCTTCGGCATCGCGACGGCCCAGCACCGGCGGCGCCAGGTGAAAGCGCAGCACCGGCTTGCCTTCGAACTGCTCGCCGAGCTTCTCCATGAAGCGCGGGTCGGCATACAGGCGCGCCACCTCGTACTCGTCCTTGTAGGCCATGAGCTTGAAGAGGCCCGAGGCCACGGCCTTGGCCAGCACCGTGCTGCCGCGCGTGCGTTGTTCGGCGTCGCGCACGCGTTCGACCAAGTCTGCATAGCTGCGTGCGTAGGCCGCGTTCTGGTACGACGTGAGGAACGCGGTGCGGTCGGCCACCAACACCTCGAAGCTCTGCGGCTTCTGGAGCGACACCACCTGCGCCGGCGCGGCCTGGCGCGTGACGGCCGCGAGGTCGAGCGCTGCCTTGCGGCCCCAGCGGAACGCGGCCTGGTTGGCCTTCACGGCCACGCCGTTGATCTCGATGGCCTTGTCGAGCGCCTGCGCCGACAGCGGCACGAACCCCTTCTGGAACGCGAAGCCCAGCAGGAACAGGTTGGCCGCGATGGCGTCGCCCATGAGGCGCGTGGCCAGCTGCGTCGCGTCGATGAAGTCGGCGCGGCCTTCGACCGATTCCTCGATGAGCGCGCGCACCTGCGCGGCCGGGAACTGCCAGTCGGGCTGCTGCGCGAAGTGCCCGGTCGGCTGCTCGAAGGTGTTGACCAGCGCATAGGTGCGGCCCGGCCGCATGCGCGCGATGGCGTCGGGCGCGCCGGCCGTGAGCATGTCGCAGCCCAGGATCAGGTCGGCCTCGCCGGTGGGAATGCGCTGCGCCTTCAGCTGCGCCGCGTCGCGCGCAATGCGGACGTGCGACGTGACCGAGCCGTTCTTCTGCGACATGCCCGTCATGTCGAGCACGCTCACGCCCTTGCCTTCGAGGTGCGCCGCCATGCCGATCAGCGCGCCGATGGTGATCACGCCCGTGCCGCCGATGCCGGTGATGAGGATGTTGTGCATGCCTTCGAGCGCGAGCGGCACCGGCGCGGGCAGGGCGGGTTCCTCGGCGGCCTTCACGGCCACGGGTGCATGCTTGCGCGGCTTCACGCCTTCGACCGTCACGAAGCTCGGGCAGAAGCCCTTGATGCACGACTCGTCGGCGTTGCACGCGCTCTGGTCCACGCTGCGCTTCAGGCCCAGGTCGGTTGGCTTGGGCAGCAGGGCGGTGCAGTTCGATTGCTCGCCGCAGTCGCCGCAGCCTTCGCACACCGCGTCGTTGATGAACACGCGCCGCGCGGCGGGCGGAAATTCGCCCTTCTTGCGGCGGCGGCGCTTCTCGGCCGCGCACACCTGGTCGTAGATCAGCACCGACACGCCCTCGAAGCCGCGCAGCTCGCGCTGCACCGCGTCCATGTCGTCGCGGTGGTGAACGCTCAGCGCAAAGAAGCCGCCGCGGTCGGGCGGCAGCAGGCTGCGGTCGGCCCAGCGGGTCGGGTCCTCGGCCACCAGCGCGATGCGCTTCACGCCTTCGGCCGCCACCTGGTGCGCGATGCGCGGCACGGTGATCGGCCCGTCGACCGGCTGGCCGCCCGTCATCGCGACCGCGTCGTTGTAGAGGATCTTGTAGGTGATGTTCACGCCCGCCGCCACGGCCGCGCGAATCGCCAGCGAGCCCGAGTGGTAGTAGGTGCCGTCGCCCAGGTTCGCGAACACGTGCTTGCGCTTGGAGAACCACGCCTGCCCCAGCCACGGCGCGCCTTCGCCGCCCATGTGCGTGGTGGTGCGGTTGTGCTCGGGGTAGATGGCGGTGGCCATCACGTGGCAGCCGATGCCCGCGAGCGCCAGGCTGCCTTCGGGCACCTTGGTCGAGGTGTTGTGCGGGCAGCCCGCGCAGTACCAGGCCGGTCGCGAGGGCGTGGCCACGGCCTTGCCGAGCACCACGTCTTTCGCGTCGAGGATCGCCAGCCGCATGCGGATGCGGTCGCTGGTGTGAAAGCGCGCCACGCGCCCGGCGATGACGCGCGCGATCTGCGCCACCGAGAAGTCGGCCGTGGCCGGCAGCAGCCACTGGCCGCGCGGGTGCGCGCCCCATTCGCCCTGTTCGTCGAACTTGCCGATGACGCGCGGGCGCACGTTCTCGCGCCAGTTGTACAGGTGCTCCTTGAGCTGGTACTCGACGATCTGGCGCTTCTCTTCGACCACCAGGATTTCTTCGAGCCCGTCGGCAAACTCGCGGATCGAGTCGGGCTCCAGCGGCCAGGGCATCGACACCTTGAACAGGCGGATGCCGATGCGCGCGGCCTCGTCGGCGTCGATGCCCAGTTCTTCCAGCGCTTCGAGCACGTCGCGGTACGACTTGCCCGAGGCCACGATGCCCAGCCGTGCCTGGGGCGAATCGATGGTCACGCGGTTCAGGCGGTTCTCGCGCGCGTAGGCGATGGCGGCGTAGATCTTGTAGTCCTGCATCAGCGCTTCCTGCTTGCGTGCCTGCACGCCGAGCGTGTCGGTCGACAGCCGCGCATGCACGCCGCCGGGCGGGAACGCGAAGTCCTTCGGCAGGCGCGTGTGCACGTCGAGTGCGCCCGCGGCAATGGAGCCCGACGACTCCACCGTGTCGGCCAGCGCCTTGAAGCCGACCGGCAGGCCGGCAAAGCGCGACATCGCAAAGCCGTGCAGGCCCAGCTCGATGTATTCCTCCACGCTCTGCGGGTAGAGCATGGGAATCATCGAGGCGGCGAACAGGTGGTCGCTCTGGTTGGGCAGCGTGGACGACGACGCGCCGTGGTCGTCGCCCGCCACCAGCAGGATGCCGCCCTTGGGCGAGGTGCCCGCGTGGCTCATGTGCTTGAACACGTCGCCGCAGCGGTCCACGCCGGGCGCCTTGCCGTACCACATGGCAAACACGCCATCGACCGCGCTCTCGCCGGTCAGGTGCACCTGCTGCGTGCCCCACACGGCGGTGGCGGCCAGTTCCTCGTTCACGCCGGGCAAAAACTTGACGGCATTGGCTTCGAGCTGCGGCTGGGCTTTCCACAGCGCTTCGTCCAGGCCGCCGAGCGGCGAGCCGCGGTAGCCCGAGACAAAGCCCGCGGTGTTCAGGCCGGCCTGCTGGTCGCGCCATTTCTGAACGAGCATGAGGCGCACCAGCGCCTGGATGCCGCTCAGGTAGATCCGGCCTTCGGTGGCCGTGTATTTGTCGTCCAGCGCAACGCTGGCGAGTTCGTGGGTTGCCATGAGAGAAAGGACTCCGGGTAGGACTCGTGGAATGCGGCGTGGCCCCGGTAGAGGGCCGGCCCGCGAAACGCCTCGCCGGGGTTGCCGCCGAGACAGCGACGATTCTTTCGCACCTCGGACCGAAAGTGCTTCTTCGTTTCGACGGGGAAACCCGCATTCCGGAAGAACCATCGCCGCCGCCGTCGATTCGCCGAAAGGCCTTCGGCCACGCGGCCGCAACCGCACAGGCCCGACAATGTCCGCCCGATCGACCGAGGACCCGATGAGACCCGACCTGGATTCGCTGGCGCTGTTCCTGCGCGCCATTGAGCACGGCAGCCTGTCCAAGGCGGCCGCCGAGAGCCACATGGTGCTGTCGGCCGCGAGCCGGCGCCTGGCCATCCTCGAGAGCCAGCTCGGCGTGGGGTTGCTCAACCGCACCTCGAAGGGCGTCACGCCCACGGGTGCGGGCGAGTCGCTGGCCATGCACGCGCGCCAGATCCTGCGCGATGTGGACCGCATGCGCGCCGACCTGTCGGACTACGCGCAGGGCGCCACCGGCCGCGTGCGGCTGCACGCCAACGCGTCGGCCATGGGCCAGTTCCTGCCCGACGACGTGGCCAGCTTTCGGCTGCGCTACCCCGAGATCCGCGTGAGCGTGGAAGAACACCGCAGCGTCTACATCGTGCAGGCGATTCGCGACCGCCAGGCCGACGTGGGCGTGATCACCAGCGAGGCGGTCGACCCGGCGCTGCACTTCATTCCGTACCGCACCGACCGGCTCGTGGCCATCGTGCGCCAGAAGCATCCGTGGCGCGGGCGCGAGGTGTCGTTCGAAGAACTGCTCGACTTCGATTTCGTGGGGCTCGAAGACGACTCGGCCATCTCCCGCACCATGGAAGACGCCGCGATGAGCGCACGCAAGGTGCTGCGCCTGCGCGTGCGCGTGAAGAGCTTCGAGGCCGTGTGCAGGATGATCGAAGCAGGGATGGGCGTGGGCATCCTGCCCGAGGGGGCGGCGGTGACCTACCGCAAGGAGATGAAGCTGCGCTTCATCAACCTCACCGATGCGTGGGCGTCACGACGGATGTACCTGTGTACGCGGCAGGAGGCGTTGAGCTTTCCGCAGCGTCGGTTGGTGGATCATTTGTTGGCGCGAGGAATGCCTTAGTTTTTCTCGGCGTGCCTTTGCGCTGCAATTGCTGCTGTCCAGGGCGACGCCCACGCCGACGGCGTACTCCCCTCCGCGAATGTCCCCCGGCCTGCGGCCTCCTCCTTGATTTCGCTGCGGGGAGCACGCCATCGACGTGAGCGTGTTCAGCGCTGCTGCGGACTGGCGCGGCGCCGCTCACGAGGCCGGCGCGCGGCGCATTGCGGAAGCTGCATTTGTTGGCGCGCTTCGAGACTTCGTGCCGCACGAAATCGGCACTGCGCCGGGCGCTTCTCTAAAGTAGCTGCCCCTGCCACTCAAAACCCCACCAAGGGGACCCGGAAGACACCACACACAGCCATTGAAATGTTGAAAGGCTGCTTGCCTCGCGGCAGGTTGTCGGTGCGAAAGCAGCGATGCAAATGCGAGGTATCAAAAGGCGACGGCCGGGGTGTAACTAGCACCCCAGCCGTCTAACCAAGTTCGTGCAACCACCTTGGAAGGAACCGCACAAAAATGGCTACCAAGACTATAGCCCGGCCCCGCACGCCGGTATCCCCCGCCGGAAACGCCCACGAAGACCCGGCGAACCTTCTCGAAAACACACTCGCCCAACTCGAAGCCCTGCTGTGGGTCTGCCACGGGGAAGACATCGACTGGTGCAGCGGCGAAGGGCCCCGGCAACTGGACAACCTGCTGTGGCTTGCGGCGGAACTGGCGCGCAAGGCGGGGGAGTTGTTTCAGGCGAGTGAGAAGGCGCGGCGTGGGGCGCTTGAGACTGGAAGTTAGCGGTGAGGCTGCGGGCTGCGGATCTCGCGGCCCGCCTGACGGGCCGGGTCCTTCCGGGCACGATCTGCGCCGCCATGCCGCCCGGGCTGAAGTCTTCGCGATGGACCCAATTTGGCCCGGTCGAGGTTGCTCGCGGGTAGGTCTTGGTGGCAGTTATGCGCTCCACTGCTGATCGTCGGCAGACAAGGCAGGCGCCCGCTTTGCAGTGGTTGCTGACATCCCCTCGGCCCAGCGCGAATGGGTACTATCGGCCAGGACCAGTCATTCGACAGCTTGCTTCAATTCACACGAAGGCGCTCCATGGGGCCGTCCGCCCGTGGCGCTAGTGCGTAGCGCACCCTTCAGACCTCGGGTTGAACACCCGGCGGTGCCCGGTACACCAACACCTTCAACGACCGCTCGTCGGACACGTCGGGAAAGGTGCTTGGGTTCGCCAGTCTTTCCACGAAATCCAGCTCCGGCGCCAGCGCGCTCATTTGCTCCTGCAGGAATTTTGGTCCCAGTTCTGGGGCATTGAGGCATAGCAGGACAAGGCCGTCGGGCTCCAGCAGGTCAGGCAAGCGCTTGATCAGCCGGGCGTAGTCCTTGGTGGCAACGAAACTTCCCTTTTGATAGCTTGGTGGGTCAACGATGACCAGCCCGTAAGGGCCTCCGCGCGCGATTTTTCCCCACGAACTGAAAAGGTCATGAGGGAGGAAGCTCGCGCCGGCGAGCACGCCGTTGGCGCGGTGGTTCTGTTGTCCCACGGCCAGAGCGCCCTTGCTCATGTCCAGGTTGGTGACGTGCCGGGCCCCTGCCTGCAATGCGACCACCGAAAACGCGCAGGTGTAAGCAAACAGGTTGAGCACCTTGACGCGCGACCGGGCGTCTGGGCGCGCCTTCACAAACGCACGAACCCAGCGCCGTCCTTCGGCCATGTCGAGAAACAGCCCGTGGTTCTGGCCCCGGCCCACGTTAACGCGATAGCGAGCGCCGTCCTCGGTGACCCAATGCGGGTCGGGCACCGAACCGCCCATGAGTTGTGTGCTGCTCTGGCCTTCATGCCGGCACTGAAACACCCACTGCAGCGTTTCACCCGGTGCCAACTGTGACCAGCGACGCTCCAGTGCGGCGCCAATTGCAGCCAGTTCGCCGTCGGTCACAGGCTTGAAGCTGGTCAACACCCAAACCGGTGGGAAAAAGTCGAGCGACAAGTGAGCGCACGTTGGATGAAGCCCACCGCGCCCGTGGAAGATGCGCTGCGCATCCACCGGTGCGGACATTGAAGCGATTGCGTCGAACAGGGGCTGCATAGGCATAGACTCCCATTCTGACCGGATATCGCGGTGGTCCTGGCCAAGACTTCACTGGGCGAACTGGACCGCCAAGCCTCAGAAGAGAGGTGACGTAGGCTGCCGATGGGAGGACTATGGGGTTTCGAAAATGGCTCAGCTCCGCTGGAGGAGCATTGCTCGGCGCCATACCAGCTTGTTCGGCGGCATGCAGCCTCGCGCCATCCGCGTATGACCTGGAAGCATTCTTGACGCAACGGGACTCATTGCAAGTGGTCATGCTTGCAAAAGTTGTTGCGGTTGAGGACCTACCACCTCGCCCGCAGATGGTCTCTGAGCAAGAAGTCGATTTTGAGGTGCTGCGTTCGTGGCGCGGAGGGAATCAACCGACGATTGTCGCGACTATCGGCGTCGGGGAACCAAGTGGTACCAGTTGCAACGGCATTGGCGACCTACGCGTGAAGCTGAGGCAAACATGGCTCATGGTGGGAAGCTACGACAATACCGGCTTTAGGCCGTCGGCGCTCAAAAGCAAGCTTCTTCCCGATGGTGTACTTCCCGCTGAGACATTGAAGCTGCTGGAGTCCAGCAAATAGCCGATGACGGCCAACAGCGGACCTTCGCCAACGCCCTCCACTAACGCCGCGGCCCCCCAACTACAGTGAGCTTGATTCTGATCTTGCGCGTCAAAGATGTACTTTCTTTCTGTCTTCCAAGACAAACGCGAAATTGTTGCGAGGCGCCCGTTTGCGGACTTTGCCGATGCGGTTGCTGCTTGTGGCGACTACTACGAACCGAGGACGTTGGGAGCGGTGCTTGAATTCAATGTTCAGGTGACCGGCAAAATATTTCGCCGTGCTACCGCTCAACTCGCGCGGCCCGAGGATGTTTCTTTTGAGTACGCCGACTCGCCCGTTGCGTGGAGAGCAGCGAAGCAATCGAACGCCTTCAGATTCGACCATTCCTATCACTTTCTTGTTGAAAGTGAAGCTGGCATTGAGCAGACCGAGCAGTGGCAGCGTGACGATGAGGCGGATGCCGAGTAGCAGCAGGTGACGCCCGCATCTGGCAAGCGGCTGCAACCAGCTTCAGTCGGCCAAGACCGGACGCTCGCTGGTGGCGCTCAATTCGCCCGATAGCAGACTTAGCGGGATCTAGTGTCGTGGACGAGTACGGCGCAAGAACAGATAAGGAGAGACATGTTCCTTAGAGCATTCATGGCGGCTTGCGGTGCGCTGTTGTTAGTTGCGTGCTTCAGTCCTAACGGCGGGCGACAAAGCTGCGAGTTGAGTGCACCACCAAGCAACGCTCAAGTCCAAGAAACTCATGGCACAACTCTCCTGATATATCCAAGCACGGTTCCGCCTCAGTACTCTGGATGTAGGAGCGTTTGGTTTTCCAATGGTCAGCTATTCGCTCGCGTTCGAGTGGAATATGGGGACGTGAGGTCCGTCTATATCCAAGCGCCTGACAAAACTCCGGTTGTGTGCGAGTTCGAGATATCGGGGCAACTGAAACTCGGAGACGCCCGCAGATGCCTTCCTCAGGAAAGATGGCTGTTGAACTGAAATGTCTACGACGCGGAGCGGTGTCGTGCCCGTGAGATGACGTGTTTCAACGTACGCCTCGGCATGACCGGCTACAGTCGGCCAGGAGCCGACGTTCATCGAGACCTGCCAATTCGTACAACAAAGTCCATGTTTCGAGCGAATGGGACAGCAATAGCGAAATGACCCCACCAACTCTCCTGCTCTTTCTAGCAGTCGGTACTGCGCTTCTGAGTGGGTGCGCGACCTCAAGCAAGTACGCTCTTGACGTCGAAAGTGGACCTCAGAATCCGTCAATCAAACTCGTCGACAAAAGAAGCGAAGACCAGAAGCGAGCAGAAGTGATGTCGGGGAACATCACGGATTGCTGGTATGGCGTCTACCGCCTGGGTGACGAACAAACGGAGCCGGGACGCCTTTCGTACTTGATGAGCGCCCTCGACTCTCGCTTGGGTCGCGAATTTGCCGGGAAGACCGTTCAGATCGACACGTTCGAGGTGTTCAACAATTGGCAATCGATTCTTCGCCCCAGCAGCCGTGGCGGTGCCGATTCAACTGGGGCCGCTTATGGCCTGGCACCGCCCACATCGGGTGCAGGGGTTGTCGGCACGGCGCTAGGGACAGCGATAGTGGGCGCCATGGCGAGCAGCGCTTGCCGAGCCAACTCGCCCAAGCTGGCTGTCGACCGGAATCCGAGCAATCTGCCGGCAGTCATCGTCAACTACGACCTTGCGGTCGATTCAAGACGCGTGAAGGGCACAGTCTTACAACTGGACCCTCAGGGGTCGGACTCTACTAGCAGAGGGGCTTTCGTGAGCGAGCGCGTGAAACGCGCAATGTTGAGTGCCGTTGAAGCCATAGCAAGTGAATTGAAGGCAAGCCAATAGTCGCCCGACGATCGACGGCCTTATGGGCTCGCGAATTTCTGGTGCGCCCCTTTTTCGCCATCAGCTCGTCCGGCTACAGTCGGCTAGGTACGGACGTCAACTTCATCGTCAAAGCGTTCGCCACTTTGACCTTTGACAGAATGAACATGGGCAAAGAACTAATTGTCATAGGTGCAATCGCTTTCTCTGCGCTGGCTAGCTCTAACGCCCACGCCGGTCTACGGGAGGGGCTGGAAGCGATCAAGGCGCAGCAGTGCGAACAAGGCTTCTCGCAAGTACACCTGGCCGCCGAGGAGGGTAGCGCGCTGGCTCAGCGTTACATCGGGCACTACTACAGTCTGAGTTGGGGGCAGGAAAAGGATTGGTCAAAGGCTGCGGCCTGGTACAGCCGGGCCGCAGCTGGGAATGACCCCGGCGCACAGGCCAGACTCGCGCTTTACTACTTCAATGGGACGCTGGGTGTAGCGCGCGACTGCGCGAAGGGTCGGCAATTTGCCTTGCAAGCCGCAGCGCAGGAATGGGGGCATGCCTATGCAATGTTGGCCTCTTCTTATGAGGGTGACATGTGCGGTATCTCCGACTTTAAGGAAGCTATCCCGTGGTTCGTGAAGGCTGCAGAAAAGGGGTATGCAAGCGCTGCGCAGGTCATTGGCGTCCACTATTGGCAGGGCCGAGGTGTCAAGAAAGATTTTGACGAGGCCTACAAGTGGTTCTCGCGGGCGGCCAATCAAGGAGATGCAATTTCCATGTATCAATTGGCCCTGATGTACCTTGGTGACGGGCGCAAGCAGGACGTGGTGCAAGCCATGACCTGGATCGAATTGGCGCGAAAGACGGGCGTCAAGGACGAATACACAAGCGAGCGCCTGGAGCAGCTACGCCAGCAATGGGGCGCCCAACTCAAGCCTGAACAGCGTCAGGAGGTGGATCAGCGGGTGACGCAATTCCAGCCCAAGCCCCTGCTGCCGCAACTGATTGAACATGAATGGCAAGAGGACTTGGAGGCTGCTGCGCGCTGGGACGCCCGACAATGACCGGTTCAGGCGCCCAGGAATGTCTCTTGTGGGCCCACTGCGGTCTTTCGACACTGTCCAAAGCTGCCGGTCGTCGCGCCAAGGCTAAGAGACATCTCCTTCCACGCATTGTCTAGCCAGGCACGCTGAACAAAATCCAGTCATGTCCGTCGCTTTAGTCCCACGCCCCCAGTGCACCGCTTGCCTGCGCCCGCTCAGCGCCTGCATCTGCCGCTGGGTCGCGCCCACCGCCCACGCAGTGGAGGTACTAGTGCTGCAGCACCCGCTCGAGGTACACCAAACCAAAGGCAGTGCTCGCCTGCTGCACCTCAGCTTGGCGCACTGCCGCTTGGTGGTGGGTGAGGCATTTGCCGTGCCCGTCTGGCCGGTGGATGGCAAGCACACGCTGCTGCTGTACCCGGACAGTCTGCAAGATACCGCGCCGGACCTGCGGGTCCCATCCCCGCTACCGCCCGAGTGGCCGCAAGCCCCGTCGCGCCTGCGCCTGGTCGTGCTGGACGGCACCTGGCGCAAAAGCCGAAAGATGCTCTACCAAAGCCCGCCACTGCAACAGTTGCCCCGCTTGGCCCTGCACAACCTGCCGCCTTCGCACTACCGTATCCGCAAAGCCCATGGGCCCGACCAACTGTCCACGCTGGAGGCGACCTGCTACGCCTTGGGCCAACTGGAAGGCGGTGCGGCGCGGTTCCAGCCCTTATTGAATGCCTTCGACGGGTTTGTAGAGCACTTGGAGCAGGCTGGTGGGCAGCGAAACGCGCAAACCGACAAGTCCTGCCCTCGACCAAGGGCTACGGGGTTCATTCAAGTGACCGGCTAAATGGCTGGTTTTGGCCGACTGGAGCCGCCGGCATGCTACCTTCCGGCCGATACGGCTCGTTGGAATCATGGATGGACGTACATCAGCCTCGCCGCCCGCACCGACCCGGTTGGCTGCCCGTTGTTGACGCCGCGCGTTGCACGGGCTGCGGCTGGTGCGTCGCCGCGTGCGACCTTCACCTTCTCAGTCTCGAAGTCGAGCAATGGAAGAAGTCGTCGACGCTTCAAGACGCGGATCGGTGCACGGGCTGCAGCGATTGCGCAGTGACTTGCCCTTTTCATGCGATCACCATGCGAAAGGGCTGAAACGCCCTCGGCGCCCGGCTCGCCGCCCATGCACTCCGTAGACCCGGGCGCGTGAGCCGGACGGTCGCGAGTGTCACGCCCCGTTCGACCATCCCGAAGAAGTCCCTTCCCGAGGCCTTTCACCTCGGGTCAGCTTTTGGACTTTGCGTATTCCTCCGCGCTCATCATCTCCAGCCCGACGAACGGAGCGTTGCCTTCGACCCATGCGTCGTGACCCGGCGGAATGGTGTACGACATGCCTTCCTCGATGACGGTCTGCGAGCCGTCATTCATTTGCACGGTGATCCGGCCGGACACCGCGTACCCGACGTGAGCCACCTGGCAACTGTCCGTGCCCACGACTGGCTTGATGCACTTCGACCAGCGCCACCCGGGCTCGAACTTGAAGCGTCCGAGCGTGTAGCCCTCGAGGCGGACCACTTCGACCCGGGTCTTTTCGGGCTGTCGAACCTCATCCGGTTCGTTATGGGATTTCGTCTGAAGCTTGTTGACGTTCATCGGACTTGCCATCGCGACTCTCCTTGCGGCACGAGTGAGCAAACAGTCCGCGGCAGTCTCGTGCCGAACCGCACGTGAACGATGGAATGGTAGTCCTGGGCCAGGCTTGCGGTGATCTGCTTCTTGCACGAAAGTGCCGCTCTTGCAGCGGGTTTCATGTGGCAGTTTGCGTAAGCCGGGTTACAGAAAATCTTCGTCCACCACCAGCGACAGCACGGACCCGCGCAGTCGCTGGGCCCCGTTCGATTCGGGCTCCCGGCGCAACGCCTCGGGATGGACGACTGGAGTGGATACCCGGCCTCGCAGCGCGCGCTGCTCGAACTGCTGCCGTTACTGGTTCAGAAACGAAAAAGGCGGTGCCATTGCGAATGCCAGGACCAGGGAGCTGAATGCGCCTACCGTGGCCGAGATACGGTTCGAGTGATGGTGCGAGATGGGATGGTTCAACCTGCGATGGACGAAGTCCGGCAAACGCTTCGCGTGGCCCGCGCCGACATCGCCGGCGTGCGTGACGTTCTCGGCAAGGCAACGCAGCAGCGCCCTCAACGCACCGGTGATGAAAGCGCACGCATCCAGCGTTCGCGCTCTTCGTCTTCCAGCGCCAGCAGGCTCTCTGGCGAACCGCCTCCGCCGACGACTCGAAGGTCTTGCAAATGCTTCTGCACCTCGGGCTTGGCAAGCACCTGGCCCACGGCTTCCTGCACTATGCGATTGGACGCGGCCTCCGAATTCGCGGGCGCCCAGAGGCTGAAGTGATCGTACGCTGTGTAGCCGGTCAAGGGCGCGCTCGACGCCAGCGTCGGCCACGGCACCCCCTCGAAGCTTTGCGGGTGCGCCGGGTTGGCGGTGGTGCCCAGCACGCGCAACTGGCCGCGCCGCACGGCGACCGCCACGCCGTTCACGGGCGCGAACAGCAGGTCCACCGCATGCTCCTTCGTGATGACGTCCGAGTCGGGGTACATGCCCTTGAAGACCACGCGCTGCACGTCGACGCCGCTGCGTGCGCGGAACTGGCCGAAGGCGAGGTGGCCCGTCCAGCCGTCGTCGCCCGTGCCGATGCGCAGGCTGCCCGGGTGGGCGCGTGCGTAGGCCAGCAGGTCGTCCGTGCTGCGGATGCCCAGCGTGTCGGCCTTCGTGCTGTCGATGGCCAGCACCAGAGGCTCCGACGTCAGCAGCGTGACGGGGCGAAGGGAATGCATCAGCGCATCGATCGGCGCGGGCTGGTGCACGCCCTGGATGCCTCCGCGCGGCAGCCGCAGTGCCGCGAGCAAGACCTTCTCGTTGCCGCCGTCCGTCATCAGCCGGCGATAGTCGGCCTCGGTGGCTTTCGGCACGTGATCGACCTGCACGCCGCGTCCCAGCAGGTGGGGCAAGTGGCTGGCCAGCATCTCGGCATAGTGGCCGCTGCGGCCACCGGGCGGAACCAGCACGGTGACGTGCAGCGCGGGCTGCGGCACGGCGGCAAGCCATTGCCCCGCATCGTTCATCAGGCCATAGCGTATTTCCCATGCGCCGCCCGTGGACGTGTTGCGTACCAGGGCTTCGACCACCCAATGGCGGCCCATGCGGTGGAATTGCCGGATGATCGGCCGGTCGTCCTGCCACCCGGGCGGCCGCCAGTCCTCTGGGAACGCGCCTGAGACGACGGCGTAGCCATGACGGAACCGGCGCGCGGATTCGAACTGCGGCGCGATCGCCCATCGGCCTTGCGCGTTCTGGTAGCCCCATCGGCCGGTGTCCGCGTCCTTGACCGGCCGCAGCGCGGCGCCGGCATCGCTGCCGCCGTGCAGTCGTTGCCAGCGGCACACCTGCGGCGTGCTGGCGTTGCGCTGGAGGTCCAGCCCGGCGGCGGTGCACAGCCGGATGCGCCGCTGGGCGGTTGCGTCGGGCCGCTCGCCGAAGATGAACGGAATCACCATGCGTCCGCGCGCGTCGATCAGGCCCGAGCCGGTGGAGCCAGGCGTCACCATCTGCCGCTTGTAGTCCATCCACTGTGCAGTGGTGATGTCCCGCGGCGGGGCGGGGGGGCTCCACTGTCCCCGTGCATCGCGCAAGCCGGGCTGTGCGAACACCGTGTCCACCTGCAGCTCGGAAGGCACGGGCCTGGATCCGTCGGGCATCAGGTAGGAGAGGGCCGCGGGGGAGTCTGCGGAGATCGTGTCCTGACCATCGCAACTCACGGGCGGAACGGCCCACTGGCCTTGCGCATCGATGCGCCCGTTGGCCGTGGTGGCGCGCAGTCCGCCGCCGGGCTTTCGCTCCACCAGCCACACCCGGTGCAGCGGCTGCAGTGCGGGATTGAGGGAGATGTATTCCTGCCGCACGACCTGCCAGCGGCCGCCGCAGAAGCTGCGCGCCGTCGGTGAAAGGAAAAGCACGCGCCCGTCGAGGCCGTCGAACAACGCGGGGGCGCGCTCGCTGTGCTTGCCCGGATTCAGGCTCAACCAACGCGCCCGTTCGATCAGGTTGGGGGCGATGCCGATGGTGAAGGTGAAGATGTCTTCCCACGGTGGCGCCTGTGCATCCACTGGCTGCAGTTGCCAGGTCGGCTGCATCGGCATGGTGCGCTCCGGATTGGCGTACAGCTCTTGGTAGGTCGGTGGCGCTGCGCGGGCCGGACCGAGGGCGATGCCGAGCCACAGCAGGGCGGCAAAGAGACGCAGCCGCTTCATCGGGCGAGCAAGAAACAAGGGTTCAGCCTCGGGTCGTGGCCGTAGATGGAGGCCATCCCATCGCAGGCATCGCAGTTCGCCGAGGCGCTCGCGGTTGAACGCGCGGCGGCTGTCTGCCCGGTTGAACGATTTGTGGGCCCTCGCTCAAACTTCGTATGCATAGATGCAAGTGAGCTCGGCCCCTTTCAGCGCGGATTGAAAGGGCTTAGGCGCATTCTTGAGGATGGCGCCAAAGCTGGCGTTGAGTCTGCCGGCACCCATGCTGCCCTTGTATTTGATGCTCTTGGGCTTGGCTTGAAGCTGGAGCCTGTTCGAACCGGACAGCACAGCCTCCAACCTGAAGATGCCACGACGAAAGTCAGTGGACTCGGAGGTTTCTGCCTGTGGTGAGACCAGGCGCATGGTTTGCCCGCGGTAGGAGAGTTTCAGATCGATCTCCACGATGGAGGCGGGCACATCACCCACCAAGGTGAGTGCATGCCCCGCGCGAGTCCCCGTGCAGTTCAGTCGCGCCGTATTGGCACCTGCAATGGCCTGACCCGAGAGGGCGAACAGCAACACGAGGGGGCAGAGAGGCAAGATTTTTCTCATAGGTCTTCCATGGGACTGAGGCGATGTGTCCCGCACGACCTGCGAGACAAGCTGGGCAGCGCGAACATGCCGGTCACGGTCTCCTCCAAAAAAACGTTTCTGATCATAGGCGGAGCCATTCGCCGCTGATGCTCAGCGGTGGTACGCCATGGCGCGAGTCACCTTCTCATCGCTTTCCATGCCCCCACTGGTCCGCCCAGGTTGACAACGGCTTCAACGCCTTCGAAAGCCGCCGTCCTTCGTCCGTCAGTCGATAGCCACCCTCGGCATGTTCGACCAGGCCGACTTCCCTCAGTTCAGTGAGCCGCGTGTTGAGCAACCGGGTGTTCGTCTCGCAAGCGTCTTGCAGGGCCCTGAAGGTCAGCGAGCCCTCCCGAAGTTCCCAGAGCACGCGCAGCGCCGTGCGCCGGCCCAGCAGGTCCAGCGCGACCATGAGGGGGCGGCCGGTGGTGGAGCCGCGAACGGGTTGGCCGATGCGAGGTGTCGTCATGCTTTACTTTATACAGCAACGTGCCTACGATGGCGTGGCCATTGAATCAGGAGTCTGCATGCCCGCACGCATCGAACCCGCAACGCCACCATTTGGCGAAGACATTTCCAGGTCACTCGACAGGGTGATGAAGGGACAGCCTCCCTTGCGGCTGTTCACGACGTTGGCACGCGACGCGCGTCTGTTTCAAAAGTTCTTTGCCGGCGGGCTGCTGGACAAAGGCCACTTGAGCATCCGACAGCGCGAAATCGTGATTCATCGCACAACGGCATTGTGCAAATCCGAATATGAATGGGGTGTCCACGTCACGGCCTTCTCAAGGTTCGCCGGCCTGACGCCGGAGCAGGTTCAGGCGACCGTCACGGCGTCGGCGAACGACGCCTGCTGGTCGGCCGAGGACCAGGTGCTTCTGCGCCTGTGCGACGCCTTGCACGCGCACGCCGACATCGACGATGGACTGTGGGACGCGTTGCGAACGTACTTCAGCGAAGAAGCCATCATCGAACTGCTGATGCTGGCCGGCTTCTATCGCACCGTCAGCTACCTCACGAACGGGCTGCGCCTGCCCTTGGAAGCGTCGGGCGCGCGATTCCCCGCTTGAGTCGGTGTCTGGCCGAGCTGTCGGCGTACCAACCAGCGTGCAACCACAGGAGAAATCTCGATGATCAAGGTCAGTGTCATGTACCCCTACGCCGCAGGCGCGCGCTTCGATCACGCGTACTACCGCGAGCGGCACATGCCCATGATGAAACGACTGCTCGGCGCAGCGTGCCTGTACTACATGGTGGACAAGGGAATCTCGGGGCGTGGTGCGGGCACCGACCCTGCGTACATCGCGAAGTGCGAATTCGTCTGCACTTCTGTCGAAGCGTACCGGGCAGCCTCTGCCCAGCACCAGGAGGAGATCCGGGGCGACATCGCCAACTACACGGACATTCAACCCATGGTGCAGATCAGTGAGGTGATCGTGGAGCGTTCGGAAGCCTGAGTTTCTTCCGAGCGCGGGGCGTCGGCATGGAGGACAAGTCAATGAGTACAGACAGCCGCATCATCGTTTCGCTCGACTTCCCTGCCGCCGCATTGGCGGCGGACCTCGTGAAGCAGCTGGGCGCAGCGACCACGCACTACAAGGTCGGCCTGCAGCTGCTGACGGCGGCCGGACCTTCGGTCGTTCGCGAGCTCGTTGATGCAGGTAAGCGCGTTTTCCTAGACCTCAAGCTGCTGGAAATTCCAAGCTCGGTGGCCGGTGCGGTCACCGCAGCCGGACACCTGGGGGCTTCGATGGTGACTGTGCACGCCTCGGGCGGTTCCGCCGTGCTTCGCTCGGCGGTCGAGGCCGCGAGCCCGTTCCCTCAACTCAAGGTTCTGGCGCTCACCGTCATCACCAGCATGAGTGACCAGGATCTGGAAGAGGTGGGCGTCGGCTCGACGGTTCCAGAGCAGGTCGCACGACTGGGCCGTCTGGCAGCCGCGGCTGGTTGCCATGGCGTTGTGTCGTCGCCATTGGAGGTGAGGCTGCTTCGCGAGATCCTGCCGCCCGATGCCCTGATCGTGACGCCGGGCACGCAGCTTCCAGGGGATGAAAAGAATGACCACGCGCGGGCTGCGACGCCCTCGCAGGCCATCGGGGCGGGCGCGACGCACGTGGTCATCGGCCGTCCCATATCGCGTGCCGCCCATCCTGCTGCCGTGTTCGCGGCCGTGCGCGCTGAGCTGGCGACCGCCATCCGGCAACGCTGAAGCGGTCAGGCTGGCTTGGACTGGCGATCGCGCAAAGCGATCGACGGCTGCCCAGCGCCGACCCTGTCGATGCGACCGTCGACGCGGGTCACGCCTGCGCAGAAATCAACAGGCCGTTCAAAAGCGCGGTACCCACGACACAGCGCCATACAAGCAACTGCACAGTTGCCTTCACAGTGTTCTTTCGCCGTCGTCGGCGCCGTTGCCACGGAGTTGGCGCAGGCCACCCCACAACGCCCTCCGGCCACCTTGCCGAGGGGCCATCGGAGCACAAGCCGTGTCGTCGCAGAAAAAGAACGCCGCCTTCCTCGTCTCGATCTTGGGCCAACGCCTCCTGGCGTGGCTGTGGCGCGCAGGAAGAAGCAGGCCTCGTTCGCGTACGCCGGCCGGATCTGGCGCGCAGAAAAGTAGCGCTTTTTAGTTAATGCCATGTAACGCCATCGGGCGTTGCTGACAGGCCAACCAGGCGCTTGGACGCACGCGCACGGCTGAACGCATGCCGGCTGCGCGACGTCAGAGGGGCATGTCATGTTCACCCGCTACGCCATCCGCGCGCTGCTTTGCATCGCCGTCGTGCCCGCCATCTCCGAGGAGCCCCTGCCCATCCGGGGCCGCGTGTTCCTGAGCAAAGCCGAGGTCGAAAGCACCTTGATCGGCAAGCCCATCGTTTCAAGCAATCTCTCGACGGGCATGGTCTCGCGCTGGCAGTTCCATGCGGATGGCCGCGTCGACTTCGTCAACCAGAGCGGGCCCGGCAAGGCGTCGGGCAAATGGGTGCTCAACGCCGACGGCTCGATGTGCGTGACGATGATTTCTCGAACCGGGTGTCGCTACTGGTTCAGGAACGAGAAAGATGGTGCCCTTGCGAATGCCACCACCAGGGAGCCGAATGCGCCGACCGTGGCCGAGATACGGTTCGAGTGATGGCGTGAGATGGGGCGGTTCAGCTCAGCGCTTCGCACGCGCCCCGAAGAATGTCAGCGCAGCGCTTCGACCAGGTCCAGCACCATGCGATCCGGCCCGAAGGTTTCGACCCCGTGGGCCAGCAAGGCATCCACAGCCTGCGCGATGCCATGGCTGGCCGACGCCTGCTCCGCCATGTCGTTGTAGTACCCCAGGTCCTTCTTCGCATTCGCCATCGAGAACTTCAGCGAATCGGTGCTGCCCGTCAGCAGCTTGGGCTTGAGGCGTTCCAGCGCCACGCCGTTGCCGCCGCCCTTGGCGAGCACGTCGACGAACACCTCGGGCTTCACGCCGGCGCGTTGCGCGCAGGCCGCGGCTTCGCACAGCAGCGCCACGGTGCCCAGCGACACGAAGTTGTGCAGCAGCTTCATCGCATGGCCCGCGCCCACATCGCCGACGTGCGTGACGTTCTCTGCAAAGCAGCGCAGCAGCGGCAGGCACGAGGCCAGCACCTCGGCGTCGCCGCCCACCAGCAGGTTCAGGCGGCCTTCGGCGGCCTCCTTGGCGGTGCGGGTCATGGGCGTGTCGAGGAAGCGGCCGCCCTTGGCAAGCACCGCCTGCGCCACCTTGGCGGTGGAGGCGGGCACGGCGGTGGAGCAGTCGATCACCACGGTGCCGGGGCGCAGCGTGCTCAGCGCGCCGTTGTCGCCCAGCATCACGGCCTCGACCTGCGGCGTGCCGGTGACGCACAGGATCAGCACATCGACCTGCGCGGCCAGCGTGGCCACATCTTTCACCGAGGTGGCGCCGGCCCTCAGCAGGTCGTCGATCGGCTGGTTGCCCGCGTGCTCCAGCACCGTGAGCTGGTGGCCGTGCTTGACGATGTTGCTGGCGATGCCGTGGCCCATCAGGCCGACGCCGATGAGGCCGACTTTGCGCGAGGTTGATTGTTGCTGTTCTGTGGTGGTCATGAATTCATCCGTGCTTGATGGCGATGGTCTTGAGGGTCGTGAAGCCGAGCAGGGCCTCGAAGCCCTTCTCGCGGCCGAAGCCGCTCGACTTCACGCCGCCGAACGGCAGTTCTACACCACCCGCAGCGCCGTAATTGTTGACGAAGACCTGGCCGCAATGCAGCTTGTGCGCCATGCGCAGCTGGCGCCCGCCGTCGCGCGACCACACGCCGGCCACCAGGCCGAAGTCGGTGCCGTTGGCCAGGCGCACCGCCTCGGCCTCGTCGGCGAAGGGCATCACGGCCAGCACCGGGCCGAAGACCTCGCGCTGGGCCAGGTCGCTGTCATGCGGCACGTCGCGGAACAGCACGGCTTCCTGGTAGTAGCCGGTGGACGGTGCCTGCGGCGACACGGTGCCGCGCGCCGCCACCTTCATGCCGCTCGCCTCGGCGGTCGCGACCATGTCGCGCACCTGGCGGAACTGCTTCTCGTTGATGAGCGGGCCCATGTCCAGGTCTTCGGCGGGCGTGCCCGCGCGCACGGCCGTGAAGCGCTTGGCAAGGCGCTGCACGACCTCTTCATAGATCGACTGCTCGACCAGCACGCGGCTGCCCGCCGAGCAGGTCTGGCCGGCGTTCTGGATGATGGCGTTGAGCAGCACGGGCTCGGCCGCGTCGAGGTCGGCGTCGGCGAACACGATCTGCGGCGACTTGCCGCCCAGCTCCAGCGTCACGGGGCAGTGGCGCTCGGCCGCGGCCAGGCCCACGCTGCGGCCGGTCATGGTCGAGCCGGTGAACGAGATGTGGTCGATGCCCGGGTGCGCGCACAGCGCCGCGCCGGCTTCCTTGCCGTAGCCCGTGACCACGTTGAGCGCACCGGCCGGAAAGCCCACCTCGGTCGCGATCTCGGCCAGACGCAGCAGCGAGAGGCTTGCGTCTTCCGCCGGCTTCACCACGCAGGCGTTGCCCGCGGCGAGCGAGGCGCCCACGCTGCGGCCCGCGATCTGCATCGGGTAGTTCCAGGGAATGATGTGGCCCGTCACGCCATGCGGGATGCGCACGGTGAGCACGGTGTAGCCGCGCTCGTAGGGCAGGGTGTCGCCGTGCAGCTTGTCGCAGGCGCCGGCGTAGTACTCGAAGTAGCGCGCCAGCGCGGTCGCGTCGTTGCGCGCCACGCGCAGCGCCTTGCCGGTGTCGCGCGCCTCGAGCTGGGCCAGCTCTTCGTGGTGCTGCATCACGGCGGCGCCGAGCTTGGCGAGCAGCCGGCCGCGCTCGAGTGCGGTGGTGGCGCCCCAGGGGCCGTCGAAGTGCTCGCCCATGGCCTGGCGCGCGGCGCCCACGGCGGCGTCGATGTCGGCGGCGGTGCCGCGTGCGATCTCGCCGAATTTCTGGCCGTCGCTCGGGTCGATCACGTCGATGGTGGCGTCGGCTTCGGACGCCACGCGGCGGCCGTCGATGTAGTGGGTGGCGTTCATGGGAAGGTGTGTCTCCGTATTGCGGTTCAGATTGGCTCAGGCCAGGGCTTCTGGGCGTCGCGAATCTGTTCGAAGGCGCGGCTGAACTGCAGCACGCCCAGGTCGTCGAAGCGGCGGCCGGCCACCTGCAGGCCGATGGGCAGGCCTTCGGCCGAGTAGCCGCAGTTGACCGAGGCGGCAGGCTGTTCCGACATGTTGTAGGGCACCGTGAAGCCGATGTGTTCCAGCGGCCGCATCGGGTCGTTGGTGGGCGAGGCATGGTCCGCGGGCGCGGGCATGTTCGGAGACACCGGCGAGATCACGAAGTCGTACGCCTTGGTGGCGGCGACCGTGGCCGCGCGTGTGGCGACGAACTGGCTGTAGCCGTCGAAGACGTGCGCACCCGAGAAACCGGCCGCGCTCTCGGCCCATTCGCGGATGTACGGCAGGATCTTCGCGCGCTGTTCGGCGCTCATGGCCTGCATGTCCAGGCACGAGCGCATGCGCCAGAAGTGGTCCATGCCCTGCAGCATCTGCGGCGTCATGAAGGCCGGGATTTCCTCGACGTGAGCGCCAGCGGCCTCGATGCGTTTGGCGGCATCGCGGATGGCCTGCGCGATCTGCGGATCGAGCGGCAGGCCGCAGCCCGCGTCCATGTGCAGTGCCACGCGCTTGCCCTTGAGGAACGACGGATCGACCTCGAAGGCGTTCCAGTCGATCACGGGCGGCGGCAGTTCCGAATAGTCGCGGTCGTCGGGCTGCGCGACCGAAGCCATCATCAGCGCCGCGTCGGCCACGGTGCGCGTCATCGGGCCGGCGCAGCGGCCCATGTAGGGCGAGCTCAGCGGAATGCGGCCGAAGCTGGGCTTGAGCGTGAAGATGCCGCACCAGCTCGCCGGCAGGCGCAGCGAGCCGCCGATGTCGGTGCCCACGTGCAGCGGGCCGTAGCCTGCGGCGGCCGCCGCACCGGCGCCCGCGCTGGAACCGCCCGGCGTGCGCGAGGTGTCCCACGGGTTGCGCGAGAGGTCGTGAAAGCTCGACAGGCCCGACGACAGCATGCCCAGGTCGGGCATCGTGGTCTTGGCGACCATCACCGTACCGTCGGCCTTCAGGCGCGCGGCGGGCGGCGAGTCGTAGCTCACCGGCACGAGTTCGTAGGCGGCGGTGCCCAGCGGCATCGGGTCGCCCTCGGTCGCGAGGTTTTCCTTGATGGTCACGGGCACGCCGTCGAGCGTGCCGCGCGGCGCGCCGGCGCGCCAGCGCGCTTCGGAGGCGCGCGCCTGTTCGAGCGCGGCCTCGGGGCGGAACAGCCAGGTGGCGCGCAGTTGCGGCTCGCAGGCCGCGATGCGTTCGTTGACCGCGCGCGTCACCTCGACCGGCGAGAGTTCCCTGGCGGCGTAGGCGGCGTGCAGTTCCTGCACGCCCAGGGCGTAAAGAGGTTTCGTCATCGCCGCATCAACCCCACGAGATGGCGGCCAGGTCGTTCGCGACGATCGGCATGTTCGGCCACAGGCCCTTCACTTCCTTGCGTGCGACCGTGGGGAACACGGCCTGGAACAGGAAGCCGTTGACGGCATCGTTGGCGAGCATCTTCTGCGCCTCGCCGAGCAGCGCGTTGCGCTTCTTCTCGTCGGGCTCGCTCTGCACCGAGGCGTACAGATCGCGGAACTTCTTCGAGTCGTAGCCCCAGTAGTAGTCGGGCTCGGTGTACTTCACGAGGTCGAAGGGTTCCACGTGCGCGACGATGCTCAGGTCGAAATCGTGCCCGCCGCCGAAGGTGCCGCTGAGCCACTGGGCCCATTCGACGTTCTGGATCTTCACGTTGATGCCGATGGCCGCGAGCTGGGCTGCGATCACCTCGCCGCCCTGGCGCGCGTACGAAGGCGGCGGCAGCGTCATGCGCAGTTCGAGCGGCGTCTTCACGCCCGCGTCGGCCAGCAGCTTCTTCGCCTTGGCGATGTCGAAGGGGTTGATGCCGGTGGTGTCGACATAGCCCGGCGCGCCGATCGGGTAGTGGCTGCCGATGGCCTTGCCGAAGCCGTCGGCCGCACCCTGGATCACCACGTTGCGGTCCACCGCGGCCAGGATGGCGCGGCGCACGCGCACGTCGTCCAGCGGCTTGCGCTTGTTGTTGATCGCCAGGATCACCTTGCTGCGCGTGCCCACTTCGAGCACGCGGAAGCGCGGGTTGGCGCGGAACTGGCCCACGCTGCGCGTGCCGGCGCGCGGGAAGATGTCGATGTCGCCGGCCATCAGCGCCGCGGTCTGCGCCGCCGAGTCGGACATGAACTTGAAGACGAACTTGTTGACCTTGGCCAGCGCCGGGTTGCGGTACGTCGGCGACTTCACCAGCGAACAGGCCGAGCCGCGCTGCCAGCTGTCGAGCTTGTAGGGGCCGGTGCCCACGGGCTTGGTGGCGTTGGTGTCGGCGCTCTTGGGCTCGACGATGCAGGCGGTGGCCTGGCCGAGCATGAAGAGCAGGTCGGGGTTGGGCTGCGCGGTGGTGATGACCACCGTGTCGGCGTCGGGCGTCTTCAGGCTGATCTCGCTGAAGAAGCGCTTGTCCTTGTTGGTGCTCTTCTCGCCGGCCGCGCGCTCGAAGCTGAACTTGACGGCGGCGGCGTCGAAGGCCTCGCCGTTCTCGAACTTCACGCCCTTGCGCAGCTTGAAGGTGTGGGTCTTCAGGTCGGGCGACACGGTCCAGCTCTCGGCCAGCAGCGGCGTCACGCTGCCGTCGGCGTTGATCTTGGTCAGCGTCTCGAAGATGTTGTAGTGTGCGATCTCGGCAATGGCCGAGGCGGCGGCGGTGGTCGGGTCCAGGCCCGGCGGTTCCAGCGGCATGCCGATGGTCAGCATGTTCTTGCCGGTCTGGGCCTGCGCGAACAGCGGGAAGGCGCCGGGGATCGCGGCGGCGATGGCGGTGCCCATGAGGGTGCGTCGCTTCAACATTCGGGGGTTCTCCTGGAAGAAAAAAGAGGCTACCGGTTCGACCCGTTCGGGCCTACCGCGATGGCGTGTGCAGCACGGCCGACAGCAGGGTGCGTGTGTATGGGTGTTGCGCGTGGGCAAAAAGTTCGGCGGGCTGGCCGCGTTCCACGATCTGGCCCTTGAACACCACGCACACCTCGTCGCACAGGTGGTTGACCACCGCGAGGTCGTGGCTGATGAGCAGGTAGCTGATGCCGAACTGCTGCTGCAGGTCCTGCATGAGGTTGAGCACCTGGGCCTGCACGGACACATCGAGTGCGCTCACGGGCTCGTCGGCGACGATGAGCTTGGGGCGCGTGATGAGCGCGCGTGCGATGGCGATGCGCTGGCGCTGGCCGCCGGAGAACTCGTGCGGGTACTTGTCGAGGTCGGTGGTGCGCAGGCCGACGGCCGCGAGCGCTTCGGCGGCGCGTTCGCGCTGCTCGGCACGCCGCGTTTCGGCCAGCGCTTCGAGCGGCTCGGCGACGATGCGTGCGACGGTCTGGCGCGGATCGAGCGAACCGTAGGGGTCCTGGAAGACCATCTGGAAGTCGCGCCGCGCGGTGCGCAGCTCGGCCTTCGAGAGCGCGTGCAGGTTGCGGCCTTCGAGCGCGACGCTGCCCGAGGTGGGTGTGTCCAGCGCCATCACGAGGCGCGCGATGGTCGACTTGCCCGAGCCCGATTCGCCGACGATGCCCACGCTCTTGCCTGCCTGCACCTCGAAGCTCACGCCGTTGAGCGCCTTCACGGTGGGCGGCGGGCCGAAGAGTTTTTCGCGCGGCAGGGCGTAGTGCCGCACGAGGTCGGTCACCTGCAGCAGCGGGGTGGAGGCAGAAGACGTCGAAGTCATCGGGGTGCTCATGCGGCGGCCAGCGTGGCGTGCGCGGCGACGGCGTCGAGGTGCAGGCAGCTCACCGCATGGCCGTTGGGTTGGCGCGTCACCGGCGGTTTCGTGGTGTGGCAGGCGTCGGTCGTGAAGTCGCAGCGGCCCGCGAAGCCGCAGCCGCGCGGAATGTCGACCAGCTCGGGCACGCTGCCGCGGATGGTGGGCAGCCGGCCCGCGTGCACGGCGCCGAGCGCGGGGCGCGCGGCGAACAGGCCGCGCGTGTAGGGGTGGGTGCGGTCGGCAAAGACCGTTTCGGTGGGGCCGCTTTCCACCGCGCTGCCGCCGTACATCACGAGCATGCGCTGCACGCTGCTGGCAATCACGCCGAGGTCGTGCGAGATGAGGATCAGCGCCATGCCCATTTCGGCGACCAGGCCCTGGATCAGGTCGAGCACCTGCTTCTGGATCGTCACGTCGAGCGCGGTGGTGGGCTCGTCGGCGATCAGCAGGTCGGGACCGCAGGCCAAGGCCATCGCGATGCCGATGCGCTGGCGTTGCCCGCCGGAGAACTGGTGCGGGTAGGCGTCGAGGCGCGAGGCGGCGTCGGGAATGCCGACACGGTCGAGCAGGTCGAGGGCCTCTTTGCGCGCCTGCGCCTTGGTGAGGCCGCGGTGCAGCATCAGCGGTTCGCCGACCTGGCGCGCGATGGTGTGCACGGGGTTCAGGGCCGTCATCGGCTCCTGGAAGATCATGCCGATGCGGTTGCCGCGCAGTTGGCACATCTGCTTTTCGGGCAGGCCGACGAGTTCCTGGCCGTCGAGCTTGATGCTGCCCGTGACCTTGGCGGTGGAGGGCAGCAGGCCCATGAGCGACATCACGGTGATCGACTTGCCGCAGCCCGACTCGCCGACGATGCCCAGCGTTTCGCCGCGCTCCAGCGAAAAGGAAATGCCGCGCACGGCTTCGGCCGGGCCGCGTTGCGTCTGCAGGCCGATGTGGAGGTCGTTGACTTCGAGAAGGGGCATGGCGGTCTACCTTGCGCGGGCCAGGCGCGGATCGAGCAGGTCGCGCAGACCGTCGCCCAGCAGGTTCAGGCCGAGCACCGCGAAGGCGATGGCCATGCCGGGGAAGACGGCCAGCAGCGGCTGCTGGAACATGAGGGTCTGGGCTTCGCTGAGCATGCGGCCCCATGAAGGCTGTGGCGGCTGCGTGCCGAGGCCGAGGTAGGAGAGGGCGGCCTCGGCCAGGATCGCGATGGCGAAGCGGATGGTGATCTGCACGATGAGCACGGCGGAGATGTTCGGCAGCACGTGCTGCATGGTGATCGCGAACGATCCCTTGCCGCAGGCGCGCGCGGCGGCGACGTATTCGCGTGACCAGATGGCGTTGGCCGAAGCGCGCGTGATGCGTGCAAACGTCGGGATGTTGTAGATGCCGATCGCGACGATGGCGTTGACGATGCCGGCACCGAACACGGCGGTCATCATGATGGCCGAGAGGATGGCGGGGAAGGCGAGCGTGAAGTCCGAGAGGCGCATCACGGCTTCCTCGACCCAGCCGCGCCTCGCAGCCGCGAGCAGGCCCAGCGCCGTGCCGACCACGAGGCCGATGCCCACGGCGATCACGCCCACGAGGATGGACGCACGCGCACCCACCAGCAACAGCGAGGCCACGTCGCGCCCGAAGGCGTCGGTGCCGAGCCAGTGCGTGGCCGAGGGGCCTTGCATCTTGTTCGCCATGTCCATCGCGTAAGGCGACCACGGCGTCCAGACGAAGGAGATCAGAGCCGCCAGCAACAGCAGCAGCGCGAACACGCCGCCGATGACGAAGCTGCGGTGCTTGACCGCGCGGCGCCAGAAGCCGGGCGCGAGGGGCGCGGCGGATGCGGGCACGGAAGGGGAGAGGATGGCGCTCATATGTCGCTCGCCTTGATGCGCGGGTCGATCACGGCATAGAGCACGTCGACCACGAAGTTCACGATGACCACCATGGCCGCGAGCAGCATCACGCAGTTGCGCACCACGATCAGGTCGCGGTTGCTGATGGCCTGGAAGATCAGCCGGCCCAGGCCCGGCAGGTAGAACACGTTCTCCACCACGATGGTGCCGGCCAGCAGCTCGGAGAATTGCATGCCCATGACGGTGATGACGGGGATCATCGCGTTGCGCAGCACGTGGGTCCACAGCACCATGCGCTGCGACACGCCCTTGGCGCGCGCGGTGCGAACGAAGTCTTCGCGCATCACCTCGAGCACGGCCGAGCGCGTGATGCGCGCGAGGATGGCCGCTTGCACCACAGCCAGCGACAGTGCCGGCAGCAGCAGCGATTTCAGTCCCGCGAAGATGCCTTCGCCCCAGCCCTCGAAGCCGCCGGCAGAGAACCACTGCAGCTGCACCGAGAACACGAGGATCAGCAGGATCGCGAACCAGAAGTTGGGAATGGCGATGCCGACCTGGGCCATACCCATGAGGCCGACGTCGCCGAGCTTGTTATGGCGCGCCGCAGCCGTCACGCCCACGAGCAGGGCGATGACGACAGTCAGGGCCATGGCCATCACGGCCAGCGGCACGGTGAGAGCCAGGCGCTCGAGGATCAGGTCGATGACGGGCGAGCTGTAGGCATAGCTGTCACCGAGGTTGCCGGTGAGCAGGCCGCCGATCCAGTGCCAGTAGCGGGTCCAGGCGGGTTGGTCGAGGCCGAGCTTGGTGGCCAGGGCGGCGACGGCGTCGGGCGAGGCGTCGGGGCCCATGAGCATCTGCGCGGCATTGCCGGGGAGAATTTCGAGCACCAGGAACACGATGACGGACGCGCCGATCAGCGTGCCGATGAGCGTCAAGGTGCGCTTGAGCAGGAACAGGCCCATGGTTCAGTGGCTCCGTTGTTTGTCGCTGTTCAGGGCGTGTGCCCAGGCCACCGGGTACTTCCCTCCGCGAATGTCCCCCGGCCTGCGGCCTCCTCCTTCATTTCGCTGCGGGAAGCACCCAGTGCCCTGAGCACGGGGGCACGCTGCGGGTGTGCGCAGCGCGTTTCGCTTCCTGCGAAAAAGAGGGGCGGGAGGTGTCATGCCGAAGCGATGCACTCGGCAATCGCGCGGCCCACGTCCACCGTGTTGGCGGTGCCGCCCATGTCGCGCGTGCGCGGGCCTTCGCTGAGCACGGTCTCGATCGCCGAGAGCACGGCCGCCGAGGCCTGTGCGTACACGGGGTCGTTGTCGCCCAGGTGGTCGAGCATCAGAGCAGCCGACCAGATCTGGCCGATGGGGTTGGCGATGCCCTTGCCTGCGATGTCAGGGGCCGAGCCGTGCACGGGTTCGAACAGCGAGGGGAACTTGCGTTCGGGGTTCAGGTTGGCCGAGGGCGCGATGCCGATGGTGCCGGTGCAGGCGGGGCCCAGGTCGGAGAGGATGTCACCGAACAGGTTGGAGGCCACGACCACGTCGAACCAGTCGGGGTGCTGCACGAAGTGCGCGCACAGGATGTCGATGTGGTACTTGCTCGTGGCCACGTCGGGGTAGCGCGTGGCAATCTCGGCCAAGCGTTCGTCCCAGTAGGGCATGGTGATCGAGATGCCGTTCGACTTGGTGGCGGCCACCAGGTTCTTGCGCTTGCGGCGGTTGGCGAGCTGGAACGCGTAGTCGATGATGCGGTCGACACCCACGCGGGTGAACACGGCTTCCTGGATCGCCATTTCGCGCGGCGTGCCTTCGAACAGGCGCCCGCCCACCGAGGTGTATTCGCCTTCGGTGTTCTCGCGCACGACGAGGAAGTCGATGTCGCCGGGCTTGCGGTGCGCCAGCGGGCCGGGCACGCCGGGCATCAGGCGCACGGGGCGCAGGTTCACATACTGGTCGAAGTCGCGGCGGATCTTGATGAGCAGGCCCCACACGGCGATGTGGTCGGGCACCTTGGCAGGATCGCCCACGGCGCCGAAGTAGATCGCGTCGTGGCCCTGGATCTTGTCGGCCCAGTCGGCCGGCATCATCAGGCCGGTGCGCACGTAGTGGTCGGAGCCCCAGTCGAAATGGTCGTACGCGAAATCGATGCCGAAGCGCCGACTGACCGCGTCGAGCACGCGAAGGCCCTCGGGCATGACTTCGACGCCGATGCCGTCTCCGGGAATGACGGCAATCCTGTGCTTTTGCTTCTGCTGCATTGACTCAACCTGTTCCTGAACCGTTTCGATAAGAGCGCCGACGCTTGTGACACCGGGCCGTCAAAAAATTCTAGGAGCGGGTGGAGCGCGCGCGATGGGGGTTGGCACCCACCGGGCATTGATAAAAAGCGAAGGCAAAAACGCCAGAACACGGCGGAAGATAAGCAATTGATGGTCATCGAACTGACTTGAGCTTCGAAAAATTAGAAGGCGCCGGGGGCGGAAAACCCGCACCCGGGCACCCGCCCAAAGGGCCTGCGTACCATCGTGCCCATGCGAACACTTCCACTCCCCACCGGCGGCGAGATGCCGGTTCTTGGTCTCGGTACCTGGCGCATGGGCGAAGACGCCACCCGCCACGCGGCCGAGGTGGCCGCGGTGCGCGAGGCCATCGGCCTGGGCTACCGCCTGATCGACACGGCCGAGATGTACGGCGAGGGCGGCGCCGAGACCGTGGTCGGCCGGGCCGTGGCCGAGGCGCTGCGCGCGGGCGATGTGCAGCGCGAAGACCTCTTCATCGTCAGCAAGGTCTACCCGCACAACGCCAGCCGCCGCGGCACGGGGCAGGCCTGCGAGCGCAGCCTGGCGCGGCTGGGGTTGGAGCGCATCGACCTGTACCTGTTGCACTGGCGCGGCAACCACCCGCTGGCGCACACGGTCGAGGCGATGCACGAACTGGTGGAGGCCGGCCGCATCGGTCATTGGGGCGTGAGCAACTTCGACACCGACGACATGCAGGAGCTGGCGCAGGTCATCGGCAACGGTTCGGCCTGCGCGGCCAACCAGGTGTACCTGTCGCTCGGCGAGCGCGGCCCCGAGTTCGACCTGCTGCCCTGGCAGCGCGAACGCGGCATGCCGCTGATGGCCTACAGCCCGATCGACCAGGGCGCGCTGGCGGGCGACGAGGCACTGGGCCGGCTGGCGGTCGAGCTCGGCGTGAGCGCCGCGCAACTGGCGCTGGCCGCGGTCATCGCGCGCCCGGGCGTGGCGGCGATTCCGAAGGCGGTGCGCAGCGCGCACCTGAAAGAAAACAGGGCCGCCGCCGAGCTGCAGCTCGATGCGACGACCCTGGCGGCGCTGGACCGGATCTATCCGGTGCCGAAGCGCAAGACGCCGTTGGCGATGATTTGAAGTCGCTGCATCGCTGAGACCTGCGCAGGACTTCTTGATGCTCTGTCACGCCTTGGCGTGAGAGGCTTGCAGCTCGGCCAGCGGAATCCCTCGAACGAGGGATGTGTGTGTCACCCCTTTTTTATTGAAATGCCTGAGGACTTCTGTTCCCAGGCATCAAGGAGGGTTGGCGACATGAACTTGCATCCCACGGTTATCGGCGGCTTCGTCTTTCTTTTTATCGCCGCAGTCGCGGTGCTGGTCTGCATCTGGTTTGCCGGACCAGCCGATGAGCGGGGACGGCCCTTGAGCTTGCTGCTTTGCACGGTGAGCGCGCTGCTTGGCTATGGCTACGGAATTCTCAGATTCCCGCTCGATGGCACCGAAGTCGATGCCTTCAAGGAAATAGAGAAAGGCGCGACGTTGCTGATCTCCGGATACGTGGTGGGAAAGCTCGACGGAGTGATTGCGCCCTTGCTCAAAGGCGAGAAGGACGCATTGTTCGTCTCGCGATTCCTGACATCCATCGCGTCCTTCGTCATTGCATTGATCGCGACCTTCATGGCGCGAACCGGCTACGTCCACTCCTAGGTTCGGCCTGGGAGGTCGTCGGCAGGAGCTCAGTGCGCGTCGGCGTGCTTGGCCGCCGCGATCACCGCTTCTTCATCGTGCTTCGCACCGTTGAGGAACAGGTTCAGCAGCACGGCCGTGATCGACGCCAGCAGGATGCCCGACTCGATCAGCGAGTGGATCGAGTGCGGCATCCACTGCTTGAAGTTGGGGGCGATGAGCGGAATCATGCCGACGCCGATGGCCACGGCGACGATCATCGCGTTGTGGCGGTTGGTCTTGAAGTCCACGCCCGACAGGATGCGGATGCCGGTGGCGGCCACCATGCCGAACATCACGAGGCCCGCGCCGCCGAGCACCACGGTGGGCAGCGACTCGACCAGCGCGGCCATCTTCGGCAGCAGGCCCAGCACGATCAGGATCACGCCGCCGGCCACGCAGACATAACGGCTCTTGATGCCGGTGACGGCCACCAGGCCCACGTTCTGCGAGAAGCTCGTGTACGGGAAGGTGTTGAAGATGCCGCCGATGAGCGTGCCCAGGCCGTCGGTGCGCAGGCCCTTGGCCAGGTCCTGCTGGCTGATCTTGCGGTCGGTCATTTCGCCCAGCGCGAGGAACATGCCGGTCGATTCGATCATCACGACGATCATGATGAGCGTCATCGTGAGGATCAGGATCGGGTCGAACAGCGGCATGCCGAAGTGGAAGGGCAGCACGACGTCGACCCAGGCGGCCTTGCCGACTTTTTCGTAGGTCATGAGGCCGGTGAGCGAGGCCACCACCGCGCCGATCACGATGCCCAGCAGCACCGAGATGTTGGCGATGAAGCCCTTGGCGTACTTCACGATCAGGAGGATCGACACCAGCACCAGTGCGGCCACGCCGAAGCCCGACAGATCGGCGTACTTGGGGTTGGGCACGGTGGGCATGATCGCGAAGCCCTTGGGCACCGCAGGGATCGAGCTGCCCGGCGAGGTGACCTCGGCCAGCCACTTGGCGTACACCGGGTCGACCAGCGCGGGCGCCGTCGGGCCCACGGGGTTGCCGAAGATCCAGTTGATGCCCACGCGCATCAGGCTGATGCCGATGACCGCGATGATCGTGCCCGTCACCACCGGCGGAAAGAACCGCAACATGCGGCTCACCAAGGGCGCGATCAGTATCGATATGACCCCCGCGCCGATGATGGCGCCGAACAGCAGCTGCGCTCCGTTCTGCCCGGGGTTGGCGTTGGCGATGGCGACCATGGGCGCCACCGAGGCGAAGGTCACGCCCATCATCACCGGCAGCTTGATGCCGAACCACTGCGTGGCGCCCAGCGCCTGGATCAGCGTGGCGATGCCGCAGCAGAACAGGTCGGCCGAGATCAGCAGCGCGACCTCGTCGGGCGAGAGCTTGAGCGCACGGCCCACGATGAGCGGCACCGCGACGGCGCCCGCATACATCACGAGCACGTGCTGCAGGCCGAGGGCCGCGAGCTTGCCCGAAGGCAGGCGCTGGTCCACGGGATGGACATTGCTGGAAAGGGAATCTGCCGTCATCGTTGTCTCCTGGCGCGGCGAGGGGAACGGGAGCAGTGATGCGCGTCGGAGGGCCGTCGCGCACACCAGTTGTGTACGCGAAACTGTATACAATTTATGCGGCAATCCAGATTCAGGTAAACCCGAATCCGGCGAAGAAGCGCTGTGGGAGGCGCGCGCCGGGGCATCCGGCGTTTCGGCCGGCGCTCAGGTATGGGGAGTGGGGCGCGTCAGCGACGCTCCGGCTTAGCGGCTCAGGCCAGCAGCGCCTTGACCAGGTCGAGCTGGCGGTCGGGCTTCTCGGTGCCCAGTTCGAGGCTCGCCTCGATGCGTTCGAGGTGCTCGATCATGCAGGTCACGGCCGCTTCGACGTCGCCCTTGCGGCACAGGCGCAGGAAGTCGGAGTGCTCGTCGGACGAGCAGTGCGGGTCGTTCGACGAGTGATAAAGCATCGCGATCAGCGAGCTGCGCGCCACGAGTTCGCGCACCATCTCGGCCAGCGTGTGGTTGCCGGTGGCTTCGGCCAGCGCCACGTGAAAGTCGCCCAGCAGTTTCTCGCGCACCGTGCCCATGGTGGTGCTCTGGCGCAGCGCGGTGCGTTCGAACTTGATGTGCTGCTCGAGCGTCTGGTAGTCGCGCGGCCGGGCGTTGGCGATGAACAGGCGCACCACCTCGCGCTCCAGGATGCGGCGCACCGCGAACACCTCGCGCGCCTCGTCGACCGTGGGCTGGCAGACGAAGGCGCCCTTGTCGGGAATCATCTCGATGAGCTTGTCCTTCGACAGCATCAGCAGCGCCGCGCGCACCTTGGTGCGGCTCACGGAGTAGACGCGGCCCAGCGCCTCTTCGCGCAGCCAGGTGCCGGGCGGCAGGCGCTTCTCGACGATCGCGGTGGCGATGTCGTTGGCGATGCTCTCGATGGAACTGCTCTTGTCGGCCGGCGCCATGCCGTTCTCGGCCGTTTCGGCAACGGGGGCGGCGGAAGGGACGGAGGGTTTGGAACTGGCGCGGGGCATCCGCCGATTGTGGCTCAGCGCGTGAGCGTGAAGGCCTCGAGCGCGCCGATCATGGGCTTGGGCAAGGGCCTTGCCAGCTCGCCGCGCTTGCTGGTGCGCAGCTTCAGCGCCACCAGCGATTCGATGAGCTTGGTGCCGGCGGCCACGCCGTCGATCACCGGCACGCCGAGCACCTGCTCGATGTGCGCACACAGGTCGGTCATGCCGGCGCAGCCGAGCACGATGCAGTCGGCGCCGTCTTCTTCCAGCGCGCGCCGGCATTCGTCGACGATGCGCTCGCGGGCGTTGGAGCCCGGCTCTTCCAGCTCGAGCACCGGCAGCTCGCAGGCGCGCACGTTGGCGCAGAAGCGCTCCATGCCGTAGATCTCGGCCAGGTGCCAGGCCTGGCCCATGGTGCGCCCCAGCGTGGTCACCACGCTGAAGCGGCTGCCGATCATGCTGGCCAGGTGCATCGCGGCCTCGGCGATGCCCACCACCGGGCCGCGCGCCAGCTCGCGTGCGGCTTTGAGGCCCGGGTCGCCGAAGCAGGCGATCACGTAGCCGTCGATGCCGTCGCGCTCGCCCGCCGCGATCTCCTGCAGCAACCCCGGCACGGCCAGCGCCTCGTCGTAGTGGCTCTCGATGGAGACCGGCCCCATGGCCGGGCTCACGGCCACGATCTCGGTGCCGGCGTGCGCCACCGCGCGGGCGCAGGCACCGATCTTCTCGGTCATGCTCCAGGTGGTGTTGGGGTTGATGATCTTGATGCGCACGGCGCGGTCCCTTTCTTACTCTCTACAGTTTCAAGTCTTGTTGTTGCGGTTCAGCAGCACGTACAGGATGAAGCCCAGGCCCATGCCGATGAACCACGCATAGTTGGCGGCGCCGCGCAGCGTCGGCACCATCACGCACAGGATGGGCACGAGGGCCGAGGGCACCAGCGCCTGGATCGCCTTCGGGTTGTAGCCGCCGCTGTACCAGTACTTGCCCTGCTTGCTCATGGTGTAGAGCGAGTCGACGTCGATCTGCTGCTTGCGCACGATGTAGTAATCGGCAATCAGGATGCCGAACAGCGGCCCGATGAACGAGCCCAGCACGTCCAGCGTGTAGTGGATGACCTCGGGGCTGTTGTAAAGGTTCCAGGGCGTGAGAAACACCGAGCCCACCGCGGCGATCATGCCGCCCGTGCGCCAGCTGATGTGCTGCGGCGCCACGTTCGAGAAGTCGAAGGCCGGCGAGACGAAGTTGGCGACGATGTTGATGCCGATGGTGGCGATCATGAAGGTCAGCGCGCCCAGCACGACGGCCGTGGTGCTGTCGATCTTGCCCACGGTGTGCACCGGGTCGGTGATCAGTTCACCAAAAACGGGCAACGTGGCGGCCGTGGTGATCACCGTGAGCAGCGAGAAGAACACGAAGTTGACCGGCAGGCCCCAGAAGTTGCCCTTCTTCACCGCGTCGAAGCTCTTGCCGTAGCGCGAGAAGTCGCCGAAGTTGAGCATCGGGCCGCTGAAGTAGCTCACCACCAGCGCGATGGCCGAGAGCATCACCGGCAGCGCGTCCCAGCCCTGGAACTTGATGCCGCCCAGGTTCAGGTCGATGTTGCTCCACCCGGCCTTCCACACCAGCCAGCCGCACAGCACGGCCATCACCACGTACACCGCCGGGCCAGCCCAGTCGATGAACTTGCGAATCGCTTCCATGCCGTGCCAGAACACGAAGGCCTGCAGCACCCACATGACCATGAACGCCACCCAGCCCAGGGCCGAGAGGCCGACGAAGCCGTACTGCGCCACGTCGGCGTACGGCGCCAGGCCCGGCGCCATGTGCAGCGCCAGCACCATGAACGCGGCCGAGGCCAGGTAGGTCTGCACGCCGTACCAGGCCACCGCGATCAGCCCGCGGATGATGGCCGGGATGTTGGCGCCCAGCACGCCGAACGAGGCGCGGCACACCACGGGGTAGGGCACGCCGGTCACCTGGCTGGGCTTGGCCACCAGGTTGCAGAAGATCTGCACGATGACGATGCCCACCAGCAGCGCCACCAGCACCTGCCAGCTCGACAGGCCCAGCGCGAACAGGCTGCCGGCCGTGATGTAGCCGCCCACGCTGTGCACGTCGGACATCCAGAACGCAAAGATGTTGTATTGCCCCCAGGTCTGCTTCTTGAGCGGGGCGAGGTCCTCGTTGGTCAGGCGCGGGTCGTAGCCCGGCTTGATGAGGGCATTCGATTCCGCGTGCGGCGCGATGCCGGCTTCGCTGGCCCCGGCGGGGGCATGGCTGGCGACTGTGCTCATGGTCTTTCCTCGTACTTGGTTGGGATGAGGGACTTTTTGACGCAAATTTCGCGCCGTCTTTATGGGTGCGTTATTTGTATACAAAAATTGAACTCAATCAAGACCATGCGGGGAATCATATATCCGTAGATTCCCTGATGCGGGGCGGGCCGGGGCAAAGAAAAAGCGCCATGCCCCGCGAGGGACATGGCGCCTTGGAGGGGCCGGGGGATGAGGGCGCGCGGCTTACTGAGCCGCCACCTTCTGCGCGCTCAGGCGAGCAGGTCGGCCAGCGTGCGCGCCACCACCTTGGTCGCGCGGCGCAGGTCTTCGAGCACCACGCGCTCGTCGCTGCGCTTGGCGTGCGACTCGAGCACGGTGCGCGGGCCGGCGCCGTAGATCACGCCGGGAATGCCGGCTTCGACGTACAGGCGCACGTCGGTGTACAGCGGCGTGCCCATGGCCTTGATGGGCTCACCGAACAGCTCGCCGCCGTGCTTCTGGATCGCGTCGACCAGCGGCTTGTTGCCGGCCAGCGGCTTCATCGAGTTGGCGAGCAGCATGCGCTTGATCTCGACCGTGATGCCCGCGCTTTCGGCGGCGGCATCGGCGATCACCTGGCGGATGTTGGCCTCGACCTCGACCGGGTTCTCTTCGGGGATCATGCGGCGGTCGAGCTTGAACACGACCTTGCCGGGCACGACGTTGGTGTTGGTGCCGCCCTCGATGCGGCCCACGTTCAGGTACGGGTGCGTGATGCCCTCGACCTTCGACGTGACCTTCTGGTAGAGCGTGTTCTGCGCGTACAGCGCGTTCAGGATCTTGGTGGCGCCCTGCAGGGCGTCGATGCCGGTGGTGGGCACGGCGGCGTGCGCCATCTTGCCGTGCACGGTCACTTCCATCTGCAGGCAGCCGTTGTGCGCGGTGACCACTTCGTAGCTGAAGCCGGCCGCGATCATCAGGTCGGGCTTGGTCAGGCCCTTCTCGAGCAGCCAGCCCGGGCCGAGGATGCCGCCGAACTCTTCGTCGTAGGTGAAGTGCAGCTCGATGCTGCCCTTTGTGGGCTTGGCCACGGCCTCGAGGGCGCGCAGCGCGAAGGTGAAGCTGGCGAAGTCGCTCTTGCTGACGGCGGCGGCGCGGCCGTACAGGCTGCCATCGACGATCTCGCCGCCGTACGGGTCGTGCGTCCAGCCTTCGCCGGGCGGCACCACGTCGCCGTGGGCGTTGAGCGCCACGGTGCGTCCGCCGTTGCCGTATTTGCGGCGCACGATCAGGTTGGTGATCGATTCGAGGCCGTAGTCCTTCACCTCTTGCGCGGGCACGGCGTGCTTCTCGGCGTCGAGGCCGAAGTCCTTCAGCAGCTCGGCGGTGCGCTCGGCGTGCGGCGCGTTGTTGCCGGGCGGCGTGTCGGTGGGCACCTGCACCAGTTGCTGCAGGAATTGCACTTCCTCGTCGAAGTGGGCGTCGATCCAGGCGTCGAGTTTGGCGTAGTCGGTCATGGTGGTTGTTCTTGTGGGGTCGGTCAGTGGGCTTGTTCGGTGGCGAGGTTGTCCAGCAGCAACTGGAAGGCCTGCACGGCCAATTGAATGTCGTCGTTGGTGCTCGACTCGAGCGGGTTGTGGCTGATGCCCGAGTTGATGCCGCGCACGAAGAGCATGGCCTGCGGCATCACCTCGTGCAGCTTCATCGCGTCGTGGCCGGCGCCGCTGGGCATGCGGAAAAGCGGAATGCCCAGCGCATCGACGGCCTGTTCCCAGCGCTGCTGCCAGGTGGGTTCGCTCGGTGCGGCGGCGGCGCGCATGGTTTCCTCGAGCTCGTAGCGCACGCCGCGGCGTTGGCAGATGTCCTTCAGTGCAGCGACCACGTCGTTCGCCAGCGCGTCACGCTGCGCGTTGTTGGGCGCGCGCAGGTCGAGGCTGAACTTGCAGCGGCCGGGCACGACGTTGATCGAGCCGCTGGGTACTTCGAGCATGCCGACGGTGCCGACCGAGTCGCCGTCTTTCGCGGCGCGCTGCTCGGTGTAGAGGATGAGTTCGGCCACGGCGGCGGCGGCGTCGCGGCGGCGGTCCATGGGCGTGGTGCCGGCGTGGCTGGCCATGCCGATGACTTCGCCCACGTAGCGCACGCTGCCGTTGATGGAGGTGACGATGCCCAGCGGCAGGTCGAGCTCGGTGAGCACGGGGCCCTGTTCGATGTGCACCTCGACGAAGCCGAGGTAGCGCGCCGGGTCGCGCTGGATCTTCGGAATGTCTTCTTCCTTCAGGCCTGCGTGCTGCATGGCCTCGCGCATGGTGATGCCGTCGGCGTCCTTCTGGTCGAGCCAGCGCTGGTCGAAGTGGCCGATGAGCGCGCCCGAGCCGAGGAAGGTGGCCTTGTAGCGCTGGCCTTCTTCTTCGGCGAAGCCGACGACCTCGAAGGCGAAGGGCAGGCGGCGGTTCTGGCGCTTGAGTTCGCGCACGCAGGCCATGGGCACGAAGATGCCCAGGCGGCCGTCGTACTTGCCGCCGTTGCGCACGGTGTCGTAGTGCGAGCCGGTGAGCAGGGTCTTGGCGTCGGGCGTGGCGCCTTCGTAGCGGCCGACCACGTTGCCGACCGCATCGATGTGCACGGAGTCGAAGCCGCAGTCGCGCATCCAGCCGGAGATGTTCGCGGCGCAGGCGCGGTGCGCATCGGTCAGGTAGGTGACGGTGAGCTGGCCCTTCTCGGCATAGCCGGGGTCGGTGTGCACCGACAGCTGCTCCTGCCAGTCCCACACGTCGTTGCCGAGCGTGATGTCGGCGCCGAACTTGTCGTTCAGGCGGATCTCGGCGATGCGGTGGATGTTGCGCAGCGCCTCGCCGAGCTCGAAGCTCGGGTGGTTGTGCAGCCGGCGCGCGAAGGTCTCGATGATCTCGCGCTTGGCCAGGCCGGTGCCGCGCGGGCCGCGCACCGCCAGGATGAACGGGAAGCCGAACTTGGCGTTGTAGTCGGCGTTGAGCTTCTGGATCTGCGCAAACTCTTCGGGCGTGCAGTCGGTCAGGCCGGCCTTGTTCTGCTCGTTGGTCGATTCGGCGGTGAGCGTCTTGCTGACCATGGCCTTGCCGGCGAGCTCCGGGTGGGCGCGGATCAGGCCGATCTGTTCGTCGGCCGACGAGGCGGCCAGCGCCTGCACCAGCGCGTGCTTCAGATGCGCGAGCGAGCGGAAGGGGCGCTGCACCAGCGCGCGCTGCGCGATCCAGGGCGAGTGTTCATACACGCCGTCGAGCATGGCGACGGCAGCGGCCGGCCCCGCGGCGTTGAGTTGGGCAAGGGTGAGGAGAGGGGTGCTCATGATGCGGCTCCGGCTTCGAAAGGATGTGCCTGCTTCCAGTGGCGTGCGATGTCGACGCGGCGGCAGACCCAGACCTTGTCGTGCGTGGCGATGTGATCGAGGAAGCGCTGCAGCGCCGTGATGCGGCCGGGGCGGCCGAGCAGGCGGCAGTGCATGCCGATGCTCATCATCTTGGGGCTGTCGTCGCCGTTCGGGTCGCCTTCGGCGTACAGCGCGTCGAAGGTGTCCTTCATGTACTGGAAGAACGGGTCGGCGTGCGAGTAGCCCTGCGGCAGCGCAAAGCGCATGTCGTTGCAGTCCAGCGTGTAGGGCACGATGAGCTGGGGCACGACGCTGCCGTCGGTCTTTTGCACCTTCATCCAGAAGGGCAGGTCGTCGCCGTAGTAGTCGCTGTCGTACTCGAAGCCGCCGTAGTCGGCCACGAGGCGGCGCGTGCGCGGGCTGTCGCGGCCGGTGTACCAGCCGAGCGCGCGCTCGCCGGTGAGCTTTTCGATGGCTTCCATGCCCAGGCGCATGTGCTCGCGCTCGGTGGCTTCATCGAGGTTCTGGTAATGGATCCAGCGCCAGCCGTGGCAGGCGATCTCGTGGCCGAGTTCCTTGAAGGCGGCCGTGAGCTCGGGGTAGCGCTGCAGCGCCATGCCCACGCCGAAGACGGTGAGCGGCAGGCCGCGCTTTTCGAACTCGCGCAGGATGCGCCACACGCCGGCGCGCGAGCCGTACTCGTAGATGCCTTCCATGCTGATGTGCCGGTCGGGGAAGCTCGCCGGGTTGAACATCTCGGAGAGGAACTGCTCGGAGCCCGCGTCGCCGTGCAGCGTGGCGTTCTCGCCGCCTTCTTCGTAGTTGAGGACGAACTGCACCGCCACGCGCGCGCCGCCGGGCCAGCGGGCGTGGGGCGGGTTGCGGCCGTAGCCGATCAGGTCGCGCGGGTAGGGCAGGGTGGTGTCGTAGACGGTCATGGTGTGGATCAGGACAGCGCGAGGGAGATGTCGTTGGTCGGGACCTTGCGGTCGAAGGTGAGGTTGGCCTCGACGTGTTCCAGGTGCTCGGTCATGAGGCGCACGGCGAGTTCCTCGTCGCGCGCGGCCAGCGCCTTCACGATGTCGGCGTGCTCGTCGTTGGAGTGCTCGGCGGCGCTGGTGCTCTGGTACATGAGCGTGATGAGGGCGCAGCGCGAGATCAGCTCGCCCAGGATCTGCGCCAGCACCTGGTTGCCCATGAGTTCGGCCATGCGCACGTGGAAGTCGCCCAGCAGCTCGGTGCGGCCTGACACGTCTTCGCCGCCGACGGCCGATTTCTCAAGCGCCACGTGCTCCTTGAGGGCCTTGATCTTGGCGGGCGTGACGCTGCGCACGAAGGCGCGGGTCATCTCGGCCTCGAGCATGCGGCGCACGGCGAACACCTGCTTGGCCTCGTCGACGGCGGGCGCGGCCACGAAGGCGCCGCGCGCCGGCTCGAGCCGGATCAGCTTGTTCTGCGAGAGCTGGAACAGTGCCTGGCGCACCAAGGTGCGCGACACGCCGAAGTGATCGGCCAGCTTCTGCTCGGCGAGCTTGGTGCCGGGCTGAAGGCGGTGCTCGACGATGGCCTTCGTGAGGGCATCGACGATCGAACGGGTGGTGGAGGACTCCATGTTTTTCATGATAGACCCAAAGCCGGTAACTGTATACACTTTTGTCCACCGGAATTTCCCGCACCCCGATCTCACCGATCCGACACCCTTTGAAGGAGGCCCCATGGGCTTGAGCACTCACGTACTGGACACGATGCACGGCGGCCCCGCGGCCGGCATGGAGGTGGCGCTGTACACCACCGACGGCGACGCCGCGACGCTGGTGAAGCGCTTCACGCTGAATTCGGACGGCCGCAGCGACGGCCCGCTCTACGACAACAACTCGATCAAGGTCGGCACCTACCGCTTGGTGTTCGACGTGGCGGGTTATTTCAAGGCCCGCGGCGTGACGCTGCCGGAGCCGAACTTCCTGAACAAGGTGGCGCTGGACTTCGGCGTGGCGCACACCGACCAGCACTACCACGTGCCCCTGCTCGTGAGCCCGTGGAGCTACTCCACGTACCGCGGCTCCTGAGGTCAGTCGCCTTGTTGCTGCCCTTCGGTCAGGGTGTCGAGCTGGAAGCGCCCGCTCTTGTCCCACAGCCAGGTGTCGGTCCACGTGACCGCGCCCAGGCGCTGGGCGGGCGGGAAGGGCGCGGCCTGCAGCACGGCGCGCTCGATCTCGGCGATCACCTCGGGCGCGTGCTTGGGCGCGCGCAGCCAGTGCATCGAGACCACCTTGCCGCCGGTGTCCAGGTTCACCTGCAGCGTGCCGACCGCGTACAGCAGCGGCGGCATCTGGCCCTTGTAGATGCGCGAGGGGTTGGCGTTGTAGATGTGGCGTGCGGCGTCGCGGCGGTAGTCGCGCGCGGTGGCCGCGCTGGAGGCGCGCGGCGCGGGCCCGCTGCCCTGTGCGCTGCTGGCGCCGCTCAGCTGGCCGGGCACCGAGCCCGTCGAGCCGCAGCCGGCGAGCCACAAGGCGGAAAGAACAGTGGCGGCCCAGGCGAGGCGGCGCGGCGTAAGCTGGCGGTTCGTCATCATCGCCGGGTTTATACCGTGAGTCGTTGCGGGCCAGGCAACCGAAGGTTTCGGGCATGAACGGTGCGGTCGATCAATTGCTGGCGCGTCTTCAACAGGAAGACGCCGTGCTGGTGCGCGTCGAATCGACGCAGGGCTCGGCCCCGCGCGAGGCCGGCACCTGGATGGCCGTCTGGGCCGATGGCCTCACGGCCACCATCGGCGGCGGACAGCTCGAGTTCCAGGCCACGCAGGAAGCGCGCGAGATCCTGGCCGGCACCCGCAGCCTCGACGGCGTGCAGCGCTACCCGCTGGGCCCGAGCCTGGGGCAGTGCTGCGGCGGCGTGATGTTCCTGACCTACCGGCGCATCGGCGCGGCCGACGCGCCCGCGCTGCAGAAAGAACTGGTCGCGCAGCTCGAGCCCGTGGCGCTGTTCGGCGGCGGCCATGTGGGCGCCGCGCTGGCGCGCCTGCTGGCCGTGCTGCCGTTCTCGGTGCGCTGGATCGACAGCCGCGACGGCGTGTTCCCCGACGCACTGCCCGCGCAGATCGACACCGAGCATTCCGAGCCCGTGCAGGACGCGGTGGCCGCGCTCGCGCCCGGCAGCCGCGTGCTGATCATGAGCTTCAGCCACGCCGAAGACCTGGACATCGTCATCGCCTGCCTGAAGCGCCTGCGCGCGCGCAACGACCTGCCCTACATCGGCCTCATCGGCAGCAAGACCAAATGGGCCACCTTCCGCCACCGGCTGGAGGCGCGCGGCTTCACGGCCGACGAGCTGGCGCGCGTCACCTGCCCGATCGGCGTGCCCGGCATCACGGGCAAGGAACCCGAGGTGATCGCGGTCGCCGTGGCGGCACAGTTGTTGCAGTCACTGGGCTGAACAGGGTTTTCCCTTGGCGACGACGCCGCAAATAGCATCCCGCTTCGTGCCAAAACTGTATACACTTTCGGTCCACAACAAGCCGCAGCGGAGCGAGGTCCATTTCAACGGACCTGCGTTCGCGGCACTTTCTCTGCTTACAGCGCCCGCGGTGGTGAGCAGGCTGAAACCCCTCCTTGGCGCCCCCACGCGCCAACAGGGTTGAGAGAGAGCACATGGAAAGCTATTACCTCGACTGGGCCAACCTGCTGCTGCGCTGGGTCCACGTCATCACCGCCATCGCCTGGATCGGCGCCTCCTTCTACTTCGTGATGCTGGACAACAGCCTCGAGAAGCCGCAGGACCAGGAATCGCTCGACAAGGGCGTGGGCGGCGAGCAATGGGCCGTGCACGGCGGCGGCTTCTACAACAGCCAGAAGTACGCGCTGGCGCCCAAGAAGCTGCCCGACCACCTGCACTGGTCGTACTGGGAGAGCTACTCGACCTGGCTCACGGGCTTTGCGCTCTTCACGATGTCGTACCTGTGGAACGCGAGCACGTACCTCATCGACAAGAGCAAGATGGACTGGCAGCCTGGCGCCGCCATTGCCGTGGCGTTGGCCTTCTTCGTCGTGTTCTGGATGGTCTACGACGGCATCTGCCAGATCTTCGGGCGTCGCAAGAACGGCGACACCATCGTCGGTGTACTGATCGCGGTCTTCATCGCCTTCGCGACCTGGCTGGCCTGCCAGTGGTTCGCGGGCCGCGCGGCCTTCCTGCTGGTGGGCGCCATGATGGCCACCACCATGAGTGGCAACGTGTTCTTCTGGATCATCCCGGGCCAGCGCAAGAACGTGAAGGCGCTGCGCGAAGGCCGGCCGGTCGATCCGGTGCACGGCCAGCGCGGCAAGCAGCGCAGCGTGCACAACACCTACTTCACGCTGCCGGTGCTGTTCGCGATGCTGAGCAACCACTACAGCTTCACCTACACGCACAAGTACAACTGGATCGTGCTGCTGCTGATCATGCTCGGCGGCGCGGCCATCCGGCAGTTCTTCGTGGTGCGTCACCGCTTCAAGCTGGGCAACGCGGGCAACCCGCTGCCCTACGCCATGGTCGGCATCGCGGTGCTGGGCCTGACCATCGTGTGGATGAAGCCCGAGCCGGCCGCGCCCGTGGCGGCCACCGCCGCCCAGGCCGCGCCCGCCGTGGCTTTCCAGGACGTGCAGAAGGTGCTCGAGCAGCGCTGCTTCATGTGCCACGGCGCGGCCGTGCAGATGAAGAACGTGCGCGTCGACACGCCCGACCAGGTGGCGGCGCACGCCCAGGCGATCTACCAGCAGGTCGTGGTGACCAAGATCATGCCGATGAACAACGCGACGAACATCACCGACGAAGAGCGGGCGTTGATCAGCCGCTGGTTCCAGGCCGGCGCCAAGACGAACTAGAGGCGCAGCGGCCTGCAGGGGTGGGCCGCCGGTCGTCGCACAATCGCCAACCGAGACAACACGCAAGCCATGACCGCATCGACCTCGCCCTCCGCAACCGCCGTTCCCGACCCGCGCGAAGCCCCGCGCGCCTTCCTCGAACACCTGTACCGCGTGGCGGTGGACCGCGCGCTGCCGCTGTCCACGCTGGGCGCGCACCTGCCGAAACCGCCCAAGGGCCGCACCGTGGTGCTGGGCGCCGGCAAGGCCGGCGGCTCGATGGTGCAGGCGCTCGAGGCGCTGTGGCCGGCCGACGCCCCGCTGTCGGGCCTGGTCGTCACGCGCTATGACCACATCCCGCCGCGCCCCGCAGGCGTGCCGCAGCGCATCGAGATCGTCGAGGCCGCGCACCCCGTGCCCGACGCGGCCGGCCAGCAGGCGGCCGAGCGCATCCTGGCGCTCACGCAGGGCCTCACGGCCGACGACCTGGTGCTGTGCCTCATCTCCGGCGGCGGCTCGTCGCTGCTGGTGCTGCCGGCCGAGGGCCTCACGCTGGCCGACAAGCAGCGCATCAACAAGCAACTGCTCGACAGCGGCGCCCACATCGGCGAGATGAACTGCGTGCGCAAGCACCTGTCGCGCATCAAGGGCGGCCGGCTTGCGGCGGCCTGCGCGCCGGCGCGCGTGGTCACGCTCACCATCAGCGACGTGCCCGGCGACGACCCGGCCGTGATCGCCAGCGGCCCCACCGTGCCCGACGCCACCACCTGCGCCGACGCGCTGGCCATCCTCGACCGCTACGGCATCGAGGTGCCGCCGCCCGTGCGCGCGCAGCTCGAAAGCGGCGCGCTCGAAACCCCCAAGCCCGACGACGCCGCGTTCGCCGGCCACAGCACCCACCTCATCGCCACGCCGCAGCAGTCGCTCGAAGCCGCCGCCGCGGCCGCGCGCGCCGCCGGCATCGGTGTGCACGTGCTGAGCGACGAAATGGAAGGCGAATCGCGCGAAGTGGGCAAGGTGCATGCGGCGCTCGCCCGCGCCGTGGCCCTGCGCGGCGAGCCCTTCGCCCGGCCCTGCGTCATCCTGTCGGGCGGCGAAACCACCGTCACCATCCGCCCGCGCCAGCCCGGCCAGGCCAAGGGCCGCGGCGGGCGGGCCGGCGAGTTCTGCATGGGTCTGGCCGGCGCGCTCATGGGCCAGCCGCAGGTGTGGGCGTTGGCCGCCGACACCGACGGCATCGACGGCGTGGAAGACAACGCCGGCGCCTTCGTCACGCCCGACACCCTGGCGCGCGCCACGGCGCAGGGCAGGAAGCTGTCCGACCACCTCGACCGCAACGACGCCTACGGCTATTTCGACGCCATCGGCGATCTGTTCGTGACCGGTCCGACGAACACCAACGTCAACGACTTCCGCGCGATCCTCGTGCTGTAGGCGCGCCCCGGCCCCTGGCGGGGGCCGCCGGCAAGCTTTGTGAACTCAGGTTAATCTACGGCCCCGGCGGCGCTTGGCCGCCGTTGTCGCATGCGCACCCCCACGGGGTGCCGCGCCGCGCGCCCGATTTCCCGTTTCGTTTTCACCATCCAGTCCTCGAAGGAAAGAGTTCGCCATGACCGCCACCTACACCGACACCCGCCTGCTGATCGACGGCCAATGGGTCGACGCCGCCGACGGCAAGACGCTCGACGTGCTGAACCCCGCCACCGGCAAGGCCATCGGCAAGGTGGCGCACGCCAGCATCGTCGACCTCGACCGTGCCCTGGCCGCCGCCCAGCGCGGCTTCGAAGCCTGGCGCGACACGCCCGCCAACGAGCGCGCCGCCGTGATGCGCCGCGCCGCCGGCCTGATCCGCGAACGCGCCCTGGACATCGCCAAGCTGCTGACGCAGGAACAAGGCAAGCCGCTGGGCGAAGCCAAGGTCGAAATGATGGCCGCCGCCGACATCATCGAATGGTTCGCCGACGAAGGCCGCCGCGTGTACGGCCGCATCGTGCCCTCGCGCAACCTGGCCGCGCAGCAGCTGGTCATCAAGGAGCCGGTCGGCCCCGTCGCGGCCTTCACGCCGTGGAACTTCCCCGTCAACCAGATCGTGCGCAAGCTCGGCGCCGCGCTGGCCACCGGCTGCTCTTTCCTGGTGAAGGCGCCCGAGGAAACCCCGGCCTCGCCGGCCGCGCTGCTCAAGGCCTTCGTCGACGCCGGCATTCCGGGCGGCGTGGTGGGCCTGGTGTTCGGCAACCCGGGCGAGATCTCGAGCTACCTCATCGCGCACCCGATCATCCGCAAGGTCACCTTCACCGGCTCGACCCCGGTCGGCAAGCAGCTGGCCGCGCTGGCCGGTTCGCACATGAAGCGCGTCACGATGGAACTGGGCGGCCACGCCCCGGTGATCGTGGCCGAAGACGCCGACGTGGCGCTGGCCGTCAAGGCCGCCGGTGCCGCCAAGTTCCGCAACGCGGGCCAGGTCTGCATCTCGCCGACCCGCTTCCTGGTGCACAACAGCCTGCGCCATGAGTTCGCAAGCCTGCTGGTCAAGCACGCCGAAGGCCTGAAGATGGGCGATGGCCTGGTCGAAGGCACCAACCTCGGCCCGCTGGCTAACGCCCGCCGCCTCACGGCCATGGCCCATGTGCTGGAAGACGCGCGCAAGAAGGGCGCCACGGTCGCGACCGGCGGCGAACGCGTCGGCGACACCGGCAACTTCTTCGCGCCCACCGTCATCACCGACGTGCCGCTGGACGCCGACGTGTTCAACAACGAACCCTTCGGCCCCATCGCCGCCATCCGCGGCTTCGACACGCTCGAAGAAGCCATCACCGAAGCCAACCGCCTGCCGTTCGGCCTGGCCGGCTACGCCTTCACCAAGTCGATCAAGAGCGCGCACCTGCTGAGCCAGAAGCTCGAGCTGGGCATGCTGTGGATCAACCAGCCCGCCACGCCCTCGCCGGAAATGCCGTTCGGCGGCGTGAAGGATTCGGGCTACGGTTCGGAAGGTGGCCCCGAGGCGATCGAGGCGTACCTGAACACCAAGGCTGTTTCGATCCTCGGCGTCTGAACTGGGCTCTCCCCCAGTCTTCGCGCACTTCGTGTCGCTTCGCCAACCCCCTCACCGGGGGCAACACCTGCGGCCCGGCAAAGCCGGTTCCGCGGTGTTCCTCGAATGGGCCGGAGGTCAATCCTCCGCGCTGGCGTTCCAGAAGGCTTGCTGGACGCCTTCCAGCGTTTCCAGCTCCGCGATCACCTGGTCGAGCTCTTCGGGCTCGACCGCGGTGGCGTACAGCGTCGCTGCAATCTCCGTGTCGGCCTGCCCGAAGGCGTGCTGGTCGATGTCGCGCACCGGGTAGTTCGCGGCTTCCAGCTGTACCAGCAGCTGGTCCATCACCTCGGGCCGCGCCGCGCGTGAACAGATCACGCGCACCGTGTACGTGGCCTCGCTCGATTCCTCGTGCACCGGGCGGCGGTTGATGCGGTTCACCACCGGCCGCAGCAGCGTGTTGCTCGCCAGCACGAAGAGCGCGGCGATCAGTGCCTCGCCCAGCAGGTCGGCGCCCGCGCAGGCGCCCACCGCGGCCGACCCCCACAGCGTGGCGGCCGTGTTCAGGCCCGTGATGTTGGCGCCTTCCTTCATGATCGCGCCGGCGCCCAGAAAGCCGATGCCCGAGACCACGTAGGCGACCACGCGCACCGCGCCGTCGGGGCCGCCCAGGCGGGCCGCCATGTCGACGAACACGGCCGCGCCCACGGCCACCAGCGTGTTGGTGCGCAGCCCCGCGGTGCGCTGGCGCACCTGGCGCTCGAAGCCGATCAGCGAGCCGAGCAGAAAGGCCGCGCCCACGCTGACCAGGGTGTCCAGCAGCGAGGGCAGGTTGATGTGGCGAATGGCTTCCATGCGTGATCCTCCTGATCCTCTGTGTGCGAAGCAGGGTAGCGGCCTTGTGTGACAGCCGCGACCCTGCGTCCGCCGGGTGGTTCTTGTTGTCTTACTGCCAGCCGTACTTGCGCGCGTACCAGCCCTTCACGGCCTGCGTCAGCGTCGCGTAGCCGACGAGCATCAGCACCAGCCACGGGAAGTACGCGAGCGGCAGTGCCTGCAGCTTGAAGTAGTGCGCCAGCGGCCCCATCGGCAGCCAGATGCCCACGGCCGCAATGGCCGCGCCCATGGCCAACAGCGGCCAGGCCGCGCGGCTTTGCAGGAACGGAATCTTGCGGGTGCGGATCAGGTGCACGATCAGCGTCTGCGACAGCAGGCCCTCGATGAACCAGCCCGACTGGAACAGCGTCTGGTGTTCCACCGAATTGGCTGCGAACACGAACCACATCACGGTGTAGGTCAGGATGTCGAACACCGAGCTCAGCGGCCCGAAGAACACCATGAAACGGCCCAGGTCGGCCGGGTTCCAGCGCTGCGGCGTCTTCAGGAATTCCTCGTCCACGTTGTCGAACGGGATCGCGATCTGCGACACGTCGTACAGCAGGTTCTGCACCAGCAGGTGCAGCGGCAGCATCGGCAGGAAGGGCAGGAAGGCACTGGCCACCAGCACCGAGAACACGTTGCCGAAGTTCGAGCTGGCCGTGATCTTGATGTACTTGAGCATGTTGGCGAAGGTGCGGCGGCCTTCGACCACGCCTTGCTCCAGCACCATCAGGCTCTTCTCCAGCAGGATGATGTCGGCCGATTCCTTGGCCACGTCCACCGCGCCGTCCACCGAGATGCCGATGTCGGCGGCGCGCAGCGCGGGCGCGTCGTTGATGCCGTCGCCCATGAAACCGACCACGCGGCCGTTGGCATGCAGCGCCTGCACGATGCGTTCCTTGTGCGCGGGCGTGAGCTTGGCGAACACCTGGCGCATTTCCACCACCTGCCGCAGCTCGGCCTCGTTCATGCGCTCGACCTCGTGGCCCAGCACCATGCGCCCGGCGTCGATGCCGACGTCGCCGCAGACCTTGCGCGTGACCAGCTCGTTGTCGCCGGTCAGCACCTTCACCGCCACGCCGTGCGCGGCCAGCGCCTGCAGCGCGGGCGCGGTCGATTCCTTCGGCGGATCGAGAAAGGCCACGTAGCCCAGCAGCGTGAGCCCGGCCTCGTCGGCCACGCCGTAGGCCGGCTTGCGCGCGCCGGCGTGCAGCGTGCGGCTGGCCACGGCCACCACGCGCAGGCCCTGGGCATTGAGCTCCGAGGCCACGCGGTGGATGCGCGCCATCACGTCGGCGTCGAGCGCGAGCACTTCGGCGCCGCGTTCGACCGAGGTGCACACCGACAGGATCTCTTCGAGCGCGCCCTTGCAGATCAGCAGGTGCTCGTCCTCGCCGTGCGCCACCACCACCGACATGCGGCGGCGCGAGAAGTCGAAGGGCACCTCGTCGACCTTGCGCCAGCCGGTCTGCAGCTGCGTGTCCAGCTGCACCTCGGCGTGGCTGAGCACGGCCTTGTCGAGCAGGTTCTTCAGCCCCGTCTGGTGAAAGCTGTTGAGGTAGGCCTGCTGCAGCACGTGGTCGGAGTCTTCGCCCCAGGCGTTGGTGTGGCGTTCGAGCACGATGCGGTCCTGCGTGAGCGTGCCGGTCTTGTCGGTGCACAGCACGTCCATCGCGCCGAAGTTGTGGATCGCTTCGAGCCGCTTCACGATCACCTTCTGGCGCGACATCACGACGGCGCCCTTGGCCAGCGTGGCCGTCACGATCATCGGCAGCATCTCGGGCGTGAGGCCGACCGCGATCGACAGCGCGAACAGCGCCGCCTCCCACCAGTCGCCCTTGGTCACGCCGTTGATCACCAGCACCAGCGGCGCCATCACCAGCATGAAGCGGATCAGCAGCCAGCTCACACGGTTGATGCCGGCCTGGAAGGCGGTGGTGCCGCGGTCGGTCGCGCTCACGCGCTGGGCCAGCGCGCCGAAGAAGGTGCGCTCGCCCGTGTGCACGATCACCGCGGTGGCGGTGCCGCTGATCACGTTCGTGCCCATGAACAGCAGGTTGTCGCGCTCCAGCACGCCGGCCTGGTGGTCGGCGGCGGTGGCTGCGAACTTCTCCACCGGCATCGATTCGCCGGTGAGCGCCGACTGGCTGATGAACAGGTCTTTCGCCGAGAGCAGGCGCGCGTCGGCCGGGATCATGTCGCCGGCCGACAGCGCGATCACGTCGCCGGGCACGAGGTCACGCATCGGCACTTCGATGCGCTGCGTGCCGGCGTGCGCGAGGTCGAAGCCCTCGTCACCGGCGCGGCCGGCCTTCTCGCCAGGCGCGGGGCGCAGCACCGTCGAGGTGTTGCTGACCATCGCCTTGAGCCGGTCGGCGGCCTTGTTGGAGCGCGACTCCTGCAGGAAGCGCAGCACGGTCGACAGCAGCACCATGCTGCCGATCACCACCGTGGCCTTCGTGTCCTCGGTGATGTAGGAGACCAGCGCGAGCACCGTCAGCAGCAGGTTGAAAGGGTTGCGGTAGCACTGCCACAGGTGGTTCCACCACGGCAGCGGCTGCTCGTGGCGCACCTCGTTGCTGCCCAGCCGCTTGCGCAGCGCGAGCGCGTGGGCTTCGGTGAGGCCTTGCGACGAGCTGTTCAGGCGCACCAGCACTTCGCCCGCGTCGGTGTGCGAGGCAGCGGCCAGCGCCTTGGCGATCTCGGGCGGCATCGCGGCCGAGCCGCGGTTGCTGGGCTTGGCGCTCAGCAGCGTCTGCCAGCGCTCGAAGTGGTGCCGCATGTGGCGGCTGTGCAGGAAGCTTTCGAAAAAGGACTTCAGGACGTTCTTCATTGTTTTTCTCCTGTGTGGGGGCGCTCAGCGAGCGAACGCCCAGGTGAGGCCCAGCGTCCAGCCGCGCGGGCCGTCGTGGCGCAGGTCGCGGGCATGGCTGAGGTCGACGTTCAGGGCCGGCGTGGCCGCCCAGCGCAGGCCGGCGCGCCAGGCGTTGCGCCCGCCTTCGCGGAAGCGCTCGGCCACGAACGACAGCGCGGGCAGGGCGGCCCATTCGAGCGCCGCGCCCGAGTGGCTGGTGCTCGGTTGTGCGCGATGGAAGTCGCGGCCCAGGTTCAGGTGGGCGCGCCAGGCGTCGTCGAACTGCCAGGTGACGGGGATCACCACGCTGCGGTCGGCCAGGCGCAACGAGGCATGGCCGGCATCGCTGCGTTGCCATGTGGCCGAGGCCAGCACGCCGGTGCTCAGCGTGTCGGTGAGCGCGAAGGCCCACTTGATCTGCGGGCCGGCGCGCACGGTGCGGCCATCGGCACCGCGCTCACGTTCGAGGTTCAGGCCCAGCTCGACGGGGCCGACACGGCAGGCCGGACCGAGGTGCACGAGGCGCTGGCCGCCCCAGGTCTCGATCTGGCACTGGCCCGGATCGAGGATGGCGGCGTCGTCCACCGAATGGTGGCCGCCGGCGGCGTGGGTCTGCGTGGCGGCCAGGCTGCAGAGGGTGGCCAGCCACGCGCGGCTTGGCGCGGGGCGGCGAAAGGCAAAGGGGCGGGCGGTGGCGCGGGCGGCCGTGGCCGTCCGTACGACACGCCGCAGGCGTTCGCGGGTCATGGGCGTTTCTCCTTCGGATGCGGCGCGCCGCGAAGGAAGGAAACGCCCGTGACGACGTGCTTACTCAGCAGTCAGCCGGCGGCGCTCCTCCGCAGCGCGGCAGGCTGCGAGGTGAATGGGGGATCGATCGGGCAAGGAAGGCGGCGCACAGCGGCGCAAGCAAGGGTCCGGGTCCATGGGGGCCTCCTGTTCTGTGGGGTGGCAGGGGCGGGCTTCAGCGGCGCGTGGTGCCGTGGCCGGGCTGTTCGAGCAGCAGGAAGAAGCTGCGGATGCGGCGCGTGGTCCACAGCGCGGCGGCGCGGTCCAGGGCCTGCTCGTCGTCGACGTGCGGCGCCGGGTTCACGCGCGCAGGTGCACTGGCGTGCGCCGACGGACGACCGTGCGACGGTCGCACCTGCGGATGCAACGGACGAATTTGAAACTGGCGCATGACAAGGCTCCTTCACGCTGAAGGGCCTCGCGCACGGACGCACGCAAGCTGACTGACAAAGTCAGCGACGAAGAACAACGGGAATCGGTAGGGGGAGCCGCTTGCCCGAGGGGCAAGGGGTTCGCGCTGCGGACACGGCGGCCGCCAGCGCGGGAGCTGCCTGCGCTAGAGGGCCGGGGGTGTCACGCCTGCCGAGGCACGCGTCTTGTCACTGATCCAACTGGCACTGTCCACGCACGGGGCTCCGAAATGATGATTTCCGGATTGTTGCACCGCATCATTGTCAGCGTCAACCCTTGGCATGCAGCAACAGGCTGCGCCGGGGTGGCGCGAGGTGGAGGCGGGCGTCGTTCGCGCTGCGCTCGATGGGGCTCGGAAACCAGCGGAAGACGTTCGAGTCGCCGCGCCAGCCGTCGCTGAAGCGCACGAACAGGAAGCCCGACAGCGCATTGCCCAGGTCGTCCACCGGAATGCCCGCGGCGCGCAGGGCCTCGACCTCTTGCGCGGCGCTCATGTCGAAGGGAAGTTTCAGCGTGATGCTCGCGCTGTGAAGACTGGGTCGGGGCATCGTGACCTCCTTTGCACTGACCATGGGCCGTAGTGAAGCGCAAGGAGTTGTGTCAGGCGATACCGAAGATATGGGAGCTGTCCATTGGAGAGAGGGGTGCGATTCGCCCTCGCTCCCTCGTGGCATCCCCCGACCGGGGGATGCGATGGGTAGGGTGGCCTATGCCGAATGCCTGCTCCTCGTGCCTATAGTTGGCGCGCATGAAACCAAGCACCCCGGCCATCCTGTTCATCTGCACCGGCAACATCTGCCGTTCGCCGACCGCGCACGCATTGCTGCTCCACAAGGCGCAGCGCGTGGGCTTCGCGGTGGAGGTCGACAGCGCCGCCATCTCCGACGAGGAGCGCGGCAATCCGCCCGACCCGCGCTCGGTGGCCGAGGCGCTGCGGCGCGGCATCGCGATGCCCGCGCACCGCGCACGCCAGGTGCGCGCGGCCGACTTCGAGCGCTTCGACTGGCTCATCGGCATGACGCAGCAGCACTGCGCCGCATTGCGCAGGCGTGCGCCCGCGGATGCGGCGCGCAAGGTGCGCCTGCTCTCGGAGTTCGCCGAGGCCATCGGCGGCGACGTGCCCGACCCGTGGTACGGCGGCCACCAGGCCTTCATCGAGGCCTTCGACCTGATCGACCTCGGCGTGGAAGGCCTGCTCGCGCAGCTGCGTCGCGACGCGGCCTGAACGGGCAGGCCTCGTGGCTCAGCCCGTGCAGAGCGCCCGGATCGTCGGCGGAATCGGCACCGCACGGATGCCGCCGCCTTCGCGCTTGGCCGCAAAGATGCGCACCTCTTCGCATTCGAGGATCAGGTCGTCGCCGCGCGTCACGCGGTAGGTCTGCACGAAGCTCTTGTCGCGCCATTCGGTGATGCGCACCGCGATCTGCAGCGTGTCGCCGTAGCTGGCCGCCTTGACGAAGCGCGTGTGCGTGTCGACCAGCGGCGTGCCGATCACGCCGAGCGTCTGGGCCGTTTCCTCCCAGCGCGGCACGCCGCACTCGGCGAAGAAGTGGCGCGAGGCCGCGTCGATCCAGCGGAAGAAATTGGGAAACCAGACGATGCCGGCCGGGTCGCAGTCGCCGAACTCGACGCGTGCGGTGTAGACGACTTCCTTGCCGGAAGCGTCGGTGGGAGAGGGGGTGCTGCTCATCCGTCGATTGTCCCGGCTGCTCAGTCGGCCTTGATGCCGCGCTCGCGGATCAGCGCGCCGAAGCGTTGCGAATCGGCCGCCGCGCGGCGCTGGAAGTCGGCCGGCGTGCCCGGTGCCGGCTCGCCGCCGATGGCCGCGATGCGCTCCTTCACCGCCGGCAGCGCGAGCGCGCGGTTGATCTGCGTGTTGAGCTGCGCCACCACCTCGGGCGGCGTGCCGGCCGGCGCGTAGAAGCCGAAGACGGTGTCGGCGTCGAAGCCGCGCAGGCCGGCCTCGTCGAGCGTGGGCACGTCGGGGAACTGCGACGAGCGGTGCGGGCTGCCCACGGCCAGCAGCTTGAGCTTGCCGGCGCGCACCTGGTTCAGGGCAATGCCGGGGTCGAAGGCGTAGTCGATCTGGCCGGCCAGCAGGTCCTGCAAGGCGGGCGCCGCGCCGCGGTACGGCACGTGCAGCGCGAACAGGCCGGCCTGGCTCTTGAACATCTCGCCCGCCAGGTGCGGCGAGCTGCCGTTGCCCGGCGAGCCGTACGAGAGCTTGCCGGGGTTGGCCTTGAGGTAGGCCATGAACGACTTCACGTCGGTCGGCGGCAGCGAAGGGCGCGTGACCAGGAACACCAGCACGCGCGCGGCGGCGGCCACGGGCACCAGGTCCTTGGCGGGGTCGAAGCTCATGCGCGCATACAGGTGCGGGTTCACCGACACCATGCCGCCCGAGCTCATGAGCAGCGTGTAGCCGTCGGCCGCCGCGCGCGCCACGGCCTCGCCGCCGACGTTGCCGTTGGCACCGCCGCGGTTCTCGATCACCACGGGCTGCTTCAGCGCCTCCTGCAGCGGCTGCGAGACGGCGCGCGCGAGCTGGTCGGCTGCGCCGCCGGCCGGGAAGTTGACGATTACCTTGATGGGCTTGGAGGGCCAGGTGTCGGCGTGCACGGCAGGCGCGCACAGGGCGGTGCTGGCCAACGCGAGCGCCAGCAGCAGGCGGCGCGATGAAACGGGGGCGGAACGTGGGGTCATGGTTCTTTGTCTCCTCAGATCGTGGTCGTTGTCTTGGGCCGCTTCATCCAGCGGATGGGTTGCGCCTGCACCGGGCGCGGCGCGGCGCCGTGGCGCGTGAGCGCGGCGTCCAGCGCCTTGCCGCCTTCGTCCGCGAGCGCGGCCTCGCGGGCCGCCGCAATCGCCTCGGCGCGTGCGGCGGGTTGCAGCGCGGCGCGGCCCGCGAGCTCGTCGATCACGTGCAGCAGGTTGTGCTTGCCGCGTTCGTTGGTGCTGCCGTAGCCCTTGATGAGCCGGCCGCACAGCGCCAGCTCGCGGCCCAGCGCCCAGTGCGTGCGCGTGCCGGTCTCGACGGCGGCCAGCCAGCGCTCGATCAGCGCCTGCTCTTCGGCAAAGCGGCTGCCGCGCCGGCGCAGCCAGGTGAGCGAGGCCAGCACGCGCAGCGAGGCCATGCCCAGCACCGAGTGGCTGCCCACCTGCAGCGGCAAGGCCCAGGGCGAGAGTCCGCGCGACTGGCGGGCGCGGTCCCAGGCGGTCACGCGGCGCGCGAGCGACGGCGGCAGCAGCGCCGCGAATTCGGGCGCGCCGGGCTTGAAGTGGTCGAAGACCTTCACGAGGTCGTCGTCGCCGGCGCGCACTTCCTGGCGCACGCGCTGCGCGCGGCTGGCGCGGCCCTTCAGCGCGGCCACGCGCACGATGTCGTCGAAGGCCATCCACAGCGCCAGCCAGCGCGCCATTTCGCGCGTGACCGCGAAGCCCTGCGCGCCCGACGGGTCGGCGGCGCGCTCCGCCTCGAGCACCCGCACGAGGCGATCGGCGTACAGCGCGGCGTAGGCGTTGTCCTGGTAGTCGCGCACCCGTGCATGGCCGAGCGCCAGCATGTCGTGCACGGCCGGCGGAAAGCGGCGCGCCACGTCGTCGGGCAGGGGCTGCGGCGGCGGGGGCGCGTCGCGCGTGTCGTCGCCGGCCAGCACGCCCTGCACGAAGGCGGCCTGGGCGCGCGGCGCGCGCACGGCCTCGAAGGCGGCGGCAAAGCCGCGCAGGCTGGCGGCGGCCATCTTGCCGAGCTTGTCGGGTGCGGCCTCGTCGCCGCCGCGCACCGCGCGCTCGTAGGCCTCGCGCGGGAACGGGAACAGGCCGCTGCCCGCGATCGCGCCCAGCATCACGGCGCTGACCACCGTGCCGGCCTCACGCGCCATGGCGCCCATGTCGAGCACGTGGTGCTCGCGGCTGAAGGCCTTGACCACGTCGAGCAGGCGCTGCGCGTCGGCGCGGCCGTCGCCGGGCACCATGCGCTCGGCCGTGGTGAGCACGCGCGCCGACGAGCTGATGACCAGCGTGCGCAGCGGCGCGCTCATGCCGTTGCCGATCTGGCGCGTGGTCTCCAGCAGCTCCGACGAGACGATCGCGTCGAGCGCGCCCGGCACCGGGCCCAGGCTGAACACCGGGCGGCGGCCGCCCAGCTGCGCCATCGGCACCGGGAACACTTCGAGGTAGTAGGTGGTGGCGCCGGTGCGCTGCGCCACGCCGGGGATCGATGTGCTCTGCGCCGCGTAGCCCGCATGCCGTGCGGCGTCGACCAGCCATTCGGTGAGCACGCCACCGCCTTCGCCGCCGAGGGCGCAGACGAGCAGGGTGGTGGGACGGTTCTGTTCCATGTCTCGGTTCTCTTTCATGCCGGGCGCAGGGCGCCGACGATCGCGCTGCGCAGGCCGTGCAGCAGGCGTTCGTGCCATTTCGGGTTCTGCACCACCTCGGCGCGGTAGAAGCTCGGGCACAGCGTGGCCGCGTGCGCGTTGGCGCCGCACAGGCCGCAGCCCACGCAGCCGTCGATGACCACGGCCACCGGGTCGACCTTCAGCGGATCGGGGTTGTCCTTGAGCGTGAGCGTGGGGCAGCCCGACAGGCGGATGCAGGCGTGGTCGCCGTTGCACACGTCCTCGTCGACGCCGTACTTCACGCGCACCACGCGTTGGCCCTTCTTGAGCAGGCCGGCGATCCACGGCTTGATGCGGCGTTGCCGCTCGAGCTGGCACTCGCCCTCGGCGATCACCACCTTCAGGCCGTTGAAGTCGCTCGTGAGCGCCTCGGTGAGCGTCTTGCGCATGCGCTCCACGTCGTAGGTGGTCACGGTGCGCATCCACTTCACGCCCAGACCCGTGAGCGTGGCCTCGATGGTCTGGTTCTTGTCGACCAGGCTCTGCTGCTTGTCGACGGCGCGTTCCTTGATCTCGTCGTCGGGCGTGGAGATGATGTCCTGCGTGCCGGTGGCCGAGGTGTAGCCGTTCTTGAAGATCAGCAGCACCGCGTCGTCATCGTTGAACAGCGCGCTCTGCACGCCCGTGAGCAGGCCGTTGTGCCAGAAGCCGCCGTCGCCCATGATCGACAGCGTGCGCCGGTTCATCATCGGCGCCACGCCCGCGCGGCTGGCCAGGCTCATGCCGTAGCCGAGGATCGAGTGGCCCATCGAGAAGGGCTCGAAGGTGCCGAAGGCATGGCAGCCGATGTCGGCCGCGATGTGCACCGGCCCCGTCTCCTGCTGCGCCAGCTTGAGGGCCGAGAACACCGGCCGCTCGGGGCAGCCCACGCAGAAGCTCGGCGGGCGGTTGGGCAGCGGCGCGTCGAGCTGGCGCGCCACCGCCTCGCGGCGTTCGCGGTTGCCGGCCAGCCAGGCCTGCGCCGAGGTGGCGGCCTCGCTCGCGCCGAGGTAGCGCTCGGCAAAGGCCGCGAGGCCGCCCGACAGCACCTCCACGCCGTACTCGCCGGCCTGCGGCAGCAGGTCCTTGCCGTGCAGCGGCGTCTGGATGTCGCGCCGGCGCAGCAGCGTGGCGATGTCCTGCTCGATGTACTCGGGCTGGCCTTCTTCCACCACCAGCACCGCGCGCTTGCCCACGCAGAAGTCGGCCACCTGCTCGGGCACCAGCGGGTAGGTCACGTTGAGCACCAGGATCGGGATGTCGGTGTCGCCGAAGGCATCGGCCAGGCCCTGCTGCTGCAGGCTGCGGATCAGTGCGTTGTACAGACCGCCCTGCACCACGATGCCCAGGTCGGGGTGGCGCCGGCCGGGCATCAGTTCGTTGAGGCCGTTCGCCACGATGTGGCGGCGCGCGGCCGGCATGCGCTCGTCGCCCTTGAGCTTCTCGTGGCGGAAGGTGACGGGCGGGTGCGCCAGCCGCATGTAGTCGAAGCCCGCGGGCTCGTCCATCAGCGCGCGCGTCGACACGGCGGGCGCGATGTTGTCCTTGCAGTCGAAGCTGCCACGCACGTGGCAGGTGCGGATGCGCAGCTCCATCAGGCAGGGCATGTTCGACGCCTCCGAGAGCTGGAAGCCCTGCTCGACCATGCGCACCATCACGCCCAGGTCGGGCCGCGGATCGAGCAGGCACATGCTCGACTTGAGCGCGTAGGCGTGCGTGCGCTCCTGGATCACGCTGGCGCCTTCGCCGTAGTCTTCGCCCACCACGATCAGCACGCCGCCGGTCACGCCGGGCGACGACAGGTTGGACAGCGCATCGGCCGCCACGTTGGTGCCGACGATCGACTTCCAGGTCACCGCGCCGCGCAGCGGGTAGTGGATGGAGGCGCCGAGCATCGCCGCCGCCGAGGCCTCGTTGGAGCAGGCCTCGACGTGCACGCCCAGCTCGTCCATGTAGGCCTTGCCCTGCACCATGACGTCCAGCAGGTGCGACACCGGTGCGCCCTGGTAGCCGCCGACGTAGGCCACGCCCGACTGCAGCAGGCCCTTGGTGATCGCGAGGATGCCCTCGCCGTGGAAGGTGTCGCCTGCGCCCAGGCGCAGCATTTCCACTTCCTTGCTGAATGAAACTTCCATCGTGTCTCGTGCTTCTTGTCGTGGGAGAACGCGGGAGTGTGGGCGGAGCTGCGTCATACTTCAATGCAATGACCCAGCTATCGAATATGAATGGGGTGCATATCGACGCGGTCGACCTCAACCTGCTGCGGCTGTTCGACGCCGTCTACCGCACCCGCAACGTGAGCCGCGCCGCCGAGGCGCTGGGCCTCACGCAGCCGGCTGCCAGCCACGGCCTCACGCGGCTGCGCCTGCTCCTGGGCGACGCGCTGTTCACGCGCAGCCTCGGCGGCGTCGCGCCCACGCCGCGCGCCGAGCGGCTGGCGGTGCCCGTGCAGTCGGCGCTGGCGATGCTGCAGCAGGCCCTGGCCGAGCCCGAGCGCTTCGACCCGGCGGCCTCGCGCAAGCTCTTTCGCATCCACATGAGCGACATCGGCGAGGGCCGCTTCTTGCCCGCGCTGATGGCGCGGCTGCGCGAGCTGGCACCGGGCGTGCGCGTGGAAACCATGCCGCTCGCGCCGGGCGAGATCGCCACCGCGCTGGACAGCGGCAGGGTCGACTTCGCCTTCGGCTTTTTGCCGCACGTGGAGGACACCCAGCGCACGCAGCTGCTGAAAGACCGCTACATCGTGCTGCTGCGCCACGACCACCCCTTCGTGAAGCGCCGGCGCAGCGGCCAGGCGCTGCTGGCCGCGCTGCACGAGCTCGACTACGTGGCCGTGCGCACCCACGCCGACACGCTGCGCATCCTGCAGCTGCTGAACCTCGAAGACCGCCTGCGCCTGACGACCGAGCACTTCATGGTGCTGCCGGCCATCGTGCGCGCCACCGACCTGGCGGTGGTGATGCCGCGCAACATCGCGCGCGGCTTCGCGGCCGAGGGCGGCTACGCCATCGTCGAGCCGCCGTTTCCGCTGCGCGACTTCACCGTGTCGCTGCACTGGAGCAAGCGCTTCGAGGCCGACCCGGGCAACCGCTGGTTGCGGCAGGTGATCGTGGCGTTGTTCTCGGAAAAGGCCTGAGGCGGCGGCGTCCGATTCATGTGGTGGTCAGGTTGGGCGTGCCACCATCGACGGGCTCATTGCCAGAGCGTCGGTTGACTGGCAGCGTGCCCCGGTGTCCTGTGCATGCGCCCCGAGCCGCAGCGCCCCAAGCCAGCAGAACCACATGAAGAAACGCATCCCCTCCTTCCTGCGCCACGTCGGCCCCGGCGTCGTCACCGGCGCGGCCGACGACGACCCGTCGGGCATTGCCACCTACACCCAGGCCGGGGCCCAGTTCGGTACCGGCCTGCTGTGGACCGTGTTCCTGTCGCTGCCGTTCATGGTGGCCATCCAGCTCGTGTCGGCCCGCATCGGCCGCGTCACCGGCAAGGGCGTCGCGGCCAACCTGCGCGAGCACATGCCGCGCGGTTTCCTCGTCACGCTGGTGGCGCTGCTGGTGGTGGCCAACACCATCAACATCGCGGCCGACATCGCCGCCATGGGCGAGGCCCTGCAGCTGGTGGTGGGCGGCGGCGCGCACTTCCATTCGCTGATCTTCGGCGTGGTCACCGTGCTGCTGCAGGTGTTCGTGCCGTACCGCAAGCTGGCCCACATCCTCAAGTGGCTGACGCTCACCCTGTTCGCCTACGTGGCGGCCGTGTTCGTGGTGCAGGTGCCGTGGGCGCAGGTGCTGCACGACCTCGTCGTGCCGAAGCTGCAGTGGCGCGGCGACTACTGGATGATGCTCGTGGCGCTGCTGGGCACCACCATCTCGCCCTACCTGTTCTTCTGGCAGGCCTCGCAGGAGGTCGAGGAACGGCGCCTGAAGGGCGGGCGGCGCGGCACCGACAAGCAGGTGCGCCACGACCTGCGGCGCGTGCGCATCGACACCTGGATGGGCATGACCTTCTCCAACCTCATCGCGTTCTTCGTGATGGTGGTCGGCGCCGCCGTGCTGTACGCGGGCGGCGTGCACGACGTGACCTCCGCGGCGCAGGCCGCCGAGGCGCTGCGCCCGCTGGCCGGCGACTTCGCGTTCTGGCTGTTCGCCGGCGGCATCGTCGCCACCGGGCTGCTGGCCGTGCCGGTGCTGGCCTCGTCGGCGGCCTACGCGGTGGCCGAGGCCTTCGGCTGGGAAGAGGGGCTCGAGCGGCACTGGCGCGAGGCCAAGGAGTTCTACGCCATCATCGCCGTGGCCACCCTGGTGGGCACGGGGCTCGACTTCACGCCCGTCGACCCCATGAAGGCGCTGTACTGGAGCGCGGTCATCAACGGCGTGGTGGCGGTGCCGATCATGGCGGCCATGATGGTCCTGGTGACCCGCGAGAAGGTGATGGGGGCGTTCACCTCCGGGCGGCGAATCCGCTGGCTCGGCTGGGGCGGCACCGCGCTGATGGGCTTCGCCGCGCTGATGATGGGCTGGGACATGGTGCACTGAGCGCCGTCGCCAAGGGCTCGGCGGGCGCGGTATTCTCGGGTGGCCGCCCCGCGGCGTTTCCGTTGCCCTGATGTCCCCCTGCATGTCCGTTTCTTCCTTCCCCTCCCACGCCTTCTTCCACCGCCTCGCGCGCCGTCGCGCGTGCTGACGGCGTCCGCGGTGCAGGCGGTGCTTTCCGGCGCCGTCCCGGTGCTCATTTTCATGGCCTGCGTGGGCCTGGCCACCTACGCGCAGAACCTCACGGGCTTTGCGTTCAGCCTCATCCTGCTGGGCCTGGTGTCGGTGTTCGATATCGCCAGCGTGAACGACGCGGCCAATGCCGCGACCGTGCTGAGCCTCATCAACGCCTGGACCTACTTCCGAGCGCGCCCCGGCCCCGTGCCCTGGCAGCTGATGAAGCCCGCGCTCAACGGCAGCACCGTCGGCGTGATCGTCGGGCTCATGCTGCTCGTGTGGCTCAGCGGCAGCGCCGTGTCGTGGCTGCGGGGCCTGCTGGGCGTGTCGATCCTGGTCTGCGCCGTGCTGCTGTTGCTGCAGGGCAAGCCGCTGGCGGCCGTGTCGGGCCGCACCAGCTTCGCCCTCATCGGCGGGCTCTCGGGCGTGCTGGGCGGGCTGTTCTCGGCCTCGGGCCCGCCCATCGTGTTCCACATGTACCGCCAGCCGCTGGACCGCGAACTGGTGCGCCGCGCGCTGCTGCTGATGTTCGCCTTCAACTCGCTCGTGCGGCTGGTCATCGTGTTGCCCACGGGCCACTTCTCGTGGCACTCGGCGCTGCTGGCCGGTTGCGCCATGCCCGTGGTCTACGCCGCGACGCGGCTGCACCATCGCCTGCCCAACAAGCTGCAGCCGCGCACCTTGCAATGGCTGGTCGCCGGGCTGCTTTTCGTGGCCGGCGTGACGCTGCTCGCCACCGCCTGGACCGCCATCGCACACGGCTGAAAAACGGCTGAAAACCCTCGGTTTCCGGCGTGGCCCGGGAATTGCAGCGTCAATCCAAGGGTTTCCCCGGACGTGGCATACCGACCCTCACATACGCGTTATGGGCGTGCCCGTATGCAAGACCCCACGCAAGCCGCTAACGTCCATGACTGGCCCATGACGGGCCGCCCACGAGCCAGAAAAAGCATGAGCACCGAGAGCAGCAGTACACCGATTCAACCGATCCGCTTCTTCCATCGCGGAAAGATCGTCGACGTCAGCGGGGTCCATCCGACCCGCTCCGTGCTCGACTGGCTGCGCGAAGATGCGCGCTGCACCGGCACCAAGGAAGGTTGCAACGAAGGCGACTGCGGCGCCTGCACCGTCGTCATCGGCGAGCTGGCCACCGACGCCCACGCACCCGGCGCGGTCGACGGCCTGCAGCTGCAGACCGTCAACGCCTGCATCCAGTTTTTGCCCACGCTGCACGGCAAGGCGCTGTTCACGGTCGAAGACCTCAAGGGACAGTGCGCGTCGCAGTGCAAGCCCAAGACGGAACCCACCGCCAAGCACGCCGTCCACCCGCTGCACCCTGTGCAGCAGGCCATGGTCGACTGCCACGGCTCGCAGTGCGGTTTCTGCACGCCGGGCTTCGTGATGTCGCTGTGGGCCACCTACGAACACCACCAGGCCGAGGGCACGCAGCCCACGCGCCAGCAGCTGGCCGATGACCTGTCGGGCAACCTGTGCCGCTGCACCGGCTACCGCCCCATCCTCGACGCCGGCCAGCGCATGTTCGACCTGCCGGCCGTGCGCCTGGACACCGCCCCCGTGGTGGCCGCGCTCACCGCGCTGAAGAACGACGGCCTGGACTACGCCGCCCCGCTCGGCGCCCGCATCGACCACTTCCACGCCCCCAAGACCCTGGCCCAGCTCGCCGCACTGCGCGTGCAGAAGCCGCGCGCCCAGCTGCTGGCCGGCTCGACCGACGTCGGTCTGTGGGTCAACAAGCAGTTCCGCGACCTCGGCGACATCATCTATGTCGGCGACGTGGCCGAGATGAAGGCGGTCGAGGAGCGCGCCGACGAGCTCTACATCGGCGCCGGCGCCTCGCTTGAAGCCGCCTTCGGCGCGCTGGTGGCGCGCGTGCCCAGCCTGGCCGACGTGTGGCTGCGCTTTGCCTCGCCGCCGATCCGCCACGCCGGCACCATGGGCGGCAACGTCGCCAACGGCTCGCCCATCGGCGACTCGCCGCCGGTGCTGATGTCGCTCGACGCCGAGATCGAGCTGCGCCGCGGCGACGTCGTGCGCCGCATGCCGTTGCCCGCGTTCTACCTCGACTACATGAAGAACGAGCTGCAGCCCGGCGAGTTCGTGCAGGGCCTGGCCGTGCCGCTGGCCGCCATGCGTCGCCAGGTGCGCGCCTACAAGATCAGCAAGCGCTTCGACTGCGACATCTCGGCGCTGTGCGCGGGCTTCGCCATCGAACTGGAAGCCGGCAGCGACACGGTGAAGGCCGTGCGCCTGGCCTTCGGCGGCATGGCCGCCACCGTCAAGCGCGCCGCCAACGCCGAAGCCGCGCTCGTGGGCAAGCCCTGGACGCAGGCCAGCGTGGCGACCGCCAAGCTGGCGCTGGCGCAAGACTTCAAGCCGCTCTCGGACATGCGGGCCTCGGCCGACTACCGCCTGCAGGTGGCGCAGAACCTGATCCAGCGCCTGTGGCTCGAAACCCGCACGCAGGACGCGCTGTCCCTCGAGGAAACCAGCGTCTGGAGCGTGATGCCTCATGTCGTTGCCAAGGTGGCGGCGGAAGGACTCTGACCATGAACAAACCCATCGACGCCCGCCTGCTGCAGCCCGCCGAGGCCTTTGCCGACTACCTGAAGAACACCGCCGCCCGCATCGACGTGGGCGCCGAAGCGCTGGCGCACGACCGCGGCATGCGCGTGGGCATCAGCCGCCCGCACGAGTCGGCGCACCTGCATGTGGCCGGCGAAGCCACCTACATCGACGACATTCCCGAACTCGCCGGCACGCTGCACTGCGCGCTGGGCCTGTCGCCGGTGGCCAACGGCCGCGTGACGGCGCTGTCGCTCGACGCCATCCGCGCCATGCCCGGCGTGGTCGCGGTGCTCACCGCCGACGACATCCCCGGCACCAACGACTGCGGTTCGATCATTCACGATGACCCGATCCTGCTGCCCGTGAACGACGGCGGCCAGATCCGCTACCTCGGCCAGCCCGTGTTCGCCGTGATCGCCGAAACCCGCGATGCCGCGCGCCGCGCCGCCGCCAAGGCCAAGGACGCGATCACCCTCGAGGCGCAGCCGCCCGTCATCACACCGCAGGACGCGCATGCGCGCGGCCAGTACGTGGTGCCGCCGATGCACATCGTGCGCAGCGGCGGGGCCGCCAACGAAGGCGACGAGGCCGCCGTGCGCGCCGCCATCGCGAAGGCACCGCATCGCCACCAGGCCACGCTCGACGTGGGCGGGCAGGAACAGTTCTACCTCGAAGGCCAGATCAGCTACGCCATTCCGAAGGAGGGCGGCACGCTGCACATCCACTGCTCGACGCAGCACCCCAGCGAGATGCAGCACCTGGTGGCGCATGCGCTGCACCTGTCCTCGAACGAAGTGCACGTCGAATGCCGGCGCATGGGCGGCGGCTTCGGCGGCAAGGAATCGCAGTCGGCGATCTTTGCCTGCGTGGCGGCCATTGCGGCGCGCCAGCTGCAGCGCCCCGTGAAGCTGCGCCTGGACCGCGACGACGACTTCATGATCACCGGTCGTCGCCACTGCTTCTGGTATGAGTACGACGTGGGCTACGACGACGAGGGCCGCATCCTCGGCGCCGAGATCACCATGGTCTCGCGCGCCGGCCATTCGGCCGACCTGTCGGGCCCGGTGATGACCCGCGCGCTGTGCCACTTCGACAACGCCTACTGGCTGCCCAACGTGGCCATGCACGGCTTCTCGGGCAAGACCAACACGCAGAGCAACACCGCGTTTCGCGGCTTCGGCGGCCCGCAGGGCGCCATCGCCATCGAGAACATCATGGACTCGGTGGCCCGCGAGCTGAAGCGCGACCCGCTCGACGTGCGGCGCGTCAACTTCTACGGCAAGGGCGAGAACAACGTCACGCCCTACCGCCAGACCGTGACCGACAACATCGTCCACGAACTCGTGGCCGAGCTCGAAGAAACCAGCGACTACCGCCTGCGCCGCGAAGAGATCGCCGCCTTCAACGCGAAGAGCCCGGTGCTCAAGCGCGGGCTGGCGCTGGCGCCGCTGAAGTTCGGCATCTCGTTCAACGTGAAGCACTTCAACCAGGCCGGCGCGCTCGTGCACGTGTACACCGACGGCTCGATCCTCGTGAACCACGGCGGCACCGAGATGGGCCAGGGCCTGAACACCAAGGTGGCGCAGGTGGTGGCGCACGAACTGGGCGTGAGCTTCGAGCGCGTGCGTGTCACCGCGACCGACACGACGAAAGTGGCGAACACCTCGGCCACGGCCGCCTCGACCGGCGCCGACCTGAACGGCAAGGCCGCACAGGACGCCGCCCGCCAGATCCGCGAACGCCTGGCCGCCTGCGCCGCCGAGCGCCATGGTGGCAACGCCGCCGATGTGCGCTTTGCCAACGACCAGGTCGAGGTGAACGGCCGCACGCTGGCCTTCAGCACTGTCGTGGGCGAGGCGTATCTCGACCGCAAGCAGCTGTGGTCCGACGGCTTCTACGCCACGCCCGGCCTGAGCTGGGACAAGGACAAGATGCAGGGCCGCCCGTTCTACTACTACGCCTACGGCGCGGCGGTGAGCGAAGTGGTGGTGGACACGCTCACCGGCGAATGGAAGCTCTTGCGCGCCGACATCCTGCACGACGCGGGCAAGTCGCTGAACCCGGCCGTGGACATCGGCCAGGTCGAAGGCGCCTTCATCCAGGGCATGGGCTGGCTCACCACCGAAGAGCTGGTGTGGCATCCGCAAAGCGGCAAGCTCACGACGCACGCGCCGAGCACCTACAAGATCCCGACGGCCAACGACTGCCCGCCGGTGTTCAACGTGCGCCTGTTCGAGGGCCAGAACTTCGAGGACTCGATCCACCGCAGCAAGGCCGTGGGCGAACCGCCGCTGTTGCTGCCGTTCTCGGTGTTCTTCGCGATCCGCGATGCCGTGTCGGCCGCGGGCGGACACCGGGTCGATCCGCCGCTGAAGGCGCCGGCCACGAGCGAATCCATCCTCCGCGCCCTGACCGCGGTGCAGGCAGCCTCTGGCGAATGAGCACCGGCCGTGCTCGCACGGTCCGAGCGTCCTTCCGTTCTCCAAATGTTGCGCTGTATAACTGTTCGCACAGACAAGAAAGGTGTGAACAGCCATGAGAGACCAGGCGCTTTTCGACAAGATCGACCTTCATCTGATTCGGGTGCTTCACACCGTGTTGACCGACCGCAGCGTCTCGCGCGCCGCCATTCGCCTGGGCATGTACCAGCCGGCCGTCTCGGCCGCGCTGAAGCGCCTGCGCGAGTTGTCGGGCGACCCGCTGCTGGTGCGCTCGGGCTCGGGCATGGTGCCCACCGACGCGGGGCTGCGCATGATCGAGCCCGCGGCCAGCATTCTTCGGGCGGCCGAGATGTTGTTCTCGGATGCGCGCGGTTTCGAGCCGCAGTCGGCGGCCACCACCTTCCGCATCGCGGCCAGCGACTACATGGACCCGCTGTTCCTGCCGCTGCTGGTGGCGCAGGTCAAGCGCGAGGCGCCGCTGTGCCAGATCGAGATCCATGCGCTCTCGCCCGACTCGGACTACCACGGGCACCTGGCGCTCGGGCAGGTCGACCTGGTGATCGGCAACTGGCTCAAGCCGCCGGAGGACCTGCACATGGCGCGCCTCTTCGGCGACGAGGTGGTGTCGCTGGTCAACCAGGACCATCCGGCCGTGCGGCGCGGGTGGGACCTGGAAACCTGGCTGGCGGCCGAGCACATCGCGCCCACGCCCATGCACCCGGGCGGGCGCGGCATCATCGACCAGATGCTCGACGAGCTGGGCCGGCAGCGCAACATCACGGCGCGCTGCGCGCACTTCAGCCTCATACCCGACATGGTGGCCTCGAGCCTGCTGGTGCTGACCACCGGGCGCCAGTACTGCGAGCGCTTTGCCGCACGGCTGCCCGTGAAGATCCTCGAGTGCCCGGCTGCCTTGCCGCGCCTCATGTACTACCAGCTCTGGCACGAACGCACGCATTCGTCGAGCTCCGCGCGCTGGCTGCGCGAATGCATCAAGGGCGTGGCGGCGTCGCTGCGGCCCGGCTTCGATGCCGCGCCTGCCGCCACTGCCCGAGCCCTGCCGGCTGAGCCGCTTTCCGATCCTCCCTGAGCCCTCCGTCGCGCCGGCGTCGCGACCGAGGCAACGATGAACGAACCGCCACATACAACAGCTGGAGACAAGCGAAATGAACAGGTATGAAGAGGTGCCCAAGGCCACCACTCCCCGGGCCGCCGGGGCCACCGAGGCGGCGCCGTTGCGTGCGGCCACCGCACCGGCCAACGCCGGTCTGCTGGAACGCTTTTTCAAGCTGACCGAGCACAACACCACCGTGCGCACCGAAGTCATCGCAGGGCTGACGACCTTCCTGACGATGGCCTACATCATCTTCGTGAACCCGTCGATCCTCGGGGACGCGGGCATGCCCAAGGGCGCCGTCTTCGTCGCCACCTGCCTGATCGCGGCCATCGGCACGCTGATCATGGGCCTGTACGCCAACTACCCGATCGCCATGGCGCCGGGCATGGGCCTGAACGCCTACTTCGCCTACGTGGTCGTGCTCGGCATGGGCTACACGTGGCAGGTCGCGCTGGGCGCGGTGTTCATCTCGGGTTGCCTGTTCCTGATCGTGACGGTCACCGGGTTGCGGGAGCTGTTCATCGCGGGCATACCGCAGTCCTTGCGAACGGCGATCACCGTGGGCATCGGCATGTTCCTGGCGCTCATCGCGCTGAAGAGCGCGGGCATCGTCGCCGCCTCGCCGGCCACCTTCGTCACGCTGGGCGACCTGCACTCGGCGCCGGTGGTGCTGGCCACGCTGGGCTTTCTCGTCATCGTGGCGCTCGACCGATTGAAGGTGCGCGGGGCGATCCTGATCGGGATCATGCTGGTGACGGTGCTGTCGTTCTTCTTCGGCGGCAACAAGTTCCACGGCGTGTTCGACGCACCGCCGTCCATCGCACCGACCTTCATGCAGCTGGACATCCTCGGCGCGCTCAAGGGCGGCATCCTGAACGTGGTGCTGGTGTTCTTCCTGGTCGAGATGTTCGACGCCACCGGCACGCTGATGGGGGTGGCCAAGCGCGCCGGCCTCCTGGTGCCCGGCAAGATGGAACGCATGAACAAGGCGCTGCTGGCCGACAGCGGCGCGATCTTCGCGGGCTCGCTGCTGGGCACCTCGAGCACCACGGCGTATGTGGAAAGCGCGGCCGGCGTGCAAGCCGGCGGCCGCACCGGCCTCACGGCCGTGGTCGTGGCGCTGCTGTTCCTGGCCTGCCTGATGATCTCGCCGCTGGCGGGCTCGGTGCCGGCCTACGCCACCGCACCGGCGCTGCTCTTCGTGGGCTGCCTGATGCTGCGCGACCTGGTCGAGCTCGACTGGGAAGACACCACCGAGGTGATCCCGGCCGCCGTCACGGCGCTGGCCATGCCCTTCACCTACTCGATCGCCAACGGCCTGGCCTTCGGCTTCATCACCTACGCGGTGCTCAAGCTGTGCACCGGCCGGGCACGGGAAGTGCATGCGATGGTCTGGGTGATCGCGGCGATCTTCCTGTTCAAGTTCGCCTACATCGGCGGGCACTGAGAGGCTGAGTAGAGCGCCGTCGGGCGCCGATGGTCGCGGGGACGCTATTAAACTTATAGCTGTCCCCGCTTTGTTGCAGTTGAACGAGACAAACCCACGAAACCCGGCATGACAACCCCCAGACTCCAGCTGGCGCACATCACCAAGCGGTACCCCGCGGTGGTGGCCAACAGCGACATCTCCCTGGCCGTGCAGCCCGGCGAAATCCATGCCGTGCTCGGAGAGAACGGCGCGGGCAAATCGACCCTGATGAAGATCATCTACGGCTCGGTCAAGCCCGACGAAGGCACCGTCACCTTCGACGGCCAGGCGGTGAACCTGCGCAACCCGCAGCAGGCGCGCGCGCTGGGCATCAGCATGGTGTTCCAGCACTTCAGCCTGTTCGACACGCTCACCGTGGCCGAGAACGTCTGGCTGGGCCTGGACAAGTCGCTCGCGCTGGCCGAGGTGGCCCGCAGCATCACGGCCAAGGCCAGCGAGTACGGGCTGGACATCGACCCCGCGCGCCCCGTGCACACGCTGTCGGTGGGCGAGATGCAGCGGGTGGAGATCATCCGCGCGCTGCTCACCAACCCCAAGCTGCTGATCCTGGACGAGCCGACCTCGGTGCTCACCCCGCAGGCCGTGATCCGCCTGTTCGGCGTGCTGAACAAGCTGGCCTCGGAAGGCTGCAGCATCCTGTACATCAGCCACAAGCTGCACGAGATCCAGGAGCTGTGCACGGCCTGCACCGTGCTGCGCGGCGGCAAGGTCACAGGTGTGTGCAACCCGCGCAACGAGAGCACCGAGTCGCTCTCGCGCCTGATGATCGGCAGCGAGCCGCCACCGCTGCAGCACCGCCCGCTGCATGCCGGCGCGGTGGCGCTGCGCGTGCAGGGCCTGAAGCTGGCGCGCGAAGACCAGTTCGGCGTCGACCTGGACGGCATCTCGTTCGACGTGCGCGCGGGCGAGGTCGTCGGCATCGCCGGCGTCTCGGGCAACGGCCAGAAAGAGCTGCTGTACACGCTCTCGGGCGAGGACGTGCGCGCCGAGCCCGCCATGGTGCGCGTGTTCGACCAGCCGGCAGGCCGGCTGCGCCCGCGTGCGCGGCGTGCGCTGGGCCTGCATTTCGTGCCCGAGGAGCGGCTGGGGCGCGGCGCCGTGCCCACGCTGGGCCTGGCGCACAACCTGCTGCTCACGCGCAGCAATGCGGTGGGCAAGGGCGGCTGGATCCGCACCGCCGAGCTCGACAAGCAGGCGCGTTCCATCATCGATCGCTTCAAGGTGAAGGCCGGCGGCCCGGGCGCGGCGGCGCGCTCGCTGTCGGGCGGCAACCTGCAGAAGTTCATCGTCGGTCGCGAGATCGACGCCAACCCCAAGCTCTTCATCGTCTCGCAGCCGACCTGGGGTGTGGACGTGGGCGCAGCGGCGCTCATCCACGCCGAGATCCTGGCGCTGCGCGACGCCGGCTGCGCCGTGCTCGTGATCAGCGAGGAGCTGGACGAGCTGTTCAACATCTGCGACCGGCTGCACGTGATCGCCAAGGGGCGGCTGTCGCCCTCGATCGACCGCGCGGCGGCCACGCTGCCGCAGATCGGCGAGTGGATGAGCGGCCTGTGGCCGCAGGCACAGCCCCACCAGAACAACAACAAGAAGGAGGGCGCGCATGCTCAAGCTTGAACCCCGCCCGGAGCTGTCGCGCTTCTGGAGCTATGGCTCGCCGATCCTGGCGCTCTTGATCACCGTGCTCATCGGCGTGGCACTGTTCGCCGCGCTCGGCAAGGACCCGGTCAAGGGCCTGCAGGTGTTCTTCTACGAACCGATCAAGAGCGGCTACGCCATCGGCGAGCTGATGGTGAAGGCCACGCCGCTGCTCATCATTGCGCTCGGCCTGGCCGTGTGCTTTCGCTCCAACGTCTGGAACATCGGCGCCGAAGGGCAGTTCGTCTGCGGCGCCATCGCGGCGGGCGGCGTGGCGCTGCTGGCCGACAAAAGCACCGGCAGCTGGATCGTCGTGGCCATCCTGCTGGCGGGCATTCTGGGCGGCATGGTGTGGGCGGGCATCGTCGCGTTCCTGCGCGACAAGTTCAACGCCAACGAAATCCTCGTGAGCCTGATGCTGGTCTACGTGGCCACGCTGATGCTGAGCTACCTGGTCTTCGGCCCCTGGAAAGACCCGCAGGGCTACAACTTTCCGCAAACCAAGACCTTCGAGGCGGTGACGCAGATCCCGCGGCTCATGAAGGGTTCGCGCGTGTCGATCGGGCTGATCATCGCGCTCGTCGGCGCAGGCGCGCTGTGGGTGTTTTTGTTCCGCACGCGCGCGGGCTTTGCGCAGCAGGTCGGCGGGCTGGCGCCCGCGGCGGCGCGCTATGCCGGTTTCTCGGCACGCCGCGCCGTGTGGATCGCGCTGCTCACCTCGGGCGGCGCGGCCGGCCTGGCGGGCGCGCTCGAAGTGGCGGGCCCCATCGGCCAGCTCACGCCGTACGTGCCCGCAGGCTACGGCTTCGCGGCCATCATCGTGGCCTTCGTCGGGCGGCTGCATCCGGTGGGCATGATCTTCTCGGCCATCCTGATGAGCATGTTCTACATCGGCGGCGAACTCGCGCAGTCGCGCCTGGGCCTGCCCAAGTCGCTCACCGGCGTGTTCCAGGGCCTGCTGCTGTTCACGCTCTTGGCCTGCGACACGCTCATCGCCTACCGCATCCGCCGCAAGGCCGGCGCCAAGGCCGCCACGTTGACCACGAGTTCGTTGCAGGTCAGCACGCCCATCACCGCGCCGACCGCGCCCGTTGCGCCGACCGCGCGTGCCACCGAAGGGGGTCTCTGAACCATGGAAAGCTACGCACTCCTGCTGGGCTCGACCCTGAGCGCGGGCACCGTGCTCGCCATCGCGGCGCTGGGCCTGTTGATCAACGAGAAGGCCGGCATCGTCAACCTCGGCGCCGAGGGCATGATGCTGTGCGCCGCCATCGCGGGCTTCGCGACGGTGGTCATCACGCACAACCCCTGGCTCGGCTTCCTGGCCGGCATGGCGGCCGGCGCGCTGCTCGCGGCCTTCTTCGGCGTGCTCGTGATCTGGCTCAACACCAACCAGTACGCCACGGGGCTGGCGCTGAGCCTGTTCGGCGTGGGCTTCTCGGCCTTCGCCGGCATCAGCTTCGTGCAGGCCAAGCTGCCCGAGAGCACGCCCTTCGCCATTCCCGTGCTGGCCGACATTCCGCTGGCCGGCCCGGCGCTGTTCCGGCACCACCCGATGGTGTATGTGGCCGTGCTGCTGACCATCGGGCTCATCTGGTTTTTGTACCGCACCCGCGCCGGCCTCGTGCTGCGCTCGGTGGGCGAATCGCCCGAGTCGGCGCATGCGCTGGGCTACCCGGTGCGGCGCATCCGCTTCCTGGCGGTGATCGCGGGCGGCGCGCTGTGCGGGCTGGCAGGCGCGTACCTGTCGACCGTGTACACGCCGCTGTGGGTCGAGGGCATGGTCGCCGGCCGCGGCTGGATCGCGCTGGCGCTCACCACCTTCGCCACCTGGCGCCCGATCCGCGTGCTGCTCGGCGCCTACCTGTTCGGCGGCGTTTCGATGCTCGGCTTTCACCTTCAGAGCAGCGGCGTCGACGTGCCCTCGCAGTTCCTCAGCATGGCCCAGTACATCGCGCCGATCGTGGTGCTGGCGCTGATCTCGCGCAACCCCGCCTTCATCCGCATCAACATGCCGGCCTCGATGGGGAAACCGTTCTACCCCGGCTCATAATCGCGTTCTCGTTTTTTTGCCAACCCGTCCTTTTCTTCTGAGGATTTCGACAATGAATGATCTGAACAAGCGTTCCCTGCTCAAGCTCGCGGCACTCACCGCGGTGGCTTCGGCGGCCCTCATCGGCTGCGGCAAGAAGGAAGAGGCGGCCGCCCCCGCTGCACCGCCGGCACCGGCCCCCGCCGCCGCGCCGGCCCCCGCGCCAGCAGCCCCGCTGAACATCGCATTCGCCTATGTCGGTCCCGTGGGCGACGGCGGCTGGTCCTTCGCACACGACAACGCCCGCAAGGCGCTCGAGAAGGAATTCGGCGACAAGATCAAGACCACCTTTGTCGAAAGCGTGCCCGAGTCGGCCGACGCCGAGCGCGTGTTCCGCGACTTCGTGGGCCAGGGCAACAAGCTGATCTTCGGCACCACCTTCGGCTACATGGAGCCCATGCTCAAGGTCGCCAACGACAGCAAGGACGTGAAGTTCGAGCATGCCACCGGCTACAAGACCGCCGAGAACATGCGCACCTACGACAGCCGCACCTACGAAGGCGCGTACATGGCCGGCGTGATCGCCGGCTCCATGACCAAGAGCAACACGCTGGGCGTGGTCGGCTCGGTGCCGATTCCTGAAGTGCTGCGCAACATCAACAGCTTCACGCTGGGCGCGCAGTCGGTCAACCCGAAGATCACCACCAAGGTCGTGTGGGTGAACGAGTGGTTCAGCCCGCCCAAGGAAACCGAAGCCGCCACCGCGCTGATCAACGGCGGCGCCGACGTGCTGTTCCAGAACACCGACTCGCCGGCCGTGCTGAAGACCGCGCAAGAAAAGGGCAAGCGCGCCTTCGGCTGGGACTCCGACATGACCGCCTACGGCCCGAAGGCCCACCTGGGCTCGGCCATCATCAACTGGGCGCCGTACTACATCAAGACCACGCAAGATGCGCTGGACGGCAAGTGGACCACCGGCCAGACCTGGTGGGGCGTGAAGGAAGGCGCGATCGACATCGTCTCGATCGCCGAAGACGTGCCCGCCGAAGCCAAGGCCAAGGTCGAAGAAGTGAAGAAGGGCCTGAAGGACGGCAGCTTCTCGATCTGGAAGGGCCCGATCGTCGGCCAGGACGGCAAGGAACTGATCGCCAAGGACGCGGTCGCCGACGACAAGTTCCTGTCGGGCGTGAACTTCTACGTCAAGGGCGTGGAAGGCAAGGTGCCGGGCGGCGACAAGAAGTAATCATTGGTCGATCGCTTCGGCGATTGCCACGAGAAGGGTCGTCTGCGGACGGCCCTTTTTTTTCATTCAGGAAAGGGATTCACACCATGAAGCTGCACAGGGTCATGGCGGCAGGTGCGGCACTGCTGGCCGTGTCGATGTCGTTCGCCGCACCGCCGACGTTCTCGAAAGAAGAGCATCGCCTGCGCAAGGCCGTGGACGACGCGGAAATGTGCTTTCATTTCGCCGGCGAATTCAACGGCGACGGTTCGGCACACGACAAGGAAGTGGCGCGCCAGCAGCGCCGGCATTGCGGCAAGGAAAGCCAGCAACTGGTGCTGCGTGCCTACCGCAAGAACCCGCAGGACACGCGCCTCTACCCGGCGGTGCTGCGGCTGGACGGGCTGATGCCGGGGCTCACCTTGCCCGCGGCCGAGAAGGCCCGGCTGTGTGCCGTGGCCAGGACGGAACTGGCCTGCCCCTGAGCGCGTTTACTGCTGCGCAACCGCCTGCAGCTGCGCCGCCATCTTCTGGTGGATCAGGTTCACCGCCTTCAACGGCCGCAGCATCACCTTGAACTCGGTGATCCGGCCTTCGGCGTTCCACTTCATCATGTCCACGCCGTTGATGGCGATGCCATCCAGTTCGAGTTCGAACTCGAGCACGGCATCGGTCGGGCCCTGGAGTTCGCGCACGTAGCGGAAGCTCTCGTTGAAGAAGACCTGGAAGGCCGCGGCGAGGTACTGCTTCGTGATCGCCTTGCCGACCTGCGGCCGGTGCACCACGGGCGAAAGGAAGACGGCGTCGTCGGCCAGCAGGGCATCGAGGCCCGCCACGTCGCGTGTCTTGACGAGCCGGTGCCAGGTGGAAAGGGTGTCGATCGCCATGGGTCTCCTCGCGCGGTGGATGGATGGAAGAACGAAAAACCCAGTCTAGCGAAGCGCCCGCAGGCCCGTCGTCGCGGGCGCGACGGGGCCGGCAGGCGTTCTTACGCGCCCTGCCAGCGCTTGAGCACCAGCGTGGCGTTGGTGCCGCCGAAGCCGAAGCTGTTGCTCATCACGGTGTCGACGGTGGCGTTCTCGCGCGTGGCGGTAAGGATCGGCATGTCGGCCACTTCGGGGTCGAGCGCCTCGATGTTGGCCGAGCCGGCCATGAAGCTGCCTTCCATCATCAGCAGGCAGTAGATCGCCTCGTGCACGCCGGCGGCGCCCAGCGAGTGGCCCGACAGGCTCTTGGTGGAGCTGATGGCCGGCGCCTTGTCGCCGAAGACTTCGCGCACGCCCTTCATTTCCATGACGTCGCCGACGGGCGTCGAGGTGCCGTGGGTGTTCAGGTAGTCGATGGGCGCGTCGACGGTGGACATGGCCATCTGCATGCAGCGCACGGCGCCTTCGCCGCTGGGCGCGACCATGTCGTAGCCGTCGGAGGTGGCGCCGTAGCCGACGATCTCGGCGTAGATTTTTGCGCCGCGTGCCAGTGCGTGATCGAGCGACTCGACCACGACCATGCCGCCGCCGCCGGCGATGACGAAGCCGTCGCGCTCGGCGTCGTAGGCACGCGAGGCCTTTTCAGGCGTCTCGTTGTACTTGGTGGACAGCGCGCCCATGGCGTCGAACAGGAACGACTGGGTCCAGTGTTCTTCTTCACCGCCGCCGGCGAACACGATGTCCTGCTTGCCCATCTGGATCTGCTCCATGGCGTTGCCGATGCAGTGCGCGCTGGTGGCGCAGGCCGAGGCGATGGAGTAGTTCAGGCCCTTGATCTTGAAGGGCGTGGCCAGGCAGGCGGACACGGTGCTGCTCATGGTGCGCGTCACGCGGTAGGGGCCGACGCGCTTGACGCCCTTTTCACGCAGCAGGTCGAGCGCTTCCATCTGGTTCAGCGTGGAGGCGCCACCCGAGCCGGCGATGAGGCCGGTGCGCGGGTTGGACACCTGCTCCTCGGTCAGGCCGGCATCGGCAATGGCGTCCTTCATGGCCAGGTAGGCATAGGCCGCCGCGTGGCCGACGAAGCGATAAAGCTTGCGGTCGATGAGGTCTTCGAGGGGAAGGTCGATGGAGCCGGCCACCTGGCTGCGCAGGCCCATTTCGGCGTAGGCCGGCTGGAACCGGATGCCGGGGCGGCTGGCGCGCAGGTTGGCGGAGACGGTCTCCTTGTCGTTGCCCAGGCACGAAACGATGCCCAGACCGGTGATGACGACGCGTCGCATGGGGAAACCCTCAGAAATTGTCGGTGGAGGTGAACACGCCGACCCGCAGGCCCTCGGCGGTGTAGATCTGGCGACCGTCGACGCTCACCGAGCCGTCGGCGATGGCCAGGTTCAGCTTGCCCTTGAGCACGCGCTTGATCTGGATGCTGTAGGTGACGAGCTTGGCGGTCGGCAGGACCTGGCCCGTGAACTTCACTTCGCCCGAGCCCAGGGCGCGGCCGCGGCCCGGCAGGCCCTGCCAGCCGAGGAAAAAGCCGACCAGTTGCCACATGGCGTCCAGGCCCAGGCAGCCCGGCATCACCGGGTCGCCTTCGAAGTGGCAGGCGAAAAACCACAGGTCGGGCGTGATGTCGAGTTCGGCCGTGAGTTCGCCCTTGCCGTAGGTACCGCCCTCGGCGCTGATGTGGGTGATGCGGTCCACCATCAGCATGTTCGGGGCGGGCAGCTGTGCGTTGCCGGGGCCGAACAGTTCGCCGCGGCTGCAGCGCAGCAGGTCTTCGCGGGTGAAGGCGTTTTGTAGGGTCATGCGAGTCGATCAAGGACGGCGCCAGGGGCACGAATGCACGCTGCGCGCGGATTGGAGGGAGAACACGCCCGATGCCGGGCCTGCCGGGGTCCAAGCCTAGCGCATCCGCCATGGCCCGATTTGACCCAGATCAGTTTGGGGGAAATGGGGCTGGCAGCGTATACGTTTTCGGGGATGCCGCGCAGGGTGTCTGCCCTTATGCTGTGCGCGATCACAACGTCGATTTCCCACGCCCCATGACCGATTCCAGCCGCCCCCTCTTCGACCCCAGCTTCGCGCAGCGCATTCCCGCCGAACGCCTGCCCGAGCTGCTGCGTGCCATGCCCAAGGCCGAGCTGCACATGCACATCGAAGGCTCGCTCGAGCCCGAGCTGATCTTCGCGCTCGCGCAGCGAAACGGTGTCTCGATCCCGTATGCCAGCGTGGAAGACCTGCGCAAGGCCTACGCCTTCACCAACCTGCAGACCTTCCTGGACATCTACTACGCCGGCGCCAGCGTGCTGCTGAAAGAGCAGGACTTCTACGACATGGCCTGGGCCTACCTGGAGCGCGCCGCGGCCGACCAGGTGGTGCACACCGAGATGTTCTTCGACCCGCAGACGCACACGGCGCGCGGCGTGTCGATGGAAACGGTGGTCAACGGCCTGCACCGCGCCTGCGTCGATGCACTGCCCAAGCTGGGCGTGAGCGCCTCGCTCATCCTGTGCTTCCTGCGCCACCTGAGCGAGGAAGATGCCTTCGAGACGCTGGAGCAGGCGCTGCCGTACCGCGACAAGTTCATCGGCGTGGGGCTCGACTCGAGCGAGGTCGGCCACCCGCCCGAGAAGTTCGCGCGCGTGTTCGCACGCTGCCGCGAGCTGGGCTTTCACCTCGTCGCGCACGCGGGCGAAGAAGGCCCGCCGGCCTACGTGTGGAGCGCGCTCGACGTGCTGAAGGTCGAGCGCGTCGACCACGGCGTGCAAAGCGCGAAAGACCCGGCGCTGATGAAGCGGCTGGCGCAAGACCGCATTCCGCTCACCGTGTGCCCGCTGTCGAACCTCAAGCTGTGCGTGTTCCCCGACCTGTCGCAGCACAACCTGGGTGCGCTGCTCGACGCGGGGCTGGTCGCCACCGTCAACTCGGACGACCCGGCCTACTTCGGCGGCTACATGAACCAGAACTTCACGCAGACCTTCGCCGCCACCGGCCTGGGCGTGCAGCAGGCCTGGCAGCTTGCGGCCAACAGCTTCGAGGGCAGCTTCATCGACGCGGCCGCCAAGCGCGCCTACGTCGACCGGCTCAACGCCGTCTTCGCGACCTTCTGAGTCAGCTCGGCCGTGCAGGCGCCGGGACCGGCGTTGCGGCGCGGCACGAGCAGCGGCATGGCCACCAGCGCACAGGCGCTGGCCGCCAGCCACACGACCGGCCAGCCCTGCAGCGCCAGCAGGTGAGGAATGGAAAAGGGCGTGACGAAGCACACGAGGAACACACTGGTGTTCGCCATGCCCAGCGCGGTGCCGGCGCGCGCCGCGCCGGCCAGCGTGGCCAGCTCGGTGTACGCCACGCCGTGCCAGGCCGACACGCACACGCCGCTCACGGCCAGCAGCGCGATCAGCGCCCCGCGCAGCGCGGGTGAAGGCGCCTCGGTGCCCGCCGCCATCACCAGCGCAGCCAGGCCCGCGAACAGCAGCACGCTGAGCGCGCTGCAGGCGCGCAGGTAGGCCGGGCGGTTGCGGCGGCGGTCGGTCCAGCGGCCGCTCCACACGCGCATCGCCATCGCGCCGACCTGCACGAAGACCATGGCCGCGGTGATCGTGCCCAGGCCCACGTGGCCGAAGTCGTGCAGGAACACCGTGCCGAAGGACAGCACCGCGAACTGCGGCGCGCACAGGATGCCGATGCCGGCCACGATGCGCCACACGCGCACGTCGCGCAGCGGGCCGGTCTTCGGCGCCGGCGCTTCCACGTTCGCGTGGCGGGGCGCCACGGGCGGCTCGTGCACCCAGGCCCAGCTCATCGCCGCGCTCAGCGCGCACAGCAGCGCGAGCAGGCCGTACAGCGCGGCGAAGCCGAAGTGCAGGGCGACGAAAGGCAGCACCAGCGCGCCGATGCCGCCGCCCAGGGGCACCGCGGTCTGCCGGATGCTCATGGCGAGGCCGCGCTCGCTGGCGTCGAACCAGGTCATCACCGCGCGCCCGCTCGCACCGTTCACGCTGCCGCCGAGCAGGCCCACCAGCAGCAGCCCCGCGCCCAGCACGCCGAGGCCCGGCACATGGCCGGCGCCCGGTGCGGCCCACAGCGCCATCGCGACCAGCGCGATCGCCGTGCTGCCCAGGCCGGCCAGCAGCACGGGGCGGTCGCCCCAGCGGTCGGTCAGCAGGCCCCAGGGCAGCTCGCTCACGGCGATGCCCAGGCCCATGAGGCCGAGCACCAGGCCGAGCGCGGCGTTGTCCAGCTGGTAGCCGGTGCGCATGAGCACGGCGGTCATGGGAATGCCGCTGAAGGCGACCGAGAAGGCCGCGTTGGCGGCCACGCCGGCGGCGAGCACCTTCCAGCGGTGGCGGGGCGACAACGGAGGGGAGGAGGGCGATGGGGTCATGTTGCAGCGCAGTGTCCGCCGCTGCAAAGGTTTTGAAAATCAGAAAATAATGAGCGGATCGTCCTGAAATTCAGGATGATCGAAAAGCCTCATGCAAGGACCCGCGATGACCCAGGTGATGTTCGATCTCGACGTGCTGCGCACCTTCTCCACCGGCATGGCCCTCGGCAGCTACGCGCGCGCGGCCGACAAGCTGGGCCGCTCGACCTCGGCCGTGAGCGCGCAGCTCAAGAAGCTGGAGGCGCAGGCCGGTACCGTGCTGTTCCGCAAGGAGGGCCGCGGCCTGGCGCTCACCGATGCCGGCGAGACGCTGCTGGCCTACGCGCACCGCATGCTCGAACTCAACGACGAGGCCAGCGCCGCGCTGCGCGGCGTCGACCTGCAGGGCTGGGTGCGGCTGGGCCTGCAGGAAGACTTCGGCGAGACGCTGCTGCCGGCCGTGCTCGGCCGCTTCGCGCGCGCCCACCCCAAGGTGCGCATCGAGGCCTGCGTGGCGCGCAGCGGCGAGCTGCGCGAGCGGCTCGAGCTGGGCCAGCTCGACCTGGCCCTGGCCTGGGACGCGGGCGACCAGCCGCTGTCGCCGCATGCCGAGCGCGTGGCGCGGATGCCGCTGCTGTGGATCGGCCCCACGGCGCCCGAGCGCGTCGATGCGCCCTGGTGGACCGAGCGCGAGCACCGCGCGGGCGTTCGCGCCGTGAAGAGCAAGGAGCCGCTGCCGCTCATCATGCTCGACGCCCCGTGCCCGCTGCGCGAGATCGTCATCACCGCGCTCGACCGCGCCGGCCTGCCGTGGCGCCGCGCCTTCGGCAGTGCCAGCCTGGCGGCGCTGTGGGCCGCGACGTCGGCCGGCCTGGGCCTCACGGTGCGCACGCCGTTCGGGCTGCCCTCGCATGTGCGCACGCTCGATCGCTCGGTGCTCTCGCTGCCGGCGCTGCCGCAGATCTCGCTCGTGCTGTACCGCGCGCAGGCCCGCGCCGAGGCGCCGGCGAGCCGGCTGGCCACGCTGCTGCTGGAGGCGGTGCGCCAGCATGCGCAGCTGCAGGCCGTGCCACCGCGCTGACCCCGCCGAGCGCAGGCCCTTGCCGGGGCCGGGGGCGCAATGCGTGAGAATCCGCCGCTGGAGACAAGACAAGCGCAAGAGACAAGACCCAAGCGAGGCGGCATGACCATTACGCGGCACAACTCCCTGCACCTGTGGGACGACAGGTTCCTCTACATCACACCGGCGATCCAGTCGGGGCTCACGGCGCGTTCGTCGGCCACGCTGCTGGCCTCGGTGAGCGGCCATCCCTTCACGCTGGAGGCGGTCGACGGCACGCGCGTGCGCTGCACGGCCGCGCTGGTGGGGCCGCATGTGTCGCGCCGGCTCGACGTCGACGGCTGCGGGCTGCTGTCGCTCAACCTCGACCCGGCCTCCAGCGCCTACCGCATGCTCTCGCGGCACATGGGCGGCCACGGCATCCAGCCGATCGACGCGCGCCGCTTCGGCCGCACGCGCGACGACTTCGAACCGGCGCAGCACGGCGCGCTGTCCGACCGGCGCCTGCAGATGCTGAGCGCGAAGCTGGTCACGTCGATCACCGAGAGCCCCGAGCTGCAGGCCGCCATCGACCCACGCATCGACCGCGTGCTGCAGGCCATCCGCACGCATGCGGGGCAGATCCCGCTGCGCGAGTTGTCGGCGCTGGCCTTTCTCTCGCCCGACCGGCTCACGCATTTGTTCGCGCAGCAGGTGGGCGTGTCGATCAAGCGCTATGCGCTGTGGACCAAGGTGCGCCGCACGGTGCAGCAGTTCACCGCGCGCCGCCCGCTGACCGACGTGGCGCTGGTCAGCGGCTTCACCGACGCGGCGCACATGAGCCGCACCTTCCAGCGCTACTTCGGCCTGTCGCCGTCCTTCCTGTCGAACCAGGTGCGCGTGACGGCCGACGAGCAGGCCTCGCACGCGTGGGGGCGCGGGATGGCACACTGAGTCTTCAGTAGTCTCCAGGCGCTGTCGCAGGACAGCGGCTGCGTTCAAGCCGCAGCCGGTCTGCCTGCCTAAGCTGGCGGTGCTCCATCAAGAGAGCATCAACCGGAGACATCCATGAGACAGACATCCCCGCGCGGCGCCATGCCGCTGTCCCTGCTCGCGTTGGCCACGGCCGCTGCACTCACCGCTTGCGGTGGCGGTGGTGGCGGCGGCAACGGGTTCCCGTTCTTTCCCATCGGCGGCAACCCGCCCACCAACCCACCGGCCGAAGGCAGCTACAAGGCCGAGATCCGCCGCACCGCCCTGGGCGTGCCGCACATCAAGGCCGACAACTGGCCCGGCGTGGGCTACGGCTACGGTTTTGCGCAGGCGGAAGATGACCTGTGCACGATGGCCGACTCCTTCCTCACCTACCGCGGCGAGCGTTCTCAGTACCTCGGCGGCGACGCGCAGCTCGTGGCCAGCAGCACCATCGCGCGGCCGAAGAACATCGACTCCGACTTCTTCCACAAGCAGGTGATCTCGGCCGATGTGCTCGCGAAGATGATCGCGGCCCAGCCCGACAACCTGAAGCAATTGGTCGAGGGCTTCGCCGCCGGCTACAACCGCTACGTGCGCGACGTGAAGGCCGGCGGCACGGCGCACCAGGCCTGCCGCAGCGAAGCCTGGGTGAAGCCCATCACGGCCGAGGACATCTACCGCCGCATGTACGCGGCCAACCTCGCGGGCGGCTATAGCAACTTCCTGCCGAACATCGCCAATGCGATCGCACCCGCACCGGCCGCGCCCACCAAGATGGCTGCGCGCAGCGGCGCGAAGAAGGCCGCGCTGCAGCTGGCGGCGGTCGTCAACGTGCCTGAGCTGCAGGTCGGTGGCAAGGAGGGCGTGGGCAGCAACATGATCGGCTTCGGCACGGCCGCCACCGGCGACAGCAGCCCGCTGCTCTTCGGCAACCCGCACTGGTACTGGCGCGGACCGGATCGCTTCTACCAGGCGCAACTCACGATTCCGGGCCAGCTCAACATCAGCGGCACCTCGTTCCTCGGCATTCCGGTGATCCTCATCGGCTTCAACGACAACATCGCGTGGAGCCACACGGTGTCGACCGCGCGTCGCTTCGGCTTCTACGAACTGAAGCTCGCGGCGGGCGACCCGACCAGCTACATGCGCGACGGCAAGCCTGTGAAGATGCAGGCGCTCAACATCACCGTCAACGTGAAGCAGGCCGACGGCAGCGTGGCGTCGGTGACGCGCACGCTCTACAAGTCGGAGTACGGGCCGATGGTCAACCTCACGACCTTCGGTCCGCCGTTCGCCTGGAGCCAGACCACGGCCTTCGCGATCCGCGACATCAACGGCGAGAACTACCGCACCTTCAAGAACTGGCTGCGCTGGAACCAGGCCAAGTCGCTGGACGAGTTCATCGCCATCCAGCGCGAGGAGGCGGCCATTCCGTGGGTCAACACGGTGGCCGTGGGCCGCGGCGCGGCCAAGGCCTGGTATGCCGACATCGGCGCGATTCCCAATGTGTCGCCCACCCAGGTGGCCAGTTGCACGACGCCGCTGGGCGCGGCGGCCGGCGCCTCGCTGCCGCGCGTGCCCTTCTTCGACGGCTCGAAGAGCGAATGCGACTGGCAGACCGATGCCGACTCGGCGCAGAAGGGCGCCATCGGCGCGGCCCGTCTGCCGAGCTTGCTGCGCGACGACTACGTCGAGAACTCGAACGACAGCTACTGGCTCGCGAACCCCAAGGCGCCGATGACCGGCTACCCGGCCATCATGGGGCCCGCGGGCACGGAGGCCGTGAGCTTCCGAACGCGCCTGGGCAACCTGATGGCGCAGGCGCGCATCGACGGCGCCGACAGCTACGCCGGCAAGGCGGCCACGCCCGAGACCGTCAAGCAGATGGTGCTCAACAGTCGCGTGCTGACGGCCGAGCTGTTCAAGGACCAGGCGCTGGCCATGGTGTGTGCGACGCCGACGATCAACGTGGCAACCGATCCGCAAGGCGGCGCCGCCATCGGGCGCGACGTGGACACCGGCCCGGCCTGCGCGGTGCTCAGGGCCTGGAACAACACGGGCACGATCGGCGCGCGCGGCGCACACATCTGGGACGAGTTCTGGAACCGCGCGTCGCTGCAATCCGCGGCCACGCTCTACAACGTGCCCTTCAGCGCGAGCGATCCGATCCACACGCCGCGCGACCTGAAGGCCGGCGCCGCGAGTGCCCTGCAGCAGGCCTTCGGCGCGGCCGTCGCGCGCGTGGAGGCCAGCGGCTTCGCACTCGATGCACAGCGCGGCGACTACCTGTTCGCCACGCGCAGCGGCCAGAAGATTCCGCTGTACGGCGGCTGCCACGGCCCGGGCTACTTCACCATCGCGTGCTCCGAGAACCGTCTGGACAAGGGCGGCTACACCATGGACGGCAACCCGAACGGCAACAGCTACATGCAGATCGTGCGCTTCCCCGAGGGCGGCGTCGAGGCGCACACCTTCCTGACGTTCTCGCTGTCGGACGACCCGGCCTCGGCGCACAACGCCGACTACACCCGGGCCTACAGCGCGGGTCAGTGGCTGAAGGTGCCGTTCTCCGAAGCGGAGATCAAGGGCGACGCGGCCTACCGCAGCGCCGTCGTCAGCGAGTAGCGGACGACGTACGGGACGCGGCTCGCTGCGCGAGCCAGTTCCACCCGGCGCCTGCGGCCATGAGCACGCAGGTGCCGAGGAACACGGCGCGCATGCCGATGTGCCCGCCCACGAAGCCGCCGAGCAGCGGGCCCGCCACCTGGCCCGTGTACTGCGCCGAGGTCGAGTAGCCCAGCATGTTGCCGGCCACGCGCTCGGGCACGTTATGGCGGATCACGCTCGCGATGCAGGGCAGCAGCCCGCCGAGCGACAGCCCCATCAGGAAGCGCAGCACCACCAGTTGCCAGCCCGCCGTGACGAAGGCCTGCGGCACCAGCAGCAGCGCCGACACCGCGAGACAGCCGACGATCACATTCCAGTGCCCCACGCGGTCGGCCAGCTTGCCCAGCCGCGAGGCCGAGAGGATGCTGCCGAGCGCGGCGGCCGACATCACGAGGCCGGCCATCATCGTCACGCGCTGCGGGTCGTCGAGCAGCGTGGCGACGTAGACCGTGATGATCGGCTCGATCGACATGTTCGCCAGCATCAGCAGCATGCCGGTGAAGAGCATCGCGACCAGCGGGCGCTTGTCGGGCACGGCAGCCCAGCCGGTGTCGTCGGAGGCGCCGCGTTGCTTCGCGGTGGAGGGCGCCTTCTTCTCTTCACGGATGAGAAAGGCCGTCGCGAGAAAGGCGATGAAGATCATCGCGCCGGCCGCGAAGAAGGTGTTGCGGATGCCGACCAGCGGCGGCAGCACCCCGCCCACCAGCGGCCCCACGAGGTTGCCGGCCATGATGGCCGACGACATCGTGCCCAACGCCCAGCCCGTGCGGTCCTTCGGCGTCTGCGTGGCGACCAGCACCATCGAGCCCGAGGCATAGCCACCCAGCAGGCCCGCGAGCAGTCGCAGGCCCACGAGCTGCCACACGTTGGCCGCGAGGCCGATCAATGCCATCGCCACGGCCATGCCGAGGCTCGCGCGGATCAGCATCGGCTTGCGCCCGTAGCGATCGGCCAGCCGGCCCCACAGCGGCGCGACCAGCGCGGCGCTCAGGAAGGTGGCGCCATAGGCCGCGCCCGACCACTGCACGATGGCCGCGTGGTCCTTCACGCCAAGCTGCTCGACGTACAGCGGCAGGAAGGGCAGCAGCAGCGTCATCGCGATGATGGTCGTGAAGGAGCCGAACATGCAGACGGCGAGGTTGCGCTGCCAGTGTGCGTGGGCGCCCGGTTCGGCTGCAGGGGCGCCGGCTGTCGTTGTCGTCGGGTTGGTCATGGTGGGAACGCCCATTGTGGGACGGCCCGCGCGGGCTGGCGCTTGCCGATTGGTGGGGGCACCCATCGCGGCGCGGGAAGGGCGCAGGCCGTATCCCTCCCGCTGGCGCGGTGGGACGGGTTGGTCTAGCCTTGTGTCTGCTGCTTCAAACAACCCTCTTTTCAGGACATGGCCATGAAACGCATCGGCATGCTCGTCTTCCCCGGTTTCCAGATCCTCGACCTCGCTGCCATTGCCGCGTTCGAGCTCGCGAACCTCCATGCCGGCAAGCAGGTCTACCAGGTCGAGCTGCTGTCGGAAGAGGGCGGCCCCGTGACCAGCTCGTCGGGCGTGGTCACCGACAGCAAGCGCTTCGGCACGGGGAAGTTCGACACGCTGGTGATGAGCGGCGCGCTCTTCATCGCGCCCACGTCCGAGAAGATGTGCCGCTTCCTGCGCGCGGGGCTGCGCAACGCGCGCCGCGTGACCAGCATCTGCACCGGCGCCTTCGGGCTGGCGGATGCGGGCCTGCTCGACGGACGCCGGGCGACCACGCACTGGTCCTTTGCGGGCGAACTGCAGAAGCGCCACCCTGCCGTCAAGGTGCAGCCCGACCGCATCTTCATCAACGACGGGCCGGTGTGGACCTCGGCCGGCATGACGGCGGGCATCGACCTCGTGCTGGCCCTGGTGGAGGAAGACCTCGGCGTGGAGGCGGCACGGTTCGCGGCGAGGAAGCTGGTCGTGTACCACCGCCGCGCGGGTGGGCAGTCGCAGCATTCCGCGCTGCTCGAGCTGGCACCCAAGTCGGACCGCATCCAGAAGGCGCTGGTGCATGCGCGCGCCAACCTGCGCGAGACACTGTCGGTGGACGAACTGGCCGAGGTCGCGCACCTCAGCCCGCGCCAGTTCAGCCGCGCCTTCAAGGCCGAGACCGGGCAGTCGCCGGCGCATGCGGTCGAGAACCTGCGCGTGGAGGCGGCACGCGCGCTGATCGACGAAGGCAGCCTCGCGCTCGGCGTGGTCGCGCGCGAAACGGGCTTCGGCGACCCCGAGCGCATGCGCCGCGCCTTCCTGCGCACGCTGGGGCATCCGCCGCAGAGCGTGCGCCGCGTGGCCCGGCGGGAGGCTGCGACCGCTTGAGCAGCGCATGTCCTGAAAGGTGGTTTATATGACATTTACGCCATAGCCTTGCAGGAAGAAACTTCTCCCCACGGCCACGCATCCGTGGCGACGAAGGAAACTCCATGACTGCAACGCAAGCAAATCTGAACAAGGGCACGGCCCTCATCACCGGCGCGTCGTCGGGCATCGGCGCCGTGTATGCGGACCGCCTCGCGCGGCGCGGCTTCGACCTGATCCTGGTGGCGCGCAACCGCGAGCGCCTCGCCGCGCTGGCCGCGAAGCTCTCGGACGAAACCGGGCGCAAGGTCGAGGTTCTTCCGGCCGACCTGTCCGACCGGGAGGACATCGCCTCCGTGGAAGCCGTGCTGCGCACCCGCGGCGACATCACCCTGCTGGTGAACAACGCCGGCTTCGGTGCCGCCGCGCCGCTGCTCGGCTCGGACATCGACAAGATGGAGGACATGATTGAGCTCAACGTGAGCGCACTCACGCGGCTCACCTATGCGGCCGTGCCGGGTTTCGTCGAACGCGGCGGCGGCACGCTGGTGAACATCGCCTCCATCGTGGCGATCTCGCCCGAGACGCTCAACGGCGTGTACGGCGGCACCAAGGCCTTCGTGCTGGCGCTGAGCCAGTCGCTGCAGCACGAGCTGAAGGACAAGGGCGTGCGCGTGCAGGCGGTGCTGCCCGGTGCGACAGCCACCGAGTTCTGGGGCGTCGCGGGCGTGCCGATGGCGCACCTGCCCAAGGAGATCGTGATGACGGCGCAGGACATGGTCGACGCGGCCCTTGCGGGGCTCGACCAGGGCGAGCAGGTCACGATTCCGGCGCTGCCTGATCTGGCCGAGTGGGATGCGTTCGATGCGGCGCGGCGTGCGATGTCGGGGCGGTTGTCGAGCACGGCGCCGGCGGCGCGCTATGGCGTTGGCGCCACCGCGCTACCGGCATGACGCCTGCGTTCGGTGGGTGAGGCCGTCGGTCGTGCACGAAGAAGACGTGCCCGGGGAACTCCGCCAGCCTGGCTTCACTTCAGGGGCGGTCAGAGCGGCCGCACCTGCCATGCGGAGTCTGGTCCGAAAAGTGCCCGGCACTGGGGGCATTCCTCGGAGAAGTACGGAATCTCCGCATTGCACGAGGGGCACACGCCGAGGCGGGTCGCGGGGTCGAAGGTGTCCGGCGCCGGCATGTCGTCGGTGGGGAAGCCGGCGGAAGGAAACGAGAGCGGCGCGGCCGACGCAGGCGGCACGATCGGTGTCAGCAATCTTGCTTTCAGCGCGTCGCGTGTCTGCGCGTCCAGTCCTTCGCTGTCGGCATAGGCGTCCATGACCTTGCGTCGTTTCTCGAGCCATTCCGGCTGGTGCTGGCGCCAGACGGCGAAGGCCTCGGCCAGTGCCATGCGCAGCACGGTCGGCGGCATGCCGCGGTAGAACAGGTGCAGTTCGCCGAGATGCGTGACGAAGGAAATGAAGCTCTGCAGGGTCGGTTGCGTCGTGGCGGAGATGTGTTCCCGCCCCGCCAGGCCTTGCGTGGTCTCGCCCGTTGTCGCGACTTCGCGGTTCTCGATCGTGAGCTCGGCCAGCTCGAAGTAGGGCAAGGGGATCGGATCGCGGTTCTTGGCCTTCACCATCACGCATTTCGTGCCGAAGGCCAGGGTGACGGTCTCGTTGGTGAAGAGGTCGTAGCCCGCCGCGTTGGCGACGATGCATGGCTCGAGCACGGGCGTTCGGGGCAGCGGCGTGAAGTCGAAATGCATGCTGAGGGTCATGGCTGGCAGGGTGTGATGCGGAGGCACGGATCGTAGTGAGTGTGCGGCGTTCCTGGCCGCGGCATCCGATGCGTCTGTTCGGCAGGATGCGTTCGCGTTCTGCGGCGGCCATGGCTGGCGGGAGGCTGCGGCATTAAAATCCGAACCCCGCAGCAGGGCGTCCCGGCCTGCTGCGGGGTCTTGCTTTTCCGGGGCCATGTAGAGGAACACCATGTACAAAAACCTCGCGGGCCGCGCCGTTCTGGCGCTGGCAGCCGCTTGCTTTTTATCTCCCGCCCTGTCCCAGACCGCGCCGCCGAAGCCGCCTCCCGCCAAGGACGCGCTGAAGGTCGGCTTTGTCTACGTCACGCCGGTCACCGATGCCGGCTGGGTGCGCCAGCATGAAGAAGGCCGCAAGGCCGTCGAGGCCGCGCTGGGCCCCCGCGTGAACACTGTCTTCGTCGAGAACGTGCCCGAAGGGGCCGATGCCGAGCGCGTGATCCGTGACCTTGCACAGCAGGGCAGCCAGCTGATCTTCACGCCCAGCTTCGGCTACATGGAGCCGACGCTGAAGGTCGCGAAGGACTTCCCCGGCGTGAAGTTCGAGTCGATCACCGGCTACAAGACCGCGCCCAACGTCGCCACCGCCAACGCCCGCTACTACGAAGGCCGCTACCTCGCGGGCATCGCGGCCGGGCGCATGACGAAGACCAACATCGCCGGCTACGTCGCGGGCTTTCCGATTCCCGAGGTGCTGCAGGGCATCAACGCCTTCACGCTCGGCATGCGCTCGGCGAACCCGAAGGCCAAGGTGATCGTGGTGTGGCTCAACGAGTGGTTCGATCCGCCGAAGGAGCGCGACGCTGCGATGGCGCTGTTCAACCAGAACGCCGACGTGCTCGCCTTCCACACCGGCTCCACCGCCGTGATGGCCGCCGCGCAGGAGCGCGGCAAGATGGCCGTGGCCTACCACTCCGACATGCGCAAGATCGCGCCCGACGCGCAGATCGTCGCGGTCACGCACCAGTGGGGCGGCTACTACACGCAGCGCGCGAAGGCTGTGCTCGACGGCACCTGGAAGAGCGGCAACCTCTGGGGCGGCGTGAAGGAAGGAATGATCCGCGTCGGCGACTTCGGCACCAAGGTACCCAAGGCCGTGCAGGACGAGGTGCAGGCGCGGCAGAAGGACATCGCGGCAGGCAAGCTGCAGCCGTTCCGCGCGGTGGCGGCCGACGTGCGCGACAACGAAGGCCGCGTCGCGATCGCCAAGGGCGCGCAGCTGAGCGACGAGCAGATCCTGCAGATGAACTGGCTGGCCGAGGGCGTGCAGGGGCGGGTGACGCGCTGAGCGCGGCCCTTTGCCCCGTTTGAAGAGAGCGTTGCGCGTATAGCACTCATACGCGCAGGGCAATTCCCGCCGTCCGGGGCTGGATTACCCTCCGAATCCACGATGAAAAAAGCCTACCGCGCCTCCCTCCTGCGATTCGATGCCGCCGGCCTGCCTGTCTTCGACGAAGACGGCCTGCTGGTCGTCGCCCCCGACAGCACCGGCCGCCAGCGCGTGCTCGACGCCGGCAGCCATGCCGACGTGTCGCAGCGCCATGCCGGCGCCCACACCACCCACCTGCCGGGCCGCATCCTGGCGCCGGGCTTCGTGGACATGCACGTGCATTACCCGCAGACCGACATCATCGGCGCGCCCGCCGCCGGCCTGCTGCCCTGGCTCGAGAACTACACCTTCCCGGCGGAAGCCAAGTTCGCCGACCCCGCGCATTCGCGCGTGGTGGCCGACGTGTTCTTCGACGAGCTGCTGCGCAACGGCGTGACCACCTCGCTGACCTTCGCGACCTCGCACGTCGCCTCGGTCGACGCCTTCTTCGAGAGCGCGCAGCGCCGCCAGCTGCGCATGATCACCGGCAAGGTGCTGCAGGACCGCAACTCGCCCGACGGCGTGCGTGACGACACCGAGCAGAGCCTGGTCGACACCGAGGCGCTGATCCGCAAGTGGCACAACGTCGATCGCCTGGGCTACGCCATCACGCCGCGCTTCGCGCCCACCAGCACCGACGCGCAGATGCGCGGCGCCGGCGAGCTGGCTGCGAAGTACGGCGACACCTGGATCCAGTCGCACGTGGCCGAGAACCGCGACGAGGTGAAGTGGGCGCGCGAGCTGTACCCCAAGTCGCGCTCCTACCTGGATGTGTACGCCGACTTCGGCCTGCTGCGCGAACGCGCCGTGTACGCCCACTGCATCTACCTGGACGACACCGACCGTGCGCTCATGCACGAGACCAAGACGGCCGCCGCCGTGAGCCCCACGAGCAACCTGTTCCTGGGCAGCGGCTTCTTCGACTTCGGCGCGGCCGATCGCCTCGAGCAACCCTACGGCCTGGCCAGCGACGTGGGCGGCGGCACCAGCTTCAGCCCCTTCCACACCATGCTGGCCGCGTACTACGTCGGTCGCGAGGGCCAGACCAAGACCGGCCTGAGCATCGCGCCCTCGCGGCTGTGGTGGCACCACACCGGCGGCGCGGCGCGTTCGCTGGGGCTCGACGGCGTGGTCGGCAACCTGCAGCCGGGCTGCGAGGCCGACTTCCTGGTACTGAACCCGTCCGCCACGCCGCTGCTGGCGCGCAAGACCTCGCTGGCCAACAACCTCGAAGAGCTGCTGTTCGCGATGATCGTGCTGGGCGACGACCGGCTGGTCGAGCGCACGGTGATTTCGCAGGCGGGCTGAGCGGCGCCGGCGGGGGGAGGGCGCGCAGGGCGCCCATGCCACAATTCGGCCCCGATTTCCCCCGCAGCAGCATCAGCGAGCGCATATGAGCATCAAGAGCGACAAATGGATCCGGCGCATGGCCGAGAACGAAGGAATGATCGATCCCTTCGAACCGGGCCAGGTGCGCGAGAACGACGGCCACAAGATCATCAGCTATGGCACCTCGAGCTACGGCTACGACATCCGGTGCGCGCCTGAGTTCAAGGTCTTCACCAACATCCACAGCACGGTGGTCGACCCGAAGAACTTCGACGAGAAGAGCTTCGTCGACATGCACGGCGACTACTGCATCATTCCGCCGAACAGCTTCGCGCTGGCGCGCACCGTGGAGTACTTCCGCATCCCGCGCAACGTGCTGACCATCTGCCTGGGCAAGAGCACCTACGCGCGCTGCGGCATCATCGTCAACGTGACCCCGTTCGAGCCCGAATGGGAAGGCTACGTGACGCTGGAGTTCAGCAACACCACGCCGCTGCCCGCCAAGATCTACGCGGGCGAAGGCTGCGCGCAGGTGCTGTTCTTCGAGAGCGACGAGGTCTGCGAGACCAGCTACAAGGACCGCGGCGGCAAGTACCAGGGCCAGCGCGGCGTCACGCTGCCCAAGACCTGACAGCCTGATACAGGCATCCTGACCGCCGGTTACGTTCCGGGCGGCCGGGCCAAGTACCATCCTGCGACGTTCCGGCAAATACACCGTTCAGCAAGCCGGCAAGGAGACTGCGATGAGATGGGAAGGCAACGAACAATCCGACAACGTCGAAGACCGCCGTGACGGCGGTGGTGGAGGAGGCCTTTTTGGTGGCCGCAGCATCGGCATCGGCACCATCGCGGTCGCGCTCATCGCAGGCTGGGTCTTCGGCATCAATCCGCTCACCGTGCTGGGCCTGCTCAGCGGTGGCGGTGATCCGGTCCAGGTGCAGCAACAGCAGGGGCCGGCACCCAAGCCGCCGTCGAACGACCGCGAAGCGGCCTTCGTTTCCACCGTGCTGAAGAACACCGAGGTGGTCTGGACCGATCTGTTCCGCAAGAGCGGTGGCAACTACCAGGCGCCCCGGCTCGTGCTGTTCCGCGGCGCCACGCCCACGGCCTGCGGCACGGGTCAATCGGCCATGGGGCCGTTCTACTGCCCGGGCGACAAGAAGGTCTACATCGACCTCGCGTTCTACGACACCCTCAAGAACCAGCTCGGCGCACCCGGCGAGTTTGCGCAGGCGTACGTCATCGCGCACGAGGTGGGCCACCACGTGCAGGACGAACTGGGCATCACCGCCAAGGTCGACGGCATGCGCGGGCGCCTGAGCCAGTCGCAGAACAACGCCATCAGCGTGCGCGTCGAGCTGCAGGCCGACTGCTTCGCGGGCGTGTGGGCGCACCACTCGCAGGAATCGAAGAAGTGGCTCGACCCGGGCGACATCGAGGCCGCCATGAACGCCGCGCAGAAGATCGGCGACGACGCTTTGCAGCGTTCTGCAGGCCGTGCGGTGGTGCCCGACAGCTTCACCCACGGCTCCAGTGCACAGCGCCAACGCTGGTTCGGCACGGGCTATCAGACGGGTGAAATGAAGTCCTGCGACACTTTCAACACGCGCAATCTGTAAAGATTGTCTCCCGAGAGCCCCGGATTCATTGGGGCTTTTGCTATTAAATAAATAGCAATTCGGCCTGCGCGGATGTTGTCGTTTCGTTGTCACTGCCGTTTTTTGCGGCAGTGCGACAATAGAAGGCTCAATGACAATGTCCTTCTCCAATCTTTCGCTGGCAGAACCGCTGGCCCGCGCCGTGGCCGAAATGGGCTACGAGACCATGACGCCCATCCAGGCAGAGGCCATTCCGGTCGTGCTTTCAGGCCAGGACGTGATGGGCGCCGCGCAGACCGGCACCGGCAAGACGGCGGCGTTTTCGCTGCCCTTGCTGCAGCGCATGCTCAAGCACGAAAACGCCTCCACCTCGCCCGCGCGGCATCCGGTGCGTGCGCTGGTGCTGCTGCCCACGCGCGAGCTGGCCGACCAGGTCGCGCAGCAGGTCAAGCTGTACGCCAAGTACACCAACCTGCGCAGCACGGTCGTGTTCGGCGGCATCGACATGAAGCCGCAGACGCTGGAGCTGAAGAAGGGCGTCGAAGTGCTCGTGGCCACGCCAGGCCGCCTGCTCGACCACATCGAAGCCAAGAACGCGGTGCTCAACCAGGTCGAATACGTCGTGCTCGACGAGGCCGACCGCATGCTCGACATCGGCTTCCTGCCCGATCTGCAGCGCATCCTGAGCTACCTGCCCAAGCAGCGCACCACGCTGCTGTTCTCGGCCACCTTCTCGCCCGAGATCAAGCGCCTGGCCAGCAGCTACCTGCAGAACCCGGTCACCATCGAAGTGGCACGGCCGAACGAAACGGCCTCCACCGTCGAACAGCACTTCTACAGCGTCTCTGACGACGACAAGCGCCGTGCGCTCAAGCAGATCGTCAAGCAGCGCGGCATTACGCAGGCCTTCGTGTTCGTCAACAGCAAGCTCGGCTGCGCGCGCCTCGCACGCTCGCTGGAGCGCGACGGTCTGCGTACCACCGCACTGCACGGCGACAAGAGCCAGGACGAACGCCTGAAGGCGCTCGCCTCGTTCAAGGCCGGCGAAGTCGACCTGCTGGTGTGCACCGACGTCGCGGCCCGCGGCCTGGACATCAAGGACGTGCCCGCCGTCTTCAACTTCGACATCCCGTTCAACGCCGAAGACTACGTGCACCGCATCGGCCGCACGGGCCGTGCCGGTGCCTCGGGCCTGGCCGTGAGCTTCGCCAGCGGCGGCAACGATGCGCGCCTGGTGGCCGACATCGAGAAGCTGATCAAGAAGAAGATCGAGCTCGAACCTGTCGAGTTCGAAGAAGACCGCCCGCGTGGCCGCATCAACGACGGACGCCGCCACTGGCGTGAAGAAGGCGAAGCCGGCGACGCACGTGACGTGCTCGACCAGCCGCGCGAACGCCGCGAAGCCGACACCCGCCGCAGCATGAGCGGTGGCGGTCGCCCGCACCGCGCACCGTCCGCGCCGCGCGATCCGTTCTTCGACAAGCCCTACGAGTCCGGCGAGCGCGAAGCCGCACCGGCCTGGGAAGCGTCGGCCAAGGCCGCACCCGCCCGCGGCATCTCGAGCAACATCAAGAGCAAGCGCAAGGTCGCGGCACTGTTCAAGGCGGCCGAGCCGGGTTGAGCCGGGGTCGCGCGACAGTGAAAGCAAAAAAGCCGGGCATGCCCGGCTTTTTTTCGTCTGCGCTCTTCGCGCTCAGGCCACGCGGAAGTGATGCGTGCCGTCGCGCCCCAGCTGTTCCACCAGCCCGAACTCCCAGTCCAGGTAGGCCTGCATGGCTTCTGCGGGCGCGTCGGTGCCTTCGTAGGGCCGGCGGTAGCGGTCGGTGCGGGCGGTGGCCAGGCGGGTCTCGCCGGTCTCGGCCGGCAGCCCGGCGGCGAACCAGGCGGTGTTGCCACCCGTGAGCACCTGCACCTCCACGTCGCGCTGGCCGCGCGCGTCGAGCAGGGCGCGCAGGTCGGCTGCGGCGTAGCGCGCGAGCAGGCTGCTGCCGCAGGTCAGCACGTAGCGCGGGGCGGAGGGAAGGGCCTGGCGGTCGATCGCCTGCGCCAGCTGCGCGCGGATCGCGTACCAGGCGCCGGGGATGTGGCGCTTCACGTAGTTGGCGCTCGTGGTCACGTCGATCACGGCGGTGGCGGGCTGCTGCTTCAGCAACTCGGCCAAGGCTTGCGGCGTGATCTCGGCGACCGTGGCCGCGACGGGCGGGTAGGCCGACGCCGGCGTGCCGGTTTCGCTGAGCGCGGCGGCCGGTGGCACCGCGTCGAGCACGTACACCTCCCAGCCCATCTGCGCGAGCCATGAGGCGCTCATCGATGCGCGCACGCCGTCGTCGTCGGCCAGCACGATGCGTGCGCCGCGCACCGGCACCTGGTGGTCGGTTTCCTGCACCAGCTGCCCGCCGGGCGCGCTCGCGAAGCCGGGCAGGTGGCCGGCGGTGTACTCCTCGGGCGTGCGCACGTCGAAGCGGTACACGGTGCGGCCCGGGGCTTCGAGCGTGCCGAGCGCGTCGAGGGCGATGCGGCGCACGCCCGCGGCGTCGGCCACGCGGCGCGCGTCGGCCTGCGCCTGCGTGCGGTTCGCGTCCGACACCGTGACCGGTGCTTGCCGATCGGCGCCGTGGTCGAGCACCTGGCCTGCGAGCTTCCAGCCGATGGTGCCGTTGCGCAGCGCCGCCACCGGGTTCGGGATGCCCGCGTTCACGAGCGACTGCGTGCCGATGATGCTGCGCGTGCGGCCCGCGCAGTTCACGATCACGCGCGTGGCCGGGTCGGGCGCGAGCTCGCGCACGCGCAGCACCAGCTCCGCGCCCGGCACGCTGGTGGCCGAGGGGATGCTCATGGTCTGGTATTCGTCGAAGCGGCGCGCGTCGAGCACGACCACGTCGGCGCGGCTGTCGATGAGCGCCTTCACCTCGGGCGCCGACAGCGACGGCGTGTGCCGCTCGTGCTCGACCAGTTCGCCGAAGGACTTGCTCGGCACGTTCACGTCGCGGAACAGCTCGCCGCCCGCCGCGCGCCAGCCTTCGAGCCCGCCGTCGAGCAGGTGCACGTTGGTGTAACCCAGCGCGGCGAAGGTGCGTGCCGCCAGCGGCGCGAGATCGACACCGTCGTGCGCGCCGTACAGCACGATGAAGGTGTCGCGCCGCGGAATGCGTCGCCACGCTTCGATCTCGATGCGCGACAGCGGCAGGTTGGCGGCCCACAGCGGGTGCTCCTGGGCGAACGGGTCTTCTTCGCGCAGGTCGAGCAGCGCAGTCTCCTCGCGCGCGATCAGCCGTTCGCGCAGCGCGGCGAAGGGCAGCAGGGGAAAGGGGGCGGTCGTTGTCGTCGTCATGCGGCAGTGTTTCGGAGTTCGGCGGAGCGGTCCCACAGGTTGGGCAGCAGCGTGTTGGAGTAGCCGGAGACGAAGGGCTTGCGCCCGCCTTCGGCCGGATAGGTGTGGCGGCGCACGGCGCCGATGTTGGCGCCGTACACGTGGATGCTGATCGACACGCGGTCGGCGTGCGCGTTGTGCACGCGGTGCAGGTCGCCCACGGTGGGCGACACGGCCTCGACATGGCCCGCATCGAGCCGCACCGGCTCGCCCCGGGGCCGCGCGGTGCCGTCGGCGTCGAGTGCGTAAGGCTGGCTGTACTCGGCGCCGCGCAGCATGCCGATGAGGCCCCACACCGTGTGGTCGTGGATCGGCGTGGCCTGGCCAGGTCCCCAGACGAAGCTCACGACCGAGAAGCGCTCGGTGCTGTCGGCGTGCAGCAGGAACTGCTGGTAGTAGGTCGGGTCGGCCACGGCGAAGGCGTCGGGCAGCCAGTCGTCGCGCGCCACCAGCGTGCGCAGCAGCGCGCCGCCTTCGGACAGGATGCGCGGCTCGTCGGGCCGGCTGTCGAGCAGCCGGCCGAAGGCGCCGACGAAATCGCGCAGCGGAGCAATCATGCGGGGCGTTTCCAGAGTTGGGTGTCGGTGATCGCGCGCACATCCACGCGTGTGGGAAGGATACCGTCACGCGCCGAGCGGTCGGCCACAGTTTGTAGCGCGACGATGTCGGCCTCGCTCACGGGCCGCCCCGCCACCGAGGCGCGCGCCGTGATGAGCCGCGCCGACGCGATCGGCAACCGCGTGAGCTGGCTGTAGGCCTGCGCATAGGCCTCGGGGTTGGCCAGCGCCCAGTCGCCCGCGCGGGCAAGCCGCTCGAGGAACTGCACGATGGCCGCGCGCTTGGCCGCATCGGCCAGCGAATGCTCGCTCGCGGTGATGAAGCCCAGCGCCGTGTTGATGCCGCGCCCGTCGCGCAGGATGCGCCCGCCCTGCTGCAGCGCGATGGCGTAGTAGGGGTCGAAGATGGCCCAGGCGTCGATCTGCTTCGACGCGAACGCGGCGGCCGCGTCGGTGGGCAGCACGAACTTCACCGTGACCTCGTCGCGCCGCACGCCGGCCTCTTCGAGCGCGCCGTAGAGCTGGTACTGCGAGATGCTGCCGCGCGCCGACGAGACGACCACCGTCTGACCGCGCAGGTCGGCCACGCGGCGCAGCGGCGAGTCGGGCTGCACCACGATGCCCAGCGACTCGGCCTTGCCCACGCGCGTGGCGACGATCTTCAGCGGCGTCTTGCCGACGGCCGCCGCGAGCACCGGCAGGTCGCCGGCCATCGCGGTGTCGACCGCAGCGCTGCGCTGCGCCTCGAACAGCGGCGCGGCGCCCTGGAAGTTGGCCCAGCGGTAGGCAAAGGGCGCGTCGTCGAGGGCCTTGGAGGCCTCGAACAGCGAGCGCAGGCCGCCGGCCTGGTCGCCGAGCACCAGCGTGGCCTGGGGTTGCGCTATGGCGCGCAGCGGGCCGGCCACGGCCAGCGACAGCGCGGCGCCTTGCGCGAGCCAGGTGCGGCGGGAAATTGGCAGCGCGCTCATGCCGCACCTCCGAAGGCCTGCAACGCACGCTGGCCCGCCGCGACCAGGATTGCGTCGTTCTGCGGCGTGTGGATGCGGCTGCACAGCACGTCGCGGTAGTGGCGTTCGAGCGGGTTCTGGCGCGTGAGGCCGTGGTTGCCGCTCAACTGCAACGCCAGTTCGACCACGCGGATGGCGTGCGTGGTCACGGTGTGCTTGAGCAGGCCGCTGTCGGTTGCGTGTTGGGTGTGGCCGCTGTCGACCGCGGCGGCTGCGTCGTCGAGCAGCACGCGGTTGGTGCGCAGCAGCGCCTCGATCTCGCCCACCTGCTCCTGCACGCGCGGCAGGCTGGCCAGCGGCGCGCCGAGGCTGCCGGGCGCGCGCCGGTTCAAAAAGTCGACCAGCCAGTCGCGCGCAGCACGCGCCACGGCGTCGTAGAGGCTGCCCAGCAGCACGACCATCCAGGCCTGCTGCGCCGCTTGGGCGTCGATGTCGGTCTGGCTGCCGGCGCCGGGCGCCCAGTCGGCGGGCGCGCGCAGGTCGACGGCGTGGTCGGCGGCAATGGCGACGTCCTCGAACACCACCTCGTGGCTGCCCGAGGCACGCAGGCCCAGGTGGTCCCAGCTCGCGATCACGCGGATGCCGGGCGCGTCGCGCGGCACCAGGAACACGCCGGTGCGCGGCGCGGCCTCGTCGGTGCGCGCCCAGACCGCCAGCCACGACAGGCCCTCGATGCCGGTCGTGTAGAGCTTGTGGCCGTCGATGCGCCAGCCCTCGGGCGTGCGCCGCGCCACGGTGCCGGGCAGGCCGCCGCGCGCCGGCGAGCCCAGCGCGGGCTCCACGCGCAGCGCGTTGATGAGCGCGCCGTGCACCACCGCATCGCGTGCCACGCGCTCGCGCAGGTGCGCGGGCCAGCGGCTCTCGCGGCGCGCGAGCGTCTGGTGCTGCAGGTAGGTCATGGTGAGGATCAGCGCGGTGGCGGGCTCGCCGCGCGCCACCGCCGCGATCACGCGGCGTGCCGTGGCCAGCGTGGCGCCACCACCGCCGTATGCGGCGGGCGCGACGAGGCCGATCAGCCCGTGCGCCTGCAGCGCCTCGAAGTTCTGGCGCGGAAAGGCGCCGCTGCGGTCGTGGTCGGCCGCCGTGGACGCGAACTGGTCCGACAGGCGGGCCAGCACGGCGGGGTCGATGGAGGGCGGGGTGTCTGTGTCGGGAACGGCCGGCGCGCGGCGCAAGGGGAGTGCACTCATGGTGCCCGCACGGTAAAGGCCCGCTGCCAGCGCGCGAAGGATGCATCGCGCATATCCAAATTCGTTTTTCTGCGTTCGTTTTCGAGGCCCGCCTCGGTACGGTCTCGCTTCTCCTCGAGCGTGAGTGAAGAAGAAAGAACACAAGCCATGACACCCGATTTCCCGCTGGACCGACGCCGCCTGCTGCAGGCCGCCACCGCATGGGGCGTGGCGGCTTCGGGCGTGGCGCAGGCCGCCACACCGTCGCGTGACCTGTCGGGCGTGACGCTGCGCGTGGGCACCTACAAGGGCCTGTGGCGCCCGCTGCTCACGGCCTCGGGCCAGGCCGACACGCCCTACAAGATCGACTGGCGCGAGCTCAACAACGGTGTGCTGCACATCGAGGCCATCAACGGCGACGCGCTCGACCTGGGCTCGGGCAGCGAGATTCCGCCGGTGTTCGCGGCGCGGCAGAAGTCGAGCGTGCGGCTCGTGGCCGTGACGCACGAAGACCTCAACAACCAGGCCACGCTGGCGCGCAAGGACTCGGCCATCCGCAGCATTGCCGACCTCAAGGGCAAGCGCGTGGGCTACGTGCGCGCCACCACCTCGCACTACTACCTGGCCAAGCAACTGGCCGAGGCGGGCCTGTCGTTCGCCGACATCCAGCCCGTGAGCCTCACGCCCGCCGACGGCCTCTCGGCCTTTGCGCGCGGCGACCTCGATGCGTGGGCCATCTATGGCTACAACGGCCAGCTCGCGCGCACCCAGTACGGCGCGCGCACGCTCAAGACCGGCGTGGGCTACCTGTCGGGCAACTTTCCCATCTACGCCAACCCGCGCGCGCTCGACGACACGCTGCGGCGCGCGGCGCTGGGCGACCTGCTGCAGCGCCTGCAGCGCGCGTTCGCCTGGATCAACGGCAACTTCCTGGCCTACGCCCGCGCGCAGTCGGCCGAGACGCGCGTGCCCGTGGGCGACCTGGTCGAGCTGTTCAACGGCCGCAGCGGCGACTACAGCCTGGGCCCCGTCACCGACGCGGTGGTGCGCAGCCACCAGGACGTGGCCGACACCTTCCAGAAGATCGGCGTGCTCGACGGCCCGGCCGACGTAAAGCCGCTGTGGGACCGCCGCTTCGAGAACCTCTTGCGGCTTCCTGCCGCCTGACCCCTTCATTCCATCCGCATCCACGAGGACACCATGAGCCAGAACGACGTTGAATTCATCGGCATGATCCAGGGCCAGAAGGTCTCGGAGATCCACGCCGCCAAGGGCCCGGCCATCGACCGCGACTACGTGCGTGCCTTCGCGCAGGCGCACGAGAACGCCGGCTTCGACCGCGTGCTGGTGCCGCACCATTCCACCAGCCCCGACGCCACGCTCACCGTGGCCTACGCGGCCTCGGTGACCGAGCGCATCCACTTCATGCTCGCGCACCGCCCGGGCTTCGTGGCGCCCACGCTCGCGGCGCGCCAGTTCGCCTCGCTCGACCAGTTCAGCGGCGGGCGGCTCGGCGTGCACTACATCTCGGGCGGCTCCGACGAAGAGCAGAAGCGCGACGGCGACTGGCTCGACCACGACCAGCGCTACGCCCGCACCGACGAGTACCTCGAGGTGCTGCACAAGGTGTGGACGGCCGAGAAGCCCTTCGACCACGAAGGCGCGCACTACCGTTTCCAGAACGCGTTCTCCGAAGTGAAGCCGGTGCAGACCCGCCACGGCAAGCCGCACGTGCCCGTGTACTTCGGCGGTGCGTCGGAGGCGGCGATTCCGGTCGCGGGCAAGTACGCCGACGTGTACGCGCTGTGGGGCGAATCGCTCGACCAGGCGCGCGAACTCACGACCCGCGTGCGCGCCGAAGCCGCGAAGCACGGGCGCAGCGTGCGCTTCTCGGTGTCGTTCCGCCCGATCCTGGCGGACACCGAAGAGGCCGCATGGGCGCGCGCCGAGAACATCCTGGCGGAGACGAAACGCCTGCGCGTGGTGCAGGGCTACAACCGCGGCGGCCCGCAGCAGAGCGAAGGCGCCAAGCGCCTGCTGGCCGCGGCCGAGAAGGGCTCGCGCCTGGACAAGCGCCTGTGGACCGCGGTCGCGCAGGAGATCGGCGGGCGCTCCAACAGCACCGCGCTGGTCGGCACGCCCGAGCAGGTGGCCGATGCGCTGCTCGATTACTACGACCTGGGCGTGACGACCTTCCTGATCCGCGGCTTCGATCCGCTCGAAGACGCGACCGACTACGGCCGCGCGCTGATTCCGCGCACGCGCGAACTCGTCGCGCAGCGCCTGCAGTCGCAGCGCAAGGCAGCCTGAGCCATGAGTGCCGTTTTTTCCATCGACCGGAACACAGCCCAGCCGCTGAAGCTGCACGCGAACCCGCAGCAGAAGCACTGGTTCGACCCCATCCCGCCGCGCCCCACCGTGCAGGCCGAACGCCGCCACCGGCAGGAGCGCCTGGCGGGCGCCTTCCGCCTGTTCGCGCGCTTCGGTTTCGCGCAGGGCCTGGCCGGTCACATCACGGCGCGCGACCCCGAGCTGACCGACCACTTCTGGGTCAACCCGCTGGGCGTGCACTTCTCGCGCATCAAGGTGTCCGACCTGCTGCTCGTCAATTCGAAGGGCGAGACGGTCGTCGGCGACCGGCCGCTCAACAAGGCCGCCTTCGCGATCCACGCCGCGATCCACGAGCACAACCCGAACATCGTGGCCGCCGCCCACACGCACTCGACCTACGGCAAGGCCTGGTCCACGCTGGGCCGCAAGCTCGACACGCTCACGCAGGACGCCTGCGTGTTCCACGACGACGTGGCGCTGTTCGACGACTTCACCGGCATGGTGGTCGACACCAGCGAGGGCGATCGCATCGCCCGCGCGCTGGGCGACAGGAAGGGCGCGATCCTCAAGAACCACGGCATCCTGACGGCCGGGCCCACCGTGGAGGCCGCCGCGTGGTGGTACATCGCGCTGGACAACGCCTGCCACACGCAGCTGCTGGCCGAGGCTGCGGGCACGCCGCAGCCGATCGACGAGGCCACCGCGCGCCACACGCACGGCCAGATCGGCGGGCCCGAAGGCGCCATCCATTCCTTCGACAGCCTGTACGAAGGCCTGCTCGAAGCCGAACCCGAACTCCTGCTTTGACGATGACGACGAACCCCCGGAGCCTTTCCCCGATGAACGCATCCCTTTCCCGCCGCAGCGTGCTGCGCACCGGCGCCGCGGCCGCCGTGGTCGCCTCGGGCGGCCTCATCGCCTCGCAGGCCTTCTCGCAGCAGGCGCGCAAGCTCACCTTCGCCTGGAACGCCGCTGCGTTCTGCCTCTCGCCCGTGGTGGTGGCGCAGGAGCGCGGCTACTTCGAGCGCAACGGCCTGCAGGTGGACCTCATCAACTACACGGGCTCGACCGACCAACTGCTGGAGTCGCTCGCCACCGCCAAGGCCGACGCGGCCGTGGGCATGATCCACCGCTGGCTCAAGCCGCTCGAGTCGGGCTTCGACGTGAAGATCGTCGGCAGCTCGCACGGCGGCTGCGTGCGCCTGGTGGGCGCCAAGGACGCGGGCGCCACCAGCCTGGCCAGCCTCAAGGGCAAGATCATCGGCGTGTCGGACATCGCGAGCCCGGGCAAGAACTTCTTCTCGATCCTGCTCGCCAAGAACGGCATCGACGCCGACCGCGACGTGACCTGGCGCCAGTACCCGGCCGACCTGCTCGACATCGCGGTGAAGAAGGGCGAGATCCACGCCATCGCCGACGGCGACCCGAACGTGTACCTCATCGAGAAGCGCAACCAGGGCACCTTCGTCGAACTCGCGAGCAACCTCTCGGGCGAGTACAAGGACAAGGTCTGCTGCATCGTCGGCGCGCGCGGCGAGCTGGTGCGCAAGGACAAGGCCACCGTCGCCTCGCTGGTGCGCGCCATCGCGCAGGCCTCCGACTACGTGGCCGAGAACCCGAACGAGTCGGCCAAGCTCTTCGCCAAGTACTCGCCCAAGGTGCCGGTCGAAGACCTGCGCGCGCTGCTGGGCACGCTCACGCACAACCACCACCCGCTGGGCCGCAAGCTGCGCGACGAGGTGGAGTTCTACGCGCGCGACTTCCGCGGCGTCGGCGTGCTCAAGAAGACCACCGACCCGGTGCGCTTCGCGGAGCACGTGTCCTTCGATCCGCTGGCATGAGCGCCGTCATCGACCGGGTGCTCGAGGCACCGCCATCGGCGCCGGGCAGTTGGCGCCGCCCTGGCATCGAAAAGGCCGCGCCGGCCGCCGTGTTCGCGCGCCCCGCCGAAGGCTTCTGGCGCACCGGCGCGCTTGCGAGCGCGGGCTGGGTCGCGCTGGGCCTGCTCACCGTCTACTGGCCCAACAAGGCCGTGGGCTTCAGCGACTGGGCGTACACCGACGAGTTCGGCATTGCCGCCATCGCCATCGGTGCGGTGCTGCTGCTCGTGGCGCTGCTCGGTGCGCGCGCGGGTCGCGCGGCGCGCACGCTGCAACCGGCCGGGCCGTGGCTGGTGGCGCTGCCGGTGCTGTTCGCCCTTTGGGAAATCGCGACCGCGAAGCTCGCGCTGCTGCCCACGCCGTTCTTCGCGCCGCCGCAGAGCCTCATCGAAACCTACATCGACGACTGGCGCCGCCTCGGCGAAAGCCTGGCGCATTCGGCGCGGCTGCTTGCCCACGGCTTCGTGCTGGGTGCGCTGGCGGGCTTTCTCACGGGCGTGACCATCGGCTGGTCGCGCATCGCGGGCTACTGGGTGCATCCGGTGCTGCGCTTCGTGGGGCCGGTGCCGGCCTCGGCGCTGCTGCCGCTGGCGTTCTTCTTCTTTCCGTCGAGCTACGCGGCGGCCGTGTTCCTCATCGCGCTGGCCACGGGCTTTCCGGTGGCGGTGCTGACGTGGTCGGGGGTGGCGGGCGTCAACCGCAACTACTACGACGTGGCGCGCACCATGGGCGCGAGCGAGCGCTTTTTGGTGCTGCGCGTGGCGATTCCCGCCGCGCTGCCGCAGGTGTTCGTGGGCCTGTTCATGGGGCTGGGCGCCGCCTTCTCGGTGCTGGTGACGGCCGAGATGATGGGCGTGAAGGCCGGGTTGGGCTTCTACCTGTCGTGGGCGCAGGGCTGGGCCTCGTACTCGAACATGTATGCCGCGCTGATCGTCATGGCGCTGCTGTGCTCGGGCCTGATCACGCTGCTGTTCAAGGTGCGCGACCGCGTGCTGTCGTGGCAGAAGGGGACCGTGAAATGGTAGCCACCGCAGAAGCCAACGTGCGCCAGGCCGGCGCCCAGATCGACATCCAGGGCGTGAGCCACTGGTTCGACGTGCCGGCCGGGCCGCTGCAGGTGCTCGACGACATCGACCTCACGGTGAAGCCCGGCGAGTTCGTCGCGCTGCTCGGGCCGAGCGGCTGCGGCAAGTCGACGCTGCTGCGTCTCGTGGCCGGGCTGGAGCCCGCCACGGCCGGGCGCATCGCGCAGGACGGCGCACCCATCACGCGGCCCGACCCGTCGCGCATCGTCGTCTTCCAGGACCCGACGCTCTACCCCTGGCGCAGCGTGTGGGACAACGTGGCGCTCGGCCTGCAGGCGCGCGGCGTGCTCAAGGCGCAGCGCGGGCGTGTCGACGAAGCGCTGAAGCTCGTCGGCCTCACCGACTTCGCCAAAGCCTTTCCGCACCAGCTCTCGGGCGGCATGGCGCAGCGCGTGGCGCTGGCGCGTGCGCTGGTCAACGACCCGCAACTGCTGGTGCTCGACGAGCCGCTGGGCAAGCTCGACTCGCTCACGCGCATTGCGATGCAGAGCGAGCTGGTCAACCTGTGGCAGCGCGCGGGCTTCTCGGCGCTGCTGGTGACGCACGACGTGGAAGAGGCGCTGTTCCTCGCCAACCGCGTGATCGTGCTGAGCGACCGGCCGGCGCGCATCGCGGCGGAGCTCGTGGTCGATTTGCCGTATCCGCGGCATCGGGGCCATGCGCGGCTGGCAGAACTTCGTCACGAGGCACTGCGCCACTTGGGGCTCGACGCCACCTGGTGACATGAACAGCAAGCCCGAGGCCGATTGGCTCAACCTGCTGATCGGCCTGCTCCAGGGCGCTCAACTGCAGCTGCTGCGCGTGCTCGATGCGCTCGGTCTCGTGCGCCATGTGCACGGCCAGCCGGCGTGGCCGTGGGCGCACCGGCTGTCGGGCGAGAACCTGCTGATCGACCTGGGGCAGGCGCGCAGCCTCGCGTGGACGCTGGTGTGCGTCGGCGTGGCGGTGCTGCTGCTGTCGGTCGCGTTGCTCTGGCGGCGCCCGCGCTGGTACCTGCTCGCGCTGGTGCCGATGCTGCTGATCGCCGCGCCCTGGCCCCACGCGAACGTCGTGCTCGTGCCTGCGACGCCGGCGAGCTTCCACGCGTCGCCGACCGGCTTCACGGCCACATCGATCGCGCAAGGCCGCGTGCTCTACGCGCAGCACTGCGTGAGCTGCCACGGCACCGACGGCAAGGGCGAAGGGCCGCTGGCCGCCTCGCTGGCCGTGTGGCCGCCGAACCTCACGGGCCCGCTGCTGTGGCGCCGCGCCGATGGCGACCTGCTCTGGCGCGTGCTTCACGGCACCGCCACCATGCCCGGCTTCGGCGGCCCGCTCGACGGGGCCGATGCCTGGGCGCTCATCGACTACATGAAGGCGCAAGGCGCGGGTCAGAGCCTGCGCGCGCAGGGCCACTGGCCACAGCCCGTCGGCCTGCCCGACATGGCGGTGCGCTGCGGCGCGCAGGCGCCCCGGTCGCTCGCGCAGTGGCGCGGGCAGCGCGTGCGCGTCGTGGCGGGCGCCGTCGCGCCCAGCGAAGACCCGCGCCTGGTGACGGTGCAGCTGCTGCCGCCCGGGGCGAAGGCGGCGGGCATCACCGCCGATTGCGTGGCCGACTCACCGGCCGCTTGGGAGGCGCTGGCGCTCATCGCCGGCACCGACCAGCTTGCGGGCATGCAGCTCATCGCCGACCGCGACGGCTGGCTGCGCGTGCGCGGACTGCCGGGACAGGCCGGCTGGTCCGACGACGACCTGCTGTGCCGCAGCGACAGCCCGCCGACAGCCTTGGCGAAAGGCACCGTGCTGCCGCCCGATGGTCTGGGCGCGCTCATCGCCCGCATGGACGCCGAGCCGGTGCGCTTCGTCAAGGGCGGCTTCATCCACTGATTTCCTTTTCACTGCTTCCACGGAGAACGAACCCATGACCTCACACCTCGACCGATCGCGCCGCCAGCTGCTTGCCGGCGGCCTTGCTGCGGCCACGACCGCCACCTTGCCCGCCTTCGTGCGTGCACAAGGTCGCCCGGTGCTCAAGGCCGGCGACCAGAAGGGCGGGCTGCGCGCGTTGCTCGAAGCGGCGGGCGGGCTCGAAGGCCTGAGCTACGACATCCAGTGGTCGGAGTTCCCGGCCGCCGCGCCGCTGGCCGAAGCGCTCAACGCGGGCGCGGTCGATTCGGGCCCCATCGGCGATGCGCCGCTGATCTTCGCGCTCGCGGCCGGCACGCGCGTCAAGGCCATCGGCGCGAACCGCTCGGACGCCTACGGCACGGCGGTGCTGGTGCGGCCCGATTCGCCGCTGAAGACTGCTGCCGAGCTCAAGGGCAAGAGCATCGCCACCAACCGCGGCTCCATCGGCCACTACGTCACGCTCAAGGCGATCACGGCCGCAGGTCTGAAGCCCGAGGACGTGAACCTGCGCTTCCTCGCGCCGGCCGATGCCAAGCTCGCGCTCACGCAGGGCTCGGTCGATGCCTGGGCGACGTGGGAGCCCTACACCGCGCTCGCCGAAATCAGCCGCCATGCGCGCGTGCTGGTCAGCGGACGCGGCCTGCTGCCGGGGCTGAGCTACCTCGCCGCGACCGACGCCGCCATTGCTGCCAAGCGGCCGGTGCTGCAGGACTTTCTGCAGCGCGTGGTGAAGGCGCAGCGCTGGTCGTACCGCAATGTCGATGCGTTCTCGGCCACGCTCGCACGCATCATCGGCATTCCGCCCGAGGCGGCGAAGCTGCAGTTCGAACGACGCCAGCAGCAGTGGATTGCCATCGATGCGCAGGTCATCGCCGACCAACAGGGCACGGCCGATTTCTACCGGCAGGTGGGGCTCATCAAGCAGCCGCTCGACGTGAAGGGCACGTTCGACACGGGCTTCTTCAACGCAGCTGCTTAGGGACGTCGTTCGAGCGCCTGCACGCGGAAGTCCTGCGGCGCAATGCCGTAGGCGCGACGAAAGGCGCGGCTGAAATCCGAGGCGCTGCGAAAGCCCGCGCTATACGCGATGTCGGTCACCATCACATGCGGGTAGCGCGCCAGGTCGCTCGCCGCCTGGCGCAGTCGCAGGCTGCGGATGTAGCTGCCCAGCCCGCCTTCGTGCTGGAACATGCGGTACAGCGTGGGGCGCGGCAGCTGCAGTGCGGCCAGCACGCTCTCGGGCGTGAGGTCGGCGCGGTGCAGGTGGGTCTGCACATGGCGGCGCACCCGGTCGAACATGGCGGCGCGTGCCGCCGCGCGCGCGTTGCCGTCGAAGCCGGCCTGCTTGCCGAAGGCCGACACCACGAGCTGCGCGCCCGTGCGCACCGCGCTCTGGGCGGCCGCCGGCGTCATGCCGCCGATGTCGCGCGCCAGCGAGATCGCGTGCCCCGCCGCCAGCCGTGCCAGCGGCGTGGTGCAGGTGAGCATGCGACCGTGGATGGCCTCGGGGTCGGGGAAGCTTTCCTGCACCAGCGTGCCGGGCACGAAGAAAGTGTGGACCCGGCAGTCGTGGCGCCGCATGCGCACCGGCTGGTTCATGTCCAGCGCGAGGATCGTGGGCGTGCCGGTGGGGGCGGGTGGCGGTTCGCCTTTGCGGCGTGCACCCGGTGTGGCGCGCACCCGCAGGTCGTCCACACCACCTTCCTCGAACACATGGAACACGAAGTCGCGCACGCTGTCGGTCGACACGCGGGCCAGCGAGCGCTCCAGCACCAGCGTGTCGGAGCGGCATTCGGTGAAGACGAGGCCGCCCACGTCGTAGCGGTCGATCGCGGCGTTGAAGGGGCGCTCGAGCGCGTCGCGCGAGGGCAGCGCGTCCATCACATGGCCGACGCGTGCGCGCCAGGCCAGGAACTGCCGGTCGGGCGGCTCCGCGCGCACGTCGAAGTGGCTGTGCGCCACGCCCGGGGGAGAGAGGGGGCGTTCGGGGGCCGCGGCGGCGCTGGATGTCATGGGCGAGGTCGGAACAGCGCCAGGGCGTGTGGCGGGCTGTTCCGCCAAATAGTACTAACTAAGCGTTAAAAAATCACAGATTTCGCGGAATTCTCCCAAGAACTGAGACGGATGGTCAAGGCTGTTTACAAAGCGCCCTCAGGCTCGCAGCAGGCGTCCTGCATGGCAATTTCATTGCAAAGGGACACCGGGTTTACTTTTTCCCCCAGCGTTGATTGACCGAGCGAGCATTGACATGTCCAAAGGAAGCGCCGAGCTGCGTGCCATTTCGGAACTGGACGACGCACCGCCCTTGAGCCCCGCCGTGGCCGCGAATGCCGCGGCGCGGCTCTTTGCCCAGGCCAACCAGCTGGAGCTGGCCAACCTGATGGCGGCGGTCGAGCGCGGCGACGTGTGGGCCGCTGCGCGCACGGCGCGGCAGATCCTGTGCGACATCGAGGAGGCGGCCCTGGCGGCGCACGGGCTCGACCGGGCGCAGGAAGACGCCGGCGACGAGGGCCTGCTCTCGCCGCGTGAACTCAAGGTGCTCGAACTCGTGGCCCAGGGCTGGAGCAACCGGCGCGTGGCCGAGGCGCTGCACCGCTCCGACAGCACGGTCGCCAGCCAGATCAAGAGCATCTACCGCAAGCTGTCGGTCCATTCGCGCACGCAGGCCGTGCACGAGGCCACGCGGCGCGGGCTGCTGCGCCCCTCGGGCGCGACGCAGCGCCGGGTGATCAGGTTCCCGGGGGCCGGGCCCGCGCGCGGCTGAGTTCAGGCGGCCTTGCGTGTGCGCGGCGTGGGCGTGCGGCCGGCCGCCGGCAGCTGCTCGCGCAGACAGTCCAGGAAGGTGCGCACCACCTCCGGCAGCGTGCGATCGGCCAGCGTCTGCAACTCGACCGAACGCCCGCGCATGCCGGGCTCGCGGATCTCGGCCGCGACCAGCTCGCCGCGCTGCACGCGGTCGCGCACCGTGATCTCTCCCGTGATGCCCAGGCCGCCGCCCTGCAGCACGAAATTGGCGATGGCCTCGAAGCGGTTGCTCACCAGCACGGGTTCGAATACGAGGCCGCGGTTGCTGCAGGCCACGTCGAACAGCTGGCGCACCGTGTTCTCGGGGCTGCTGAGTGCGATGGGAAAGGGATGCATCTGCGCCAGCGTCACGCTGCGCGAGGCGGCCAGCACATGGTCGGGCCGCATGACCACGAACACCGACGCCGGCTGGCGGTGCTCGACCCGGATGCCGCGCACCGCCGCGCGGCTGTAGGTGAGGCCGATGTCCGCCTCGCCGAGCAGCACGGCATCGCTCACCTGCGTCGGGCCGGTGGCATCGAGCCGGAAGCGCACACCCGGGTACTGCGCGCGAAACGCCGCGATGGTGCGCGGCAGGAACTCGTTGGCGAAGCCCGAGGAGCAGGCGATGCGCACGCGTCCGCTCAGCGGCCCCTGCAGCGCCTGGATGTCCGACAGCACGCGCTCGGCCTCCAGCGCGCCGCGCAGGGCGTGCGCCGCCAGCAGTTCGCCCGCGGCGCTGGGCACCATGCCGCGCGGCCGGCGCTCGAACAGCGGCGCGCCCACCAGCGTTTCGAGCGCGGCCACCTGGCGGCTGACGGCCGAGATGCTGACGTTCAGCCGCGCGGCGGCCTCGGTGAGCGAGCCGGTGCGGGCCACTTCGAGGAAGTAGCGCAGCGAGGTTTCCTGCAGGCGACGGCTGGGCATGGGAATGAGGGAGTAGGAGGTTTGCAAGAAATGCAAAGGTAGCTCAAGAAAATAGCAATTGTTGAAAAGCTGCCCGCTTTTTATGCTGCGCAGACACCCCGTTCCTCGTTCTGCTCCCTTCTGCGCTGCCATCCATGCCCACTCGTTCCCCCCGCTTTCCCCGCCGCCTGATGGCGCTGCTCCCCACGGCCGTCCTGCTGCTGGGCCACGGCCTCGCGCAGTCGGCCGAACTCTCGCCGGCCCAGGCCGAGCGCCAGGCGCAGGGCACCTACCGCGAGTACTTCGAGCTGCTGGCCCTGCCCAACGACGCCACCGTGCCGGAAGACATCCGCAAGAACGTCGACTGGCTGGAGCAGGCCTTCCGCAAGCGCGGCTTCACGACGAAGCAGCTGCCCAACAGCGGCAAGCCGATGCTCTACGCCGAGTTCCCGGGCAGCGACCCGGCGCGCAAGACGGTGCTCTTCTACATGCACCTCGACGGCCAGCCGGTGATCCCCGCGCAGTGGGCGCAAAAGAGCCCGTGGACGCCTGTGCTCAAGCGCAAGACGGACAAGGGCGAGTGGGAAGAGATCGACGCGGCCCCGCTCTTCAGCGGCCCGCTGGACCCCGAGTGGCGCGTGTTCGGCCGGGCCTCGGCCGACGACAAGGGCCCGATCATGATGCTGCTGGCCGCCATCGACGCGCTGAAGGCCGGCGGCGGCCAGCCGGCGGTCAACGTGAAGGTGATCCTCGACAGCGAGGAAGAAAAAGGCTCGCCGTCCATCAGCCAGGTCATGCAGGCGCACCGCGAGCTGCTGCGCAGCGACGCCATCGTGATCCACGACGGCCCCATGCACGCCACCAACCGGCCCACGCTGGTGTTCGGCAACCGCGGCGCGGCCGATGCGCGGCTCACCGTGTACGGCGCCAAGGTGCCGCTGCACAGCGGGCACTACGGCAACTACGCGCCCAACCCGGCGCAGCGCCTGGCCAGCCTGCTGGCCACGATGAAGGACGACACCGGGCGCGTGACCGTGCCCGGCTACTACGACCGCGTGAAGATCGGCGAGGCCGAGCGCAAGATCATGGCCGCCGTGCCCGACGACGAGGCCGCGCTCAAGCGCCGCCTGGGCATCGCGCGCACCGACAAGGTCGGCGCCAACTACCAGGAGGCGATGCAGTACCCCTCGCTGAACGTGCGCGGCATGGCCTCGGCGGCCGTGGGCGACAAGGTGGCGAACATCGTCCCCGACAAGGCCGAGGCCGAAATGGACCTGCGCACCACGCCCGACTCCGACGCGCCTTATTTGGGCAAGCTGATCGAGGCGCACATCGTCAAGCAGGGCTACCACCTCGTGAAGGGCGCGCCGACCGACGAGGAGCGTGCCCGCTACGACAAGATCGCGAGCTTCAGCTACCGCAGCGAGGGGGCCGATGCGGCGGGCTCGCCGATCAATTCACCGATCGGCCAGTGGGCCTACAAGGCGCTGACCGACACCTTCGGCACCACGCCCGAGCCGGTGCGCATCCGCATGATGGGCGGCACCGTGCCGACCGCGGAAATCGTGCGCGTGCTGCAGGTGCCGTTCGCGATCATTCCGCTGGTGAACGCCGACAACAACCAGCACGCGGCGAACGAGAACCTGCGCATGGGCAACTACGTGACCGGCGTGCAGACGGTCTACGCGCTGATGACGCACGGGTTCTGAGCCTCCGAACGGGGCGGGTGCCCGTCAGGCCCCTTTGCCGGGCTTCTGCGCCTGCTCGCAATTCACCTGGACCAGTTCGCGCTGGTCCAGCGTCGCGCCGAAGCGCACCGCGCTGAGGCAGCCGCCCCACACGCAGCCCGTGTCGGTCGACAGCAGGTCGGGCCGCGAGAGCCAGCCCAGCGTCGACCAGTGGCCGAAGGCGACGGTGGCCGCGGCCGTCTTGCGGCCCGGCACGTCGAACCACGGCAGGTAGCCCTCGGGGCCGGGAATGGCGCCGTCCTTGCTCTCGAACTCCATCACGCCCTCGGGCGTGCAGTAGCGCAGGCGCGTGAGCGCGTTCACGATCACGCGCAGCCGTGCGTGGCCCGTGAGCGCGTCGTCCCAGTGGTCGGGCGTGTTGCCGTACATCTCGTGCAGGAAGTCGCCCAGCGCGGGGCCGCGCAGCACCGACTCGACCTCCGACGCCAGCGCCAGCGTGTCGCCCACCGTCCACTGCGGCAGCACGCCGGCATGCACCATCAGCAGGTCGCCGCCGCCGATCTGCAGGTGCAGCGCCATGTGCTGCTGGCGCAGCCAGTCGAGCATCGCCTCGCTGTCGGGCGCGGCCAGCAGTTCGGCCACCGTGTCCTTGCGGCCACCCTTGCGCACGCCGTGCGCCACGCCCAGCAGGTGCAGGTCGTGGTTGCCCAGAAGGCTCAACGCCGAGGCGCCGTAGCCCTGCAGGCGGCGCAGCACCGCGGCCGAATCGGGGCCCCGGTTCACCAGGTCGCCGAGCACCACGAGGGTGTCGCGGCTGGGAGAGAAATCGATCTTGTCGAGCAGCCGGCCCAGGGGGGCATCGCAGCCCTGGACGTCGCCGATACAGTAAAGTGACATTCCCTCATTCTCTCCCCCTGTTCATGGATGTCTTCCTGCTGGCCTTGCTGACCACCCTCAATGCGGTGTTCGCAATGTCCGAAATGGCCCTTTCCACCAGCCGCCGCGCACGCCTCGCGGCCTTGGCCGAAACGGGGGACACCGGGGCGGAGGCCGCGCTGAAGCTGATGGAATCGCCCACGCAATTCCTCTCGACCGTGCAGATCGGCATCACGTCCATCGGCATGCTCAGCGGTATCGTGGGCGAAGCTGCTTTTGCGGCGCCGCTCGCGGTGTGGATGGAAAGCGTCGGCATGGGCGCCGGCACCGCCAGCGTCGTGTCGACCGCGGTGGTGGTGACCTGCATCACCTTCTTCACCATCATCTTCGGCGAGCTGGTGCCCAAGCGCATCGGCCAGCTGTACCCCGAGCCGGTGGCGCGTTTCGTGTCGCGCCCCATGCGCAGCCTGGCCAAGGGCGCCAAGCCTTTCGTGTGGCTGCTGGCCGGTGCCACCGCCACCACGCTGAAGCTGCTGCGCATCGACGCCAACGCCGCGCGCTCGGTGACCGAAGAAGAAATCTCGGCCAGCCTCGAAGAAGGCGTGGACGCCGGCGTCATCGAGCAGCACGAGCACCAGATGGTGCGCAACGTGTTCCATCTGGACGATCGCCGCCTGTCGTCGCTCATGATCCCGCGCGCCGACATCGAATGGCTCGACGCCTCCAACACCGTGGCGCAAGCGCTGCAGAAGGTGGCCGACGCCGCGGCGCTCAACCTCGTGCACTCGTGGTACCCCGTGTGCCGCAACTCGCTGGACGACGTGGTCGGCGTGATCAGCGTGGCGCACCTGCTGCGCCTGGGCTCGGCCCACACCGGCGTGCTGGGCCAGGAGGCCACGCCGGCCGTGTTCGTGCCAGAGACGCTCACCGGCATGGAGCTGCTCGAGCAGTTCCGCACGCGCGCCGGCCGGCTCGTGTTCGTGGTCGACGAGTACGGTGTGGTGCAGGGCCTCATGACCCCGCGCGACCTGCTCGAGGCCATCACCGGCGAGTTGCAACCCGGCATGCAGGCCGATGCCTGGGCCCACCAGCGCACCGACGGCGTGTGGGAGCTCGACGGCCTCATGCCCGTGTCGGAACTGCGCGCGCGCCTGGGCATCCGCGAACTGCCCGACGAAGAGCGCGGGCGCTACAACACCGTGGCGGGCCTGCTGATGTCCGTGTCGGGCCACTTGCCCGCCGTGGGCGAGCACATCGACTGCGCCGGCTGGTGCTTCGAGATCGTGGCGCTCGAAGGGCGCCGCATCGACCGCGTGCTGGCGTCGCCGGACCCGGCGGCGCCGCAAGAAGACTGAAGAGGAGGGCGCGGCCATGCTGTCGCTGCTTGCACTGAGTTGCCCCCAATGCTCGGCCCCGCTGCCGCGCGCGGCGCGCTGGCGCACCGTCAACTGCGGCTACTGCGGCGCCACCATCACGCGCGGCACCGAAACCGTCGAGCGCGAGAGCTTTCGCGCCGCCTGGCGCCGCGCCAACGCGGCGCAGCTCGCGGACACCGGCCGGCTGCTGCAATGGCGCGGCGCGCACTACCGCGTGCTCGCGCCGCTGGGCAAGGGCGAGCACAGCGAGGTGCTGTTGGCCGAACGGCTCGGCGCGCTGCCCGAGCGCGTGACGATCAAGCTTGCGCGTGACGAGGCCGGCAACGCCGTGCTGGCGCGCGAGGCCGCCGTGCTGCAGGCGCTGCAAGCCCTGTCGGTGGCCGGTGCGGCCTACTTCACGCGGCGGCTGCCGCAGCCGCTGGGCCTGGGCGCGGCACAGGGCCTGGGCGATGGCGAGCGGCAGGCGCTCGTGCTGCGCCACCCGACCGGTTTCTGGGGCAGCCTGCAGGAAGTGCAGCAGGCCAATCCGCAAGGCATCGATGCGCGCCATGCCGTCTGGCTCTGGCGGCGCATGCTCGAGGTGCTGGCCTTCGTGCACGGCGCCGGCTGGACGCACCGCGCGCTCACGCCTGCGCATGCGCTCGTGCATCCGCGCGACCACGGCGTGCTGCTGATCGGCTGGTCGCAGGCGAAGCAGGACGTGTCCGGCGGCGCCATCGGCCGGGACCTGATGGCGTCGGCGCGCAGCGTGCGCGCGTTGCTGTCCGATGGTGCTGTGCCCGCACCGCTCGCCGCCTTGCTGCGCGAGTGCAGCGACGACGCCATCGCCTGCGAGCGCCTGGGCGCGCAGGGCATCGAGCAGGCACTGTCGGCCGCTTCGCGCGAAGCCTTCGGGCCGCCGCGCTTTGTTCATTTCGACCCCGCGCCGGCCGGCTAGCAGTCAGCCTTTCAATTTTTCCTCACGAAGGAGCACCTCCATGGGTTACGGAAACTATTCGCACGCCGCCCACGCGGCCATCGTGGCCGACCGCGCAGCCAAGTCCGGCAGCGAGGTCTTCACGCAGACCGCCACGCACGCGCTCATGAACCCGCAGGGGCTCAAGGTGCGCGAGTCGCGCGACAACGCCGACCACCCGAACTCGCTGGGCATCGTGTTCGCGCTCGACGTCACCGGCTCGATGGGCGACATCCCGCAGACCCTCGCGCGCCGCGAGCTGCCCACCTTCATGAAGCTGCTGACGGACTGCGGCGTGGCCGACCCCCAGCTGCTGTTCATGGCCATCGGCGACGCCACCTCCGACCAGGCACCGCTGCAGGTGGGGCAGTTCGAATCGACCGCCAACCTCATGGACCAGTGGCTCACCTGGAGCTACCTCGAAGGCGGCGGCGGGGGCAGCGGCGAAGAAAGCTACGAGCTGGCCTTCTACGTCATGGCGCAGCACACCGACATGGACTGCTGGGTCAAGCGCAAGAAGCGCGGCTACCTGTTCGTCACCGGCGACGAGCTGCCGTACCCGGCCGTGTCGCGCCACCAGGTCGAAGGGCTCATCGGCGAGAAGCTCGACGAGGACATTCCCATCGAGGAAGTCATCGCCGCCGCCGCCGAGACCACGCACCTGTTCTTCCTGATCCCCGACGCACAACGTCGCCGCCGCTGCGAGCCGCGCTGGCGCGAGCTGCTGGGCGACCACGTGATCTGCATGGACTCGCCCGACGACGCCTGCGCTGTGGCCGCCGGCATCGTCGCGCTCACCGAGAAGGCCGTGCCCAATCTCGACGCGCTGGCCCGCGTGATGGGCGCCACCGGCATGGCCAAGGAACGCGTGGGCGGCGTGCTGCACGCGCTCGACGGCTACGCCGCGCTGCTCGATCCGACTGCACCGCGCCGCGCGACGCCGGCTGCGGGCAATGGGGCGCGCAGCTCGTGGTGGAAGCGGCTCTTCGGTTGACCGTTTGCCATTGAGCTCCACGCGCTACGCTTCGCTGCTCGGCCTCGGTTTCGGCGACTGCGGCAAGGGCCGTTTCACCGATTTCCTGTGCGGCGCCTGGGGTGCCCACACCGTGGTGCGCTTCAACGGCGGCGCGCAGGCCGGCCACAACGTGGTGCTGGCCGACGGCCGCCACCACACCTTCTCGCAGTTCGGCGCGGGCAGCTTCCATGCCGGCGTGGCGACTGTGCTCGTCAGCCCGGTGGTGGTGCACCCGACGGCGTTGCGCGTCGAGGCCGAGGTGCTGCAGCGCGCGGGCGTGCCCGACGCTTTTGCTCGCCTGTTCGTCGATGCGCGCTGCCGCGTGACCACGCCGTTCCATCAGGCTGCTGGCCGCCTGCGCGAATGGGCACGCGGCACCGCCGCGCATGGCAGCTGTGGCGTCGGTGTGGGCGAGACCGTGCGGCAAGCACTGGCCGCGCCTGAAACGACGCTGCACTACGGCGACCTTGTTCACCCCGCGCGCACGCTCGACAGGCTCGAGGCCTTGCGCCTCGCGCTGCACCGGGAGTTCGCGAACGCGCTGCCTTCGTCGGCAGACGCCGCGCAAGAGCTGGCCGTGCTCGCCGATGCCTCGCTCGCACCACGCTGGCTCGACGCCGTGCAGCCCTGCCTGCGCCAGTCGCCGCCCGCGAGCGCCGATGCCATCGGCGAACGGCTCGCGCGCGCCGGCACCGTGCTGTTCGAAGGCGCGCAGGGCGTGCTGCTCGACGAGTGGCGCGGCTTTCATCCGCACACGACCTGGAGCACCGTCTCCACCGCCGCCGTCGAGGCGGTGCTGCGCGACGTGGGCATCGCGTCGCCCGTGCAGCACCTGGGCGTGCTGCGCAGCCACCTCACGCGGCACGGCGCCGGGCCGCTACCCACGCACGACCGCGCGCTCGATGCGCGGCTGGCCGAGCCGCACAACGCCGACGAGGGCTGGCAGGGCGCGTTCCGCCGCGGCCATCCCGACGCCGTGCTGCTGCGCTACGCGCTCGCTGCCGCCGGTCCGCTCGACGGGCTGCTCGCCAGCCACCTCGATACGCTCGCGCACGCGGACCTGCGCTGGTGCACCGGCTACCGCGGCGCCGACGGCCACACGCTGTCGTCGCTGCCGCTGAGCGACGCACCCGACCTCGACCACCAGCACGTGCTGACCCGCCTGCTGGAAGGCGCCCAGCCCCTGTACGACCCGCACCCCGTCGCCAACGCACCCGAGTGGGTGCAGCGCGCGGAAGCCCTCAGCGGCCTGCCCGTGCGCTTCGGCGCGTTCGGCCCGGTGCGCGAGGCCGTCCGCGCGCGCGACCTGCTGCTCTGATCTCATGAGAAAGCCTGCGTGACCTCCAACGTCTTCCTGATCGCCGGCGCCGTGCTGAGCGCCATCGCCGCGCTCTTGCATGTGTGCGTCATCTTCGGCGGCCCGGCTTGGTACCGCTTCTTCGGCGCGGGCGAGCGCATGGCCGCGAGCGCAGAGGCCGGCCACCTGTACCCCGTGGCCGTCACGCTGGTCATCGCCGGCATGCTGGGCGTGTGGGCCGCCTACGCGCTCGCGGGTGCCGGCGTGCTGCAGCCACTGCCCTTGCAGGCGCTGGTGCTGCCCGCCATCACGGCCGTGTACCTGCTGCGCGGGCTCGTCGCCGTCGCGATGTGGCTGTTCGACCGGCGCCGTCTCAGCGCTTTCTGGGTGTGGAGCTCGCTCGTGTGCTTCGTGTACGGTGTGGTGCACCTCGTCGGGCTCGTGCAGGTTTGGGGCACGCTCTGACGACCTACCTGCGGCGGCACTCAAGCAGAATCAGAACCGACAAGCTTCTCTCCGTTTTCTTTCTCCCACGACACACACCATGACCACACCCGAAGACATCTACACCGAACCCCCGGCCGATCCCGACACGCTCGCCAACCTCGGTCCGCTGCGGCCGATGGCGGGCATCTGGGAGGGCACGAAGGGCGTCGACGTCAAGCCGAAGAAAGACGGCCCGAAGACGCAGGTGTACGTCGAACACTACGAGCTGCAGCCCATCGACGCGCAGACCAACGGCCCGCAGCTGCTGTACGGCCTGCGCTACCACACCTACATCCACAAGCCCGGCCTCACCAAGATGTACCACGACCAGGTCGGCTACTGGCTGTGGGAGCCGGCCACCAGCACCGTGTTCCTTACGCTGGCCATTCCGCGCGGACAGGTGGCCATGGCCAGCGGCCACGTGAAGCCCGGCGACACCGAGTTCACGCTCAGCGCCGAGCACGGCAGTCTGGTGAACGGCATCGTGTCGAACCCGTTCCTGGAGCGTGCCTTCACCACGCTGGCGTGGAACATCACGGTGAAGATCAACGCCGACGGCACCTGGTCGTACGACCAGGACACCGTGATGCAGATCCTGGGCCAGGCCGAGCCTTTCCATCACACCGATCGCAACACGCTCACGCGCGTCGGCGAGCCCGGGCTCAATCCGCTGGCGAAGACGGCGGCGGCCTGAGGCCGTTCAGTCGGCGGGCGGCTTCGGCGTGCGCAGGCGCCGCAGCCGCACGGTGAGTTCCTTCACCAGCTGAAGCTCCCCGCGCCGCTGCGCCACCTCCAGCGCCTGAGTGAACGAGGCCTCGGCCTTCGCAGAATCGCCGAGCGCCAGCGCGAGCAGACCCTGCAGCCGCCATGCGGCCGTGAATTCGGGGTCGAAGGCGAGCGCCTTCTCCACATGCATCCGCGCCGTGGGCGCGTCGTCGCGCCGGTGGTGCGCCAGTGCGAGGCTCATGCGCAGCAGGGCGCCGTCGCGGCCGGCGGCCAGCAGGCGTTCGAGCGCTTCCGGTGAGGGGCCGGGTGGGGTGGGGGCGGCGGTGTTCATGGCGTTCGTTCGACCTTCCTTGAGGGACTTTGAGCGCAGACCGGCGGGCGCGTCAATATCAAAGAATAATCTTTGATATTTAACGCCACAGGCGCCCCGATGAATCTCCCTACCTCTGTCTGGCTGTTCCAGTCCCTTCACGCGCTGGGCATGGCGCTGTGGCTGTCGATTGCGGTGCGCAACAACTGGCGCGGCTTTGCGGGCTCGGCGTTCGCGGTCGGCGGCACGATGTCGATGGCGCCGTTGCGCGTCGATCCCGCCATCGACACGCCCTTGCTCACGCGGGCCATCCGCTCGGTGGCACTGCACCGCGCGGCGCTGGGCGTGGTGCTGGCACTGCAGTTGGTGGCGGCACTGGCGTTCTGGGCCGGCAGCGCGATGCTGGTGGTCGGCGGCGACCTGGCGGCCGCACGACCGTGGCTCAACCTGGGGCTCGCCGGCTTTGCCGCCTTCCTCTTCGCCATGCACCTGGGCGGCCTGTGGTTCGCCTACTGGATTCGGCAGGATGGCTTGCAGCTCACGCACCTCGTGCTGTTGCTGTGGGTGCTCGCGGCGTTCTTCCTGTTCAACCAGTCGTGGCATTGATGCCGTCTTCGTCCTACGCGCGCCGTGAGGCCACGCCCACAGCCCGCGCGACGGTCAGCACCCACCATCGGTCCCCATGAACAGAGTGATTCTTGCGTGCCTGGGTGTGGCTGCTTGCACAGCGGCCGTCGTGGCCATTGCGGAGCCCGTCAAAGTGCCCATCGACAGCGACGACAAGGGCACGGCCTACATCGCCCCCAACGTGAACTCCACCGAAACCTCGGCCCGCACGAACGGCGCCACGGTCGGCGTGCAGCGCCCGGATGGCAGTGCGCTGGAGGCCGGCACCGACACGTCGGGCAAGCGGCCCACCTATTCGGTCGGTGCCAAGACCGGCGGCGACGTCTCCTTCTCGGGCGGCGCGCATTCGGACGGCAAGGCCAACACCGGCGTGAAGGCCGGCGTCACCATCAAGTACTGATCGATCAGACCATCGTCGCGTAGACGATGAAGCCCTCGTGCTTTGCCATCTTGTCGTAGAGCATCCGCCCCGCCGCATTGGTCGTGTGCGTCTGCCAGTACACGCGGTGCGCGCCCGCGAGCCGCACCTGTTCGTACACGCCCTCGATCAACTGCCGGCCCACGCCCTGGCCGCGTTCGGACGATTGCGTGAACAGATCCTGCAGGTAGCAGTTGGGTTCGATGCGGTTCGTGCTGCGGTGGAACAGGTAATGCACCAGCCCCACCAGTTGCCCCTCGCGCTCGGCCACCAGCGCATGCACCGGCTCGTACGGATCGAAGAAGCGCTGCCACGTGACCTGCGTGATCGCGTCGGGCAGGGCCGTGGGGCCCTCGCGGCCGTAGAAGGCGTTGTAGCCGTCCCAGAGCGGCTTCCAGGCGGCGAAGTCGTCGGGCTTGGGTGGGCGGATCAGGAGCGCGGGCGTGGTCATGAACTCAGGGGGCCTTTCCATTGGGCACGGGTGTGTTGCGCGCCACGATGGCGGCGTTGACGGGACAGGCCGGCAGCGCCACCGGCACTGCCGCGGGCATCGGTTCGGGCACCGGCCCCATCGATTTTTCGAGAAAGTCGAGCATCGCGCGCATCGCCGCGCTGTTGTGGCGGCGCTGCGAGTAGGCGGCGTACAGCCAATGCTCGTGCGGCATGTAATCGCGCAGCACCGGCACCAGTGCGCCGCGCTCCAGGTGCGACTGCGCCAGCGGCTCGGGCACGTAGGCCACGCCCACGCCGCGCAGCGCCAGCTCGATCAGCGCCACTGCGTCGTTGGCCTCCATGCGGCTGTGCACCGCCACCTCGTGCGCCTTGCCGTCGGTTTCGAACGGCAGGTGCGTGGTGGGCATCGGCGAATAGCTCAGCACGTCGTGCCGCGCCATGTCCTCGGGCACCTGCGGAATGCCGCGCTGCGCCCAGTAGGCGGGCGACGCGCACACCACCATGTCGAAGCGCACCAGCCGGCGCACGATCAGGTTCATGTCGTCGATGCGCCCGCCCGTCAGGTGGATGTCGATGCCTTCCTCGATCAGGTCGATGTCGTGGTTGGTGAAATTCAGGCTCACGTACACGTCGGGGTAGAGCTTGATGAACTCCGCGATCACGTCCGAAAGCCAGCCCGCGATGAGCCCGTGCGGCGCGCTCATGCGCAGGCGCCCGCGCGGGTGCGAGCCGTGCGCCTGCAGGTCGTTGAGCGTGTTCTCGGCCATCGTCACCAGCTCGGTGCTGCGTTCCAGCAGCACCTCGCCCGCGTCGGTGAGGCTCAGGGAGCGGGTCGAGCGGTTGAGCAGGCGCACGCCGCTGCGCGCTTCGAGCTCGGCCACATAGCGGCTGACCGTGGCCTTGGACATGCCCAGCGAGAGGGCCGCGCGGGAGAAGCTGCGCCGGAACGCGACTTCGCGGAACGTTTTGATGAGATCGAGACCATCCATAGATCGGCGCATTGTTCCAGCATCGGGGGAGGGGGCACGGGTCGTAGGGGCATCTCGGTTTTGCGCTGTGAAGGGGGTGGGGGTGCGTGGCTATACTGCGGCCGTCACGTCAAAAACAGGCGTGGCCGGGATTGGCGTCCCGTGTAACTGCTGCGACGAAAGCCGCAGATTTCTCCGCAGAGACTCTGTGGCTTTGTCGTTCGTGCCTCCATTTTTTGGCGGCTCGAGCAGGGAGCCGCGAGGCTCGCCGGTTTGCGCAAGCAGTTCCCGGTACGCCAACCTGTTCGAGCTGCCGCCCTCAATTGGCGTTGGGTGCGACGGTTGTTGCAAACCGAACTGCCTGGAGGCCACGCATGGCTCTCGCCCCTTCCGTCACAGCCGAATCGCTCGCCTTGCAGGCCTGCGACGACCTCGACAGCTTTCACATGGTGCGCCGCGCGTATGCGTGCATCGAGAAACTCATCGTGCCGCAATGTGTGAACGACACCGACGATGTGTACCCGACGCGCACCGAACTCGGCGCGCTCGTGCGGCTGGTCAATGAAGAGCTGCAGCGGCGCATCGAAATCGCCGAGGCCACGCTGCAGTCGCTGCGTGCGGCCGTGGGCGATGCCTAGCTAGGCTGACAGCTCAGGCGGGGCGCTCGCCGTTTTCCGCCGGTGGTTGCTGCTGTCGCTGTTGCAGCGTCGTCGAGATGCCGTAGAGCGCCAGCATGCCGAGCACGTGCCCGATGGCAACGCCCGGCTCCCCCGATTCGATCCGCGCGATCGTCTGGACATGAACGCCCAGGCGCGCGGCAGCAACGGCCTGGCCCTCGCCAGCCGTTGTGCGCGCCAGCTTGGCGGCAGCACCGAACGCCTTGATCGCTGCGATCGCGTCGTCTCCGATGTCGGAAGAAATTCGTTTTCCTTGGGCCATTGGGTGATTGTCACTGCTCTTGGAAAAAGTCGAGTGAGGAGGCTTCCGTGCGGAGAGCGCAATGTGCGGCGCGCTTCGGCACAATCGCGCAAACAGCGTTCAAGGAGAAACCATGGCAATCGTTCGAGTGGCAGCAGGCGTCTTCATCCGAAGTGAGTGCGTCGGAAAGGTAATCCAGACACAGCACGTCGAGTCGTCCGTTCGGAAAACTCAAACCGACATTTACGACACCACCGGCCAACACGTCTTGTGGTCGAAGAACACACAGGTGCCGGTCGACGAAGAAGGGGCTGTTGCTATCAAGCGTGACAACCATGGCCACGACGAAATTGTGGGCGCATTGCGCGACGAACGCGACGCCGTGCCATTCAAGCAAACCTGATGGTGATCGGGCCATAGCAACCAGGCCCTAGCGACTCACTTCAAAAGTATTCATCCAGCAACGCCATCTCGGCGAAGCGCGGATGGGCAACCCCGTGCTGCTGCCGACGCCACCGTTCACTGTTGGTGGTGAACTTTCGGTGGACCCTCGTCGCTATCCGCACTTCGCCGGCTACGAGCAGAAGAAGCTCCTCTTGCCGGTGCAAAGAGCGGTGCTTCAACATCTGCTTGCAACCTGAATCGACCGGGGCCGGTCAGTCGAGTGCTGGACGGAATAGAGTCGAAAGAAACCTGAACAGCCTATGAGCGAGGACTTCATCTCCATCAGTCGATCGCTTGTCGAGGACGCATGGAACCACCCCGACAAGTGGGAAGCGAACCTTGCCTCTGCGCAAGAGTTGCTCTCGAAAGCGCTCGTTGAATCCCCTGGCAATGTCCTTGCCCTGACGTGCTTGGGCGCCGTGCTTTCCGATCAAGGCAAGCACAAAGAGGCTGCATCCGCCCTGAAGCGTGCAGTCGAACTCGGCTCCACCGATCGGAACACGTTCTTCAACCTCGGCGTGGCAACGATGAACTTCGGCTCACGCGCGAAAGCCCTGTCTGCATTCCGTGGGGCCGAAGGGCTCCAGGCTTCGCCGCTGTCGTGGCCGGCATACTTTGATGCGCAGGCCCATTGAGCACCCTCCCACCCCAAGCACGGAGACCCGCATGAGAACGCTGAAAATCATGGAGCACATCTCGCTGGATGGCGTGATCCAGACCTCGGGCGAAGACGGTTTTCCCTACGCGGACTGGACCGCGCCGTACCGCAGCCCGGCCGGCCGGGATGAGGTGCTCGCCGCGCATGGCGGGCGCTTCGATCTGCTGCTCGGGCGTCGCACCTACGACATGTGGTCGGACTACTGGCCCAAGGCGCCGAGCAGCGCGATGGCGGATGGACTGAATGCAGCGACCAAGCATGTCGTGACCCACCGCCCCGAAAGCCTTTCGTGGGGTCCGTTCGAAAGCTTGGGGCCGGACGTCGTCGAGGGCGTTCACCGCATCAAGTCGCAGGCGGGCCCGAACCTGATTCTCTGGGGCAGCTCTACGCTGACATCGACACTGCTCGAACACGGTCTTGTGGATGAAGTGCTGCTGGTCGTTTATCCGGTCCTGGTGGGCGCTGGAAAGCGCTTCTTCGCGCAGGGAACCCCACCGCGCTCCCTCGAACTCGTCAGCACGAAAGCCATGCCGTCCGGCCTCCTCGTCAGTGCCTACAAGGTCGCCGGCGCTTTGAAAGCCGGGTAGTCGAACAGCCCGGCAGCGCGAGTGAAATCCGGCGTCACGCCAGACCCATCTGCCCCGTTCGAACTCCTCATGAATACCTCCAGCCTTTCCGCCGCCCGCGCCTATGCACTGCGCATGCTTCGCGCAACAGCCACCGCGATCGCTCTGCTGGGATGGGCCGCCGCGCCTGCCGCCGCGCAGTCGCCGACGACCACCGCCGGACTGACGACAGTGAAGGTGCCGCCCACCGGCGCGCGCACGTGCCTGGGCTTGCAGCAAGACGGCAGATCCGCCCCTCAGTCGTGCACGGACGCGGGGCCGCTGGCCTTGATCCCCAAGCAGGACGGCATGTTGCGCGCGGGCCCACCCGACTACGAGGCGGTGGCCGGCCAACCCTTGACCTCGTGCGTGCGCGACCGGGTGTCCGGGCTGGTCTGGGAGGGCAAGCCCGACAGCGGCAAGCTGGCGTGGATGAGGACACAGGCCGGTCCGCCAGGCACCGGCAAGCTGATCGACAGCTACGGTCCGCACAATGAGCCAGCGCCCGGCAGCCGGGCCAACACCGACGCCTATTCCTACTACGGCGACGGGCGGCCGGGCGATGCCATGGCCTATGTGGCGCAGGTGAACGCGATGCGCCTGTGCGGCTTCACCGATTGGCGCCTGCCCACGGTGGCCGAGCTGTACGGCCTGATCGATCTGGGGGAGCTGATCAACGAACGGACGGGGCGGTGGCCCGCCGAGCAGGCCGCCGTCGATGCGCGATGGCTGCCCAACACCGTGCCGGGCCACTACCTGAGCTCCGAGCCCGACGACCAGACCCGCATCTGGTGCGTGAGCTTCAAGCTCGGGTTCGTCTACAGCTGCAACCGCAGGATGGAGAGAAAGCCGCAGCCGTTGTTCGTGCGCCTGGTGCGCGGCCCCGAAGTGCCCGAGACCGGCCGCTGGCGCGAAGTGCCCGATGAGCGCGGCGTGCCCGGCGGCGTGGTCGAAGACCGCCACACCGGCCTGGCGTGGCGCCGCTGCGACGAGCCGCAGGTATGGAACGGCCAGCGCTGCACCGGAACGGCCGGGCGCTACCGCTATGTGCAAGCCCTGCAGCACGCCGCCACACAACCGGGTTGGCGCCTGCCCACCATCAAGGAGGTGAACAGCCTCGCAGAGCGCTGGTTCAAGAAGCTCGACATCCCCGCCGCCGATTTCCCGGCGTCCGGCACGCAGCCGCTGCGCGAAGGGTATCGGTCCTCCACCGTCTGCACCGCCGGCCCCGCGACGCGGGAGGCCCGTGCATGGATCGGCGGATGGGTGCTGGGCGGTGGGGGCGATGTCTCTTGCGAGGCGCAGCCGATGCCCCTCGGGGTCCGGCTCGTGCGCGAGTGATGTGCAGTGAGCGTCGGTCCCGAAGCAGCGTCGTGAACCTGCTTCCGGGGAAAGGGCGGCCGGGAACAGGCGAGACTCGCTTCACTCATTCACAAGGAACACCTTGATCCACCGCATCCGCACGGCCCTCGTGGCCTGCACCTTGGGCGCCGCGGCACTGGCCGCTTCCGCGCAGGTCAACATCGGCTTCATCGGCACGCTCTCCGGCCCTGGGGCCGCGCTCGGGCAGGAAGAGTACGACGGCTTCATGCTGGCGGTCGAGCAACGCCAGGGCATGCTCGGCGGCGTTCCCGTGACGGTTCTCAAGGAAGACGACCAGCACAACCCCGAGCGCGGGGCGCAGCTGGTGCAGAGCCTGATCGAGAAGGACAAGGTCAGCTTCGTCACCGGCGTGACCTTCTCCGACGTGATGATGGCCATGGCCAAGCCGATGGCCCGGGCGGGCATGCTGTTCGTCGGCTCGAATGCCGGCCCCGCGCCGATCGCCGGCAAGCAGTGCAACACCCGGTTCGTCTTCGCCTCGTACCAGGACGAGTACCAGGCCGGGATCGTGGGGCGCTACGCGGTCGACAAGGGCTACTGGAAGACGCTGTTCATTGCGCCCGACAACGCAGCGGGCAAGGACCAGCTGCGCGGCTTCAAGCGCTACTACTCGGGCGAGGTGATCAGCGAAATCTACGTCCCGCCCCAGCAGACCGACTACGCGGCGGCGCTGGCGCAGATCCAGCGCGTCGCGCCCGATGCGGTGGTGGCCTTCCTGCCTGGCGACCTGGGCGTGAACTTCATCCAGCAGGTGAACCGCTCGGGCCTGCTGAGCAAGGTGCCCTTGCTGACCGTGGGCACGGTCGATGGCACGACATTGCCGCTGCTCAAGGAGGCCGCGCTTGGTGTGGTGGCCGGCGCGGTCTGGGGCCCCGACCTGCCGAGTCCGACGAGCAAGGCTTTCGTTGCCGCCTTCGAAAAGAAGCACGGGCGCATTCCCTCGCAGTACGCGGCGCAAGGTTTCGATGCGGCGCTCCTGATCGACAGTGCGCTGAAGGAGACCAAGGGCTCCGTCGCCGATCGCGGTGCCTTGCGCAACGCACTCAACGCGGCCGACTTTGCGTCGGTGCGCAGCGGCTTCAAGTTTCTGCGCAACGGTTTCCCGGTGCAGGACGGGCACATCTTCGTGGTCGCGAAGGACGCACAGGGCCGCACGTCGCTCAAGCGGATCGCCACGCCGCTGGAGGCGAACCCGGACGGGTACTGGAACGAGTGTCGGTAGGAGAGGTGGCCGGGGCATGTCGCTCGCCAGGTCTTCGGTTCGCGCGGTGCGAGCCGGAAGACCCGGCGGTTCCACTCAGACTCAGGGCGCAAGCGTGAGCTTGAAGATCTGGTTGCCGTTGGAGGCGCCCACGTAGACGCTGCCGTCGCTGGCCACTGCCACACCGATCGGGAAATTGAACGCGATCGCCGCGCCGGTGCTGTCGCGCAGCGTGCTGATCTCGCCCGCAGGCGTGACCACGCGCGCCACGCCGTCCCAGGCGTGCGTCAGGAACACGTTGTCGTGCGCATCCACCGTCACGCCGTAGGAGAAGCCGAGCCGGGCCGGCGTGGCGGTCGTTCCGTCGACCACGCCGCCGTTGGCGCAATCGCCCAGCAGCGTGCTCACGGTGGCGCTGGCCACGTCGATCTTGCGCAGGCACAGGCTGTCGGTGTCCGTGTCGTACAGCGTGCGGCCATCGCGGCTGATCGCCAGGCCTTGCGGGCGCGCAAACTGGGCGGCGGTGCCGACCCCGTCCAGGTTGGCCTGCGTGCCGTCGCCTGCGAGCGTGCTCGTGGTGCCATCGGCCGCGACCTTGCGCACGCGCTTGTTTCCCAGGTCCGCCACGAACAGATTGCCCGCACCGTCGAGCGCGATGCTGGCGGGGTTGTCGAACATCGGCGTGGCCGGGCTGTCGGCATAGCCGGGCGTGCCACCGCCGACCCAGGTGCTGTAGGTGGTGGCGTTGGGGGCGATCTTGTTGATGCGGTGCTGGTCGCTCACGTACAGGGTGCCGTCGGCGGCCAGTGCCAGGCCATACGGCGTATTCATGGTCGACCCCGGCGTGACTTCGGTGCCGGTGCCGCTGGCCGTGTCGATGCGATAGACCGAGCCGTTGCCGCCCATGGCCACGTAGAGGTTCGCGCCGCTGGCGTCCAGGACGAGCTGGTAGGGGTGGTTGTAGGTCACGCCGGTGGTCGCCAGCACGGTGGCGACCCAGGGTTTGACCGTGAGCGTGGCGGCATGGCTGGTCACGCTGCCGCTGGCGCCCGTCACCTGCACGCGCAGCTGCTGGCCGCTGTCGGCCAGCTGGTTGGCCGGCGTGGTGAAGCTGTCGCCGGTGGCGCCGGAGACATCGGTCCAGCTGGCACCGCCATCCGCGCTGCGCTGCCACTGGTAGGCCGTGGCGCGCGCGGCCTGGACCTTCAGCGTGGCGGCCACGCCCTGGCCCACGGTGGTGTCCGACGGCTGCGTCGTGATGGCGGGCGTGGTGTCTTCCGGTGTGGGCGGTGGCGTGCCCTGGGCGGCAGGCGCAGGGGCCGGTGCTGGCGCGACAGCGAAGCCGGGGAAGCCGCCGCCTCCGCCTCCCCCACCACCGCAAGCCACCAGCGCGAGGTTCATCATCAGCAGCGCGGCGGGTGTGCGCCATGCACGGAAAACGGGGCGAGGGGTGTTCATGAGAGGCCTTCCTTTTTTCAGATGGAGTGGATGAGAAGGCCTCCACGGTAGGGTCGGTGCTACCTGCAATCCAGTGTCGAAGGTCATCGACCTGGCGAGAAAAAAAAGTGCTCAGGAGCGCATGCGTGCGTGCGCCGTGTCGTGCGGGGTCAGCGAGGCCAGGGCCTGCAGCAGCCTGTCGGCGGCCACGGGTTTGAGCAGCACCTGCAGCCCGGATTCGAGCATCTGCTGCTGTCGCCGCGGCGCGGTTTCCCCGGTGATCAACAGCACCTGCAAGCCGGGGCCGAAGCGTGCGCGCAGCCGCAGCGCAGCGGCCAGTCCGTCGGCACCGTCGGCCAGCCGCACGTCGCACAGCAGCACCTCGACAGGGGCGCTTCCGTGCGCGGCCTGCACCAGCACGGCCTCGGCTTCGGCCTCGCTGGCCACGGCGTCGACGGCCACGCCGTGGGCCTGCAGCAGCCCGGTGACGGCCTGGCGGATCGCGGCTTCGTCGTCGATGAGCAGCACGCGCTGCGGCAACGGCAAGGCAGCGTCCGGGCGCACGGCGAGCGGCGCGACGCCCGAGGCCGACACCGCCGGAAGCACCAGGCGAAAGCGGCTGCCGTGGTCCAGGCGCGAGCGCACCTGCAGCGGGTGCGCCATCAGGCGCGAGAGCCGATGCACGATGGACAGGCCAATGCCCAGCCCCTGCGCGCGGTCGCGCCCCGGATTCCCGACCTGGTAGAACTCGTCGAAGATGCGGCCCAGGTGCTCGTGCGGAATACCGATGCCGGTGTCGCAGACGTCGATCCACACCAGCGGCCCGCGTGCCCGCGCGGCCACCACCACGCCGCCGCGCACCGTGTACTTGAGCGCGTTGTCCACGAGGTTGGACAGCAGCCGCTGCAGCAGCTGCGGGTCGCTCAGCACCCAGCACGGCGTGGCACGCAGCCGCAGTTGCAGGTCCCGGTCGGTCGCCTGCGCCGCGAACACGTTGTTGAGCGCGAGGAACAGCGGGTTGAGTTCCACGGGGCGGATCTGCGGCGACACCTCGCCGGCGTCCAGCCGCGAAATGTCGAGCAGGGTGTCCAGCGAATCGCCGAGCGTTCCGACCGCATCCATCAGCCGCGCCGCGTGGTTCCAATCGTCGCTGCCCTGGAGCTTCTTCTCGATGACGGCGCCGAACAGCGCGATGGCGTGCAGGGGCTGGCGCAGGTCGTGGCTGGCGGCGGCAAGAAAGCGCGTTTTTTCCTCGCTGGCGCGCTGGGTGGCGGCAATCTGGTGGCTCAGCTGCTCGGCCAGCGCCTCCTTCTCGAAACGCATGGTCAGCGCGGCGGTCAGCAGCCGGTGGTGCTGCAGCGCGAAGATGATCATGACGCCCATGTACAGCAGGCAGCCGGTGGCCAGGAACAGGTGCACGGTGTCGCCGCGCCAGGCCAGCGCCAGGGTCAGGCTGGCCATGCTGGGCACGATGAAGCGGGGGATGTTGCGCTTGAGAACGGCCAGCGACAGCGCACCGCCGGCGCAGCCGCCCATCATCATGACGATCACCATCACCCACAGCCCGAGGTTGCGCCCCGGCGGCACGCACAGCCAGGGCGCCAGGCCCCAGACGCAGGAGCGCACCAGCACGTTGCGTGCATTGAAGCGGGCCCAGTACTCGGGGTGGGCCGCCGCATCGGGGCTGCGCTGGTAGCGCCGGTACGCGCGCCGCAGGGTCAGTGCCAGGTGCAGCGCCATCCACAGCAGCACCTGCCAGCGCCGCGTGGCCACGAACAGGCCGATGCCCAGCGTCTGTGCCGTGAGGAAGTCCGCGAGGTAGGCGGCCGGCGCGTTGGCATGCACCGTGGCCACCTGCTCGCGCAGCACCCGCTGGGCCAGCGCGGGCGGATGCAGGTCGTCATTCATCGCAGGCATGCGGGCATCGCCATGTCGAAGGCCGCACCGCGCGCGCGGATCACCTCAGGCTGCTGATGAGCTGGGCCCGCGAGCGCATGCCGAACAGCAGCAACAGGGTGGACACATGGTTCTTGACCGTGCCCTCGGTCAGGCGCGAGAGCTGCGCGATCTCCTTGTTCGACTTGCCGGCCAGCAGCCAGTCGAGGATCTCGACCTGGCGCGCATTGAGCTGCGGCTGCGGCTGCAATTCGGCCGTCGCCGGTTGCGTGTGCGCAGTGACGGGAGCCGCAGGCAGCCGGGCCGGCATGCCGACCAGGTCGTTGTCCCGCACGTAGCGCAGCACCTCGCCCAGGTGACCGGTCTTGGGCAGGAAGGCCTGCGCCCCGAGTGCCATCGCCCCTTGCAGCAGTGCGTGGCTGTCCTTGCCCGAGAGCACGACCACGCGCGATGCGGGAAAGGCGCGCTTGAAGCGCACGAGGGTGTCCAGCCCCTGCGAGTCGGGCAGGTCGAGATCGAGCAGCACCAGGAAGTGCGAGGCGACATGGAGTTCGTACAGGTGCAATGCGTCGGCGAGGCAGCGTGCCTCGTACACCGGCACGCTGCCGGTCTCTGCCAGCAGCAGCGCCCGCAGGCCCAATCGCACCAGCTCGTGGTCGTCGACCACCAGGATGCCCCGAGCGGGGATGGCAATGCCGGCCTCGCTGCGCAACGGTGCGGCATGTGACGGCAAGGGTGTGGCAGTGGCCATGGTCCGGGCATGTTAGTGCGGACGATCTCGAACCTGAAATGACCAAAGTCATGAGGACGCTGGTCGTGGCAAGTCGAACGACATACGCATGAAGGCATATGCCGTGGGGCATTCCGTTGCGGCGACCTGCTTGCTGCGTGCGTCGCCTTCCTCAACGGTCGCCCTGCACAGTGATCGTCGATGGCAACTGCGTGCCTGACTGCCGCTCGGAAGACCATGGTGGCCGGCTGTCGTCCAAGCCGTGTCGTTGTCGAAGCGCTCGCGAACCTTGCAGGCCCTGCCGCAGTCAAGAACCCAGGACAGCTTCGGCGCAGCGCCGACCCAGGAGCGGGGCAAGGATCACGCCGGGGTGCGCGACCACGGCATACAAGCCTTCGATGTCTCCCACAGCGCCGCAAAGTGGCCTGCCGTCGGTGGTCATGGGACGTTGCACGGCGTTGATGGACAGAAGCGATGGCGCCGTCGCGGCCCCAAGCAGATGCGCAATGGCGTTGCCCGTTCGCGCGGCAAGGGCAGGAAGGCCGGCCTCGCCTTCTTCTGGACAGTCGGCAGCAGACACAAGGCCGCCTCCCAGGGCGGGGCGCAGCTCCATGTCCTGCGCGCAGATCAGGTGGCGAATGCCCTGCGCCTGCGCACCGAATCGAATCAACACGGCCGGCGATGCATGGATCGGAAGGTCGACGCCGACCGTTGCGGCCAGCGTGCGCGCGCCATGGCCGTTGGCGAGCACCACCCTGTCGGCAGGCAGGGTCTGCCCGTCGATCACGACACCTGTGATCCGACGGCCTGCGGCTTCGATGGCTTGAACCGTTCCGTGGCGGATGCATGCCCCGGCAGCCTGCGCGCCTGCCAGCAGTTGGCGTGCGAAGGCGGAGGGCTCCAACGCGAAGTCGCCGGGCGCCCAGGCAGCGAGCGGGGGTGGTTCTGCCAGCAGCGGTTCCTTTTCGGCGACCTGGGAGCGGGAGAGTCGCTCCATCCGTGTGCCGGCGGCTCGATGCTCGGCAATCATGGCGGCCGTTTCATCTTCCGTAGACCCCCAGAGCAGCGCGCCGCGCGCTGCGATCGGCAACGGACCGAGTTCGCGCGCGAGACGGGCGAACGCCTCCAGTGCCTTCAACCGCTCGGCGAACGCTGTCGGGTTGTCGGAAGGCGTGCTCGCGCTGGCACCCACCCATCCGAAAGAGGAGGCGGTTGCAGAGGAGCGATCGTCGGGGGCGCGTTCAATCAACGTGACTGCGGCGCCTGCCCGGGACAGATGCCACGCGGCCGACGCACCCAGGATGCCGCCGCCCACCACGATGACCTTGCTTCTGTGTTTCACGAGAGGGGGGGGGCTCGATGGCCGAGCCAGCACAGGTGCTTCATGCCGTGACGCCACTTCGGGCACGCCATCCAGCGTGGCTCGCGCCCTGGCAAAGCAATCCACGTCGGCTGGCAAGGTCACACCGCTTTGCGCAGAGCGGGTCCAGATGTGGCTCGTGAGTTCGACCGCGTTCGGATCGTCATAGCACCCGCGCGAGATGGCACGCACGTCGGGCCAGCGTTCGAAGGTCAGGCCCATCGTCGTGCCGCACGAGGGGCAGAAATGAACGAAGACTTTCTTGTGGCTGCCGTCCGAGTGATGTGCGTACTGCCGCAGTTCGCCGTCGTTGAACTGCACGGCGTCCATCGGAAAGAGCGACTCGGCGTAGAACGACGTGCCGGTCATGCGCTGGCAGAAGGTGCAATGGCAGGCGAACGTGCGCAGCGGTGGCTGGCTCGTGCTGAATCGGACCTTGCCGCAGAGGCAACCCCCTTCAAGTACAGCTGGCATACGGCACCCAAAAAGAGGGGATTCTGCCCCGGTGGATGGGGCCGATGCCGCGCTCAGGCCAGCCCGAGCTCCTTGGCCTCGGCTTCGTAGTTCGGGTACGACGCCTTCATCGTCGCGCCATTGAGGATCATCTCGGCCACCAGCGTGCGCGACGGCATCTCGTACACCTGGGTGCGTATCCACACGGACTCGGTGCGCGCGCTTTCGCTCAGCGCGATGATTTCGCGCTCGAGTTCGTAGTCCTGGTCGACGAAGAGCGGGCCCTTGATCAGGCGAATCTCCTGCCCGGCGAACAGGCCCACCGCCGGCTTGCGGCCGCTCAGTTGGGCTTCGGCGCTGGTGGAGCCGAGCAGCACGCTGATCATCTCGGTCGGGATGATGGCCCGGCCCCACGGCGAACCCTTGCCGCCTTCGGGCGTGTACCAGTCGCTGGGCTCGGTGATGACCTTGAGCTTGTCCGCCAACGTGAAGGGGTAGTGGTCGCCCATGTGCTGGTCGAAGCCCATGCGGATCTTCTCGACGACGGCGCCGCGTTGGCCCACGCGCAGGTCGCGGTTGATGACCAGGCCCTGGGCCGGGCGCAGCTTCGCGATGCGCTGGCGCAGCTCGTGCGGGTGCTGCGATGCATCGCCGATCGATGCGGTGCCGGTCAGCACTGGCGTGCCGTCGGCCTTCTCGGCACGCAGGCGCACGAAGGTGGCGCCGGGCGCGGGCAGGTCGACAAAGGCACGCACCGATTCGCCCTCGACCACCATGTTCTGGTAGTGGGCGCTGATGCAGCCGGTCTCGAACCAGGCCTGGCCGAACACGTGGAACAGCAGGGGATCGAACTGGCTGAAGTGCGTCGGCCCCTCGATCGGCCCGGCGCGCAAGCCCAGGTTTTCCGCCGTCGCGTCGTCGTGGATCGATTTGTGGTCGTCGTAGGTCTGGTCGGCCAGCATCTGGCGCGGCTGGCGCAGCGGGCCGCACAGGCCCAGGGCGGTGGTGGTGAAAGGCGAGGTCATGGGGGGAGGGCTCCGTGTAGCAGGCGGCGGGCGGCAGTCGAATTCGCGATGATGGCAAAGACTGTGCGCCGCGCCTGTCGCCTAGGGAACGCCTGATGCGGCCGCGCAGGCCCACGCGGTCAGCGCACCACCATCGCCAGGAAAACCACGATCAGCAAGGCCAGGTAGACCTTGGCGTGGAGTCGGTCCGGAATGCGCCCGATCCACAGTGCGGCGACGCGAATGCCGATCCAGGAGCCCACCACGAGCGTCGCCGCTGCGCGCACGTCGACGTACCCCAGATGCCATGGCCCGAACGACGGCGTCGATGTGGTCGACAAGGCCACGTAGGTGGCCGTGCCCGCCAGCGCCACCGGCAGGGACAGCGGGTTGGCCATGGCCGTCGCGCGGCGCATCTCGATGCCGCGACGGCGCATGAGGGGCACCGTCATCACGCTGCCGCCGACCCCGAGGAATGCGGCGATCCCACCGATCACCAGCCCCGACAGCGTCGTGGCCGTGGCAGAGGGCGCGGCCTTGGGCGCCGCAGCCGGCGAAAGAAAGCCGGGCCGGAGCCAGCAGTCCCCGATGGTCAGCGCAAGGTACGCCGCAAATGCCCAGCGCAGCCATTCCCCATGCACCGCGGTGGCGGCCAGCGCACCCAGCACCGCGCCGGCACCCAGGGCGCCCAGCAGCGGGCGGACTTGCGACCAGTCGAGCGTCCCTGCACGCTGATGACGCCAGGTCGCCAGTAGTGCGCCGAAGATCATCACGCACGTGGAGGTGGCGACGGCGATCTGCATGGCCGACTGCCCGACGGCGCTGTCAGGCCCGTTCAGCTGGGACAAGAGCTGGTACAGCAGCGGGACCACGACGAACCCACCGCCGAAACCGAACAGCACGGTGGTGACGCCCGTCAGGCATCCACACACCACCAACAACAGATACAACGACACGAGCAACTCCATCGACACAGAAAGAAGCCTCGAGGCTAGAGCGGGGTGGCTTGGCGCGCGTGCGCGCTTCGGTCAACAATATTTGCGTTCCGGCCAACCCACCGATTCGCTGTGCGCAACCAGTCCCTCGACGCTCTCGACCTCACGCCGCGTGCCGTTCTGGCCATCGGCACCGACTATGCGCCGGGCACCGTGCTCGAAATGCACAGCCATCGCCGCGCCCAGTTTCTTTACGGCGCGACCGGGCTGATGGAGGTGGGCACGGACGACGGCGCGTGGGTCGTTCCGCCCCACAGCGGCGTGTGGATTCCCGCCGGCAAGCCGCACCGGGTGAAGATGGTGGGCGTCAGCACCCGCAGCCTCTACATCGAGCCCGCGTCGGCACCGCGCGGCGGTTCGCTGTGCGAAGTGCTGGCGGTGTCGCCCTTGCTGCGGCAGCTGCTGATCGAGGCCATCGACGTGCCGGCGCTGTATGACGAGCGGGGCCGCGATGGCTTGTTGATGTCCCTGGTGCTGCAGGAGGTGCGCCGTGCGGCTGCATTGCCCTTCTTTGCGCCGCTGCCCAGCGATCAACGCCTGGCGGCGTTGTGCATCGCGTTCCTGCACCAGCCCGACGTGCGCACGCCTCCGCTCGCCTGGGCACGGCAGCTGCACCAGAGCGAACGCACGTTCAGCCGGTTCTTTCGCTTGCACACGGGCATGACGTTCGCCGAATGGCGCAGCCAGGCCTGCCTGCTTTCGGCCATGGCCCAGTTGGCCACGGGCCAGTCGGTGACCACCGTGGCGCTTCAGCTGGGCTACGACAGCCCGGGGGCCTTCTCCACGATGTTCCGAAAGCGGCTCGGGCAGAAGCCGTCGGCGTTCATGGCGACGTGACGTGCCTCATGGGGCGCGGGGCGGTCGCCTGCCTCATTGCGCCTCGACGCCCAGGTCGCGCATCCGCCGGGTGATGACGTTGAACTCCTCCTTGTACGACGCCGCGAACTGCTCGGGCGTGCTGTTCATCATCTCGAAGCCACGACTCACGAACAGCTGGCTGACGTCGGGCGAACCGACGATGGCGCGCACCTCGCGGGCCAGCTTGTCGACGATGGGCTGCGGCGTCTTCGCCGGTGCCAGCAGTCCGACCCAGACGTTGGTGTCGTAGAGCGGGTCCTTGAAGCCCAGCTCGCTCATGGTCGGGACCTGCGGGAGCGTGGTGGAGCGCTGGCGCCCCAGCACGGCCAGCGGCACGACCTTGCCCGTCGGCACATGCTGCATGGCGCTGGGCACCGACGACAGGCCGAGGTCGATGGTGCCCGACAGCAGGTCGGTCACCACGGGCCCTTCGCCGCGCTGCGGCACATGGACCATGCCGGCATTCAGTGCGCGGTTGAGGCTCTCGCCGGCCAGGTGGCCCAGCCCGCCGACGCCCCAGGACCCGTAGCTCAGTTTCGCGCCGCCCTTGGCCACCTTGGCCTTCAGGTCTTCGATGCTCTTGATGCCGGTGCCGGGGTGCGTGGAAATCAGCGCCGGGCTGCGCACCACCTGCGTGACGCCGACGAAGTCCTTCTGCGGGTCGTAGGCCAGGGTCTTGAACAGCGCCGTGTTGTTGATCTGCGAATCGGTGATGGTCATCAGCAGCGTGTAGCCGTCGGGTTTGGCGCGGCCGACTTCGCCGGCGCCGATGGCGCCCGCCGCGCCCGCTTTGTTGTCCACCACCACCGGTTGTCCCATCGATTTCGAGAGGCGATCGCCGAGGGTGCGCGCGACGAAGTCGGTCGCACCGCCGGCCGCGTAGGGCACGACGAGGCGGATCGGCCGCGAGGGGTAGCTTTCCTGCGCGGCGATGGGCAGCGCCAGCGTGATCGCTGCGCAGGCGGCCGTCATTTTTCTGAACATGGTTGTCTCCAGTGGTGGGGTTGAGTTGTCTGCTTGTTATTGGGGGGCGTCAGAGATCGAGAACGAGCACGGCGCTGCGTGCGCGGGACACGCAGGGCAGGATGCAGGTGTGGCGGTCGCGCTCCTCGTCGCTGAGCACGAAGTCGCGGTGCTCGGCCTCGCCTTCGAGCAGCGGCACCTCGCAGCTGCGGCACATGCCTTCGCGGCACGAGAAGGGAACGCTGACGTGGGCACCTTCCAGTGCATCGAGCAGGCTCTGCTGCGGCGCGACCTCGATCCGCTGGCCGCTGCGATGCAGCACCACGGTGAAGCTGCTGGCCGGCGCCGCGGGAGTGGTTGGTTCCGGCGGCGTGAAGCGCTCGAAATGGGTGGCCGCCTTGTCGATACCGACAACACCTGCGGCTGTGCCGACCGCATTCATCAACCCTTCCGGGCCGCAGCAGTAGACGTGGGCGCCCGGGGCCGCGCCGGCCAGCCAGCCCGCCAGATCGGGCGGCGTGCCTGCCGCTTCCTGGTCCACGTGCAGCTGCACGCGGTCGTGGTGGCGCGCCAGCGTCCACGCGTAGGCGGCACGGGCCCGCGTGCGCACGCAGTACAGCAGCTTCCAGGGCCTCGCGTGGGCCTCGCACCAGAGGATCATGCTCAGGAGGGGCGTGATGCCGATGCCCCCGGCCACGAACAGATGCTCGGTGGCGGCCGGGTCGATGCCGAACAGCGCGCGCGGCGCGCCCACCTCGAGCACATCGCCCACGGCAAGGCGCTGGTGAACGAAGGCCGAGCCGCCGCGCGAGGCTGGCGCCAGGCCCACGCCGAGCACGTAGCGGTGGCGCTCCAGCGGCGAGTTGGCCAGCGAATACTGTCGGCGGATGTCGCCGGGCAGCAGCAGGTCCACATGGGCGCCCGCGGTGAAGGGCGGCAGCGCGGCACCGTCCTGCGCACGCAACTCCAGGCCGAGCACATCCTGCGCCTCGTGCGTGAGGCGGGTGACGACGAGCTTCATGGCTCAGGCCTTGACGGGTTCGGGCGCTGCAGTGGAAGCAGGGCGGGTCGCAGCTTCTTCGAGCGCCTCTTCTTCCAGCCGGCGCGAGACCATCCAGCGGAACTGGTTCAGCGCGGCGTCGATGCCGAAGGCCATCATCTTGAAGTCGGGCGCCAGCGCCAGGCTCTTTTGCTGCGCGGTGATGATGTCGCGGTCTTCATCGAAGGCGTCCACCACGGCCTGGTGGATCGAGTGCGTGACCTCGGGTTGGTCGATGGCGAAGTTGTGGGGATGCGCGAAGAAGTAGTGGGTGGAGTTTTCCGTCTCGGGCGTGATGGCCTGGCAGCCGCGAAACTCGATCGCGCCTTCGCGATTGCCTTCGGCGGCGCCCTGGCCGGTGGGCGCCATGCCGGAGTCCATCAGCAGGATGGCGGGGAGGGTGAAGTTGTAGATGTTCCACCGGTCGACCCTGCTGCCCCAGTCCTTCACCGCCTGGGCGAACGGCGGCGGCTCGGTGTCGAGGGCCCAGCGGGTGATGCGCACGCCGTGGTCGATGCGTTCGACCTTGGGCTGCGCGGCGGCGTAGTCCGCACTGCCTCCCAGCGTGGTCGGGTGCACGAAGGGCAGGTGGGAAAAGTCCAGCAGGTTGTCGCAAATCAGCAGGTAGTTGACGTCGTAGTGGATGTAGCCGTCCAGGCTGCGCCAGTGCGGGTCGTCCAGCCAGGGCGTGTCAGGGATCAGCGCCGGGTCGGCCTTGTCGGCGGCACCCATCCAGATCCAGACCCAGCGGTGGCGTTGCACCACGGGAAAGGTGCGCACCCTGGCCTGGATGGGAATGCGCTTCTGGGCCGGCGCCTCGATGCACTGGCCCGAGGCGTCGAACTTCAGGCCGTGGTACATGCAGCGCACGCAGTTGCCTTCTCTCCGTCCCACCGACAGGGGCGCGCCGCGGTGGCAGCAGCGGTCTTCCATGGCGACGATCTCGCCGTCGTCCTTGCGGTACATGAGAACGGGCACGCCGATGATGGTGCGGGCGAACAGGCCCTGCGGCGTGAGCTCGTTGTCCCAGGCAGCCACGTACCAGGTGTTTTGGATGAACATGGGGCGTCTCCTTTGTTGTTCGCCGCGTTCGGGTCACGGCATGGGCACAGCGTAGGGCGAGGGTTCTCATGTATCAACGTCATGCCAGTCATTCCTAGAATGCGCCGCATGCATGCGGAAAACCTCGACCTGAACCTGCTGGCGGTCTTCGACGCGATGTTTCGCGAGGCCAATGTCACGAAGGCCGCGCAGGGCCTCGGGCTGACGCAGAGCGCGATGAGCCACGCGCTCAACCGGCTGCGCGCTTTTTTCGACGACCCCTTGTTCGTCAAGGTCGGCAGCCGCATGGCACCGACGCGCAAGGCCGAGGGCATGCGCGCCGCGGTGGTCGAGGTGATGGCCACCGTGCGCCAGCAAATCCTGGCCGGCGCCCGCTTCGAGCCTGCGCTGGCGCAGCGCATCTTCACCCTGTGCCTGACCGACATGGGCGAGCTGGTGTTCCTGCCCCCGCTGCTCGAGCGCTTCAAGAAGGAGGCGCCCGGATGCTCGCTGCGCACGCTGCAGGTGCCGCTTGAGCAGGTCGAAGGGCTGCTTGCGTCAGGCGAGGCCGACCTGGCGGTGGGGTCCATCCGTGCGGCGCCCGAAGGGCTGTTTCATCAGCGCCTGTTCCTGCACCCCATCGTGACCATCGCCAGCACGCGGAACAAGGACATCGGCGCCACCCTCACGCGCGAGCGCTTCGAAGCGATGCGGCATATCGTGGTTTCGCTCACCGGCCATCTGGCGGAGAGCTACGACAAGGTGCTGGAAGACCAGGGCGTTCGCCGCACCGTGGCCGTGACGACGCCCCACTTCCTGATGGTTCCGCTGCTGATGGACCAGCACCCGGATCTGCTCGCGACCGTGCCGCGCGAGCTGGGGGAGGTCTTCGCCCGCATGGGCACGGTGCGCATCTTCGAGCCGCCGGTGCCCGTGCCCCAGTTTCAACTCAACCAGCACTGGCATCCGCGCTTTCATCACGACCCGGCCGTGGTCTGGCTGCGCGATGTGATGAAACATACCTTCGAGCACTACCCGCACATCACCACGCAGGCCGCTCCCCCGGCCAGGAAGAGGGTGCGAACCCCGTCGCGTTGACGCTCGCGGCGGCATCGACTTTCTCTCCACCGCGAACCTCATCCAAAACCAGTTTCCCCGCGTACAGGTGCCTGTGGCACGCTTCCCGACGTGCCTTTGCCGAGGAGCACACCGTCATGCCGCAGGACATTGCATTCGCCATCCGCTGGGTCGAACGGGGCCTGGTGCCCGACGCCGTGGTGCGCCGGGGCATCCGCCGCCTGCTGCGCGAGCGGCTGACCGAGCTGCACGCCGGCAACGCGCTGGCAGCGGCCGAGCTGACGCAGGACTTCGTTGCCGGCATGGGCGCGGCGCACCTGGCGCCGCTGCCCGAGAAGGCCAACGAACAGCACTACGAAGTGCCGGCCGCCTTCTTCGGCGAGGTGCTGGGCCAGCACCGCAAGTACAGCAGCTGCTACTGGCCCGAAGGCACGCGCACGCTCGAAGAGGCCGAGGCCGCCGCGCTGGCCACGACCTGCGAACGTGCCGGGCTGGCCAACGGGCAGGACGTGCTGGAGCTGGGCTGCGGCTGGGGCTCGCTCACGTTGTGGATGGCCGAGCGGTATCCGGGCAGCCGGATCACGGCGCTGTCGAATTCGCAGTCGCAGCGCGCCTACATCGAGGCGCAGGCGGCGCAGCGCGGGCTGGGCAACGTGCGGGTGCTCACGCAGGACATCAACCGCTTCGACACCGACCAGCGCTTCGACCGCGTGGTGTCGGTCGAGATGTTCGAGCACCTGCGCAACTGGCCGCAGGCCTTCGCCAACGTGGCGCGCTGGCTGCGGCCGCAGGGGCGCTTCTTCATGCACGTGTTCGCGCACCGCGAGGCGCCGTATCCCTTCGAGGTGCGCGATGCGAGCGACTGGATGAGCCGCTACTTTTTCTCGGGCGGCATGATGCCCAGCGACGACCTCGCGCTGTACTGCCAGGACGACCTGCGCTTGCTGCGCCGCTGGCGCTGGGCCGGCAACCACTACCAGCGCACGGCCGAGGCCTGGCTGCGCAACATGGACGAGCGGCGCGAGGCGCTGCGTCCGCTGTTCCAGGCCACCTACGGCGCCGACGCCGGCCTGTGGTGGACGCGCTGGCGGCTGTTCTTCATGTCGGTGGCGGAGCTCTTCGGCTTCGAGCAGGGACAGCGCTGGTGGGTGAGCCACTACCTGTTCGAGCCGCGTCGCGCATGAGCACGCTGCAGATCGCGCTCGCGGGGCTCGGCTGGACCGCGGTGCTGGCCGTGCTGACGTGGCTCGCCAGCCTGGCGCGGCGCGATGCGAGCCTGGTCGACCGCGTGTGGTCCGCCTGCATCGCGGGCGCGGGCTTCGTGTACCTGGCGCTGCTGCCGTCGACCGGTGCGCGCGGGTGGTGGATGGCTGTGCTCGCGGGCGCGTGGGCATGGCGGCTGGGCGTGTTCATCACGTGGCGCAACTGGGGCCACGGCGAAGACCGCCGCTACCAGGCGATCCGTGAACGCAACGCGCCGCACTTCGGATGGAAGAGCCTGTACCTCGTGTTCGGGTTGCAGGCGGTGCTGGCGTGGGTCGTGTCGGCGCCGCTGTTCGTGGGCATGGCGGCGGTGCCCACGTCGCTGGGCTGGCTCGACATGGCGGGCATCGCGTTGGCGTTGTGCGGCATCGGTTTCGAGGCCGTGGCCGATGCGCAGATGGCGCGCTTTCGTGCCGACCCGGCCAACCGGGGGCAGGTGATGGACCGCGGGCTCTGGCGTTACAGCCGGCACCCGAACTACTTCGGCGAGGCCTGCGTCTGGTGGGGCCTGTGGCTGATCGCGATGGCCGGCGCGGGTTGGGCCGGGGCGTGGAGCGCGGTGTCGCCGGTGCTCATGACCTGGCTGCTGCTGCGCGTGTCGGGCGTGCGGATGCTCGAGGCCGACATCGGCGAGCGGAGGCCCGCGTACCGCGACTACATCGCGCGCACGCCGGCCTTCGTGCCGGGGCCGCGGCGGCGGTCTGTCGACGAGAAGGCGTGAGCGGCCCCCGCGCTTTCTTTCGCTTGTTCGCGCGGCCGCGCACTGTTACAAAGGGCGTCTCCATGCGCTCGCCCACCTTCCTTCTTGTTTCATTGCTCTGGCTCGTCGTGGCCGCACCGGCCGCGCAGGCGGAGGTGGTGCGCTGCACCGACGGCGACGGCCGCATCGTCTACACCGACGGCACCTGCCCGTCGGGCACCAAGCAGTCGCGGCAGCTGCGGATCGACGAGCCGCCGCCCGCACCGCCGCGTGCCCCTAGCGAGGAGGCCGAGCCTCGCCGGCCGGACTACGCGGCACCGTCCGCGCCGCCGTCGCAGCCCGCGCCCTCGGGGCCGGCGATCATTCCGCGCTACCCGGTGGGCGAGGCGCCCGCGGTCGATCCGGCACCGACCTACATCTGGGGCGGTGATCCGTACTACGGCCCGCCGCGTCCCGGGTATCACCCCCGGCCGCCGCGTCCGCCGCACGACCCCGGGCCGCCGCCCGGTCAGCGGCCTTGCAATCTCGCGGGCATCAAGCGCAGCAACTGCTGAGCGCGTTCGTCGCCTTTGCCTTTTTCTTCATGACCGTTGCTGCGCCTGAGCGCCTTCCCCCGTGGGTCGTCCATTGCGACGGCAGTGCCATGCCGAACCCCGGACGCATGGGCGTCGGTGTCGTCATCACCCAGCCCGACGGCACCCGCCACACCTTCTCGCAGGCCACGCACACCACGGGCTGCAACAACGAAGCCGAGCTGCGGGCGCTGACGCTCGCGCTGCGCGAACTGCAGGCGCGCGGCGCCACGGCGGTGCAGGCCTTCAGCGACAACAGCACGCTGGTCGAACAGCTGAGCGGCGGGGCCGACGTGCGGCCGATCGTGCGCATGGCGCCGCTGTTCGACGAGGCGCGCACGCTGCTGCAGGGCTTCGACGAAGCGCACGTGCAATGGATTCCGCGCCACCGCAACGCCGAGGCCGACGCGCTTGCGCGGGCCGCGCTGGGCTTCGGGCCGAAGCCGCCCGCCAAGGCCTGGAAGAAGCGGCGGTAGACGCTGCGAAGCGGGGAGGGCGGCAGGTTCTATCATTCGGGTCGATTCAGAAACCCGTTTCCCCATGACCGAAGAAGCCACCTCCAAGCCCGCATTGCCCGATCACCTCTCGACCGATCCGCGCAGCCCGCACCACATTCCCGCCATTTTCGAGCACCCCATCGGCATCCGCTTCAACGGCAAGGACCGCCTGGACGTCGAGGAATACTGCATCAGCGAAGGCTGGATCAAGGTGCCGGCCGGCCGCACACTGGACCGCAAGGGCTATCCGCTGCTGATCAAGCTCAAGGGCGCTGTCGAGGTGTACTACCGCGACTGATGGCTGGCGGCGCATCGCCGCCGTTCCTGCTTCTCTTCTCTTTCTTTCAACGCCACTGCAGCAGCAGCGACCACGGCTGCCGGCTCATGTGGCGATCGACGCACGCCACGCCACCCGTCGTGCAGCCTTCGGGCAGGTAGCTCGGGTCCAGCAGCCGCGTGCCGGACGTGAAGGCCAGGCGCCGCCACGTGACCGACTGCAGCACGTTGCCACCCACGGTGTCGAAGCCCGCGTCGTCCACGTTCACCACCACATCGCAGTGCATCGGCAACGGCGCGCCGCCTGTGGGGCGTCCGGCCAGCACCTCACCGATCTTTTCGAAGCTGTCGAGCGCAGCACCGCTTGCGCCGCGCGCCTGGCAGACCAGGTCGCCCGGGCGCGGCGGCGTGCGCATCAGGTCGCAGGCGCGCAGGGCCTGTGGCGTCGCGAGGCCCGCCGCTTCGTCGAGGCCGGCCTGCCATGCGGCGCCCGCGTAGTCGACGTGAGCCTCGGAAAAGACGAACTCATCGGCACCGAGACCGGCCTCGCGTGCGACCCAGCTGATGAACGCGGCGGACCAGGGCGTGTCGATCACCGCGACGCGTTGCAGGGCCACCTCGAGGGCGCGCTGGTCCGACGTGTCCAGTCCCTGGTCGGGGCCGACGCCCAGGCCCTGCAGGCGCGCGGTGCTCGCCTGGTTCAGCGCCTCGGTCAACAGCGTGCGGTCGGCCGCGCGCAGGGCGCCGAAGCGCACGAGGTAAGGCAGCCGTTCGTTCGGCGGATCGACCGCGCGCCAGTAGCGCAGCACGCGTTGCCACGCGGGCAGCGCGCCGGGCGCATGGCGCGTGTCTTCCGCTTCCGAATCGCCGGACTCGGTGAGCCGGCCTTCGGCATCCATCGTCTGGCCGCCGAAGGCCGAGTGTTCCTGCCGGGCCAGCGCCGCCATCGCCAGGGCGCGGGACGGTGGCGGGATGTGCGAGGCCGTGGCAAGGCAACCGGCGGCGGCCGTTGCGAAGGCCGGCATTGCCGTCAACGCCAGGGCAGCGAACAGCATGCGCGCGGCGTGGCGGGGCGCTTGTCTGTGAGCGGAGGAGAGTGGTGGCGGCATGTGAGGCGAGCATAGCGGGGGCGTTCGTGCAGCAAGCCAAGCAGAATGCGGGCTGCGCACCCTGAAGCGCCGGGCCGTCCGGTGCAGGCGCCCCCACGGTGAAGCTCAAGAAGATCCTGCTCCGCACCATTGCCGTCATCGCCGGCCTTGCCATCGTGGGCTATGCCGCATTCCAGTGGAGCCCGTGGCCCTCGGTGCTGATGATCCGCTACGCCTTCGGCAAGGGATCGGACGCCGCATCGCAGTCGCTGCAAAAGCATGTGCCGCCCGGCATCTCGGCGGTGCTCGACCAGCCCTACGACGAAGCCGACCCGGATGCCTACCTCGACGTGTTCCGTCCGGCCTCGGCGGGCACCCAGCCATTGCCCACCATCGTGTGGGTGCATGGCGGCGCCTGGGTCTCGGGCCACCGGCGCGACGTGGCCAACTACGCGCGCGTGCTGGCGGGACAGGGCTTCACCGTGGTGGCGGTCGGCTATTCGATCGCGCCCGGAGAAGGCTATCCAGTACCGGTACGGCAGGTGAACACGGCGTTGGGCTATCTCGTGCGTGAGGCAGCGAGGCTAGGCGTGGACCCGGCGCGGCTCGTGCTGGCCGGCGACTCTGCAGGGGCGCACATCGTCGCGCAGGTTGCGAACGCGGTGGCCGTGCCGGGCTACGCGAAAGCCGTGGGCCTCACGCCCGTCATCGCACGCGAGCAGCTGCGCGGCATGCTGTTGCACTGCGGGGCCTACGACGCGGCGCAGGCCAAGCTTGACGGCGCGTTCGGCGGCTTCCTGCGGACCGTGTTCTGGTCGTACAGCGGTAGCAAGGATTTCCAGAACGCGCCGGCCTTCGAGACCGCGTCGGTGCGCCGCTATGTGACCGGGGCTTTTCCGCCGTCGTTCATCACCGCGGGCAACGGCGATCCGCTCGAAGGGCAGTCGCGGTCGATGGCGCAGACGCTGGCCGCGAAGGGCGTGCAGGTCGACAGCCTGTTCTTCCCCGCCGACCAGACGCCGGCGTTGCCGCACGAGTACCAGTTCAACCTCGACGATGCGCCGGGGCGACTTGCCTTGGAGCGCTCGTTGCAGTTTCTTCGGCGCGTCACGGCGCCGTAGCTGCGTCAGCCCTGGGGCTTGCTCGGCAGATCGCCTTCGCGCAGCTTGCGGCCGACCCACATCAGGCCGGTTTCATAGTCGGCGCTGCCGACCTGGACGCCGCCCACGGTGCGCAGCGCGCCGGTGCCGTCATCGGTGGCCGGGCCTTCGCCTGTGAGGTCGCCGGGGACCAGCAGGCGGCCGTCTTTCAGGAAGTCGGCAATGCGCAACTGGCGCATGCCGCGGCCCCAATGCCAGTGCTGCTTGAGGTCGAAGGATTTCGGCGATGGCGCAGTTTTGGATTTCTTCACGGGATGTCGAGATGGGGCTTGCGAAGGGTAGCGTTGGCGCAAGCAAACGCACAAGCGAACGCACCATGAAAAAAGCCTGCTACCTTGTGGGTAGCAGGCTTTCCAGCGTTTCCGCGATGTTGGTTGGTGGGCCCTGAGTGACTCGAACACTCGACCTACGGATTAAGAGTCCGCTGCTCTACCAACTGAGCTAAGAGCCCTTGCTTTGAAAACTGTTAGTGTTTTCTGGCAAGACCACGAGTATATACCAATCTTTTTGGGACTTCAAAAAATTTCTGCACATTTGTACGACGGCGTTAGGATGCGCGACCTTCGGGGCCCGACCCCATCCCTGTCAGAGGAGAAATTTTGATGAGCGATGCAAGCAACACCCCCCATGTCCTGATCACCGGCGCCGCGGGCGCGCTGGGCCGGGCCGTGACCCAGCACTTTCTTGACCAGGGCGCGCGGCTGGCGCTGGTCGATCACCACGCCGGTCGCCTGGCCGAAGTCTTCCCGGGCCTGGACAACTCGCAGCACCTGCTGCTGGCCGGCGACGTGACCTCGGCGCCCGACATGGCCGCGCTCACCGGCCAGGTGCTGCAGGCCTTCGGCCGCGTCGACGCGCTGGTGCACATTGCCGGCGGCTTCGAGATGGGCGAGGCGACGCATGCGCTCACGCGTGCGAGCTGGGACCGGATGATGAATCTCAACGCCTGGTCGTTCGTCGCCGTGACGCAGGCCGTGCTGCCCTCGATGATCGAGCGCCGCGCGGGCCGCATCATCGCGGTGACGGCCAAGGTGGCGGCGCGCGGCCTGCCGGCGATGGCGGCTTACATCGCATCGAAGAGCGCGCTGCAGCGGCTGGTGGAATCGATGGCGGCCGAGGCCGCGCCGCACGGCGTGAACATCAACAGCGTGGCGCCCAGCGTGCTCGACACGCCGGCCAACCGCCAGGCGATGCCCGACGCGAATCCGGCCGAGTGGGTTTCCACGACGGTCGCGGCGCAGACCATCGGCTTCCTGGCATCGCCGGGCGCCGCGGCGCTGCACGGCCAGCACCTGACGCTCGACGCCTGACATTTCCCGTCGGCAACGCACAGCTGCAAACGAAAAAGGCCTTGGCGATTGCCAAGGCCTTTTTTGCTGGGTCGGTTGGTGGAGAGGATGAGGATCGAACTCACGACCTCCGCATTGCGAACGCGGCGCTCTCCCAGCTGAGCTACCCCCCCAACACAGCTCGCATTTTATCGAGCTGCGCCTTTCCATGCACGCTGTCGTGCCAAGATGCCGGCTGGAAAAACTAGGAGCAAGCACCGCATGGAAGCGCACGATCCCGCCTGGCTGGAAGGCATGTACAACAACCTGGCGCGGGTGAAGGACCACCCCGCGTACTTCGCGCGCTGGGGGCGCGATTCCGCCGCGGCGCGCGACACCCTGCCGTGCCGCATCGATGTGCCCTACGGCACCGGCCCGAACGAAACGCTCGACGTCTTCCCGGCGCCCGTGCCCGATGCGCCGGTGCTGGTCTTCATCCACGGCGGCTACTGGCGCGCCATGGACAAGAAGGACCACTCGTTCATCAGCCCCGCCTTCCACGACCGCGGCATCTGCGTGGTGCAGCCCAACTACGCGCTGTGCCCGGGCCCGGTCGACCAGCCGGTGACGGTGCCGGGCATCCTGCTGCAGATGGTGCGGGCGCTCGAATGGACGTGGCGCCATGTGGCGACCTATGGCGGCGACCCGTCGCGCATCACCGTCGCGGGGCATTCCGCGGGCGGCCACATGGCGGCGGCGTTGCTGGCCTGCGACTGGAAGGCGGTGGCGCCCGATCTGCCCGCGCAGCTGGTGCGCAATGCGTTGTCGGTGTCGGGGTTGTTCGATCTGCGTCCGTTGCAGCGCACGCCGTTCCTCGAGCACACGCTGAAGCTCACCGATGCCGACGCGCGGCGCGCGAGCCCGGCGCTGTGGCCCGCGCCGGCGCGCGGCCAGCTCTATGCGGCGGTAGGGGGCAACGAGAGCGCCGAGTTCATCCGCCACAACGCGATGATCCGCGAGGCGTGGGGCCGTCACACCGTGCCGGTGTGCGAGGTGCTGCCGGGGCTGGACCACTTCGGCGTGGTCGATGCGCTGGCCGATCCGGCGCATGCGCTGCACCGCTACGCGGTGCAACTGCTCGAGGCCTGAAAGAAAAGAGACGGGCGGACAGGCCGCCCGTCGCGCTTACATCAGCAGGTGTTCGCCGGCGTTGTCGCCGCCCAGCGTGACGTAGTTGACCTTGCGGATGTCCATCAGCGTGCGGCCGCCCGCGTAGCTGATCGAGCTCTGCACGTCCTGCTCCATCTCGACCAGCGTGTCGGCCAGCTTGCCCTTGAGGGGCTCGAGGATGCGCTTGCCTTCGACGTGCTTGTATTCGCCCTTGTTGAAGTCGCTGGCCGAGCCGTAGTACTCCTTGAAGAGCGTGCCGTCGACGTCGACCGTCTTGCCCGGCGACTCTTCGTGGCCCGCGAACAGCGAGCCGATCATGACCATCGACGCGCCGAAGCGGATGCTCTTGGCAATGTCGCCGTGGTCGCGGATGCCGCCGTCGGCAATGATGGGCTTGGTCGCCACGCGCGCGCACCACTTGAGCGCCGACAGCTGCCAGCCGCCCGTGCCGAAGCCGGTCTTGAGCTTGGTGATGCAGACCTTGCCTGGGCCGATGCCGACCTTGGTGGCGTCGGCGCCCCAGTTCTCGAGGTCGATCACGGCTTCGGGCGTGCCGACGTTGCCGGCGATCACGAACGACTTGGGCAGCTTGGCCTTGAGGTAGCCGATCATGTTCTTCACGCTGTCGGCATGGCCGTGCGCGATGTCGATCGTGATGTATTCGGGCACGAGGCCCTGGGCCACCATCTGGTCGACCGTGTCGTAGTCGGGCTTCTTCACCCCCAGCGAGATCGAGGCGAACACGCCCTTGCCCTGCATGTCTTTCACGAACTGGATGTTGTCCAGGTCGAAGCGGTGCATCACGTAGAAATAGCCGTTCTGCGCGAGCCACAGGCAGATCGACTCGTCGACCACCGTTTTCATGTTGGCAGGCACTACCGGCAGGCGGAAGGTGCGTTCGCCCAGCGTGACGCTGGCGTCGCATTCCGAGCGGCTTTCCACGCGGCATTTGCGCGGCAGCAGAAGGATGTTGTCGTAATCGAAGATTTGCATGACCAGGCTCCAGAAAGGAATCGTTGAGTGGAACGAATGAGCGCTTGGTCCGGCCGGTTCTCGTGGTCGCGTCATGAAAATGACGGCCAAAAAAAACCGGACGCAAGAAACTTGGGCCCGGTGATTGATTTTACGGCCATGGCGATGATGCGCAAGTTGCCGGGTCGTATTGACCCTATGGGTTGCTGCGTATACCCGACGGCCGCAGTGCGGTTCTTCGTCAAAACCGGTAGCCGATGCCCACGCCGAACAGCCACGGGTCGACCTTCACCGTCGACAGCTGCACGCCGTTCATGTTCACGGCGCTGCGGATGCGCAGCTTCTTCACGTCGAGGTTGAGGTAGGTGTTCTTCGCCACCTCGATGTCGACGCCGGCGCCCAGCGCGAAGCCGAAGCTTTCGTTCTGCAGCTGCAGGCGGCCGACCGTCGGCACCTGCAGGTTGACGCTGCTCAGGCGCGTGTAGTTCAGGCCCGCGCCGATGTAGGGGCGGATCTTCGCGGTGGGCATGAAGTGGTACTGCAGCATGAGCGAGGGCGGCAGGTGCTTGAAGGTGCCGATGTCCACCGGGCCGCCCAGCGCGCTCTGTTGCACGGTGACCGTCTGTTTCTGCGGCACCGTCAGCACCAGCTCGGCGGCGATGTTCGGTGTGAAGAAGTAGGTGACGTCGAGCTCGGGAATGGTCTTGCTGTTGACCGTGATGGCATCGGCCGGAATCGACAGGTCGGCCACCGGGGCCGAGTGGTTCGCCGGCTTCAGGTACACGGCGCGGGCGCGCACCAGCCAGTTGCCCTGGGCTTCCTGCGCCGCAGCCGGCAGGGCGGCCATGGCGCCGAGCAGGGCGGCGATGCAGGCGGGGGCGAGTTTCTTTTGCATGTGTTCTCCAGTCGTGACGGCCGGCGCGCAGGGCCGGCAACTGGAAGGCAGTCTCCCGCCGGGCACTGCCGCCTCGCTTGATCTGTCGCAAGCGCGGCGGGCCGGCGCACGCCAGTGGGCACTGCCTTGATCCAGGTCATGCCCGCAGGGGCAAGCGCGCCCGGCGGGGCCCTGGGCGGGGCAGCTTTCTACAATGGAGCCCATGCTCCCTCACGACCTGTTTCCCGGCGCGTCCGCAGCCGATACGGGCGGCCCTGCCTCGCCGTTGCTGAACAACCTCAACGCCGAGCAGCTTGCTGCCGTCACGCTGCCCGCGGGCAACGCGCTCATCCTCGCCGGTGCCGGCTCCGGCAAGACGCGGGTGCTCACCACCCGCATCGCGTGGCTGTTGCAGACGGGGCAGGTGTCCGCCGGCGGCATCCTGGCCGTCACCTTCACCAACAAGGCCGCCAAGGAAATGATGACGCGGCTGACCTCGATGCTGCCCGTCAACGTGCGCGGCATGTGGATCGGCACCTTCCACGGCCTGTGCAACCGCCTGCTGCGCGCGCACTGGAAGCTGGCCAACCTGCCCTCGACCTTCCAGATCCTCGACACGCAAGACCAGCTCTCGGCCATCAAGCGCCTGATGAAGCAGTTCAACGTCGACGACGAGCGCTTTCCGGCCAAGCAGACGCAGTGGTTCATCGCCGGCGCCAAGGAAGACGGCCTGCGCCCCGGCGACATGCAAGCGCGCAGCGACGACGACCGCAAGAAGGTCGAGCTCTACCAGCTGTACGAAGAGCAGTGCCAGCGCGAAGGCGTGGTCGACTTCGGCGAGCTGATGCTGCGCAGCTACGAGCTGCTGCGCGACAACGATCCGGTGCGCGAGCACTACCAGCGGCGCTTCCGTCACATCATGGTCGACGAGTTCCAGGACACCAACCGCCTGCAGTACGCGTGGCTGAAGATGCTCTCGGGCCACACGGCGGCCGGCGGCCACTTCACGCCGGGCGAGCACAACAGCGTGATCGCCGTGGGCGACGACGACCAGAGCATCTACGCCTTCCGCGGTGCGCGCGTGGGCAACATGACCGACTTCGTGCGCGAGTTCGACGTGCGCCACCAGATCATCCTGGAGCAGAACTACCGCAGCTACAGCAACATCCTCGACTCGGCCAACGAGCTCATCAGCCACAACAAGAAGCGCCTGGGCAAGAACCTGCGCACCGAGCAGGGGCCGGGCGAACCGGTGCGCGTGTACGAATCGCCCACCGACCTCGCCGAGGCGCAGTGGATGGTCGAGGAAATGCGCCAGCTCGCGCGCGACGGCTTCGACCGCAAGGAAATGGCCGTGCTCTACCGCAGCAATGCGCAGAGCCGGGTGATTGAAACGGCGCTGTTCAACGCCTCGGTGCCGTACCGCGTGTACGGCGGCCTGCGCTTCTTCGAGCGCGCCGAAATCAAGCATGCGCTGGCCTACCTGCGCCTGCTCGAGAACAAGGACGACGACACCAGCTTCCTGCGCGTCGTCAATTTCCCGCCGCGCGGCATCGGCGCGCGCACGCTCGAAAGCCTGCAGGACGCGGCACGCGCCGCCGGGCGTTCGCTGCACGACGCGGTGAGCGCGGTCGGCGGCAAGGCCGGCTCGAACCTCACGGCCTTCGTCGCCAAGATCGACGTGCTGCGCGAGCAGACGCAAGGCGTGAGCCTGCGCGAGATCATCGAGCTGGTGCTCGACCACAGCGGCCTCGTCGAACACTACAAGGCCGATCGCGAAGGCGCCGACCGCCTCGAGAACTTGGACGAACTCGTGAACGCGGCCGAAAGCTTCGTCACGCAGGAAGGCTTCGGCCGCGATGCCGTGGCGCTGCCGGTCGACGAACTGCGCCAGTCGCCCGCCAGCCAGGGGCTCGACCCCAGCCGGCCGGTGCTCGACGAGCCGCTGGCACCCGATGCCGAGACCGGCGAAACGCTGAGCCCGCTCGCGGCCTTCCTGACGCATGCGGCACTCGAGTCGGGCGACAACCAGGCGCAGGCCGGCCAGGACGCGGTGCAGCTCATGACCGTGCACGCCGCCAAGGGCCTGGAGTTCGACTGCGTGTTCATCACCGGCATGGAAGAGGGTCTGTTCCCGCACGAGAACTCGATGAGCGATTTCGAGAGCCTCGAGGAAGAACGGCGCCTGATGTACGTGGCGATCACGCGGGCACGCAAGCGCCTGTACCTTAGCCATTCGCAGACGCGCATGCTGCACGGCCAGACCCGCTACAACGTCAAGAGCCGCTTCTTCGACGAGCTGCCGGAAAGTGCGCTCAAGTGGCTCACGCCGAAGAACCAGGGCTTTGCGCCCTCGGCCTTCGGTTACGGCGGCGGCTACGGCAGCACGCGTGGCGGTGCCGGGGGCTACGGTGGGGGCGGCGGCAACCGCTACGGTGGTGGCGGCAGCAGCGCCGGCAAGGACACCTTCGCCAGCCCGCCCGTGCCACCGCAGAAGACCGCGCCGTCGCACGGTTTGCGTTCAGGCATGCAGGTGTTCCACAACAAGTTCGGCGAGGGCACGGTGACCGCGCTCGAAGGCACCGGCGACGACGCGCGGGCGCAGGTGAAGTTCGCGCGCCACGGCGTGAAGTGGCTGGCGCTGTCGGTGGCGAAGCTCACGCCTGTTTGAATTTGCTACAAAATTTGTAGCTGACTGCAAAGACGGGCCGGGCGTTAGAACGTCTTTTCTCCTGTAGCAGTCGTACACTCCGGGCTCGCCAAAACAAGGGGAGTCAGGGATGTGGTTCGTAGGCATGATGGCCGGCCTGTTCATTGGGGCGATGCTCGAATCGCTGCCCATGGCGTTGCTTCTCGCGCTTGTCGGCGCGCTCGTGTTCCAGAAGCTGCTCGGCAAGAAGAAAAAGGACGAGCCGCAGCGCACCGAGGCTGAAGGCGCGTTGTCGGACGGCCGCGTTGCCGGTACGCCGTCGGCAGACGGCATGCTGAAGCTGCAGCAGCGGGTGACCGAACTCGAGGCGCGTGTCGGCCAGCTGGAACGCCGGCTTGCGCAGGGCGCGGGCGAGGTGACCGTTGCCCCGGCAGCAACGTCGGTCGGCGACCTCGCCACCTCGATGGCCAGCACGCCGGCGGCCGAGTCGCCGTCATTGCCGCTGGGTCAACCGGCGACCGCACGCGCCGCCGAGATGGCGCGGCCCCGCATCTCGACCCTGCAGGTTCCGCGGCCGGCCGTCGTTGCCAAGGAGCTCGCTGCACAAGCGCCAGCCGCACCCGCCATTCCCGCGGTCGACAAACCGGCCGCGCCACGTCCGCCGGAGACCGTCGCGGCCCCTGCACCGGACACCGTGCCGCCGCTGGTCCGCCGTCCACCCCCGCCGCCTCCGCCGCCACCACCACCGGTCCCGCTGCGCGACCGCCTGCCTGCGCCGATCGCCAACCTGATCTTCGGCGGCAACATGCTGGTCAAGCTCGGCGTGCTGATCCTTTTCCTTGGCCTGGCTTTCCTGCTGCGCTACACGGCCGAACGCGTCACGGTGCCGATCGAGCTGCGCTACGCCGCGGTCGCGCTGGTGGGCGCGGGCCTGCTGGTGCTGGGCTGGCTGCTGCGCCACAAGCGCGCGGGCTATGCGTTGATCCTGCAGGGCGCGGGCATCGGCGTCTTCTATCTCACGACGCTCGCGGCCATGAAGCTCAGCGGCCTGCTGCCGGCCAGCGTGGGCTTTGCCTTCCTCTTCGGCGTGGCGGTGCTCAGCGCCGCGTTGGCCGTGCTGCAGAACGCGCCGGTGCTGGCCATCGTCGCCGCGCTCGAAGGCTTCGCGGCGCCGGTGCTGGCATCGACCGGCTCGAACCAGCCGGTGGGCCTCTTCACCTACCTGCTGGTGCTCGACGTGGGCATCGTGCTGATCGCGTGGTTCAAGGCCTGGCGCGTGCTGAACCTGATCGGCTTCGTGGGCACCTTCACGCTGGCGGCCGGCTGGGCGCACAAGTACTACACCGACGACCAGTACGGCACCGTGCAGCCGTTCCTCATCGTGTTCTTCCTGCTGTTCACCGCCATCGGTTTGTTCTTTGCGCGGCGCACGCTGTTCGATGCGCCGGTGCAGCCCGCGCAGCCGCTGGCCACGCGCGCGCTCGACACGTTGCGCCGCGCGGGCCGTGTCGACAGCTCGCTCGTCTTCGGCACGCCGATGGTCGCGTTCGGCATGCAGTACCTGCTGATGCGTCCGTTGGACTACGGCGCCGCGTTCTCTGCCATGGCACTCGCGGCCTTCTATCTCGTGATGGGCCGGCTGGTGTTCGCGACGCAGCCCAAGGGGCTCGCGCTGCTGGCGGAGGCCTACGCCATCGTCGGCGTGATCTTCGGCACGCTCGCCATTCCGCTCGGCCTCGAAGGGCAGTGGACCGGCGCGGCGTGGGCGGTCGAAGCGGCCGGCATGTACTGGCTGGGCGCGCGGCAAGGACGCGTCTATGCGCGCGCCTTCTCGTTCCTGGTGTTCGCGGGCGCCGTGTGGAAGCTGCTCGAAGCCACGCAGCCGGATGGGGCGGCGGGGCACCCGCTGCTGCAGGGCTCGGTGATCGGCCCGCTGCTGGTGGCCGTCAGCGCCTTCGCGATGTGGGCCATGCAGCGCCGCGCCAAGCTCGACGAGGGCGACAGCCTCGAAGCCATCGTCGGCAGCGCCTTGCCGTGGCTCGGCATGGCTGCGCTCACGCTGCTGCTGTGGCAGTGGTTCACGCCGCCGTGGGCTGCGGCTGCGACGGCCGTGCTTGCGTCGGCCACTTTCGCCGTCGCCGTGCGCTTCGCGTTGCTGCCACTCACCCATGTGAGCTTCGGCATGCAGGCGCTGGCGGTGGCGGGCTTCATTGCCACGCTGCATCGCGCAGGCGACGGGCTCGATGCGAAGCAGGCGCTCGAAAGCGGCTGGCAAGGCGCCGCGGCTGCGTGCCTCATTGCGCTCAGCGTGCTCGGCAGCGCCGCCTGGTCGATGCGGCAGGCGCACCGTGCGGCCCTGGCACGTGGCGTGCAGCCCGTGTGGTCGCTCGGCAATGTGGTGGGCGTGATCGCGGGCGTGGGCCTGCTGCACTTGGCGATGCTGTTCCAGATCAGCCTCACCCAGGCCGCGCTGCTGTGGCCGCTGACCGCCACCGTCGTGCTGTGGGTCGCGCTGCGCATGGCGCACCTGCCGCTCGCGGCGTTCGCCGGCGTGCTGCATGCGGTCTCGGCGGTGCTCTTCATCGTGCTGGCGGAGGCGAGTGGCGACATGCGCGCGCTGCGTCCCGCGTTCGGGCATCTGGGCTTCTGGACGCCGGTGGTGCTGGGCCTCACGGCGCTGCTGGCCGGCGACTGGCTGCGCGATGAAGCACGGCCGCGCGAAACCGGGGCCGTCGGCACGGCGCGCAAGCGCTGGGTGAACGCGTGGTGCGCATGGCCTGCGGTGCTGTGGACGCCGGTGGTCTGGGGCCTGGGCTGGTGGCTGGTCGGCATGCTGGACGAAAGCGTCCGGGTGCTGAACCTGCACGCGTTGGCGGGCCACGTGCCCGCGGCCGCCGTGGCGGTGGTGCTCGTGACCTCCGTGCTGTCTGCGCTCGTGGCGCACCGGCGCAACTGGTCGCAGCTCGGCCAGGCGACGATCGCCACGCTGCCCGGCTTCGGCCTGATCGCCGCCTACGGCATCGCCGGCGGGCCGACGCTGTTCTACGTGCCGTCGAGCGCACTCGGCTGGATCGCCTGGCCGCTGGCGCTCGTGTGGCACCTGCGCCTGCTGCGTGCGCAGAAGCGCTGGCTCGACGCTTCGGTGCTGACGCCGTTCCACGTCGCGGGCTTCTGGCTCTTCCTGCTGCTGGCGGCGCGCGAATGCCAGTGGCAGCTCGGCCGCATCGGCGCCGAGTGGTCGAGCTGGCAACTGTTGGGCTGGGCCCTCGTGCCGGCGCTCGTGCTGTGGGCGCTGCGCTCGCGCGTGCTGCTGCAGCGCTGGCCGCTCAGCGAATACCGCAGCGCCTACCTGGAGTTCGCTGCGACGCCAGTGGCGGTGTACCTGCTCGCATGGGTGTGGGTCACCAACGCCGTGAGCCCCGGCGATGCGGCGCCGCTGCCTTACGTGCCGCTGCTCAATCCGCTCGAACTCGCGCAATGGCTCGTGCTGTTCGCGCTGGTGCTCTGGTGGCGCGCGCTGCCGCAGGGCTCGTTCGCGCGCGTGCAGCCGATGGTCGCGAAGGGCGCAGTCGGCCTCACCGGCCTCGCGCTGCTGACCGGCATGGTGCTGCGCACCTGCCATCACTACGCAGGCGTGGAATGGCGTTTCGATGCGCTCTATGCCTCGTGGCTCACGCAGGCGGCGCTGTCGATCACCTGGGCGATCTGCGGCGTGGTCGCGATGGTGCTCGGCCATGGGCGCCGGGTGCGCACGCTGTGGATCGCGGGCGCTGCGCTGCTTGGCGTCGTGGTGCTGGAGCTGTTCTTCGTCGAACTGGCGGACCGCGGAGGGTTGTTCCGCATCGTGTCGTTCATTGCCGTTGGCGCGCTGCTGCTGCTGGTGGGGTACTTCGCGCCGGTGCCGCCGAAGAAGGAAGAGGCGGAGTCGACGCCGGCGCCGGCGCCGGCCGAAGGAGGTTCGGCATGAGCGGTCGTTCGATTCATGTTGTCCTTGTCGCGCTGATGGCCGCGGCAGGCGCTGCACAGGCGCAGCCGGTCACTTCCGCGCCCATCGCGCTGCAGGGCGCGGGGCCGTATCACCGGCTCACGTTGCCACTCGCCATCTACGGCCGTGCCGCCCATGGCGACCTCAGCGACCTGCGGGTGCAGAACGCCGCGGGGCATGCAGTGCCCTACGCCTGGCTGCGCAACGAGGCGGCAGCGCCGCGCACGGCTTCGCAAGCAGTGCCGATCTTCGCGTTGCCCGGCAACACGGCAGCGGGCGACACCGCACTGGCTTTCACCGTGCGCCCCGACGGCTCGCTGGCGCTGGACCGCAAGGCCGCCTCCAAGCCGAGCGACGCGACGCAGTGGCTCATCGACGTGAGCCAGGTCAAGGGCAGCCTGCTGCAGGCGCGTTTCGAGGTCGCGCCCGATGCGCGCGGCCTGTTCGCCTTCCGGCTGGAAGCCAGCGACGACCTGCGGCAATGGCGCCCGGTCGGCGGCGATGAGCAGCTGGTGCGCCTGGCCCACGGCGGCCAGGCCATCGAGCGCATGGCGGTCGAGCTGGGCAACCTGCGCACGCGTTTCCTGCGCCTGCGCTGGAGCGATCCGCAGCAGGGCGCGCCGCTGGCCAAGGTGGAGATCGACAGCGTGCAGGAGGTCGAGCCGGTGGCGCCGATCGAATGGTCCGGCGCGCTCAAGCCGGAGCGCTGCGCGGAGGATTACTGCGACTACCCGCTGCCGCGCGGCCTGCCGGTGCAGAGCCTGCGCATCGACCTGGCCGACATCAACACGCTGGCGCAGGTCGGCGTGTCGGGCCTGGTCGATGCCGTGCCGGCTTCGGCGGCGTCGACGCAGTTCGTGCCGCGCAACCCGCTTTATGCGCTGCGGCACCAGCAACGTCGAGCGACGCCGCTGCCGACGGGACCCGGCGAAGCACCACTGCTCGACACGGTGGTGTATCGCCTCGCCCAAGCCGGCGGGGAGGCGCGTTCACCGGTGCTGGCGCTCGACGGCGCCGTGTATTCGCGCCTGCGCCTGCGCACCGCCGGTCCGGTGAGCGTGCTCGGCGCCACGCCACCGACGATTGCCGTGGGGGCCACGCCGCGCACGCTGGTGTTTCTTGCGCAGGGCGGCGCGCCGTTCTCGCTCACATGGCGTGCGGCACCCGAGACGGGCGCGGTCCAGGGGGCGGTGCCAGGTGCGCCGCTCGCGCTGTCCACGCTGATTCCGGGTTACGCGGCGGACAAGCCTGTCGTGGCGGACGGCGCTTCGGTCACGCTGCCGGTGGCGGCGGTCGAGGCCGCTGTCGCAGCCGCCGCGCTCGCACCGGTTCCCAAGACGGCGCCGCACGATCCGTCGCGCAAGTGGTGGCTCTGGGGGGCGCTGGGCGTGGGCCTGCTGTTGCTCGCAGGCATGGCGTGGTCGCTGTTCGCGAGCCTGCGCAAGGACAGGGCTGGAACCGACTGAGCGGGCTCAGTTCGCGTCGAAGCTGTCGCGGAAGGTGAACCAGGTCGAGGCCAGAGACATGGCCGCCAGCACCAGCGCCGTGCCGATCATCAGGATGTTGCCGATCGCCAGGGCCGCGCCGTCGGAGCCCATGGCGCCGACGCCGATCAGCACGGTGGCGAGCAGGCCGATGGCGATGCCCGCGAGCATGAACACGCCGAACCACGCCAGGCCGAACAGCGCGTAGGCGCCGAAGTTGCGGAACAGCGCGACGATGCTGAAGAAGACGCTCTTCACCGGCTCCACGCGGTGCCAGTGCACCAGCGCGGGCGCGTGCCACATGGCCAGCGACAGCGGCAGGTTCAGGCACATCAGCAGCGTGCGTGCGGTGAGGAACTCGCTGCTCTTCATGACCTCGGGCGTCACCGCTTCGTCGAGCAGGTAGGCGCGCATGAGCTGGCCGCCGTCGACCAGCGCCGTCAGCGTGACGGCCAGCACGAAGTACACGGCCGAGATCACGCCCAGCACCACCAGCGAGCGCCATTCGGTGCGCATGGCGTCGAACACCGCGATGAACATGGCCGAGCCCGTGGGACGGCCCTGGTCGCCCGCGTTGCCCAGGCCGTCGGCGTTGTCGGTCGCGGCCACCGAGGTCGCGACCATGAGGCCCAGCGTCATGAAGGGCAGCAGGATCGGCGCGAGCACGCTGCCGAGCAGCGGCAGCATCGACACCGTCGAGATCATCGCCATCAGCAGGAAGAACAGCGAGATGAAGGCCAGCGGTTGGCGCCAGAAGGTCTTGAGTCCGAGGCGGACCCAGTCGAAGCCGGTGCGCGCCGGCACGAGGTGGAGTTTCATGTGGGGGGTCAGAAGGTGTGAATGAATCCGGCGTGGCCGAGCAGGCCGCCCAGACGCGCCCAATCAAGGCGCAAAGCGCAGCCATAGCTTGGGCTATGGCGAGCATTTGCAACGCAGAGTGGGTGTGTCTGGGCGGGATGAGCGGGCATGGCGGGTTCGGTCACACCTTCTTTAGGCTGCCAGCGCCGGCTCTAAGACGTGGGCGATGGCGTGCGGGTGGGTGGCGCGCTCGCGCAGCACGCGCTCGAAGTGCGTCGGGTCGTGGGGCTTGAGCATGCTGGCCTCGCGCGGCAGGTGGAAGTCCCACAGGCGCGAGATCCAGAAGCGCAGCGCGGCGGCGCGCAGCATCGCGGGCAGCAGGGCGCGCTCGGAGGCGTTCAGCGCGCGCACGCCTTCGTAGGCGGCGAGCAGGGCGTCGGCGCGGGCGGCGTCATGCCGGCCGCTGGCCAGGTCGATGGCCCAGTCGTTCAGGCACACGGCCAGGTCGAACAGCCAGGTGTCGGTGCCGGCGAAGTAGAAGTCGAACACGCCGGTGAGGCGCGGCGGCGCGTCGGGCTCGCCGCCGGTCGCGAACATCACGTTGTCGCGGAACATGTCGGCATGCACCGGGCCGCGCGGCAGCGCCGCATAGGCCGACGATTCGGCGACATGGTTCTGGTAGGCCAGCTCGGCGCGCAGCAGCGCCGACTGCGCCTCGTCCATGTGGGGCAGCACCACCGGGGCGGTCTCGTTCCACCAGGGCAGGCCGCGCAGGTTCGGCTGGATGCGCGGGTAGTCGCGCCCGGCCAGGTGCATGCGGGCCAGCATGGCGCCCAGTTCGGCGCAGTGGGCGGCCGTGGGGGCCAGCTCGCTGTGGCCCGACAACTTCTGCACCAGCGCCGCGGGCTTGCCGGCCACGCGGTGCAGCAGCTCGCAGGGCGCCTGCGCGGGGATCGACAGCGCATGGCCGGTCGGTGGTGCCACGGCCGGGTCGGCCACGGGCGCGGGCACCGGCAGGCCGGCACCGGCCAGGTGCTTCATGAGGCAAAGGTAGTACGGCAGCTGCTCGGCGCTCAGGCGCTCGAACAGCGTCAGCACGAACTCGCCCGACTCGGTGGTGGCGAAGTAGTTGGTGTTCTCGATGCCGCCCTCGATGCCGCGCAGCTCGCGCAGGGCGCCCATGCCAAGGCGCTGGACGAGCGCGTCTGCCTCGCCGAACTGGACTTCGGTAAAAACTGCCATGGCGATGCTCAGCGCCGGACGGCGGCTGCGGGAGAAAAGAGGGAGGGCAGGAAGGAGAACGACAGCGTCACGGTCAGAACTTCAGCACGTTCCAGACACGCGGGCCGTTGCCGCCGCTGTTCGCGTCGCCGCTGGCACCGGGGCGGGCGCTGCCGCCGTCGTTGGGCAGCACTTCGTAACCGGGCATGTTCGACTTGGGCTTGACGTTGATGCTCTGCGTGCGGCCACCGTAGCGCACCTCGTCGACCGAGGCGCCGCTGTCTTCCGTGTGGAGGTGCTCGACCTTCTGGTTGCGCCGGCCGTCGGCCTGCTCCTGATTTTGTAGCGGTTCCGCCGGTGCCGGCTGGGCGGCGGGCGCGGCCGGTGCCTGCGCAAGCGCGGCAAAGGGGGTGGCGAAAGCCAGCGCCAGCAGGATGCGGCGGGCGACCAGGAGTGGGGAGCTAGGCATGCGCAGATTGTAGGCGTGCACCCGCTGGCGGCGTGTCGGCCGCCAGCCGACCCTGGTGTCGTTCGGGGCGCCGGTCCGGGCACGGCAAAATGCCCCGATGACCGACAAGAAAACGCTGCTGCTCGTCGATGGCTCGAGCTACCTGTACCGGGCCTTCCACGCGATGCCCGATCTGCGCGCCGTGCCCGGCGACCCGAAGAGCCCGGCCACCGGGGCGATCCGGGGCATGATCAACATGATGACCGCGCTGCGCCGCGAGGTGCGCGCCGACTACGCGGCCTGCATCTTCGACGCCCCCGGCAAGACCTTCCGCGACGACTGGTACCCCGAGTACAAGGCCAACCGCTCGCCGATGCCCGACGACCTGCGCAGCCAGATCGACCCCATCCACGAAGTGGTCAAGCTGCTCGGCTGGCCGGTGATCACCGTGCCCGAGGTCGAGGCCGACGACGTGATCGGCACGCTTGCCAAGGTGGCGGCCGCGCAGGGCGTCGAGGTGATCGTGTCCAGCGGCGACAAGGACCTGAGCCAGCTGGTCGACGAGCACATCACCATCATCGACACGATGAACGGCAAGAAACGCGACATCGCCGGCGTGACGGCCGAGTTCGGCGTCCCGCCCAGCCTCATGGTCGACTACCAGACGCTCATCGGCGACACGGTCGACAACGTGCCCGGCGTGCCGAAGGTCGGCCCCAAGACGGCCGCGAAATGGCTGCTCGAATACGGCTCGCTCGATGCGCTGGTCGAACGCGCCGCGGAAGTGAAGGGCGCCGCTGGCGAGAACCTGCGCCAGTCGCTCGACAAGCTGCCGCTGAGCAAGCGCCTCGTCACCATCCGCACCGACTGCGACCTGAACGGCTTTGTCGAAGGCCTGCCCTCGCTCGAAGGCCTGCCCGTCGGCGCGCCGCAGACGGCCGAGCTGAAGCCCTTCTACGAGAAGTTCGGCTTCAAGAGCCTCGTCAAGTCGCTCGAAGCGCAGGAAGTGCCGCCCGAGCTGATCGAAGAGAACGCCAAGAAGAAGGCCGCCACCAAGGCCGACCGGGACCAGGGCGGCCTGTTCGACGAGCCTTCCGAGCTGGAAGCGCAAGAGGCCGCCGCGCCCGCGAGCAACCTGAAGTACGACACCATCATGGAGTGGGCGCAGTTCGACGCCTGGCTCGCCAGGCTCGAGGCCGCCGAACTCACGGCCATCGATACCGAGACCACCTCGCTCGACGAAATGGTCGCGCAGATCGTGGGCATCAGCTTCAGCGTCACGCCGGGCGAAGCCGCCTACATTCCGCTCACGCACAACTACCCCGACGCGCCCGCGCAGCTGCCGATCGACGAGGTGCTCGCCAGGCTCAAGCCCTGGCTCGAGAACGCCGACAAGAAAAAGCTCGGCCAGCACATCAAGTACGACCGCCACGTGTTCGCCAACCACGGCATCGAGGTGCAGGGCTACGCGCACGACACCATGCTGCAAAGCTACGTGCTCGAAGTGAACAAGCCGCACGGCCTGTCGTCCCTGGCCGAGCGCCACCTGGGACGCAGCGGCATCTCCTACGAAGACCTGTGCGGCAAGGGCGCGCACCAGATCTCGTTCAGCCAGGTCGACATCGCCAAGGCCGCCGAGTACTCGTGCGAAGACAGCGACCAGACGCTCGACGTGCACCGCACGCTCTGGCCCCTGCTGCAGAAGGAAGAAAAGCTGGCCTACATCTACCAGCTCGAAATGGATTCGAGCGAGGCGCTGTACCGCATCGAACGCAACGGCGTGCTGATCGACGCACCCACGCTGGCCGCGCAGAGCCACGACCTGGGCACGCGCATCATGGCGCTGGAGCAGGAGGCCTACGACATCGCGGGCCAGCCCTTCAACCTCGGCTCGCCCAAGCAGATCGGCGAAATCTTCTTCACCAAGCTGGGCCTGCCCGTGGTCAAGAAGACGCCGAGCGGCGCACCCAGCACCGACGAAGAAGTGCTGGAGAAGCTGGCCGAAGACTATCCGCTGCCCGCCAAGATCCTCGAGCACCGCGGCCTTTCCAAGCTCAAGGGCACCTACACCGACAAGCTCGGCCAGCTCGCCAACCCGCGCACCGGTCGTGTGCACACGCACTATGCGCAGGCCGTGGCCGTCACGGGCCGCCTGAGCAGCAACGACCCCAACCTGCAGAACATCCCGATCCGCACGCCCGAAGGCCGGCGCGTGCGCGAGGCCTTCGTGGCACCGGCGGGCAGCGTGATCGCCAGCGCCGACTACTCGCAGATCGAGCTGCGCATCATGGCCCACATCAGCGGCGACGAGTCGCTGCTGCGCGCCTTCACCGATGGCGTCGACGTGCACCGCGCCACGGCCGCCGAGGTGTTCGGCACCACGCCCGACCAGGTGTCGAGCGAGCAGCGCCGCTACGCCAAGGTCATCAACTTCGGCCTCATCTACGGCATGAGCAGCTTCGGCCTGGCGAAGAACCTGGGCATCGAGACCAAGGCCGCGGCCTCGTACATCGAGCGCTACTTTGCGCGCTACCCGGGCGTGAAGACCTACATGGACCAGATCGTCGAATTCGCGCGCGAGCACACCTATGTCGAGACCGTGTTCGGCCGGCGCCTCTACCTGAGCGAGATCAACGGCGGCAACGGCCCCCGCAAGAAGGCGGCCGAGCGCCAGGCCATCAACGCGCCGATGCAGGGCACGGCCGCCGACCTCATCAAGCTCAGCATGGTCAAGGTACAGAACGTGCTTGACGAAGAAAAGCGCGCCACCAGGATGATCATGCAGGTGCACGACGAACTGGTGTTCGAAGTGCCCGAGGCCGAGATCGAATGGGTGCGCACCGAAATCCCGCGCCTGATGGCCGGCGTGGCGGCGCTCAAGGTGCCGCTGCTCGCCGAGATCGGCGTCGGTCCCAACTGGGACAAGGCCCACTGATCCCCGCTGATCCACGTTCGCACGACCCAACGAGACATCCCGAAGAAAGAAGAAGCACCTCCATGAAACTCCAGCCCCGCACCTTCCTGCTTGCCGCCGTCTGCGCGGCCTTCCTCGGCACCGCTTCCGCTGCGCCCGATGCTCGCATCGCCGCGCTGGCCGCCAAGGAAAAGCCCGCCCTGCTCGAGACGCTGAAGGAGCTGGTCTCCATCGAGTCGGGCAGCCGCGACATCGAAGGCCTCGAGAAAATCTCCGACCTCATCGCCGCCAAGTTCAAGGCACTGGGCGGCGAGGTCGAGCTCATCGACCCGAGCGCCGACGCCTACCGCATGGAAGACACGCCCGAGAAGATCGGCCGCGTGGTGCGCGCCACCTTCAAGGGCACGGGCACGAAGAAGATCATGCTCATCGCGCACATGGACACGGTCTACACCGTGGGCATGCTCAACAAGCAGCCGTTCCGCGTCGACGGCGACAAGGCCTACGGCCTGGGCATTGCCGACGACAAGCAGGGCGTGGCCGTCATCACGCACCTGGTGTCGATGCTGCAGGCGCTGAAGTTCAAGGACTACGGCACGCTCACCGTGCTGATCAACGGCGACGAGGAAATCAGCTCGCCCGGCTCGCGCGCCTTGCTCACCAAGCTGGGCGGCGAGCACGATGCCGTGCTGTCGTTCGAGGGCGCGTCCATCAAGGACGACAAGCTCTCGCTGGCCACCGCGGGCATTGCCTCGGTCACGCTGAACGTGGCGGGCAAGGCCTCGCACGCGGGCTCGGCGCCCGAGCTGGGCGTGAACGCGCTGTACGAGCTGTCGCATCAGATCCTGCAGATGCGCGACCTGTCCGACCCGTCCACGGGCCTGAAGATGAACTGGACCATCTCCAAGTCGGGCACCAACCGCAACGTGATCCCGGCCAGCGCCACGGCGGGCGCCGACGTGCGCGTGCTCAAGGTGGCCGACTACGACCGCATCGAGCAGCAGGTGAACGAGCGCGTGAAGAAGCAGCTGGTGCCCGACGCCAAGGTCGAGCTGAAGTTCGAACGCCGCCGTCCGCCGCTCGAGGCCACCGACGCGTCGCGCGCGCTCGCCAAGCATGCGCAGGCCATCTACAAGGACGAGCTGGGCCGCCCGTTGGGCGCCGACGACAAGGCCGCCGGTGGCGGCACCGACGCGGCGTTTGCTTCGCTCAAGACCAAGGCGCCGGTCATCGAGCGCTTTGGCCTGCAAGGCTTCGGCGCGCACACGGCCGACGCGGAGTACGTGCTGATCGACTCCATCGAGCCGCGTCTCTATCTGGGCGTGCGCATGGTGATGGACATCGCGACGGGCAAGACCACCGTCCGCTGACCGCCCCCGACCGCTGTCGGCCATGCGGCTGCGCCACATCGAGGTCTTCAACGCGATCATGCTCGCGGGCAGCGTGAGCGCGGCCGCGCGGCTCATCAACATCACGCAGCCGGCCGTGAGCCGCACGCTGCAGCATGCCGAGCTGCAGCTGGGTTTTCCGCTGTTCCAGCGCGCCAAGGGGCGGCTCACGCCGACCACCGAGGCGCTCACGCTGTACCCGCACATCGAGCGGCTGTTCGCGCAGCTCGACGAGGTGCAGCGGTTGGCGGCGAACCTGCGCGCGGGCAACGACACGGGCGAGCTGCGCATCCTCAGCGTGCTCGCGCTGAGCTACGAAATCCTGCCGCGCGCGCTCAAGGCCTTTCGCGAGATGCACCCGGGCTACGCGATCACGGTCGAGTCGCTGCACTCGCCGCAGATCATGTCGGCGCTGCTCTTGCAGGAGGCCGACGTGGGCTTCGCCTTCAGCCCCGCGGTGCACCCCTCGCTCACGCAGGAGACGCTGGCCGACAGCCGCATGGTGTGCGTGGCGCCCAAGGGCATGCTGCCGCGCGCGCTGGTGCGCAACGGCTCGGTGGCACTGCACGACCTCATCGACCGCCCGGTGATCGGCCTCGACGGCCGCGACCCGGTCGGCACCAGCCTGAGCCAGGCCTGCCGGCAGGCGGGCGTGGGCTTCCAGCAGGCCGTGGTCACGGTGCAGACCTACCACGCGGCGCTGGCCATGGCGCACCATGGACTGGGCGTGGCACTGGTCGACGGCTGCACGGCGCGCTCGGCCGACCGCGCCAAGGTCGAGGTGCTGACGCTGGAGCCGCACATTCCGGTGCCGGTGCGCGCGCTGCGCTTTGCGGGCCGGCCCGATTCGGTGGCGGTGCGCGGCATCACGCGCTGCATGCAGCAGGCGATCCAGGAAGCGATCTAGCCGACGCGCGCGGCGAAGTGCGCTTGCAGCGCGTGGTCTGCCTGCGCGCGCGCTTCGGCGACGGCCTGCTCACCGAGGCCGGTGCCCTGCACGGCAAAGAAACTCAGGTCCTTCAGTCCGACCATGCCCAGGATGGCGCTGAGGTAGGGCGTCAGGAAATCCGGCTGGCGCGCGTGTTCGCCCGTGAACCTGCCGCCCGAGGCAATGGCGATGAACACCGGGCGGTCGCGCAGCGTGCCGACCTTGCCGCCCGGGCCCGTGTGGAATGTGCGGCGCGCCCGAACGACATGGTCGATCCACGCCTTCAACGCGGAGGGCACGCCCAGGTTGTGCATGGGCGTGCCGATGACCACCACATCCGACGCTTCCAGCTCCCGGATCAGTTCGTCGGACCGGGCCACGGCGCCGTCCTGCGTGGTCTGCGCGGTGGCCGAATGCTGGGCCAGCGCGTAGTTCGCGTCGATGTGGGGCAGGGCGTTGCCGCCGATCACGCGGCGCACCAGCGTGGCGTCCGGTTCGCGCGCCAGCAGCCGCGCGACGATTTGTTGGGAGAGCCGAAGGCTCTCGGAGGCTTCCCCGCGGGGGCTGCAAACGACATGCAGGATCTTCATGGTGACGACTTCGGTGCTTGTGAAACAGGAAGTCTAGGAACCACATGGCCTAGTTCATAGAGCCATGAATGAAGATGGGTGCTGGGCCATAATTTGGCGTCATCACCACGGCGCGTTCTTTCGGAGCGGGCCCCATAAGCCATGACCGCCGCAAAGACCAGCAGCAACCTTTCGCCTCTGGACCCCGCAGCGGCCGAGCCCTTCTACCGCCAGATCTACGAGCGTTTGCGCAGCGCCATCGCCAGTGGCTTGCTCAAGCCGGGCGACCGCGTCCCTTCGGCGCGCGCGTTGACCCAGGAGCTGGGCCTGGCCCGCGGCACCATCGACGCCGCTTACTCGCTGCTGGCCGCGGAGGGCTATATCCAGGCCCGCGGCCAGGCCGGGACCATCGTGACGCCGGGCCTCAAGCCGCGAACGCCCGCGACGGTTACACAGCCTGCGCCCGAGCCCGCCACCTCGTCGATCGGCTTTCGCCCGCAATCGATCCTGCCGTTCCAGATGGGCTTGCCCGCGCTGGACGAGTTCCCCCGAAAGATTTGGGCGCGGCTGGGCGCGCGCTGCGTGCGTGCCATGCAGCCGCTCGACATGACCCATCCCTCCGTCTACGGCCAGCCGGCGCTGCGCGCGGAAATCGCCGCCTACCTGCAGGTGTCGCGGGGCATCACCTGCGCCCCGTCGCAGGTGTTCGTGACCTCGGGCTACCGCCACTCCATCGAACTGATCGGCCTGGCGTTGCTGAAGGCGGGCGACCGCGTGTGGCTGGAAGACCCGGGCTACCCGCCCACGCGCGAACTGTTCGCGCAGATGCACATCGCGACCGTCCCGGTGCCCGTGGACGCGGAGGGCATGGTCGTGGCCGAAGGCATCAAGTCGGCGCCGCGTGCGCGCGCGGCCGTGGTCACGCCGGCGCACCAGAGCCCGCTGGGCGTGTCGCTGTCGCTCCAGCGGCGCATGGCGCTGCTGGACTGGGCGGGGCGCCACAACGCCTGGATCGTCGAGGACGACTACGACGGCGAGTACCGCTACGTGAGCCGCCCCCTGCCGGCCCTCAAGAGCCTGGACCGCGACGGGCGCGTGCTCTATGCGGGCACCTTCAGCAAGGTGCTCTTTCCGAGCCTGCGGCTGGCCTACCTCGTGGTGCCGCCGGCGCAGGTCGAGCGCTTCGAACAGATCCTCCAGACCTTTGCCGGCGGCAGCCCCGAGCTCACGCAGTCGATCGTCACGGCGTTCATCCAGGAGGGCCACTTCGCGCGCCACATCCAGCGCATGCGCAAGCTCTACGCCGAGCGCCGCGAAGCGACGAGCGCCGGCCTGGCGAGCGTGCTGGGCACGCACGTGCGCATCGACGCGCTGCCCGGCGGCATGCACCTGATCCTGCGGCTGGCGGGCCGCCAGTCGGACCGCAAGCTCGTGGCGCGCATGCGCGAAGCAGGCCTGTTCGCGGAGGCGCTGTCGGAATGGACGCAGAGCGGCAAAGGCAGCTCGGCGCTGCTCGTCAACTTCACGAACGTCGACTCCCGGGCCACGGCCGAGAAGTTGGGTCGGCGCATCCTGGCCTTGATGTGATCCGGGAAATCATGGCCTAGAACCGAAGGCTGTTCATGGCTCTTCTTGACTGAGCCAAGATGGCCGACGATCGAGTCCTTCCCCATCAGCACATACAAGGACTTCTCATGAGCCATCGCATCGACTACGCCAAAGTTTCGCCCGAGGTCTACAAGGCTTTCGGCGGGGTGCACGTCGCCGTCCAGAAAACCGGCCTGCCCAAGGAACTGGTCGATCTCGTCTACCTGCGGGTGTCGCAGATCAACGGCTGCGCCTACTGCATCGACATGCACTCGCGCGACCTGCTCAAGGCCGGCCTCGCGGTCGACAAGCTGGTGCTGGTGCCCGTGTGGCACGACGCGGGCGCCGTGTTCAGTGCACGCGAACGCGCGGCGCTCGCCTGGGCGGAAACGGTGACGCGCGTCGCCGAGACGGGCGTTCCCGATGCCGACTATGAAGCGGCCACCACCGAGTTCAGTGAGAAGGAGCTGGTCGATCTCACCTACGCGATCAGCCTGATGAACGCCTTCAACCGCTTCGGCGTGACCTTCCGCGCCACGCCGGCCGCCACGGCTGCCGCTGCCGCCAGGGCCTGAACGGCATGGCCTGAGTCTGGCTCGGCATCGCGGGGCTGCTGGAAATCGCGTTCGCCTTCGCCATGAAGTCGTCCGAAGGTTTCACGCGGCTGGTACCGGCGTTGTTCACCGTTGCTGCCGGCCTGTCGAGCGTGGTGCTGCTCGCGTTCTCGATGCGCACATTGCCGATGGGCACGGGCTATGCGGTCTGGACCGGCATCGGCGCGGCGGGCACCGCCATCGTGGGCATCGTGGTGCTGGGCGACTCGGCCGCGCCGATGCGGCTGCTGTGCATCGGGCTCATCCTCGCGGGCATGGTGGGGCTCAAGCTCGTCCCGGCCCCCTGAAAGAACACGGCAAAGCCCCGCAGCGCCCGTTGGCGATCCAGACGCTCGCCGCCGGGGCACGCCATAATCCGCGCCCATGCACGCCCTTCGAACCTTCTGCGCAATGCACCGCCTGGTGCTGGCGTGGTTCATGGCGTCGCTGTTGATCGCGGGCGCGTCGCCGCTCGTGAACCCGCAGGCGATGGAGCTGGTGTGTTCCGCTGCCGGCACCGTCAAGCTCATCGTGCAGGGCGACGACGGCGCCGCCGAAGTCGGCATGGCGGTCATGGACTGCCCGCTGTGCATGGTCTCCGGCCCGCCGCCTGCCACCGTGCAGGTGACGCTGCCCACGCCGCTGCCGCTGGGCCGCGCGCTGCAATCGATTCCCGCTGCCCGCCTCGCGGCAGCCACGGCCTCGCCGCCGCCGGCGCGAGCGCCGCCCACGCATCTCTCCTGAGTTTCGTCGTTCCTGCACCTGACGCCGCCTGGACGGGCCGCGCGGTGCGTTTCCGGTCGTTGTGCGGCCGGCGCTGCGCTCCATTTGTTTTCGCCAGCGCCGCCGCAAGAGAGATGCCATGCCTACCCTTTCCCGTGCCCCCGCTTTGGGGCTGCTTGCCTTGTTCGGCGCCGTCAGTTCGCCTGTCCAAGCCCAGACCGCCGTGTCGTCGCTGCCCCTGATCGAAGTGGCCGACGACGCCCCGCGCCCCAACGGCCGGCTCGACCTCGACACGCCCGCCGACACCGCGAGCCGCCTGGGCCTCACGCCGCGCGAGACGCCGGCTTCCGTCACGGTGGTGAACCGCGCGGTGCTCGATGCGCGCGGCGCGCAGAACACGCAGGAGGCGCTGCGCGCCGTGCCCGGCGTGACCGCGCACGACGCGCCCGGCAACGTCGGCGTGAGCTACCGGGGCTTCGGCAGCGGCTCGATCGCGCAGCTGTTCAACGGCATCAACCTGCAGTACTCGATCGCGGCCCGCCCGGTCGACAGCTGGATCTACGACCGCGTCGAAGCCATCGGCGGCCCGTCGAGCTTCCTGTTCGGCTCGGGTGCGCTGGGCGGCTCGATCAACTACATCACCAAGACGCCCGAGCGCAGCGACTTCGCCGAAGCGCAGCTGCGTGTCGGTACGCAGAACCTGAAAGAGGCTTCGTTCGGATTGAACCGCCGCATCGCCGGCGACGGCGGCGCGGGCAGCCACTACGCGCGCATCGACGTGAACCACCGCGACGCCAACGGCTGGACCGACGGCACCACAAGCAAGTCGACGCAGCTCGCGGCCTCGCTGCTGTCGGACTTCGGCGGCGGCCTGAAGCACACGCTGGCCTACGAATACCAGGACGAAGACGTCACGCGGCCCTACTGGGGCACGCCCGTGCTGAACCCGGCGGGCGGCGAGATGCGCATCGACCGCGGCACACGCTTCAAGAACTACAACAGCGCCGACGGCCTCTACGCGCAGCGCGTGCAGTGGCTGCGCTCGGTCACCGAATGGCAGGCCAGCGACGTGCTGCAGTTCAAGAACACCTTCTATGCCTACGACGCGCTGCGCGACTACCGCAACGTCGAGAACTACCGCTACAACGCGCGCAACACGGCCGTCATCCGCTCGGGCGCCTTGCTGCAGCGGCACGACCAGGACGTGTGGGGCAACCGCGTCGAGGGCCTCTACAAGGGGCAGCTCGGCGGGCTCAAGAGCGACTGGTCCTTCGGGCTGGACTTCAGCGTGAACCGGCAGACGCGTTTTCCCAACAGCCTGCCCGGCACCGTGAGCACGGTGAATCCGTATGTCTTCGCCACCGAGCGCTTCTTCGACGTGCCGGGCATGACGCCCGGTTTCCGCCCCGACCGCGACAACAAGGTGCGGACCACCGCGCTGTATCTGGAGAACCGCACCGCGCTGCAGCCGTCGCTGCACCTCGTGACGGCGCTGCGCCACGAGCGCATCGACCTCGACCTGGTCAACCGCCGCACCGTGGATGCGGCGAACCCGGCCACCTTCCATCGCGGCTACCGGCCCACCACCGGCCGCATCGGCCTGGTGTGGGACTTCGCGCCCGGCGCCAACCTGTACGCGCAGTACGCCACGGCGGCCGATCCGCCATCGGGCGTGCTCTCGACTGCCTCGTTCGCCGACGTGCGCAACAACAGCGAGCTCACCACCGGCCGCCAGGTCGAGGTCGGTACCAAGCTCGACTTCTGGCAGGGCAAGGGCACGGCCACGCTCGCGGCCTACAGCATCCGCCGCAAGAACATCGCGACGCAAGACCCGAACAACAGCACGCTCACGGTGCTGGTCGGCGAGCAGTCGTCCAAGGGCGTGGAGCTGGCGCTCGGGCTGCAGCCCACGCCGCAGTGGTCGCTGCAGGGCAACCTCACCTACGTCGATGCGCGCTACGAGCAGTTCCGCCAGGGCGGCGTGTCGCTCGCGGGCCGCACGCCGACCAACACGCCGGCGGTGGTCGCGAACCTCTGGGTGTCGTACGCCATCACGCCGCGCCTGCAGGCCACGGCGGGCGTGCGGCATGTGGGCAAGGTGTACGCCGATGCGGCCAACACGATGCACTGGCCCGGCTACACGCTGCTCGACCTCGGGCTGAGCTGGCAGGTGAACCGCAACGTCACGGTGGTGGGCCGCGTGCGCAACGCGACCGACCGCGTGTACGCCGCGAACGTCGGCGCCGGCTTCGCCTACCTCGGCGCGCCGCGCACGGCCGATGTGTCGGTGCGCGTGAGCTTCTGAACCCAGGGAGCACCGCCATGCATGCCAAACGCTGGTTGTTCCTGGTCCACCGCTGGCTCGGCGTGGTCGTCTGCGCCTTCTTCGCGATGTGGTTCGTCTCGGGCGTGGTGATGATGTACGTGGGCTACCCCAAGCTCACCGAAGCCGAGCGTCTGCAGCACCTGCCGGCGCTCGATGCGAAGGCGCCCTTGCTGGGGCCGCGGCAGGCGCTCGATGCGGCCGGTATCGCGGGGCCGTTGCAAGAATTGCGGCTCGCGGTCGCCAGCGGCGGGCAGGCGGTGTACCTCGCGGTGCCGGCGAGCGCGGCCGAACCCGGCGCGCGTCGATCACCGCCCGGGCGCGGCGTGGTCGTCGTCGATGCCCAGACCGGCGTCGTGCTGCGCCAGGTCGACCGCGCCCGCGCGCTCGTGAGTGCGCAGGCCTATGGGGGCGAGGCCGTGGTGCTCCGATACCGGGGCACCATCGACGAAGACGCCTTCACCCATTCGCGCGGGCTCGACGCACACCGCCCGCTGCATGTGGTCGACCTGGCCGATGCGCAGGCCACGCGGCTGTACATCTCGGGCCGCACCGGCGAGGTGGTGCGCGATGCACCGCGCGCCGAGCGGCTGTGGAACTACGCCGGCGCATGGATCCACTGGCTCTACCCGCTGCGCGGCACGGGCCTGGACCGCTACTGGGCCGACATCGTCAACTGGCTGTCGATCGTCGGCATCGCCGTCACGCTCACGGGCACCGTGGTGGGCGTGATGCGCTGGCGCTTCCGGCGCACCTACAAGAGCGGCTCGCACTCGCCGTACCAGGGCTTCATGATGCGCTGGCATCACATCAGCGGGCTGCTGTTCGCGCTCGTCACGCTGACGTGGATCTTCAGCGGACTGATGTCGATGAACCCCTGGCGCGTGTTCGACAGCGGCGCGCCGGCATTGCGCATGGCGGCGATGCAGGGCGGGCCGCTCGTCGTAGAAGCTGGCGATGCGGCGCCCGCTGCACTGCTGGCTTCCACGCGCGGCGACATCCGCGAATTGCGCTGGGTGCGCGCGGCGGGGGAGACGCTGGTGCTGGCCAGCACCGCCGGCGGCCGGCCGCTGGTGCGCGACGCGGCCAGCGCGCAGCCGCAACAGATCGACCCGGAGGCGCTGCGCAGCGCCGTCGCGCAACTGCTGCCCGACGCGGTCGCGCGCATCGACGTGCTCACCGCCTACGACAGCCACTACTACACGCGCGACGCGCACACCATGACCGGCGGCAGCGAGAAGCCGCTGCCCGTCTGGCGCGTGGTGTTCGCCGACACGCACGCCACCTGGGTCCATGTCGATCCGCAGACCGGCGCCGTGCTCGGCCGCAGCGACAGCACGCGGCGCCTGAGCCGCTGGCTGTTCGCGATGCTGCACAGCTGGGACTGGCTGCCGCTGCTCGCGCACCGCCCGCTGTGGGACGTGCTGCTGGTCGCGCTCAGCGCGGGCGGTGCGCTGCTGAGCCTGACCGGCGTGGTGATCGGATGGCGGCGCCTCGGTCGCAAGCTCAAAAGCGCGACGGGCCCGCGTCCAGCGCCTGCGCGATCCGCTGCGCCGAGCCGAAGGCCAGCGTGAAACCCAGCGCGCCGTGGCCGGTGTTGAACAGCATGTTCGACGGCGCATGCGGCAGCCGCCCGATGATCGGCAGGCCCTTCGGCGTGGCGGGGCGCATGCCGGTCCAGGGATGCAGCTCGGCCAGCCGGCTGGCGCGCGGGAACACGGCGCGCGTGGCGTCGGCCAGCGTCTCGATGCGCGTGGCCGGAATGCTTGCGTCGTGTCCCACGAGCTCGGCCATGCCGGCCACGCGCAGGCGCGAGCCGATGCGCGCGAAGACGACCTTGCGCGCGCTGTCGGTCACGTTCACGCGCGGCGCCGCGCCGGGCGCGGGGTCGACGTCGACCGTGATGCTGTAGCCCTTGAGCGGGTACACCGGCAGGTAGGCGCCGAGCGCGCGACCGAGCTTGTGCGAGGCCGAGCCCAGCGCCATCACGAAGGCATCGGCTTCGATGTCGCCTTCACTGGTCTGCGCGGCGGCGACACGGCCCTCGCTGCGCGCAAAGCCGTGCACATCGGCACCGAGCATGAAGCGCACGCCGCGCGCGCTCAGTGCGCGCATCAGCTCGGCGCACACCTTGAGGCAGTCGGCCGCGCACTCGCTCGGCGTGTGGACCGCACCCGCCATCTGGCCGCGGTAGTCCGCGAGCGCGGGCTCGATGGCCACGCACTCGTCGGGCGTGACGATGCGCTGCTCGCTGCCCAGCGTGCGCTGCAACTCGACCTGCGCGCGCGCACCGGCCAGCGAGGCGGCGCTGGCATAGAGCACCAGCTTGCCGGTGGCGGAGAAGTCGCAGTCGGGCGCGATGTCGGCCTGCATGGCCTCGAAGCCGGTGCGGCTCGCGGCCGCCAGCGCGAGCAGCTGCGCGGTGGTGTCGCGCGAGGTCGCGGCGTTGCATGCGGCCAGGAAGGCCAGGCCCCAGCGCCATTGCAGCGGGTCGAGCTGCGGGCGCAGCTTCAGCGGCGAGGTGGGGGAGAACAGCAGCTTGGGCAGCTGCGTCCAGATCGACGGATCGGCCAGCGGCTGCACGTACGAGTAGCTCAGCTGCGCGCCGTTGCCGCCGCTGGCACCCGCGCCGGGCGCCGCGCGGTCGATCACCGTGACCTGGTGGCCCTGGCGCTCGAGTTGCCAGGCGGTCGCCAGGCCCACGATGCCGGCGCCGAGCACGCACACATGCATGGAGGCAACTTTCCGGAAGTGAAGAAGAAAGGGAACAGAAGAGACAGCGTGCGACTGTAGAGGCCCCTCGCCGTGCCCGGAAATGCCAAAAGAACCCAGCCCATAACCTTTGGGCATGACCCCGGGGTTAATTGGAATTGTCCCGATGTGTCACTCCTTCTTACACTGGTTGTCTGTTCAATCCAACCGATGAAGGCTCGAATGAAACTCTCCGTTTTGATGGCGTCCCTGGCTGCCGCGGTCCTCTTCACTGCACCGGCCGCGCAGGCTGCCGACACGCTCGCCAAGATCGCCGAGTCCGGCAAGATCTCGCTCGCCTACCGCGAGTCGTCGGTGCCCTTCAGCTACCTGGACGGCCCGAACAAGCCGATCGGGTTCTCGGTGGAACTCTCCAACGCCGTGGTCGAGGCGGTGAAGAAGAAGTTGAACAAGCCCAACCTGCAGGTCTCGCTGATGGCGGTCACCTCGCAGAACCGCATCCCGCTGATCACCAACGGCACCATCGACCTGGAGTGCGGCTCCACCACCAACAACACCGCGCGTGGCAAGGACGTGGCTTTTGCGGTGAACCACTTCTACACGGGCACGCGCCTGCTGACGAAGAAGTCCTCCAAGATCAAGGACTACGCCGACCTCGCGAAGAAGACCGTGGCCAGCACCACCGGCACCACCAACGCGCTGGTCATGCGCAAGTACAACACCGAGAAGAACCTCGACATGAACATCGTGCTCGGCAAGGACCACGCCGACGCGTTCCTGCTGGTCGAGAGCGACCGCGCCGTGGCCTTCGCCATGGACGACATCCTGCTGTTCGGCCTCATCGCCAACTCGAAGAACCCGGCCGACTACGAAGTGGTGGGCGAGTCGCTGCAGGTCGAGCCCTACGCCTGCATGCTGCCCAAGGACGACCCGGCCTTCAAGAAGCTGGTGGACGACACCTTCACCGCGATGATGAAGAGCGGCGAGTTCGAGAAGCTCTACACCAAGTGGTTCATGCAGCCGATCCCGCCGAAGAACGTGCCGCTGAATCTGCCGATGAGCGACCAGCTGAAGGAAAACCTGAAAGCCTTCAGCGACAAACCAGCGACCTGATCGCACAGAGAGAGCGAAAGAGAAAAGACATGGTCGCAGCCACACAGGTCGTCGGCATCCTCGGGGGCATGGGCCCCGCGGCGGGCGCCGACTTCGTCCGGCTCTTCGTGCAGGCCTGCGCGCAGCAGATGCGTGCGCGCGGCGAGCCGGTGCGCGACCAGTCCTTTCCCGAGCACTGGCTGGCGCAGGTGCCGGTGCCCGACCGCACCGGCGCGCTGGCCTCCGACGCGCAGGGCGCGCACCAGCCGCTCGAACCGATGCTGCAGGCGCTGGGCCGGCTGGCCGCGCTGGGCAGCCGTGCCGTGGCCATCGCCTGCAACACGGCGCATGCGTGGCACGCCAACCTGCAGGAACGCTTTCCGCAGGTCGAGCTGCTGCACATGGCGCGCGAAACTGCACGGCAACTGGCCGCACAAGGCGCGACCGAGGTGGCGCTGATGGCCACCGAAGGCACCTACCGCGTGCGGCTGTATGAAGAGGCGCTGGCCGAGGCCGGCCTGGGCTGCCACGTGCCGTCGGCCGACGAGCGCCAGACCATCATGCGCGGGATCTTCGACGGCGTGAAGGCTGGCAACCTGCCGCTGGCCGAACGCTGCTTCTCCGAGGTCGCGCTGCGGCTGGCCGAGCGGCACGGCCCGGTCACGATCATCATGGGCTGCACCGAGGTTCCGCTGGGCCTGCAGGGCTCGGCCGCGGTGGCGGGGCTGCGCCTCGTCGATCCGGCGCAGGTGCTGGCCGAGGCGCTGGCACGGCGGGCCTACGGCACGTAGCCGCAGCCCGAAGCGGCCCGGCTGCTTTACGGTCCGGTCACACGGCCCGGCCCGATTTCGCCTACATTGCGGCGTGCGTTTTTCTACGCCACACCCCCTTGTCAGACGATTCAACCGGAGCCCGTGCATGACCTCCTTCGACGACAACCGTTCCGAATTCGATTCGCTGCGCCCCGGCGACAGCACCGAGCAGGGGGCCACGCGCCGCACCGCGCTCAAGGCCGCCCTCGGTGTCGGCTACGCCGCCGCCGTGCTGCCGGTGGCCGCGCAGACGGCCATCTCGACCCCGGCCGAAGGCCTGAAGGCCGGCCCCATCAAGTACACCGTGAACGGCTTCGAGGTGCCCGCCTATGCCGCGGCGCCGGCCGGCAAGACCGGGCTGCCGGTGGTGCTGGTGATCCAGGAAATCTTCGGCGTGCACGAGTACATCGCCGACACCTGCCGCCGCTTCGCCGAGCTGGGCTACCTGGCCATTGCGCCCGAGCTGTACGCGCGCCAGGGCGATCCGCGCGGCTACACCGACATTCCCAAGCTGCAGGCCGAGGTCGTCACCAAGGTGCCCGACGCGCAGGTCATGGCCGACCTCGACGGCGCGCTGGCCTGGGCCAAGGCCAATGGCGGCGACACCGGCAAGGCCGGCATCACCGGCTTCTGCTGGGGCGGGCGCATCGTGTGGCTGTATGCGGCCACGGGCAAGGTCAAGGCCGGCGTGGCCTGGTACGGCCGGCTGGTCGGGCAGGCCAGCGAATTGCAGCCGAAACACCCCGTCGACATCGCCGCCAGCCTGCAGGCGCCGGTGCTCGGCCTGTACGGCGGAAAAGACCAGGGCATCCCCCTTGACACGGTTGATAAGATGAAAGCTGCTCTGGCCACTGGAACTGCAGCGGCCAAGGCATCGAGCTTCGTCGTGTACCCCGAAGCAGGCCACGCGTTCCACGCCGACTACCGCCCCAGCTACCTCAAGAGCGCCGCGGACGACGGCTGGCAGCGTGCCACGGCCTGGTTCAAAGCCAATGGTGTCGCCTGACCGAAGACGGCGCCCGTAGCCACCCTCCGCCGAAGGCCGTCCGAAGTGACGGCCTTTCTCTTTTTATGAACGGAACAAGGTCATAACGGCCGTCCCATTTGCGCAAGCAGCTATGAATTTGATAGTAATTCTCGTGGCGACCCTGGTCGCCGGCATCGGAAGCGTCTGGCTCGCGGCCCTGTTGCTGCGCGTGGGCGTGCGCAGCGGCGGCGGCGGCGTGAACCCGCAGCACCTGCTGAGCCTGGCGGCCGGCGCGTTGCTGGCCACGGCCTTCATGCACCTGCTGCCCGAGGCCTTCGAAAGCCGCATCGAGCCCGCGCTGCTGTTTGCGGTGCTGCTGTTCGGGCTGGTGTTCTTCTTCCTGCTCGACAAGGCCGAGCTGTGGCACCACGGGCATGAGCACCACCATGGCGATGCCGCACCGGCGAAAGAGGGCGCGCACGACCACCACGGCCATGATCATCACGACCATTCGCACGCTCATCACCACCACGCACCCCCCACGGGCGGCGGCGGCTGGGCCGTGCTCACCGGCGACAGCGTGCATTGCTTCGGCGACGGCATCCTGATCGCCTCGGCCTTCGTCGCCGACATCCGCCTGGGCCTCGTGGCCGCGCTGGCCGTGCTCGCGCACGAAGTGCCGCACCACATCGGCGACCTCGTCGTGCTGCGCCAGAGCTCGGCCAATTCGCGCGCGGCGCTGGTGAAGGTGTCGCTCGCGGGCACGATGACCATGCTCGGCGGCATCGCGGGCTGGTGGCTGGTCGACCAGCTGCATGGCTGGCTGCCGTACTTCCTGGTGCTGGCGGGCAGCAGCTTCGTCTACGTGGCACTGGCCGACCTGATTCCGCAGCTGCAGAAACGCCTGCCCGCGCGCCAGACCGCGGCGCAGATCGCGTGGCTCGCCGCGGGCATCCTGCTGGTCACGCTCGTGAGCCGGTTGGCGCACGGCGAGCATGGCCACGAACACGGCCATGATGAAGGGCACGGCGAGCACGGCCACGTCCACAAGGACTGACGACAACGAGTGTCGTCGGCCTCGGGAGACGGGAAACTTTCCGACACCGACGTCAGCCCGTCGATCCACCGCAAGGGGCAAAACAGGCGCACCATAGAGGGCCGTTTACTCATCTGCCGAGGAATTCGATCATGACGCCCCACGCCGATGCCACCGCGCGCACCGCCTCGTCGTCCGAAGACGACGATGACGACAGCACGCCTGCCGACGACTTCGATGAACTCGAAGCCGATGCGTCCGACGACCTGTCGGACGAAACGGGCATCGACCTCACCGATGCCAGCGAGCTCGATGCCGACAACGTGCCGGCCGACGAAGAGTTCGACCGCGTGATGAACGCGCCGGATTAGCTGCTCCTCCAGGCTGCGCGACACTTCGTGTCGCTTCGCCAACCCCCTTGCCGGGGGCGATACCGGTGGCCCGGCAAAGCCGGTTCCACGGTAGCTCTGGAAGGGGTCAGTTCGCTTGCGCGTCGCGCCGAGTGATCACCTGCCCGTTGCGCGCCCCGCTGTGCACGCCATGGCGCCAGGTGACGGCGCCGTTCACGATCACCGCGTCGATGCCTTCGGCGGGCTCGGTCGGTGTTTCGTAGTTCGCGGTGTCGCGCACGGTGGCGGCATTGAAGACCACCACGTCGGCGTGGTGCCCGACATTGAGCGCGCCGCGTTCGTGCAGGCCGAAGTTGCGTGCCGTGAGCCCGGTCATCTTCCAGACCGCCGTCTCCAGCGGGAACAGGCCCACGTCGCGGCTGTAGTGCCCCAGCACGCGCGGGAAGGTGCCCCACAGGCGCGGGTGCGGCTTGTCGCCCAGCGGAATGCCGTCGGAGCCGATCATGGTTTCGTCGAAGGCGAGCACGCGCTGCACGTCGTCCTCGTCCATCATGAAATAGATGGCGCTGCCGGGCGACAGGCGCAGTGCGGCCTCTTCGCCCGACACGCCCCATTCGGCCGCGATGTCCTTCAGGTCGCGGCCCGCGCATTCGGGGTGCGGCACGCTGGAGGCGATGAGCACGCGCCCGTCCATCATTCCGCGGTCGGTGCGGATCATGGTGGAGCCCGCGGTGTACGGGTAGCAGTCGAGCCCGATGCACTGGTGCTTCATCGCTTCCTGGATGAAGGGCAGCGTGACCTTGGTCTTGCCGAAGTTCTGCGTGTTCTGCACCTTGTGGTGCGACACCACCACCGGGATGTCGAGCGCGCGGCCGATGTGGAAGGTTTCTTCGAGTGACTCCATCACGTGGTCGCTCTCGTCGCGCATGTGCGTCACGTACAGCGCCTTGCGAGCCGTGAGCGGGCGGCCGACCTCGATGATCTCCTCGGTGGTCGCCTTCACGGCCGGCGGGTAGAAGGTGCCGGTCGACAGGCCGATGGCGCCGGCCTGCATGGCTTCTTCGACCAGCGCCTGCATGGCGGCGATCTCCTTGTCGGTGGCGGGGCGGTCGAGGTCGGACATGGTCACGGCGCGCAGGGTCGAGTGGCCGACCATCGCCGCCACGTTGACCGACGAGGGCGTGGCGCGCAGCGCGTCGAGGTAGGCCGCAAACGTCGTGAAGCGGTCTTCCGGCGGCGTCTCGAGCAGGCTCAGCGGCATGGGCAGGTCCATGTCGGCGCGCAGCGGCGCGGCGCTGATGCCGCAGTTGCCCGCCACCACGGTGGTCACGCCCTGCGACACCTTGAAGGGCATCTGCGCGTGCGACAGCACGGCCTGGTCGTCGTGCGTGTGCGAGTCGATGAAGCCCGGTGCGACGATGCGGCCGGTGGCGTCGAGCGTCTGGTCGGCCGTGTGGCCCGCGAGCTTGCCGATGGCGGCGATGCGGCCATTGACGATGCCCACGTCGGCGTCGAAGCGCGGGGCCTTGGTGCCGTCGATCACGGTGCCGCCGTGGATCAAGAGGTCGTAGTGGGGTGTCTTGTCGGTCATGAGGGCAATGCTTTCAACGGAAGTGGCAGGCGACCCAATGGCCGCCCTGGGAAGACGAAGGGCGCTCCGTCAGTTCGGGCGTCTTCTCCTTGCACACGGCCTGCGCCATCGGGCAGCGCGTGTGAAAGCGGCAGCCCGAGGGCGGGTTGGCCGGGCTCGGCGGATCGCCCTGCAGCAGCAGGCGGCGTGCGGGCGTGCGCGGGTTGGGCACGGGCACGGCCGACAGCAGGATCTCGGTGTACGGATGGCGCGGCGCCGAGAACAGCGTGTCGCGGTCGGCGATCTCCACGATGTGGCCGAGGTACATCACGGCCACGCGGTGGCTGATGTGGCGCACCACGGCCAGGTCGTGCGCCACGAACAGGTAGGCGATGCCGAACTCGGCCTGCAGGTCCATCAGCAGGTTGACCACCTGCGCCTGCACCGACACGTCGAGCGCCGACACGGGCTCGTCGCAGACGATGAGCTTGGGGTTCAGTGCCAGCGCGCGCGCAATGCCCAAGCGCTGGCGCTGGCCGCCCGAGAACTCGTGCGGAAACTTCTTCGCCGCCTCGGGCCGCAGGCCCACGCGCGAGAACAGCCACTGCACGCGCTCGCGGCGCTCGACCACCGACACGTCGCCGAAGTTGCGCAGCGGCTCGGCCACGATGTCGCCGGCCGTGAGGCGCGGGTTCAGCGAGGCGTAGGGGTCCTGGAAGATGATCTGCAGGTCGCGTCGGCGCTGGCGCATCGCGTTCGCGGGCAGGGTCAGCAGCTCTTCGCCGTTCAGCCGCACCGAGCCCGAGGTGGGCTCGACCAGCCGCATCACCGACTTGGCCGTGGTGGTCTTGCCGCAGCCCGACTCGCCGACCAGCGACAGCGTTTCGCCGTGCCCGACGTTGAACGACACGCCGTCGACCGCCTGGATCGCGGGCTTGGTCGGTCGCAGCCAGCGCCGTGGCGAGGTGTAGTGCTTGCGCAGTTCGCGCACCTGCAGGAGCGGTGCCTGGGCGGATGTTGTCGTTGTCGTCGTCATGCGCTCACCTCGGCAGCCTCGTCGGTCCATTGCTCTTGCACCGCGAAGCAGGCGACCACGTGCCCGTCGCCCTGCGTCGAGAGCGGCGGTGTCTCGCGGCGGCAGCGCTCGCGTGCCTGCGCACAGCGCGCGGCAAAGGCGCAGCCGCGCCCGAGTTCGTGCGCGGCGGGCACCATGCCCGGAATCTCATGCAGCCGCGCGCTCGAGGTGCTCATGGCGGGCATCGAGGCCATCAGCGCGCGGGTGTAGGGGTGCAGCGGGCGGTCGAACAGGTCGACCACGTCGGCCTCTTCCACCTTCTTGCCGGCGTACATGACGACGACGCGGTCGCAGCTCTCGGCCACCACGCCCAGGTCGTGCGTGATCATCACCACGCCCATGCCCAGCTCCTTCTGCAGGCGCTTGATGAGGTCGAGGATCTGCGCCTGGATGGTCACGTCGAGCGCGGTGGTGGGCTCGTCGGCGATCAGCACCTCGGGGTTGCAGGCCAGGGCCAGCGCGATCATCACGCGCTGGCGCATGCCGCCCGAGAGCTGGTGCGGGTACTCGTTCACGCGCCGCTCGGGCTCGGGAATCTGCACCAGCCGCAGCATCTCGACCGCGCGCTGCAGCGCCTCGGCGCGGCTGGCTTTCTGGTGCAGCTGCACCGTCTCGGCGATCTGCCGGCCCACGGTGAGCACCGGGTTCAGAGAGGTCATCGGCTCCTGGAAGATCATCGAGATGCGGTTGCCGCGGATCTGCCGCATCTCGCGTTCGCTCAGCTGCATCAGGTCGGTGCCGCGCAGGCGCACCGCGCCCATGTGGCGACCGGGCGGCGTGGGCACCAGCCGCAGGATCGAGAGCGCCGTCACGCTCTTGCCGCAGCCCGATTCGCCGACCACGCCGAGCGTGCGGCCCGCGCGCACGGTGTACGACACGCCGTCGACCGAGCGCACGGTGCCCGCGAGCGTGCTGAAGTAGGTGCGCAGGTTGTCGACCTCGAGCAAGGGCTCGCCGGGAGCGAGGGTGGCCTGGGACATGGGAATGGTCATGGCGCGTTCCTCTTCACAGCTGCCGCGCCAGGCGCGGGTCGAGCGCATCGCGCAGGCCGTCGCCGAGCAGGTTGATGGCGAGCACCGTGGCCGCCAGCAGCAGGCCCGGGTACAGGATGATGTGGAACGCCACGGTCACGAAGTTGCGGCCCTCGGCCATCATGTTCCCCCAGCTCGGCGTCTGCGAAGGCACGCCCACGCCGAGGAAGGACAGCGCGGCCTCGGTGAGCACGGCGGCGGCGGCCACGAAGGTGGCCTGCACCACCAGCGGCGCCACGATGTTCGGCAGCACGTGCCGCACGAGGATCACCGGCAGCCGCGTGCCCACCGCGTGCGCGGCCTCCACGAACAGCTGCTCGCGCAGCGTGAGCGCCAGCGAGCGCACCAGCCGCACCACGCGCGGAATCTCGGGCACGGTGATGGCGATGATCACGGTGGTGAGGCTGGCGCGCGTCACGGCCATGAGCGCGATGGCCAGCAGGATGCCGGGGATGGCCATGAGCCCGTCCATCATCCGCATGATCGGGCCGTCGGCCCAGCGCACGAAGCCCGACACCAGGCCCAGCGCGATGCCGAAGAAGGTGGCGAGCACGGCCACCGAGGCGCCGACGATCATCGACACGCGACCGCCCCACACGGCGCGGCTGAACACGTCGCGGCCCAGCGCGTCGGTGCCGAACCAGTGCTCGGCCGAGGCCGTCTGCATGCGTGCGAGCGGGTCGATGTCTTGCGGGTCGTGCGTGGCGATCCAGGGCGCGGCGATGGACAGCGCGGCCACCGCGATGAGCAGCAGCGCGCCGACGATCAGCGTCGGGTGCTTGCGCACCCAGCGCCAGCGCGGCGGTACGAAAGGGGCGTCTTCGGCGGAAGCAGCGGCGGCATCGGCGGGCACCGGCGCATCGGCCTCGCGCAAGGGCAGGGCAGTGGACATGGCGTCGTGGGGCTCGTTCTTTGTTCTAGTACTGGATGCGCGGATCGAACAGGCGGTAGCTCAAATCGATCAGGAGGTTGATCAGCACGTACACGCCCGCCGACAGCAGCAGCACGCTCTGGATCACCGGGTAGTCGTGGCGCTGCACCGAATCGATCACCAGCCGGCCCACACCCGGAATGGCGAACACCGTCTCGGTGACCACCACGCCGCCGATCAGCAGCGCGATGCCCGCGCCGATGGTGGTGGCGATGGGAATGGCCGCGTTGCGCAGCGCATGGCCCAGCACCGGCAGCACGCCCAGGCCCTTGGCGCGCGCGGTGCGGATGTAGTCCTCGTGCAGCACCTCGAGCACGGTGGCGCGCGTCATGCGCGTCACCAGCGCGATGTACACCAGCGCCAGGTTCACGCAGGGCAGCACCAGCGCGCGCAGCCAGGCGCCGGGGCCTTCGGAGAAGTTCACGTAGCCCTGCACCGGAAACCATGGCAGCTGCACCGCGAAGGTGTAGACCAGCAGGTAGCCGACGAGGAACACAGGCACCGAGAAGGCCAGCACCGCGAACAGCATCACGAGGCGGTCGATCCAGGTGCCCGCGCAGTAGGCCGCGAGCGTGCCCAGCGGCACGGCCGTCACCAGCGTGATGAGCATGGTCAGCGCCGCGATCGACACCGTGGGCTCCAGCCGCTGGCCGAGCAGCTGCGTCACCGGCACCTGCGTGAAGATCGAGGTGCCCAGGTCGCCGGTGAAGATCTTGCCGATCCACAGCCCGAACTGCTGCCACAGCGGCAGGTTCAGGCCGAGCGCGGCGCGCAGCTTGTCGATGTCCTCGGTGGTGGCGAGGTCGCCCGCGATGAGCGCGGCCGGATCGCCGGGCGACAGGTGGATCAGCAGGAACACCACCACGGCCACCACCGCCATCACCGGCAGCGTGGAAAGAAAGCGTCGAACGATGTAGCCCATGGCGGTGCGCGTGGCTTACTTGTCGAGCACCCAGACGGTGGGCATGCCGGCCCACATCTTGTCCAGCCCCTTGATGCTGGCGCGCGCCGCGAATGCGGCCGAGTACTGGCCGGCGTTGATGTACGGCACGGCCTCGTAGGCGCGCGACTGGAAGGCGTCGAGCAGTTCCTTGCGCTTGGCCGGCACGGTTTCCTTCAGCCAGGCGGTGCGCAGCTCGTCGAGTTTCTTGTCGCAGGGCCAGCCGGGCAGCGTGTTGCCGCAGGCCGCGCCCAGGTAGGCGTTGCTGATGGGCGAGTTCACGTCGAACTCGCCGGCCACCGTGACGTACATGTTCCAGCCGCCGGCGTCGGCCGCATCGCGCTTGGCGCGGCGCGCACCGATGGAGGCCCAGTCCATGGTCTGCGCATCGACGTTCAGGCCGATGCTCTTCATGGTCTGCGCGGCCATCAGCGCCTCGGCGTTGAGGTAGGGCACGTCGCTGGGCACCATCAGCACCACCTTCTCGCCCTTGTAGCCGGCGTCTGCGAGCATCTTCTTCGCCTTGGCGACGTCGGCCTTGCGGAAAGGCTCCGCGCCGGCCGAGGTGTCGTTGGGGCTGCCGCAGATGAACCAGGTGGCGCAGTAGGCCATGCGCATGTCCAGCGGGAAGCCCATGGCCGCGACGAAGCGTTCCTGGTTCACGGCCTGCAGAAGCGCCTGGCGCACCTTCGGGTTGTCGAAGGGCGGGTGCAGCTGGTTCATCACCAGGAAGCCCTGGTAGGCGCCGCCGGAGCCGATCTTGATGTTGCTGTCGGTGCGCAGCGGCGCGATGTAGTCGGGCGCCAGCTGCTCGATGTAGTCGACCTCGCCGCGCTTGAGCGCCGAGATCGCACTGTTGGCGTCGGGCAGGTAGAGCCATTCGACGCGGTCGAGGCTGGTCTTCTTGCTGCCGGCCAGGCCGCTCGGCGGTTCGCTGCGCGCCACGTAGTTCGGGTTGCGCACGAACACCGTCTTGTTGCCCGGCACCCATTCGTCACGCTTGAAGATGAAGGGCCCCGAGCCGACGACTTCGGTGAGGGGCGCGGTGGCCGGCAGCTTGGCGATGCGCTCGGGCAGGATCACCGGCGGAAAGCCCGAGGGCTTGGCCAGCGCGTCGAGCACCATGCCGAAGGGCTCGTTGAGCGTGAGCGTGAGCGTGCGCGCGTCGGTGGCCTTCCACTCGGCGCCGACGGCCGTCATGGCGCGGCCCAGGCTGTCGCGTGCCGCCCAGCGCTGCAGCGAGGCCACGGCGTCGGCCGAGGTCACGGCGGCCCCGTCGGAGAACTTCAGGCCGGGGCGCAGCGTGAAGCTCCACTGCTTGCCGTCCTTGGAGGTCGTGTACTTCTCGACCATCTGCGGCTGCGGCTTGCCGGTCGCATCCTGCGCGAACAGCGTGTCGTACACCATGTGGCCGAAGTTGCGCGAGATGTAGGCCGTGGTGAAGGTCGGGTCGAGGATCTTCAGGTCGGCATGCGCCACCACCTTGAGTGTCTTGGGCGGCGTCTGGGCGAGCGCGGGAAGGCTGGCGGCCGAAAGGGCCAGGGCAGCGAGGGCGGCAAGCGTTCGTCGGGTCATCGTCGGTTCTCCGGTCGGTGGGGCGAAACAAAAAAGAAGAAGAGGGAGTTCAGGCGGCGACGCCGATGGGCCACTTCGGCAGGCGAGCCTTGCGGTACGGCAGGGTGGTGAGGTCGAGCGTCACGGCGCCCGGTGCGCCGGCGTAGATCACGTGCTTGGCCACCTGCGAGTACGACGCGTAGAAGTGCTGCGACGACTTGACCACGACGATCTTCTTGGCCGCCAGGTCGCAGCCCAGCTGCGTGAACAGGTCGGTGCCCATGGCCTGGTTGCGCCGCGTGATCAGCACGATGTCGATGCCGTTCACCTCGACCAGCGCGCAGTCGCCCATGGCCGTGGGCGTGTTCGACAGGCCCGTCATCACCAGGTCTTCCTGCAGCGCCTTCACGGTGCATTCGAGGTCCAGCGGGTCGCCCGACAGCGGGCTGATCTTGCCGCCGATGCGCATCTGAAGTTTCGCCCCCACGCCGGCGTCGAAGGCGATGCGCACGGCGATCGGGTCCCACATCGGGCCCAGGGCTGCGTTCGTGATGCCGCGCTCGAGCATGCGGCGCAAGATGAAGGTGGAGTCGCTCGCCGCGCCGCCGCCGGGGTTGTCGGCGCCGTCGGCCAGCACCACGGGGCCGCCGTCGAAGGCCAGCGCCTCGTCGAGCGAGTCGTCGATGCTGGGGTAGTTGACGGTGAGGCCGTCGCGCATGGCGATGACCTCGTCGGCCAGCTGGCGTGCCAGCGCATTCGCCTTGGCCTGGTCGCCGTCGGTGTAGACCAGCACCTTGGTGCCCATCTCGGGCACGTCGCCCCACGAGAAGCCGTGCGTGAGCGAGACCGAGAGCACGCCGTCCTTGCCTTCGAGCGCCTGCATGCGTTGCACGAAGCTGCGCGCCGGCTCGCGCGAGGTGTGGACGGTGACGATGATGTCGCAGTCGACCATCGCGGCCACCGGCTTGACTTTGCCTTCCACGGCCGCGGCGCAGATGTCGACCAGCTCCAGCCCGCGTTCGAGCACGTCGGTGTGCGGGTACTCCTTGAAGGAGACCATCACGTTGGCGTTGTCCACCATGGCGGACGTGAGGTGGTTGTGCGGGTCGAGCTCGGCGCCGATCACCACATCAGGGCCCACGATCTGGCGCACGCGCGCCAGCATGTCGCCTTCGCAGTCGTCATAGCCGTCGGCCACCATCGCGCCGTGCAGGCCGAGCAGCACCATGTCCACCGGCAGCGCCGCGCGCAGGTCGTTCAGCATCTCGTCGCGCAGGGTTTCGTAGGCATGGCGCGTGGTGATGCCGCTGGGCTGCGCGCCCGCCACCATGCCTTCGAGCAGCGTCCAGCCCTTTTCCTTGCCGCGGATGCGCGCGGCCCACAGCGGGCCCGAGTAGATCGTCAGCGCATCGGGGTGCTGGCCGGCGGGAAAGTAGCCGCGGTCCTTGAAGGAGGCGATGCCGGTCGGCATCGGGCCGAAGGTGTTGGTTTCGGTGGCGAGGGAAGCACTGAAGACACGCATGGGATGGTCTCTTGGGGTTGTGGGTTGTTCTTGTCAGGCGGCAGCGGCGGTGCGCAGTCGCTGCGGGCCGAGCATCTCGGCCGTGAGCCCGAAGCCCGCGATGCGCTCGGGCAGCGGCAGGCCGCGTGCCAGCGCGGCGCAGGCCTCGCCCATGGCGGCCGAGGTCTGGATGCCGTAGCCGCCTTGCGCCGCGACCCAGAAGAAGCCGGGCGCGTCGGGCGCGAAGCCGCCCACCAGGTCGCCGTCGGCCACGAAGGAGCGCAGGCCGGCCCAGGTGCGCGTGGGGCGGCGGATGGCGAGCGTGGTCGCTTCCTCGATGCGGTGCATGGCGATGGCGATGTCCATCTCTTCGGGCTGCACGTCCTGCGGCTCGACCGGGTCGGCATTGGCCGGCGAGCCCAGCAACATGCCCGCGTCGGGCTTGATGTACCAGCCCTCGTCGGCGGCGAACACCATCGGCCAGTGCGCGACGCTCTGGCCCTCGGGCGGCGCGAAGATGAAGGCCGAGCGGCGGCGCGGCTCGATGCCCAGCGGGCGCACGCCCGCCAGCTGCGCGATCGTGTCGACCCAGGCGCCGGCGGCGTTGAGCACCACGGGCGCTTCGTACACCGCGCCGCCCGCCGTCACGCGCCAGCGGTCGCCCACGCGCTCCATCGCCGTGACCTCGGCGTCGCACACCAGCTTGCCGCCGGCCTGGCGCATGCCGCGCAGGTAGCCCTGGTGGATGGCGTGCACGTCCATGTCGGAGGCGTCGGGTTCGTACACCGCGCCGGCCACCTGTTCGGGGCGCAGCGCCGGCACCATCTCGCGCGCCTGCTCGCCGTCGAGGCGCTGGGCGCCGACGTCCATGGCGCGCAGCAGCTCCCAGTGCGCCTCGAGTTCGTGCAGGTGCTCGGTGCCCGCGACCATCATCGCGCCGCGCGGCGTGAGCAGCGGGTGCTCGGCGAAGCCTTCGGGCGGGTGTTCGAGAAAGGCGCGGCTGGCCATGGTGAGGGCACGCACCTGCGGCGTGCCGTAGCTCTCCATGAAGAGCGCGGCCGAACGGCCGGTGGAGTGGTAGCCCGGCTGGGCTTCGCGTTCGAGCAGGATCACGCGGGCATGCGGGGCGAGCCAGTGGGCCACCGAGGCCCCGGCGATGCCGCCGCCGATCACGAGGTAGTCGGCCGCGACGGGAGTGGTTGTGCTTGTTGTCATCGCCGAAAAGTGTAGGTAGAAATTTGCGGATACGCAAATTGATTTGCGCCAACCAAGGGGAAACCATGGGTGCACCACCGAGGTGAAATTTGCGTACACGCAATTTGCGCATACGCAAAACGCATGCCGGGGCTGTCGCGCCGTGCGTGGCCGGCCGGGCGCGGGGCTGGCAGAATCACCCGGCATACCTAGAGAAAGCCAAGCGTGACTCCACACACAGGGAACCGGGGCGGGGCGAAGCTGAAGGAAGAGCCGCCCACGCTGGACCGCACCACTTTCGGCCATCGCCTGCGCACCGCGCGCAAGCGTTTCGGCTGGACGCTGGCGCAACTGGCCGAGCGCTCCGGCGTGTCGATCACCACCATCTCGCGCGCCGAGCGCGGCCAGCTCGCGCTCGGCTACGAGAACTTCACCGCGCTGGGCCGCGCGCTCGAGATGGACATGAACGCCATGTTCGCGGGCGCCGGCGTCAAGCCCGAGCAGCTCGACGGCCCGGTCGTCACGCGCGCGGGCAAGGGCGTGGTCTACAAGGGGCTGGCCATCGCCTACGAGTTCCTGGGCACCACCGCCGCCGGCAAGCAGATGAGCCCCATCGTCGGCACCGTGCACGCGCGCCGCATCAACGGCCCCGAAGACTTCGTGCGCCACACGGGCGAAGAGTTCGCCTATGTGCTGTCGGGCGAGATCGACGTGTACTTCGACAATGGCGAAGTGGTGCGCCTGGCGCGCGGCGACTCGCTGTACTTCGACAGCCGCCTCGGCCACGCCTACGTGAGCGTGAGCCGCCAGCTCGCGAAGATCGTGGGCATGACCTCGGGGGAGAGCGGGCACATGAAGTCGGCGCGCGAGGCGCCTGCGATGAAGCCGGCGCGCAAGACCGTGGTGGCGAAGAAGACCGCAGGTGGCCGCAAGGGCTGAGCGTCCGCGTCAGCCTGCGGCCCGACTTGAAGGAGACATGACGATGCCCGAGCACAAGATTTTCGCGATGCCGTTCGCGAAGGTGTACCCGATGTACGTCCAGAAAGCGGAACGCAAGCAACGCACGAAAGACGAAGTCGATCAGGTCATCTGCTGGCTCACCGGCTACGACGCGGCGGGGCTTCAGCAGCAGGTCGAACAGCAGAACGATTTCAGGACCTTCTTCGCGCAGGCCCCGGCACTGCATCCGAACCGTGCGTTGATCAAGGGCGTGGTGTGCGGCGTGCGCGTCGAGGAAGTCGAAGACCCGCTGATGCAGAAGATCCGCTACCTGGACAAGCTGGTCGACGAGCTGGCCAAGGGCAAGGCGATCGAGAAGATCCTGCGGGCGTAGTGCGTGTTTAGCCGGTCGCCACGATGACGTGCGCCTGGATCTTCCCAGCCACCGGCCCGGTGCCATGCCGGCTGGCAATCGCCTCGGCCGCGCGGTCGGTCGCGAGCTGAAGCAGGCTCGCATCGCGCGCCTCGATCTCGTTGCGCAGCGGCGTGCCCTGGCAGTAGGCCATGGCCACCTCGCTGGCAGAAGGCGAGCGGCTCAGCTTCTCGAGCGTCTTGATCTCGATGTCGGTGAACCCCGCGCGGCCAAGGTCTTGGCGGATCTGTGCGACGTCGTGGTAGCCGTGCGGCGTGCGCGCGAGAAAGCGCGGCGGGTCGTCCGGGAACACGGTGGCGACGGCGCGGGTGACGTCGTCGGCGAAGGCGTTGTCCTCGATGCGGTCCCAGACGCTGAACACGAAGCGCCCGCCGGGCTTGAGCACGCGGCGTGCCTCGCTGTAGCCGGCGACGCGGTCGGGAAAGAACATCGCGCCGAACTGGCAGCACACCACATCGAACGAGGCGTCGTCGAACGGCAGGGCGAGCGCATCGGCCTGCCGCCATTCGAGGCGGCTGTCGGCCGCCTGCCGCGTGACGGCGTAGTCGAGCATGGCCGGGTTGAGGTCGGTCACCACGTAGCGTGCGTCGGCGCGCAGCTGGGGTGCCAGCGCCCGCGTGACGGCGCCGCTGCCGGCCGCCGTCTCGAGCACCGCGCCGGGCGAGAACGCCGCGATGAGCGCCGCCACGTCGGTGGCGTAGCCCTCGAAGATCAAGGGGACCATCAGCGTGTCGTAGAACTTCGGGATCGAGCCCGCGAACACCTTGTCGCTTTCGGCAGCCATGGGAACTCCTTGATAGCTCTGGGCAGTGCATGGCTTGACCATTCATTGCAGAGCGGGCCTGCTCCCTTGCTCCAACGCGTCCGTTGCCTGTTTGGGCATGCGTGACGGGGACGATGGGCCATGGTGGCCCTGCCAGGCATCGGCGTCAACGCCGTTGCGCGGGCGTTCTCCCCTGTAGTGGGTACTGGAGATGTTGCCGGGCGTTTCCCGGCGCTTCAACGGCCGCGGTCGCCGTCGCGCACCGATTCGATGGTGCCGTTGTAGATGCGCACGATGCCGAAGAAGGTGCCCGGCCCCCGGTCGTAGGTCCATTCCTCCATCGGTACGCATTGATTGGCCAGCACGGCCTCGGGGCTGCCCGGCCGGAACGGCGTGAGGACCCAGCCGAGCTGCACCATCGGCACGCAGACTGCCTGCCGGTAGACCGGCTCGCCGCAGGTCTGGAGCAAGGTCGCAGGAGATGCCCCTTTTCCGACGAGGTAGCCGTTGCAGGCGAGGGACTGTGCCGAGGCCGAGCCGGTCGCGAGCAGGGCGGTGGCTGCGATCGACAGCCCCGTGGCCAGGCGCGCGAGACGAGTCACGCCCGGCATCGTTGACCCTCTTGAATGCTTCATGCGGTCATCGCTCACTCACGAACCAGCTGGGCGTACCGCCAGAGGCCCCAGATCGCGCCGACGGTGATGCCGATGCCCACGCTCCAGCCCGCCGGCACATCGAAGCCGAGGGCCAGGACCAGCATCAAACCGACGCTGACCAGCGCGATGAACGTCAGCGTGACGAAATCGAAGCGCGCGACCTCGACGGTGTCTTCCGCCACGCTGCGGTTGCGCTGGCCATGCTTGCGGCGCAGGCCCCGGAACAGCAGGACATCGAGAACGAAATCGAAGATGCCGACGACAAGGTCGGCCAGGATGCTCCACATCGGGACGCTCCATGTTTGCGGTGACACCCTGGGTTGTCGCAGACCTCGCGATGGTCCGACCCGGGTGGAGCGGCGGAGCCGGGCGAAATGTTAGCGTGCTTCCGGCAAGGCAGGCCATCGTCCTCCGACCCGCTTCACCCGGGCATCTTCGGCGGCCAGTTGTGCGTCTCGCCGCGGCCCTCGCTGCACCAGGCATAGAGCGCGTCGTACATCACCAGCCCGTGCTGCAGCATGACGTGGTCGTCGGCGAACACGCGCGACAGGCCCAGCGATATCGCGTAGAGCCCGGCCGACTGCGGCGTGAGGTCGAGCCGCGAGGTGTCGGCCCCGCGCACGATGTCGGCCATCTGGTGCAGCGCAGGGTCGGCGAGCCGGTACTTCGCGAGGAAGGCGTCGAAGCTGCAGCGCTCGCCGACGTGGCTCATCTCCACGCCCGGAATGTCGTAGGGCGTGGCGCCGGTGCTTTGCGCCATGGCCAGCACGTCGGCCGGCGGCACGTAGAGAAACTCGGCCTCGCGGTCGATGAAGCGCAGGATCAACCACGGGCAGGCGATGCGGTCGATCTTCGGGCGTTCGCGGGTGATCCATTTCATGGCGTGGCTCCTGGGTCGGCAGGCTTGGGTTCGAGCGGACGGCCGGCGGCCTGCCAGCCGTCGATGCCGCCGCGCAAATAGCGTGCGTCCAGGCCCGCGGCGCGCAGCCGCAGGGCCGTGCTGCGCCCCACCTCGTGGCCGTAGACGCAGTAGACGACCAGCGCGCGGTCGGCCGGCAGCTCGGCGGCCCAGCGATCGACCGCCGCCGGGTCGCGCCAGCGGGCGCCGGGGAGCATCGACGCGGCCTGCGCGAACACGCCGGCGCGGCGCACGTCGAGCAGCATCGAACCGGCCACGTCGTCCTGCGCTGCGCCGAAGGGTTCGCTGGCGGCGTGCACCGCCTGCTGGTAGCGCGCGTACACCGGGGCCCAGTCGATGTTGGCCATGAAGGCATCGACGTACGCGCCGGCGGCGGCGCCGTGGTCCAGGTGGTAGGCGTGCTCGTACATGTCCAGCGCCAGGAGCGGTGTGCCGCCCGCCAGCGCATGGGTGTGATCGGCGGCCCATTGGTTGACCAGCGTGCCCTCGCGCGGCTGGAAGGTGAGCAGCACCCAGCCCGAGCCGCCGCCGAGCGCCTTGCCCATCACTGCGAATTCCTCGCGCCATCGGTCGACGCTGCCGAAGCTGGCCGCCAGTGCGAGTGCCATGGCGGGCTCCATCGTCCGGCCGTCGCCACCGAGCGATGCGAAGTACAGCTCGTGCAGCAGCATCGAATTGGTGGCGATGAACTCTTCGCGCTTGAGGCCGTTGAGTTCGAAGCCGGGCATGGCGGCGAAAGATGCCGTGGCGAGCTTTGCGCGGATGGCGTTGAGGCGCTTGACGGCGCCGCCATAGTTGTTCTGGTGATGGCTGTTCAGAAGCTTCTGCGACAGGCCTCGCAGCGTGGCGGGGTCGAAGGGCAATGGTTGGGGCCGAGCGTCCATGGGAACTCCTTCAGCGCGGCAGGGCAGACAGCCACGTGAGCGCCAGCCCGATGGCCGCGCAGGCACCGAGCAGCGTCATCACTCCGACCTTGAAGCGGAACAGGGCGAGCGTCGCGGCCACGGCAATCACCGCCGACACCGCATCGAAGCGGCCACCGAAGCCGTGTGGCCAGAGCACGTGGTAAGCGAAGAAGAGCGCCAGGTTCAGGATCACGCCCACCACCGCCGCGGTGATCGCCGACAGCGGCGCCGTGAAGCCCAGCCTGCCGTGCGTGGCCTCGATGGCGGGCCCGCCGGCCAGGATGAAGATGAACGAGGGCAGGAAGGTGAAGAAGGTGACGACCGTCGCCGCCAGCGCGCCGGCGAGGAACAGCGAATCGGGCCCCAGCACCTGCGTCAGCCAGCCGCCCACAAAGCCGACGAAGGCCACGACCATGATGAGCGGCCCCGGCGTGGTTTCTCCCAGCGCCAGCCCGTCGATCATCTGCGCGCCGGAAAGCCAGTGGTACTGCTCGACGGCCCCCTGGTAGACGTAGGGCAGCACGGCATAGGCGCCGCCGAAGGTCAGGAGCGCGGCCTTGGTGAAGAACCATCCCATCTGCGAGAGCGTGCCGTGCAGGCCCTGGGTCGCGACGAGCACGCCCATGGCCAGCAGCCACAGGCCCAGGCCGATGCCCAGGATCTTGAGCAGGTGCGCGCGGGAAAAGCGCGCGTGCGCCGGCGTGGGCGTGTCGTCGTCGATCAGCGCCGGGCCGTAGTGCTGCTGCGCGCTGCCATGGCCGCCGCCGAGTGCGAACACCTCGGGCGCCCGTCGCGCGCCGAAGTGGCCGATGAGGCCGGCCGCCAGCACGATCGCCGGAAACGGCGCGTCGAACGCGAAGATGGCGACGAAGGCCGCGGCGGCGATGCCCCACATCCACCGGTTCTTCAACGCGCGGCTGCCGATGCGGTGCGCCGCATGCAGCACCAGCGCGGTGACCGCCGGCTTGATGCCGTAGAAGATGCCGGCCACCACCGGCACGTTGCCGAAGCGCAGGTAGACCCACGACAGCGCGATGAGGATGAACAGCGAGGGCAGCACGAACAGGGCGCCGGCCACGAGGCCGCCGCGCGTGCGGTGCATGAGCCAGCCGATGTAGGTGGCCAGCTGCTGCGCCTCGGGGCCGGGCAGCAGCATGCAGAAGTTCAGCGCATGCAGGAAACGCTTCTCGCTGATCCAGCGCCGCCGCTCGACCAGCTCCGCATGCATGATCGCGATCTGCCCGGCGGGCCCGCCGAAACTGATGAAGCCGAGCTTGAGCCAGAAGCGAAGCGCTTCAGCAAAGGAAATGGGCGTAGGGGGCGCGGGAAGCGCAGAGGAGGCGTCAGGCAAGGCGGTGTCCACGGAAAACTCCGTTGAAGGTCACCAGCGCTTGGACGGGACACCGTCTTGCTTTGCAGCGCGGGAGGCTGTTTTCCCGCGGAAGGGCATCGTAGCAGTGGATATTCCCTGCTGGCAACGTGGGCCAGATCGTCAGATGCTGTCGGCCCCTGTGCTGTCCGGCGAAACCGCCGGAATGTCCTTGGAGAGCTTCGCCAACTCTCGCTTGTACGACGGCGCGCGGATGGCGGCACGCACGCGCTTGAGCGTGGCCGCATCGCCGATGAGAGGCCAGCAGTCCATCAGCAGCCAGTCCCGGCGCCGGCTTTGCTCCTTCGAGACCGTGGCGTCGACAGCGATGATGCGCGCCAGGACCGCATCCAGGGCCGGGGGATCGTCTGCAGGTGCGTGCGGCGTGCTGGCGCGCAGGGCGTCCACCAGCAGCTGCAGGCGAGCCAGCGCATCGAATGAGGTGTCCAGCTCAGCCAGTTCGGGCGCGCTGGCTAGCAGGTGGTCCAGTTCGAGCACGGCGGTTTCTTTCGCCAGCGGCTGCAGTGCGATGAAGGCCATGCCGTGGACGTGGCCCTTGGTGCCGATCCGCTTGTCGTGCGTCAACGCCAGTGCGTCGCGCCAACCATGGCGGCGGGAGACGGCCTTGACCAACTGGCGCCGCATGTTGTCCATCCAGTGGCGTTCGTGGCGGGATGCATAGTTCGGCCACAGCGCCAGGAACCCCCGCGCATCGGCATGCGCCGCATGGTGCTCGCCGATGGCCCGCCAACCGACCCATTGCGCATCGCCGAAGTGCGGGCTTGCCGCGGCCTGCATGGCGCCTGGCAGATCCCCGTCGGCCAGCAGGCGGTAGACGATGGCGCGCTGCAGGAAGCGCGGCGCCAGGTCGGAGGCGCTCACCTCGATGGCGCGTTGCGCCGTGGCCACCGGAATCAACCCGCCCGCCAGCAGCATGCAGACAGCGTCGCTCACGTTGAAGTCGGTGTGCTCACTGATGACAGTGGGCACGCAGGCGCTGAAACGCAGGGCGGATTCGTAGAGGCGCCGCGAGCAGAAGGGGTCAGGGTCGGGTCCCTGCGTCAGGCGCGCGTGCAGGGCGGTTCGCGCCGCGTTCTGGAACGGAACCAGCGCGGTCGGCATCGGATACGGCGGGCGTGCGGCCGCCCGCGACTCTTCATCCGAAGGCGAGTACCCGATGGCGGCGACGGCCAGGTCGTCGAGCGAGGTCGTCAAGGCGTCGTCATCCCGGTCAACGTGCCTGAGCGCACACGTGCTTGAACACGATGCCGCTCACCGTGGTGGGGCCGCCCACGGGCCTCCAATCGCTGCGCCGGGCGAGGTCGATGTCGTGCACCTCCAGCGGCCCGTTGTGGCTGATGACGCGGCGCATCTTTTCGCGCCCGCCCTTGCAGTCGTAGTCGTAGAGATAGCGCGAGGTGCGAAACAGGGTCTTGCCCACGTCGGTCTGCAGCTCCTCGTAGCGATAGAGCGTCCATGCCTCCACGGCATCGCCATGCGGTTTGACCGACTCGCGCTGGAGCAGCACCTTCTTGCGAGGGGTGGTGGCGATCTCGGTCCAGTTGTCGGCGGCTTGCGCGGGCACTGCCGTCAGCAAGGTCGCTGCCGCGCAGGCGGATGCGACGAGGTGGAAGGCCCGCACTGCGCGGTGCTTGAGCGGATGAGGCTTCATTCTGTTCACTCCCTGTGTGTCAATGGGGGCCCCGCGCGTTCGTTCTTCTCGGTGGCACGCTGCGAGGTTCAGCCAGTGGGGTCGACGCTTGACTGCTTGCAGCCAAGGCGCCGTCATCCTATCGAATCTCGCGCAAACAGTGAGGCCCGAAGCCGCCGCCTGGCTGCAACCGGCATGAGCGCCTTGTTTCTATCTGTCAGGCAGGTTCAGGCCGTAGGTCAGCAAATCTTCGAAAGCGCCGCGGTGGTTCACGTGCTTCACGAGGTGCCCTTCCAGGAGGAACCCTGCCTTTTGAATGACGCGCGCAGAGCCGATGTTCTTCGGAAGGCTGCTGCAGACGATGCGACTCAATCCGAGTTCGTGGTGTGCGTAGTGGATGAGTGCGCCGACGGCTTCGGAGCAGATGCCGGTCGACCAGTGCGCAAAGGCGATCCAGTAGCCCAGTTCGGCGCGGCGGTGGAGCGTGGACCGATGAGCGAGTTGCACGGCGCCCAGCAACTCCCCGTTCTCTGCGCTTGTCACGGCGTAGACGACCCCGGTTCCGGCACTGAACATGTCCGCGTGGGATGCGATCCACGCCTGCGCCGCGCCATCGGGGTAGGGATGAGGAACGTTGGCCGTCGGCTCGGCGACGCGCACATCTCCTGCGATGCGCTGAACGTCATCCGCATCGGCGATGGTGAAGGGTCGAAGGACCAGGCGCGGGGTTCGAAGATGAGGCTGCATGGAGGCGTTTGTAGCGCATGCATCGACCGCGCCAGCCCATGAGACTGCGGCATGGGCTGCGTGCAAAAAGTGATAACCGGCCCGCCGATCGATCCGCAACAATCGCCTCGCCATGGGACGTTCCCCTGTGAAAGTGCAGTGCGGAGTCGTGCTTCCTGGTGCTGCCGCGAGGGCAGATCGATCGTTTTCTTTCGCTCTGGCGGCGCCTGACGTTCAATCAAATCACGGAGACATATGAAGCTATCGATGATGCGGATGACCCGCCACCTTGCGTGCGGATTCCTGATGCTGGCGGCAGGCAGTGTGCCGGCGTTGGCCCAGGAGGCGAAGAAGGCCAACCTGGTCGTGATCGGGACCGGGGGAACGATTGCCGGCGTCGGTGCGTCGAGCGCCAACACCGGCGCCTACCAGTCCGCGGTCGTGGCCGTGGACAAGATCATTGCCGCGGTGCCCGAGCTGAAGAACGTCGCCAACGTGAAGGGCGAGCAGATCTTCCAGATCGGCTCCGAGAGCTTCAACAACGAGCGGCTGCTCAAGCTGGCGCACAGGGTTTCCGAACTGCTCAAGTCCGGGGACGTGGATGGCGTGCTGGTCACCCACGGCACGGACACCATCGAGGAGACGGCCTACTTCCTGAACCTCACGCTGAAGAGCACGAAGCCCGTGGTGCTGGTGGGGGCCATGCGACCCGGCACGGCACTGAGCGCCGACGGCCCGCTGAACATCTACAACGCGGCCGTCGTTGCCGCCAGCAAGGAGGCCGTGGGCAAGGGCGTGCTGGTGGTGCTGAACGACGAGATCCACACGGCCCGCGACGTGACCAAGTCGAACAGCCTGAAGGTCGAGACCTTCAAGTCGCCCTATGGCCCGCTGGGCTACGTCGTGGAGAGCAAGCCGCTGTTCTACCGGGCCCCGATCCGGCCGCACACCGTTGCCAGCGAGTTCGACATCGACCAGATCCGGTCGCTGCCGGAAGTCAACATCGTCTATGGGCACGGCAACATGAGCCGCGCGCCCTACGACGCACTGGTGGCCGCAGGCACGAAGGCGATCATTCATGATGGCACCGGCAACGGCAGCATCGCGGACTACATCGCGGATGCCGTCAAGGACGCGCGCTCGAAGGGTGTCTTCATCGTGCGTGCCACGCGCACCGGCAGCGGCGTCGTGGTGCGCAACGGCGAAGTCGACGACGACAAGAACGACTACATCGTCGTCGACGACCAGAACCCCCAGAAGGCTCGCCTGCTGATGGCACTGGCGCTGACCAAGACCCGCGATACCAAGGAAATCCAGAAGATCTTCTGGAAGTACTGAGGCCTCTTCACGTGGCCATCGGCCCTACGGGCGCGCCGCGCCAGCAGATGCCGCGAGCAGAAAGTCCGTGACCTCGTCCGAGAACACGCCGCGCCGCGTACCGATGAGCACGCCGTCCGCATTCTCCGGGTCGGGCCGTGCGGAAGGCATGCCGTGGGCCACCAGGGCCTGCGCGCAACCGACCCAGTCGCCACCGTCGACAGGCTCGTTCAGCGAAGCCCATGACAAGGTGCCGCAGGCGTTGTCGCCGAAGCCGTGAGGCGCCTGCCAGTCGGCGCCGTGTTCGAGCAGGAACCGGACAAGCGCCGCATCGCCGCAGAACACGGCGTGGTTGAGCGCCGAGGCGTCCCAGTCGCCGCCGCGGACCTCGAGTGGCCAGCCGAGCGTGACCATCACCTTCACCGCATCGCTGCAGCCCTGGGCTGCGAGTTCGGGCAGCAGGCGAAGCTGCGTGGGGTCGAGCGTGCCGATGAGGCCGGGGTGCCGTGCCTGCAGGCCCCGCGCCGCCTGCAGCAGCCGAGCGACCTCGGTCAGACCGAAGCGCAGGGCGATGGTGTGCGCGGGCGTGCCGTCTGGCGTGAGGGCGACGGCATGCGCCGAAGCCCTGGTCAGTGCTTGCGCGCGACGATGTAAGGACGGTTCTCGCCACCCTTCGTCGCGTGGTTCTCGGTGGCAAGCACCTCGAAGCCGGCAGCTTGCAGATGCGCTCCCAGCTCCGCCGCCCGGAACACACCGGCATGCGGCGCCAGCCCGATCGCGCGCATCGCGGGCAACAAGGCCAGCCGCAAGAGCGGGGTCATGTCGCCGAGGCAGGGCGTCTTGGAGACGAACAGGCCCTGCGGTGCGAGCAGGGCGTGGATGCGGCGCAGCGTGCCGGGCAGGTCGCGCACCAGGTGGAGGTAGTTGAAGCCCAGCACGGCGTCGAAAGGGCCTTCGCCCGGTGTCAGCGTCTCGGCGGTCGCCGTGCGGAACGCCAGGCCGGGCACCGGAGCGGCGGCGTGCTTCTCCTCGGCGATGGCGATCATGCCCTCGGCGATGTCCGTCGCCAGGTACGCGCGAACGTGGCCCGCGAGGCGCAGGGCCGTCGTGCCGGTGCCGCAGCCCAGTTCGAGCACGCGCGCGTCGGGCTGGAAGAGGGCGCGGGTCCGCTCGAGCGTGCGCGTGTAGCCGGCCTCGTCCGCGATGGCGCTCTTCGCGTAGCGGCGCGAGCTGCGGTCCCAGAATCTGGCGTCGTTCGCGAGGCTCATGGTCTTGGATCTGCGGCGTGTAGAAGGATGCGGCGCACTGTAAACCGCCGCGGCGGCGCTGTCGCCGATTTGCGCCGCTTCGCCCGCCATGTCGCTATGCTGGCGCCCGCCAATCACTCCAAGAAAAGAGACTCTCATGACCGTGCGTACCTCGTCTTTCTTTTCCCTGCGTTCCGTCGCCCTGGCCTGCGGCCTGGCGCTCGGCGCCGTGGCCACCGTGCAGGCGGCCCCCGACGCGAAGCTGCTCGCCGCTGCCGAGAAGGCGCAGCCCGCCGTCATCGACAACCTGAAGGAAATGGTGGCCATCGAGTCGGGCAGCCTGAACGTCGAGGGCCTGATGAAGATGGCCGACGTGATCGAAGGGCGCCTGAAGGCGGCCGGCTTCAAGACGGAGCGCCGCAAGGCCTCGGCCGGCGCGGGCGCCGACATCGTCATCGGCACGATCAAGGGCACGGGCAAGCGCAAGATCATGCTGCAGGGCCACATGGACACGGTGTACGCGCCGGGCATCCTGAACAGCCAGCCCTACAAGGTGGACGGCAACCGCATCTATGGCCCCGGCATCGCCGACGACAAGGGCGGCCTCGCGGTGATGATGGCGTCGCTGAAGATCTTGGCCGATGCGGGCTGGCGCGACTACGACACGCTCACGGTGCTCGTGAACCCCGACGAAGAGGTGGGCTCGGTGGGTTCGGGCGAACTCATCGCCACCACGGCCGACCTGCACGACACGGTGCTGTCCTTCGAGCCGACGGCTGCCAAGGCGGTGGCCAAGGGCGAGTCGCTGCTGCTCGGCGCGGCGGGCATCGCACAGGCCACGCTCGAGGTGAAGGGCCGTGCGGCGCACGCCGGCGCCGCGCCCGAGCTGGGCCGCAACGCGCTGTACGAGCTGTCGTACCAGATGCTGCAGACCAAGGACCTCGCCAAGGACATCCCCGGCGTGACGCTGAACTGGACCGTGGCGCGCGCCACCGGCCCGATCAACCAGATCACCGAGAAGGCGCAGGCGCTGGGCGACATCCGCATCACGCAGCCCGGCGCCGAAAAGAAACTCACCGAGGCGCTGCAGGCCAAGATCGCCAGCGGCAAACTGATTCCCGACACCGAGACCAGCGTGAAGGTCGAGGTGGGCCGCCCGGCCTTCGTCGCGGGCGACAAGGGCCGCGCGCTGGCCGAGAAGGCGCAGGCGATCTACAAGGAGCTCGACCGCGAGCTGGCGCTGACGCCGATGACCGGCGGCGGCACCGACGCGGGCTTCGCGGGCCGCTCGGGCAAGGCCACGGTGGTCGAGAGCTTCGGCCTTGCGGGCTTCGGCTACCACGCGCGCGACGAGTACATCGAGGTCGACTCGATCGTGCCGCGCCTGTACCTCGTGACGCGGCTGCTGACCGAGATCGGCAAGAACTGAGTGGGTGGCGCGCAGTGCGCCCGCGGCAGGGGCCGCGGGTTCACTGCGGTGCGTTGGGATCGCCCGGGCGGCGGCGATGGGCGGCAGCCGCCGCGGCGGCCTGAGCCTGGGCCTGCTGCTGTTGCGCCTGCTGGCGTTGCATCTGTTCCTGCTGGTGCTGCTGCTGCTGACGGGCCTGGTTCTGCGCGGCCTGCTGTTGTTGCTGCATCTGCTGGCGCTGCATCTGCTCCTGTTGCTGGCGTTGCTGGGCCTGGGCGGCTTGCTGCTGTTGCATCTGCATCTGGCGCGCCTGTTCCATCTGGGCCTGGCGTTGCTGTTGTGCGGCCTGGGCCTGCGCCTGTTGTTGCTGTTGCAACTGCTGCTGGCGACGGGCCTGCTCTTGTTGAACCTGTTGCTGCATCTGCTGCGCTCGCTGGGCCTGTTCCTGCTGCGCCTGCCGTTGCTGTTGCTGGGCGGCCTGGGCCTGCTGCTGTTCCTGCTGGCGACGTAGCTGCTCCTGTTGCGCCTGTTGTTGCTGCATCTGTTGGCGGCGGCCCTGCTCCTGCTGGTCCTGGCGTTGTTGGCGCAACGCCTGTTCCTGTTGCTGCGCCTGCTGGCGACGCGCCTGCTCTTGCTGGGCCTGTTGTTGGCGCTGCTGGTCTTGCGCGGCCTGCTGTTGCTGTTGCTGTTGCTGTTGCTGTTGCTGTTGCTGCTGCATCTGCTGGCGACGGGTTTGGTCCTGCGGGTCCTGGCGTTGACGCAGTGCCTGCTCCTGTTGTGCTTGCTGCTGACGCCGTGCCTGTTCCTGCTGCGCCTGTTGTTGACGTTGCTGGTCCTGCACGGCCTGCTGTTGCTGCATCTGTTGGCGACGGGCTTGCTCCTGCGGGTCTTGCCGCTGACGCAGTGCCTGTTCCTGCTGCGCTTGCTGCTGACGCCGTGCCTGCTCCTGCTGGGCCTGTTGTTGACGCTGCGGGTCCTGCGCGGCCTGCTGTTGCTGCATCTGCTGGCGCCGTGCCTGTTCCTGCTGATCCTGCCGTTGACGCAGGGCCTGGTCCTGTTGCATCTGCTGCTGACGGCGCACCTGTTCCTGCTGCGCCTGCTGTTGACGCTGCTGGTTTTGCACCGTTTGTTGCTGCTGCATCTGCTGACGCCGTGCCTGCTCCTGCTGGTCCTGGCGTTGGCGCAAGGCCTGTTCCTGCTGCACCTGCTGCTGGCGCCGAGCCTGTTCCTGTTGCGCCTGCTGTTGCTCGCGCAACTGGTTCTGGGCCGCCTGCTGCTGCATCAGCGCCTGTTGCTGCTGTTGTTGCTGCTGGGCACGCGCCTGTTGTTGCAGCTGCTCTTGCTGCTGCGCCGCCTGCCATGCCGCCGCGCCGGGTGGCGGGCCGCTGCGATCGCCCGCGTAGTTGTTGTTGTAGACGTTGCGCACGTTGTTGACCACCGTGGTCGAGCGCGAGACATACGTGCTGTTGTTGTAGACCACCGCGGGCCGGTAGGCCGGCGGCGGCGGCGCCGCGCGGTCGCGCCAGCGTGGTGCGCCCCAGTTCATGTTCCAGGCGTTCCAGCCCCAGCCGTGGCGCTCCAGTGCCGAGCCGACGATCACGCCGCTGCCGAAGGCCAGCGCGCCCACCGCAGCCACCTGGCCGGGGCTGTAGCCGGGCTCGACCACCACCGGCGGCGGGGCATAGGCATAGCCGGGGTAGACGGGCATGGGTGCGTCGTACACCACCTGCGGGTCGTAGCGCGGCACGTACACCACGTCGGGCTGCACGGGCTCGATGGTGATCAGCTCCTCGGGCGGCTCGATCACCGTGGGGCCCGCGTACATCGGCTGCATGTCGGGCGCGGGCGTGTAGTTGGGCGGCGTCGCGGCGCGCGCGATGCGCAGCTTGTCGTTGTTCTTGAGGCGACCAGCCTTCGACGCGCGCTGGCGCATCACCTGGATCGCGTTCATCACGTCGGCCGGGTCGTTGTAGTAGGCCTTGCCCAGCGACGTGGTCCACGGGATGTTGCCGGCCATCTGGTCCATCACGGGCCGGAATGCGGTGAGTGACTTCACGCTCGGGTCCCACGGCTGCTGGTTGGCGGCGTCGGCGAGCGGGCCGGCCTTGAGCGTGCGGTTCTGCTGCAACCAGTCGTGGGCCGCGGTGACCTGATCGGGGTAGGTGGCGCCGGCCAGGACCTGCGCGACGAGCTTGTCGGGGTACAGCGCGATCGGCGCGACCAGCTGGTAGAGCTGCTCGGCCGAGGGCGGCGTGTAGGCGGCCGGCACCGGTGCGGCGACGGGCGCGGGTGCCTGGGTGGCCGGTGCTTCAGCGGTGGGAGGTGGTGGTGCGGGCTTGTCGCAGCCTGCAACGAACAACGCTGCGACGCACAGCGAAGCCATGAGGCGCCGCTGAAGGAGGGGGCGGTGGGGAGAGGGTGTCATCTGGCATGTCCTGAAGACGCCGGCAGGGTGCCCGGAACTCCTTCAACGGCGGGCCAGCGCAGGCGATGACACAGCCTGCGCCCCGGATGCAACGGTCTGTGTCGGCGGTGCGCCGTCTGTGCTGTCGGCGCAGGACCACGAGACCACCGGGCGACGTGGCGATCGCCCGGGGAAAGACCTCTAAGTCGTTACTTGGCGCCGCCCGAGTACTTGGTGACGCTGCTGGCCTTCACGTGGTACCCACTCACGCCCATCATCGAGTCGTTGCGCAGCGTCTGCAGCTTGCCCGTGACCCACACGGTGTCCATGGCGCGGAACTTGGCGCCCTTTTGCGGAATGACGTGCAGGATCTGGTTGGCCGGCGGCGGCGGCGTGTGGATGCAGGCGCCGAAGTAGGGCACGAGCAGGAACTCGGTGACCTCGCCCTTGGCCTCTTCGAGCGGCACGATGAAGCCCGGGATCTTCACTTCCACGCCGTTGAGCGCGGGGTTGGTGGGCGCGTTGTTCGACACCTCCTGCATCTTCATGAGCAGCTCGTTGGCGCGCGGGTCGCCGTCGTCGAGCGTGCTCAGGTCGATGCCCTTGAAGGCCTTGGCCGGGTCCCAGTCCTTGGGCACCAGCTCTTCCCAGCTGATCTGGCGCGGCTGGCCCGCCGCGGCCTGGGGCGCGGTGGCGGCCGGCTTGCCGCCCAGCGGGTTGGTTGCCGTGGTGTCCTTCGGTGCGGGCTCGGCGGCCCAGGCGGCGGCTGCGAGGCCGGCGCCGGCCAGCAGCATCGACAGGGCGGTGAGCACGCGGGGTGTGGAGGTCTTCGTCATGGTCAGATTCTCGGAGAAAGGCCGTCGGCCAGCGACAGGCGGTAGGCCCGGATGCCGGGCAGCAGGCTCGCGAGCCAGCCGGCGACCAGCAGGCTCGCCGTCAGCAGCCATTCGTTCAGTGTAGGTTCGGACAGGCTCAGCGTCAGCCCGAACTGCGCCTGCAGCCATGGCGAGAGCAGGGCGATGCCGAGCACCGCCGTCGTCACGCCCAGCAGCACGCCCAGCACGGTGACCAGCGCGCCTTCGAGCGCCAGCAGCGCCAGCACGTGGCGCAGGCCCGCGCCCACGGCGCGCAGCACGGCCAGCTCGCGGCGGCGTTCGTTCAGGCCCGCCATCACCACCGACACCAGCCCCGCCAGGCTCACGAGCGCGACCAGGGCCGACATCAGCAGCAGCGCGTTCTCGCCGATGCCGATCACGCTCCACAGCTCGTCGAGTGCCACGCCGGGCAGGATGGCCATGAGCGGTTCGCCGGTGTAGGTGGAGATCCAGCGCTGCACGCCGAACACGGCGGCGCGGTTCTTCAGGCCCACGAGCGCGGCCGTCACGTTCTTGGGCGTGAGGTCGAACTTGCGCACCTGCTCGGCCGGAATCTTCACGCCCGGCATCGGCGCGCCGCCCACCCATTCGAGGTGGATGGCTTCCATTGCCGCCAGGCCGATGTGCACGGTGCGGTCGACCGGCGTGCCGGTGCGCGCGAGCACGCCCACCACGGTGAAGGGCTTGTCGGCATGCTCGGCCACGTTGAGTTCGCCGCTGCCGTGCGCCAGCGTGATCTTCTGGCCCACGTGGTAGCCCAGCTTGTCGGCCACCTCGGCACCGACCACGGCATCGAACAGCGCGTCGAAGGGCTTGCCTTCGCGCAGCTTCAAGGTCTGGCGGTCGCCGTAGCGGAAGTGCGTGAAGTACTCGGGCGTGGTCGCGAGCACCGAGAAGCCGCGGTGCGAATCGCCCAGCGACAGCGGCACCACCCAGTCGACGCCGGGATGCGCCTGCAAGGCCTGCACGCTTTTCCACGAGATGTTGTTGGTGGCCGCGCCGATGCGGAACACCGAATACAGCAGCAACTGCGTGGAGCCGGTGCGCGCGCCCACGATGAGGTCGGTGCCCGAGACCGACGACGCGAAGTTCTCGCGCAGCTCGGTGCGGATGCGCTCGACGCCCAGCAGCAGGAAGGTCGACAGCGCGATCGAGAACACGGTGAGCGCGAGCGTGAAACGGCGGTTCCAGGCGCTGCGCCAGGCAATGGAAAAGAGGGCCTTCATGCGTCCACCGCCATCGCGCTCGATGCCGCACGGTTGATCTCCGGCAGCAGCACGTGCCGCGCAAAGCGTGGCGCGATGCGCTGGTCGTGGCTCACGAACACGAGCGCGCTGTGGTTCACGGCGCAGGCCGTGAGCAGCACGTCGAGAAAGGCTTCGCGCCGGTCTTCGTCGAGCGCGGAGGTGGGCTCGTCGGCGATGACGACCTCGGGCTGGCCGATGAGCGCGCGCGCCGCGGCCACGCGCTGCTGCTGGCCGACGGACAGCTGCAGCGCCTGGCGCTTCCACAGCGCGCGGTCCAGGCCCATCTGGTCGAGCAGGTGCTCGGCCTCGTTGCGCGAGCTGCCGTTGCGCGCGGCCTGCGCCTCGCGCCGCGCCGAGAAGCGGCAGGGCAGCAGTACGTTGTCGAGCACGCTCAGGTAGGGCAGCAGGTTGAACTGCTGAAAGATGTAGCCCACGTGCGCCACGCGGGCGCGGTCGCGCTGCGTGCCCGAGAGCTTGGACCAGTCGTGGCCCAGCAGCGTGACGCGGCCTTCGTCGGCCACCAGCACGCCGGCCAAGAGCGACAGCAGCGTGCTCTTGCCGCAGCCGCTCGGGCCGTGCAGGAACACGGATTCACCCGCCGTGATGCGCAGGGCCTCGATGTCGATGCACGGTGTCTTCACGCCGGGCCAGGTGAAGCGCAGGGCTTCGGCGGCGAGCACGGCGCGCAAGGGCGTGGTCTCGGCCTGCGGGGTGGTGCTCACGCTGTCACTTGCCCAGCGTCAGACGGGAAGGCTGCGCCGCCTGCGCGCCGCTCGGGCGCTTCAGCTGGCGCTTGAACTGGCCTTGCGCGCTGGCGATCTGCACGTCGATCTGGCGTGCGCCCTTGAAGGCCGTGAACAGGTTCAGATCGATGAACTTCGCGGCGGCGGCCTGGGTGCAGTTGAAGGAAAAAGAAGCGTCGAGGTCGGCGTGGCCGCTCGATTCGGCGGGGTCGGGGTTGCCCAGGCCGAGTGCGCCGGAGCGCAGATCGACGGGACCGAGCTTGCAATTGGCGGCGGGGTCGATGGTGAAGAGCTTGTCGGCCGCGCGCAGCTGGGCGATGGCGGCTTCGACGGTCTTCTTCTCGGCGTCGGTCTTGGGCGCGCGCTCGAAGCCGACGATGTTGTCCAGCGGCGACTCCATGGCGATCACGATGGTGGGCCCGTCGATGGCAACGTCGAGCTTGAGCTGGCCGTGCACATGCGCGTGCTGTTGCTGGGCGTGTGCGGGAAGGGCGGCGGCCGCGAACAGCGCGGCGGCGGTCAGTGCGAAGCCGGATGACATGCGTCGAAGTCGGGTGTGCAGGGTGTGCATCATGGTTCTGCGCCTTGCCGGGTCGGCAGCCCCGGCGTGTTGCTCCATTCGCTCCAGCTGCCGGCATAGAGCGCGGTCGTCCCGAACCCCGCGATCTGCATCGCGAGCAGGTTGGGCACGGCGCTCACGCCGCTGCCGCACTGGTGGACGACGGTCGCCGCATCGCGCCCCGCGAGCAGTGCTTCGAACTCGGCGCGCAGTTGCGCGGCGGGCTTGAACTTGCCGTCGGGACCGATGTTGTCGGCGAAGGGCCGGTTCAGGGCCCCGGGGATGTGACCCGCGATCGGGTCCAGAGGTTCCACCTCGCCGCGGTAACGTGCACCGGCACGCGCGTCGATCAGCTGCTGGTCAGGTTGACCGAGCCGGCGCACCACGGTGTCGGTGGTCACGAGCTTGGCCAAGGGCTCGCCCTGTACGAAGTTCGACTGGAAGCGCGCGGGCTCCTCGCGGTCGGTCACTTCGCCGCCCGCGGCCTGCCAGGCCTGCAGGCCGCCGTCGAGCACGGCCACGGCGTCGTGGCCCATCCACTTGAGCATCCACCACAGGCGCCCGCAGTAGTTGGCGCCGTTGCGGTCGTACACCACGGCCTGCATCGTGTTGGAAAAACCCACCGACGAGAGCCAGGCCGCGAACTTCTCGCGGCTGGGCAGCGGATGGCGCCCGCCCGAGGCGGGCACGCCGTCGTCCTGCGCCACCACCACGTCGCCGCGCGCGCCGGGCAGGCCGTGCTTGGCGCTGAGGTCGGTGTCGAGGTTGGCGTACTGCGCGCCCGGGATGTGCGCGGCGGCGTACAGCTGCGCGCCGGCCTCGGGCTTCATGAGGTCGAAGCTGCAGTCGAACACCATGAGGGGCGAGTCGCCCTCGCGCAGCTGCCTGAGTTGTTCGACGGAGATGAGGGTGGTGTACATGGTGAGAGCTCCTTCGAAAAATGGTTCGGCGATGGGTGCCGTGGCTGCTGCGTTCAGTGTTCCTCGGCCGGCGCCTTCGGCACGGCCCGCTGGCGCAGCACGGTGGCCGCGATGCCGCTGGCGATGATCAGCGCCATGCCGCCCCAGCCGGCCGCGTCGATGCGGTCGTCGAACAGCACCACACTGTAGAAGGCCGCGAACACGATGCCCGAATATTGCAGGTTCGCCACCACCAGTGTGCCGGCCTGGGTCTTGGCGGTGGCGTAGGCGCGGGTCATGCACAGCTGTCCGAGGGCGGCCAGCAGGCCGATCGGCAGCAGCCACAGCGCATGCTGCCACGTCCACGAGCTGCCGCCTGAAAACCCGGTCGCGGCCGTGGCGAAGGCGCCGGCCACGGCCGAGCCGACCGCGAAGTAGAAGACCGTGCGCAGCTCGGGCTCGCCGATGCGCGACAGCGCCACCACCTGCATGTAGGCAAAGGCGGCCGTGACGCCCGACAGCAGGCCCAGCATGCCCGCGAAGCCGTCGCCGCCGCCCACCGTGGGCTTGAGCATGAGCACCACGCCGGCAAAGCCCGCGAGCACGGTCATCACGAGCGGGCCCTGCAGCGGCGGGCGCTCGATGCGGCCGTCGCGCCCGGGCACCGGCACCCAGGCCAGCAGCGCGCCGCCGACCAGGAAGGCCGCGACCCACACGCTGCTCATGTAGTTGAGCGTGACGGCCGTGGCCAGCGGCATGTGGGCGATGGCGTAGAACCACGCGCCCAGCGACACCACGCCGATGGTGCTGCGCCAGGCGTGCATGCCGGGGTACTTGGTGGCCAGCGAGGTGCCGCGGTTGCGCGCCAGCAGCCAGAGAAACACGATGCCGATGAGGCCGCGCCCCAGGACCATTTCACCGCTGTTGAACCATTGCGAGGCCACCTTCACGACCACGCTCATGGTGGCGAACAGAAAGGCCCCGAGCACCATCCACAGCGCTTGCATCGATTGACATCCAGATCAGAAAAAAGAAAGCCCCGGCGGGTGCGGGGCGGGGCGGCGTTCAGGCGCGTGGTTGTTGCATCGCGTTGCGGTACCACTCGTGGAACTGCTGCATGCCGTCTTCCATGGGGCTCTGGTAGGGGCCGGTCTCGTTGTCGCCGCGCAGCATGAGCGCGCGGCGACCGGCATCCATGCGCTCGGCGATCTCGTCGTCTTCCACGCAGGTCTCCATGTAGGCGGCCTGCTGGGCCTCGACGAACTCGCGCTCGAAGGCGACGATTTCCTCGGGGTAGAAGAACTCGACCATGTTGAGCGTCTTGGTCGGGCTCACCGGGTGCAGCGTCGACACCGTGAGCACGTGCGGGTACCACTCGATCATCACGTGCGGGTAGTAGGTGAGCCAGATCGCGCCGTACTTGGGCGGCTTGCCGTCGCGGTACTTGAGCAGCTGCTCCTGCCACTTCTGGTAGACCGGGCTGCCCGCACGGCCCAGGCGGTTGGCCACGCCCACCGTCTGCACCGAGAACTCGGGCTTGAACTCCCAGCGCAGGTCGTCGCAGGTGACGAAGCTGCCCAGGCCGGGATGGAACGGGCCGACGTGGTAGTCCTCGAGGTAGACCTCGATGAAGGTCTTCCAGTTGTAGTTGCACTCGTGCAGCTCGACGCGGTCGAGCGCGTAGCCCGAGAAGTCGAGGTCGGCCTGCGGGCCCAGGCCCGCCATGTCGGCCACCACGTCACGGCCGCTGCCGTCGGCGTTCTTCTCGAACAGAAGACCGTTCCATTCGGTGAGCGGGTAGTTGTGCAGGTTCAGGCACGGGTCCTGGTCGAAATGCGGGGCGCCGATCAGTGTGCCGGTGGTGCGCGCATCTTTCGCGGCGTAGGTCCAGCGGTGCAGGGGGCAGACGATGTTGCCGCCGGTCTGGGTGTCGAGCTGGCCCCGGCCCTGCAGGATGAGGGCCTGGCGGTGGCGGCAGACGTTCGAGATGAGCTCCACGCCCTTGGGCGTGTGGACCAGCGCGCGGCCCTGGTGTTCCTGCGGCAGGGTGTGGAAGTCACCCGGCTCGGGCACGGCCAGTCGGTGCCCGACGTAGCGGGGCCCTCGCGCGAAAAGGTTCTGCATTTCGCGGGCGTACAAGGCCTCGTCGAAATACGCGGTAACTGGAAGTTGGCTCGCGGCCTGCTGCAGTTGAAGACTTAAATCAGACATGGAGGACCTGACCAAGCTCCCCACAGGGAGAAAAAAAGAAAAAAACGGAAGGCGCCGTCTGCAAGGGTGACGGCCCGAAGAGGTGTGCCGGTGACCGGCGGGGGAAGCGGGGATTGTACCCGGGGGGCATTTTTGCGCCCGCCGGGTTTTGGCCTCGCATGGCCGGGCGCCATACAGGGTGTTGCAAAGGGTCGCGCGCGCGTGCGCAGGCTGCCCGGCGCTTCGTTGCGCCCCCGCCCTAAAATGCTTCGTTTCATCCACGATTCGTTGCATGCCCAAGGTGCCTTCTCCTTCCACGACCAGCCCGGCGGCGACGCCCGACACCGGGCCGCTGCCCGCCAGCTACGAAGCCGGGCTCCAGGAACTGGAACAACTGGTTGCAGAACTCGAATCGGGCCAGCTGCCGTTGGACCAGCTGCTGGGCAGCTACCAGCGCGGCGCCGCATTGCTCGGCTTCTGCCGCGACAAGCTGCAGGCGGTCGAGGACCAGATCAAGGTGCTCGACGCGGGCAGCCTCAAGCCCTGGACGGCCGAATGAGCGCCGTCCCGATGACCTCCACCGCCTCCACCACCGCCCCCTGGGACGCGAAGACGCTGGCCGGCTGGGCCGAGCCCCACCTGGCCACGGTCGAGGCGGCGCTGTCGCGCTGGGTCGGCGTCGACGCGCCGGTGCTGCTGGGCGACGCCATGCGCTATGCCGTGCTCGACGGCGGCAAGCGGCTGCGGCCGCTGCTGGTGCTCGCGGCCAATGAAGCGGTCGGCGGCAACGCCCACGCCGCGCTGCGTGCGGCCTGCGCCACCGAACTCATCCACGCCTATTCGCTGGTGCACGACGACCTGCCGTGCATGGACAACGACGTGCTGCGCCGCGGCAAGCCCACCGTGCACGTGAAGTTCGGCGAAGCCGACGCGCTGCTCGCGGGCGACGCGCTGCAGGCACTGGCCTTCGAGTTGCTCGCCCCCGAGGGCGACGAGGTACCCGCGGCCATGCAGGCCCTGCTGTGCCGCCTGCTGGCGCGCGCGGCCGGCAGCCAGGGCATGGCCGGCGGCCAGGCCATCGACCTGGCCAGCGTCGGCATCGCACTGAACGAAACCCAGCTGCGCGAAATGCACCGCCTGAAGACCGGCGCGCTGCTGCAGGGCAGCGTCGAGATGGGCGCCGCCTGCGGCACCGTGTCGCCGGCCGCGCTGGCGGCGCTGCGCGACTACGGCGCTGCCATCGGCCTGGCGTTCCAGGTGGTCGACGACATCCTCGACGTCACCGCCGACTCGCAAACCCTGGGCAAGACCGCCGGCAAGGACGCCGCGGCCGACAAGCCCACCTACGTGTCGCTGCTCGGCCTGGACGGCGCGCGCGCGCAGGCGAGCCAGCTTCTTGCCGATGCCATCGCCGCGCTGAACAAGAGCGGCTTGGCCGACACCTCGGCACTGCGCGCCCTGGCCCACATGGTGGTCGACCGCGACCGCTGAGAAGAAAAAAGAACCCACCTCCATGGCTCCGCTGCTTCCCACTCTCCACGACCCTTCGCCGATCCGCCAGTACGACCGGGCCCAGCTCAAGCAGCTGTCCGACGAGGTGCGCGCCTGCGTGCTCGACAACGTCTCGCGCACCGGCGGCCACCTGAGCTCCAACCTCGGCACGGTCGAGCTGACGGTGGCGCTGCACCATGTGTTCAACACGCCGCACGACCGGCTGGTGTGGGACGTGGGCCACCAGACCTACCCGCACAAGATCCTCACGGGCCGGCGCGAGCGCATGCCCACGCTGCGCCAGCTCGGCGGCATCTCGGGCTTTCCGCAGCGCACCGAGAGCGAGTACGACACCTTCGGCACCGCCCACTCGTCGACCAGCATCTCGGCCGCGCTCGGCATGGCCATGGCGGCCAAGCAGAAGGGCGAGAAGCGCCATGCCGTGGCCATCATCGGCGACGGCGCGCTCACAGCCGGCATGGCCTTCGAGGCGCTCAACAACGCGGGCGTGTGCGACTGCAAGCTGCTGGTCATCCTGAACGACAACGACATGTCGATCAGCCCGCCGGTGGGCGCGCTCAACCGCTACCTCGCGCAGCTCATGAGCGGCAACTTCTACGCCGCCGCCAAGAGCGTCGGCAAGAGCGTGCTGCGCAACGCGCCGCCGCTGTTCGAGCTGGCCAAGCGCCTGGAGCAGCATGCCAAGGGCATGGTCGTGCCGGCCACGCTGTTCGAGCAGTTCGGCTTCAACTACGTCGGCCCCATCGACGGCCACGACATCGACTCGCTGGTGCCCACGCTCGAGAACCTCAAGCACCTGGACGGCCCGCAGTTCCTGCACGTGGTCACGAAAAAAGGGCAGGGCTACAAGCTCGCCGAGGCCGACCCGGTGGCCTACCACGGCCCGGGCAAGTTCGATCCGCAGGTGGGCCTGGTCAAGTCGACCACGGCCGCCAAGCAGACCTTCACGCAGGTCTTCGGCCAGTGGCTGTGCGACACGGCCGCGCACGACGGCCGCCTCGTGGGCATCACGCCCGCGATGCGCGAAGGCTCGGGGCTCGTGGAGTTCGAAAAGCGCTTCCCTGACCGCTACTACGACGTCGGCATCGCCGAGCAGCATGCCGTCACTTTCGCGGCCGGCCTGGCCTGCGAGGGCCTGAAGCCCGTGGTGGCGATCTACTCGACCTTCCTGCAGCGCGCCTACGACCAGCTGATCCACGACGTGGCGATCCAGAACCTGCCCGTGGTGTTCGCACTCGACCGCGCGGGCCTCGTGGGCGCCGACGGCGCCACGCATGCGGGCGCGTACGACATCCCGTTCCTGCGCTGCATTCCCAACATGAGCATCGCCTGCCCGGCCGACGAGCGCGAGTGCCGCCAGCTGCTGACGAGCGCCTACGAACAGAACCATCCGGTGGCCGTGCGCTACCCGCGCGGCGCGGGCGCCGGCACCACGCCGCACCTCACGCTCGACGCGCTGCCCTTCGGCAAGGGCGAGGTTCGCCGCGAAGGCCAGCGCATCGCCATCCTCGCGTTCGGCACCTTGCTGTACCCGGCGCTCACTGCGGCCGAGTCGCTCGACGCCACCGTGGTCAACATGCGCTGGGCCAAGCCGCTGGACGTCGAGTTGCTGCTGCAGGTCGCAGGCACGCACGACGCGCTCGTCACGCTCGAAGAGGGCGCCATCATGGGCGGCGCAGGCAGTGCGGTGGTCGAGGCCCTGCAGGCCGCCGGCGTGCAGAAGCCGGTGCTGCAGTTGGGCCTGCCCGACCGCTTCATCGAGCACGGCGATCCGGCCAAGCTGCTCGCATCGATCGGTCTCGATGCCGACGGCATTGCCGCCGCGATCAAGAAACGCTTCGTTTGACAAGAGGTCGCAGGGTAAACCCCCGCCGGCCACCTGTAAGCGCGTTTTTACAATCAAAAGGACTCACAAAAGTCCCTGACGCGGTCACAAGCCGCGTTTTGTTTTTTCCAAAGCACTCGGAGTGAATTCAATGGATCGTCGTTCCCTCATCAAAAACGCCGGCATCGCGGGCGTTCTGGCTGCCGGCATCGCGCCCGCGGTTCACGCGCAAGCCACCGTTCGCTGGCGTCTCGCATCGAGCTTTCCCAAGTCGCTGGACACCATCTTCGGCACCGCCGAGGTGTTCTCGAAGAGCGTGAGCGACATGACGGGCGGCAAGTTCCAGATCTCCGTGCACGCGGGCGGCGAGCTGATGCCCGCCTTCGGCGTGGTCGACGGCATCCAGAGCGGCGCCGTTGAAATGGCCCACACGGCGCCTTACTACTTCTACGGCAAGGACCCGACCTTCTGCCTGGGTTGCGCCGTGCCCTTCGGCATGAACACCCGCCAGCAGAACGCCTGGATGTACGAAGGCAACGGCCTGAAGCTGATGCGCGCCTTCTACGCCAAGTACAACATCATCAACCTGCCGGGCGGCAACACGGGCGCGCAGATGGGCGGCTGGTTCCGCAAGGAAATCAAGTCGGTCGCCGACCTGAAGGGCCTGAAGTTCCGCACCAACCCGTTCGCCGGCAAGGTGCTCGAGCCCTTCGGCGTGATCCCGCAATCGATCCCCGGCGCCGACCTGTACCCCGCGCTCGAAAAGGGCACGCTCGACGGTCTCGAATGGGTCGGCCCGTACGACGACCAGAAGCTGGGCTTCAACAAGATCGCCCCGTTCTACTACTACCCCGGCTGGTGGGAAGGCGGCCCCGAACTCGACTTCTACATCAACACCAAGGCATGGGAAGGCCTGTCGGCCGATTTCAAGGCCGTGGTCGAAGCGGCTGCCGCGCACGCCAACATCACGATGACGGCCAAGTACGACGCCAAGAACCCGATCGCGCTCAAGCAGCTCGTGGGCTCGGGCACCAAGCTGCGTCCGTTCTCGCAGGACGTGATGAACGCCGCCTTCAAGTCGGCCCAGCAGATCTACTCGGACCTGAACAACAGCAACCCCGAGTGGAAGAAAATCTACAGCGACTGGTCCAAGTTCCTGGCCGACCAGAACGCCTGGTTCCGCTACACCGAAGGCACCTTCGACCGCTTCATGCAACAGCAGAAGCTGTAAGGCACGCGGCGCCGCAACCCGGCGCTTCGCACCTCACAAGAAAAAAAGCCCCGCCGGTTTCGGCGGGGCTTTTTTCATTTGGACGCGGGGTCGGGTTCGGGGGAGGGCGGTGGCGCGGAGGGCAGCGTGCGCATCGCCACCTGTTCGCCGAACGCGATCAGCACCTGCGGATCGTAGGCATGGAACCAGGTGATGCCGCCGAAGCGCCGGCGCACCAGCAGGCGCGGCGCGATCACGCGCTCGAGCATGCGGATGTGCACCAGCTTGAGCTGCGCCACGTCCTGCGCGCTCACGCGCTTGTTCCACAGCCAGGTCTGCGTCAGCACGTCGCCTTCGAGGCGGGTGCGGCTGTAGACGATCCAGTAGCCGACCCAGATCACGCACAGGCCCGCCACGCCGAAGACGAACAGGCTGGTGGCCGACCAGCTGGTGGTGCGCAGCGACGGCAGGCTCCACAGCGCGAAGGCGAAGAGATCGACCACCAGCACCACCGCCAGCGTGCGCAGCAGCGGCGGGAAGGCGGCGCTTTCGAGCGGGCCGCCTTCTTGCGTTGCGGGGTGGTCGTTCGGGGCGTCGCCGGGGCGGGCGTCGCTCACGGCTTGGAGGCTTCGCCCGCCGCCGGGGCCGCCGGCGCCGGCGTTTCCTCGGGCGTCTTCTGGTTGCCGAACGGGTCTTCCATGTTCACGCCGTTGTCGGTGGCGGGCGGCGCGTTCGGGTCGACCGGCATGTCGAGGTTGACCTTGTCGATGTCGACGACCTTTTCCTTCTCGAGGAACACGGTCACCGTCTGCGGGAAGAAGATCACGATGGCCACCAGCAGCAGCTGCATCACGACCCAGGGCACGGCGCCCAGGTAGATGTCGCGCGACTCCACCTTCTTGGGCAACGCCCCGTTCTTGAACAGGGTGTCGGCGATGCCCCGCAAGTAGAACAGCGCGAAGCCGAAGGGCGGGTGCATGAACGAGGTCTGCATGTTCACGCACAGCAGCACGCCGAACCACACCATGTCGATGCCCAGCTTGTGGGCCACGGGGCCCAGCAGCGGCAGGATGATGAAGGCGATCTCGAAGAAGTCGAGGAAGAACGCCAGGAAGAACACGAAGATGTTGACCGCGATCAGGAAGCCGATCTGGCCGCCCGGCAGGCCCGAGAGCATGTGCTCGATCCACTTGGCGCCGTCCACGCCCTGGAACACCAGCGAGAACACGCGCGAGCCGATCAGGATGAACACCACCATGGCCGTGAGGCGCATGGTGCCTTCCATTGCGTCCTTCATCAGCGCCCAGTTCAGGCGCCGGTGAATGAGCGCCAGCACCAGCGCGCCGACCGCGCCCATGGCGCCGGCCTCGGTCGGCGTGGCGATGGCCTTGTCCATGAAGGGCAGGCCGCCCATCGAGCCGAGCACCGCGAAGATCAGGATGGCCGAGGGGATGATGCCGCGCAGGCACTTGCCCCACAGCGCCCAGCCGTGCAGCGTGCGCGCCGTGGCGGGCAGGCCGGGCACGTAGTGCGGGCGGATGCGCGAGACCAGGAAGGTGTAGATCGCGAAGATCACCACCTGCAGGATCGACGGGCCCCAGGCGCCCTTGTACATCTGGCCGACGTCGGTGCCGAGCTGGTCGGCCATGACGATCAGCACCAGCGAGGGCGGCACCAGCTGCGTGATGGTTCCCGAGGCGGCGAGCACGCCGGTCGAGTAACGCATGTTGTAGCCGTAGCGCATCATGACCGGCAGCGAGATCATCGCCATCGCGATCACCTGGCCGGCCACGGTGCCGGTGATGGCGCCGAGGATGAAGCCCACGATGATCACCGAGTAGCCCAGGCCGCCACGGATCGGGCCGAAGAGCTGGCCCATCGAGTCGAGCATGTCCTCGGCGAGCCCGCATTTCTCCAACACCGCTCCCATGAGCGTGAAGAACGGAATGGCCAGCAGCGTCTCGTTCGACAGGATGCCGAACACGTTGAGCGGCAGGTTGGCCATGAAGCCGGCCGGGAACCAGCCCATCTCGATGGCGAAGAAGCCGCAGATCAGGCCGAGGGCCGAGAGCGAAAACGCGACCGGAAACCCGATCAGCATGATCACCACGAGCCCCGCGAACATGATCGGGGCGAAATTTTCCATGTGCATGATGTCTACTTGTCCTGCGGTGCGGGCGGTGTCGGGGCGGTCTGGCGAAGCGCGACGAACGCCATCACTGCACCGGCTTCTCGTAGTGCGTGTTCATCTCGATCAGTCCGCGCAGGTAGGCGATGCGCTTGATGATCTCGGCGACACCTTGCAGGAACATCGTGCAGAAACCCACGGGCATCAGCAGCGCGGCGGGCCAGCGGATCAGCCCGCCGATGTTGCCCGACATCTCGCCCGACACCCAGGTGTTCCAGAAGAACGGCCAGGTGAGGTAGGTCATGAGACCCATCACCGGCAGCAGGAAGAAGGTCAGGCCGAACAGGTCGACATACACCGGCCCGTGGCCCTTGAGCTTGCCGTAGATGATGTCCACGCGCACGTGCTCGTTGTAGCGCAGCACCACCGGCGCACCGAGCATCACGGTGGCGGCGAACAGGTACCACTGGATCTCGAGGAAGGCGTTGTTGCTGAAGTCGAAGCCGTACCGGACGAAGGCGTTGGCGGCCGAGATGAGCGACGCGGCCAGAACCGCATAGCCGGCAAATTTGCCGAATTTTTCGCTGACCCAGTCCATGACGGCCGCGAATTTGAGGAATACAGACAAGGGGTGTCTCCCGCGAAGCCCAAGGTGAAGCGCCGGCCCCTGGTGGGGGCTGCGCGCAAAGCCCGCAATGGTATCTCGGTGAACCTTAGTATTGCCTTGACACAAACTCGGGTTTACCCGGAATCCGCGTCGCCAGAGGGCCTGTCGGGCGGTCGCCATAATGGCCCATGTCTTCGAGCCCGCCGCCTTCGACGCCCTTCGGTGCGGCGAGCCCGCCCCTGTCGATCGACTCGCCCGACATGCGCCGCGCCGGCCGCGATCTGCTTTCGCTGGCCCTCATCGACGCCCGCAACCACACGCTGCACCTGCTGTCCCTGTTCGAACAAGCGCTGGGCGAAAGCATGCGCGTGACGCAGCAGCCGGCCGTGCTGCCGCCGGTCTGGCTGGCCGGCCACATCGGCTGGTTCGCCGAATGGTGGATCGGGCGCAACACCCAGCGCGCCTTCGGCATCGACTGCCCCGTGCGCCCCACGCGGCTGGCCGCCATCGACCCCGACGCCGACGACTGGTGGAACCCGGCCCAGGGCGCGGCCGATCGCTGCTGGTCGCCCGACCTGCCGGGCCTGGGCCAGACCAAGGCCTACCTGCTCGAAACCCTCGAAAGCACGCTCGAGCTGCTCGAGAACGCCGCCGAGACCGATGCCGGCCTGTACTTCTACCGGCTGGCGCTGTTCCATGAAGACCTGCGCGGCGAACAGCTCGTGGTGCTGGCGCAGACGCTGGGCCTGCCGCTGAACATCGAGCAGCCGCCCACCGCCGTCACGCGCGAGCCGCTGCTGCTGCCGGCCACACGCTGGGAGCTCGGCCTGCCCGAGCACAGCGGCTTCCTGTTCGCGCAGGAAGGCGCGGCGCACCGCGTCGACGTGCCCGAGTTCGAGATCGACGCCCAGCCCGTCACCTGGGACCAGTACATCGAGTTCGTCGACGACGGCGGCTACGACCGCGAGGAGCTGTGGCACGGCGACGGCTGGCGCTGGCTCGCCGCGCAGACCGAAGGCCGGCGCGGACCGCGCCATGTGGAGCAGATCGGCGTGTCGCGCAACGGCACCGGCGGCTCGGTGCTGCAGCAGCGCTTCGGCGTCACCGTGCGCGCGGCCGGGCACCACAGCGCCGTGCACCTGAGCTGGTGGGAGGCCGACGCCTGGGCGCGCTGGGCCGGCCGGCGCATCGCGACTGAGGTCGAATGGGAAATCGCCGCCCACACGGCCGCGCGGCGGGGCTTCCGCTGGGCCGACGTGCACGAGTGGACCGCAGGCACGCTGCAACCCTGGCCGGGCTTCCGGGCCGATCCGTGGAGCGCCGGCGGCGAGTTCGATCCGGTGGCCGCCTTCGGCCGCGCGCGCGTGCTGCGCGGCGCCTCGTTCGCGACGCGCGCGCGCCTGCGTTCGCCGCGTCGCCGTGGCTTTGCGCTGCCCGACAGCGACGACGGCTTCTTCGGCTTTCGCACCTGCGCGCTGTAGCCGTCTTCAGGGCCGCTCGCCGCCAGCCTCCGACGACAGCGGCGGCGCCACTTCCTCCAGCGGCTTGCGTTCCGCATCGGCCGCGTGGCGCAACGCCAGCAGCCCCGCGACGATGACCAGCGCGGCGCCGATCAGGTAGCCCACCATCACCGCGCCGCGGCTGCCGGTCTCGATCAGCATCCCGAACAGCACCGGCGCCGCGAAGCCGCCCGCGCCCATGCCGATGGCATAGAAGATCGCGATGGCCATGGCGCGCATCTCCAGCGGGAACACCTCGCTCACCGTCAGGTAGGCCGAGCTGGCCGCCGCCGACGCCAGGAAGAACACCGCCGACCAGCACAGCGCCTGGCTGCGCGCGTCGAGCCAGCCCTGCATGAAGGCCCAGCCCGTGAGCGCCAGGCCCACGCCGGCCAGCACATAGGTCAGCGCGATCATCCGGCGCCGGCCCACGCTGTCGAACAGCGGGCCCAGCAGCAGCGGCCCCAGCACGTTGCCCAGCGCGAACGGAAAGATGTACAGCGCCACGCGGCCCTCGGCCACGCCGTAGAAGCGCGTGAGCACCAGCGCGTAGGTGAAGAAGATCGCGTTGTAGAAAAAGGCCTGCGACACCATGAGCGCCGTCGCCACCACGCTGCGCGCCGGATAGCGCCGCAGCAGCACGCGCGCCACCTCGCGCATCGGCGGGCTGTTGGGGCGCGCGGCGGTGTACATCACGTGGCCGCGCGCGGCGGGCAGCGGGCCGTGCTGCATTTCGACTTCGCGCTCAATGTCCGCGACGATGCGCTCGGCCTCATCCGCGCGTCCGTGCGCGATGAGCCAGCGCGGGCTCTCGGGCACGTGGCGGCGCACCAGCAGGATCGCCACCGCCAGCACCGCGCCCAGCGCGAAGCCCGCGCGCCAGCCCCACACGGGGCCGATCACGCGCGCATCGAGCAGCACGAGGCTCAGCGCCGCGCCGAGCGCCGCACCGATCCAGAAGCTGCCGTTGATCGCCAGGTTGACGCGCCCGCGCACGCGCGCCGGAATGAGTTCGTCGATGGCCGAGTTGATGGCCGCGTACTCGCCGCCGATGCCCAGCCCCGTGACGAAGCGGCACAGCGCGAAGAAGGCGAAGTTGGGGGAGAAGGCCGTGGCCAGCGTGCCCAGCGTGTAGACCACGAGCGTGAGCAGGAAGAGCTTCTTGCGCCCGAGCCGGTCGGTGAGCCGGCCGAACACCAGCGCGCCGATCACCGCGCCCGCGATGTAGATCGAGCCCGACCAGCCGATTTCTGCGGCCGTGAGCCCGAGCGTGTCGGGCCGCTCCAGCACCGCGCCGATGGAGCCCACCAGCGTGACCTCGAGGCCGTCGAGGATCCAGGCCACGCCCAGCGCGATCACCACGCGCCAATGCCAGCGCGACCACGGCAGGCGGTCCAGGCGGGCAGGGATGTCGCTGCGCAGAACCGTCATGCGGGGCATTATGCGAAGCGCATCACCCCCGCGTTGTAGGACCGGCGCTGCAATGCGCCGGTCTGCCCAGAGGTGCTTCAGGCCGCGACGGCCGCCGTCACCTGCCGGATGCCCATGGCTTTCAGCGTGTCGGCAATGGCCGCGACCGCGCCCGGGATGCCTGCGTCGCCGAAGTGCCCCATGCAACCCACGCGGAAGGTCTCGACCTGCGTCAGCTTGCCGGGGTAGAGGATGTAGCCGCGCTTCTTCACCTCCTGGTAGAAGGTCTTGAAGTTGTAGTTGGCATCGTCCGGCGCATGGAAGGTGACGATGATCGGCGCCTGGATGGCCGGGTCGAGAAAAGGCCGGAAGCCCAGCGTGGCGAGGCCGTCGACCAGCGCCTTGCAGTTGCGCGTGTAGCGCCCGCCGCGCGCGGGCAGGCCGCCTTCCTCGATGTACTGCGCAATGGCGGTGTCGAGCGCGGCCACCACGTGCGTGGGCGGCGTGAAGCGCCACTGCGTGGTCTTCTCCATGTAGACCCACTGGTCGTACAGGTCCATGCTCAGCGAGTGGCAATTGCCTTCGCACTTCTCGAGCGTGCTGCGCTTGATGACGACGAAGCCCATGCCCGGCACGCCTTCGAGGCACTTGCCCGAGGCGGCGACCACGGCGTCGAAGGGCGTCTTGCGCGCGTCGATCTCCAGCGCGCCGAAGGAGCTCATCGCGTCGATGATCAGGCCGCGCCCGTGCTTGGCGACAACGAGCGCGATCTCGTGCAGCGGGTTGAGCACGCCCGCGCCGGTTTCGCAGTGCACCACCGCGACGTGCGTGATGGACGGGTCGGCCGCGAGCGCGCGGTCGACGTCGGCGGGCGAGACCTGTTTCTCTTCAGTGTAGTCGATGGTGGTGAGCTTGCGGCCCAGCACCTTGCAGATCTTGGCCAGGCGCTGGCAGTAGGCGCCGTTGCTCGGCACCAGCACATGGCCGTTGCGCGGCACGATCGTGCCGATGGCCGCTTCGACCGAGAAGGTGCCGCTGCCTTGCAGGGGCACGCATTCGTGCGTGCCCGTGCCGTGCACGATGTTGAGCACTTCCTTGCGGATGCGCGCCGTGATCTGGTTGAAGTCGGCGTCCCATGAACCCCAGTCGCGCAGCATCGCTTGGCGGGTGCGGTCCGAGGTGGTCAGGGGGCCGGGCGTGAGCAGGATGGGGTGGGCGGCTTGACTCATGGTGTCTCCAGGCAGGGAAAGGGAATGAGGGGCGAGAGGTGAGGGGTTCGTTCAGCCGCGGCCGAGGTTGCGCCAGGCCTGCGTGCGTGCGAGCAGCACGCGGGTGAGCAGTGCGTAGGCGATGCACACCAGCGTCGAGGTGACGACGATCAGGCTGGCCAGCGCGGCGGCCGGGCCGATGTCGCCGGCGTCGTCCAGGTGCATGATCGCGACCGACGCGAGGATGGTCTCCGGCGTGTACAAGAAGATGGCGCACGAGAGGCTGGCCATCGACACCACGAAGAAGTAGCGCCCGATGTCCAGGATGGCCGGCAGGCACACCGGCACCGTCACGCGCAGGAAGGTCTTGAAGAACGGCACCTTGAGCGACGCCGACACGGCCTCGAACTCGTTGTCGATCTGCTTGAGCGCCGTCACCGCCGTGAGGTGGCTCGAGGTGTAGTAGTGCACCACCATCGAGATCACCAGGATCGCCATCGTCTGGTACAGGAAGTTCAGCGGGTTGGACGGATGGTTGAAGAACATCACGTAGCCCAGGCCCAGCACCAGGCCCGGCACCGCCATCGACAGCACCGCCATCAGGTGCATGCCCTTGCGCATGAGGCCCAGGTTGCGCGTCTTCTCGATCAGGTAGGCGCCCACGAACACGATGAGCGAGCCGGCCACCGCGGTGACCATGGCCACGAGCAGGCTGTTGCCGTAGGCGGCGGCCATGTCGCTTTCCACCAGCACGAAGTGGTAGTGCTTGAGCGTGAACGACAGGTCGTAGGGCCACAGCGAGATCGCAGACGTGTAGATCGCCATGCCGATGGTGGCCAGCAGCAGGCTGCAGACCACGGTGCAGAACAGCGTGAGCAGCGCATCGGCCACCTTGCGTGGCTTGGGTGTGTAGGGCACCGAGCGCGCCGTGAGCTGCGCCTTCAGCTTGCGCCGCACCACGTAGTCGATCACGAACGAGATGATCGACGGAATGAGCAGCAGCATGCCCACCACCGCGCCGATGGAGAAGTTGTGCTGGCCCACCACCTGCTTGAACACGTCGACCGACAGCACGTTGAAGTTGCCGCCGATCACCTTGGGCGCGCCGAAGTCGCTGACCACGTAGGTGAAGACCACCGTGGCCGCGCTGATCAGGCCGTACTTGCACGAGGGCAGGGTGATCGTCATGAACTGACGGAACGGGCGCGTGCGCAGGGCGGTGGCCGCCTCGTACAGCCGGCCGTCGGCCAGCGACAGCGCGGTGACCAGGATCATCAGCGCGTGCGGAAAGGTGTTGTAGACCTCGGCCAGGATGATCCCGGGCGCGCCGTAGATCGAGGCGCCGCCCAGCAGGAACTTGAGTGCGCCCTGGTTGCCGAACCACTGCACGAACGAAATGGCCGACAGCAGCGAGGGCGCGAGCAGCGGAATGAGCGCGATGAGCCGGAACACCGCCTTCAGCGGCGCCGGCATGCGGCTGCGCGTGAGCGCGTAGGCGAACACGAAGGCCGTGGGCACCGAGATCATCACCACCGCGGCCGACACCCACACCGAGTTCCAGGCCGCGCGCAGCAGGCTCGGCGTCTGGAAGTAGGTGATGAAGTGGGCGAGGCCGACGAAGCGGCCGTTCTTGTCCTGCACCGCGTGGGCCAGGATGGTCAAGAGCGGCGCGATGAGGAACACGAACAGCATCGCCATCACCACGAACAGGATGGCGCGTGCGATGGTCTCGTCGCGGCTCCAGCGCAGGGCGGGGCGCGCGGCCAAAGCCGGGCGGGGGTGTGCCAGCGTGTTCATGGCTTCGACGTGCGCGCGGCAAAGGCGCGGATGCGGTTGGCGCGCAGCGCGATGTCGATCGTGTTGCCTTCGCGGATGTCCAGGTCATGCAGCTGGTTCAGCGAGAAGTGCAGGCCCAGCGTCTGGCCGTGCAGCGCGTCGGCCGTCACTTCGGCAATGCACAGGCCGCCCAGGAACTCGACCTTCGTGACCTTGGCCTGCAGGCGGTTGGGCGTGTCCTCGCGCAGGTGTTCCACCGCGCGGTCTTCGGGCCGCAGGTACAGGTTGACCGCGTCGCCGGGCTCGAAGGCGCCGTCGCAGGCGTCGCACTGCAGCTCCATGTCGCCGACCTGGAAGCGCTGGTTGCCCAGCGCCATCGCGCGCAGCACGTTGACCTTGCCCACGAAGTCGGCCACGAAGGGCGTGGCCGGCTGCTCGTAGATTTCCATCGGCGTGCCGACCTGCTCGATCACGCCGTGGTTCATCACCACGATGCGGTCGGCCATCGACAGCGCTTCTTCCTGGTCGTGCGTGACCATGATGGTCGTGATGCCGACCTGCTTTTGCAGCCGGCGAATCTCGCCGCGCAGGCGGATGCGCTCCAGCGCGTCGAGCGCCGACAGCGGCTCGTCCAGCAGCAGCAGGCCGGGCCGCGTGGCCAGTGCGCGGGCCAGGGCCACGCGCTGTTGCTGGCCGCCCGAGAGCTGGCTCGGGTACTTGGCGCCCGAGGTCGGCAGGCCGACCAGCTTCAGCAGCTCGTCGACGCGTGCCTTGATCTCACCCCTTTTCGCGCGGCTGTTGACGAGGCCGTAGCCCACGTTCTCGGCGATCGACAGGTTGGGAAAAAGCGCATACGACTGGAACACGATGCCGTAGTCGCGCTTGTCCGGCGAGAGCCACGAGACGTCCTTGCCGTTCTGCAGGATCTGCCCGGCGGTCTGCGTCTCCAGGCCCGCGATGATGCGCAGCAGCGTGGTCTTGCCGCAGCCCGAGGGGCCGAGAAAGCACAGCATCTCGCCCGGGTTCACGCGCAGGTGCACGTCGCGCAGCGCGCTGAAGGTCTCGAAGTCCTTGCGAACACCGACGATCTCGAGGGCCGCGGGCGGGGCCGAGGTGGGAGTCAACTGGCTGGCGATGAAGCGGGTGTCGGTCATGTCCATTTTTCGCACTCGTCGTTGGAGGGCGTCACCAGCTGCGGCGGCACCCTTGAATTGAAAACCGGGGGATGCCGTCGGGCTTACTTGGGTTCGGCCTTGCCTTCGTAGCGCTTGCTCCATTCGGCCAGGATGCGTTCGCGGTTCTTGGCAGCCCAGTTCAGGTCGTTCTTGGCCAGCAGCTTCTCGTAGTTGTCCGGAATGCCTTCCAGCTTGGAGACCACGCCCGGGTAGGCCACCACGGCCCACCAGCGCGCGCTGATCTGGTTGGCGTCCTTGCTCGCCATCCAGTCGGCAAAGCGCTTGCCCTGCGCCAGCTTCGTGCTGGTCTTCATGAGGCTGGTGGCCTCGATGTCCCAGCCCAGGCCTTCCTTGGGGAAGATCAGGTCGACCGGTGCGCCCGACTTCTTCACCTGGTGCGCGCGGAACTCGAACGAGATGCCGATGGGGAACTCGCCCGCGCCCGCCTGCTTGCAGGGCTTGGAGCCCGAGTGCACGTACTGCGCGATGTTCTGGTGCAGCGCGTCCATGTACTTCCAGCCTTCGGCGTCGCCCATGTTCTGCAGCCAGTACGACACGTCGAGGTAGCCGGTGCCGCTGGAGGCGGGGTGCGGCATCGAGATCGTGCCCTTGTAGACGGGCTTGGTCAGGTCCTTCCAGCTCTCGGGCTTGGGCAGGCCGAGCTTCTTGGCCTCGACCGTGTTGAAGCAGATGGTCGCGGCCCACACGTCCATGCCGACCCAGGCGGGCGGGCGCGCGGCGTCGGAGTACGCGGGGTTCAGCTCCTTGAAGCCCTTGGGCTCATAAGGAAGCAGCATGCCTTCCTGCTGCAGCAGCGCCAGGCTGCTGGCGGCCAGGCCGGCCACCACGTCGGCCTGCGGGTTGGCTTTTTCGGCCAGCAGCTTGGCGGTGACGATGCCGGTGGAGTCGCGCACCCACTTCACCTCGATGTCGGGGTTGGCCTTCTCGAACGCGTCCTTGTACAGCTTCATGGCGTCGGTCTCGAGCGCCGTGTAGACCAGGAGCGGCGTCTTTTGCGCCCACGCACTGCCGGACACGAGGCCGAGGGCCGCAACACACAGGGCGGCCGTGAGACGGCGCGTGCTTTGTTTCATCGTCATCTGTTTCTCCTGAAAGGCTGGCTGTCACTGAAGAAGGGTGAGGGCTGGCGCCGGCGCGAGGGTGGGCAACGCCATCCGGTGTTTGCAATGTAGGTTGCTGATTGATGACTGTCAATAAAAAATTGTTGACAGTTGACGATCCTTCGGGAAAATACGCCCCATGGTCACCAGCAATCACTCCGCCGCCCTCGCGTTCCTCCAGTCCAGCTCGCTGCCGATGCTGATGCAGGAAGAAATCGAGCGTTTGATCATGACGGGCGAGCTCCCCGTGGGCAGCCGCATCAACGAGAGCGAGCTCTCGCAGCGCTTCAATACCAGCCGCGGCCCGATCCGCGAGGCGTTGCGCGCACTGGAAGAGGCGGGCCTCGTGCGCAACGAGAAGAACCGCGGCGTCTTCGTGCGCGAGATCGCGTTCGAGGAGGCCGACGAGATCTACGAACTGCGCGAGGCGCTGGAAGAAATCATCGGCCGGCGCGTGGCCCTGGCCATCCAGCCCGACGCCGTGGAGCGCCTGCGCGCCATGGTCGACGCCATGCGCTCGGCGGCCCAGGCACAGGACGTGGAGCAGTACGCGCAGCTCAACCTGCAGTTCCACGAGATCCTGCTCGACACCGCCGGCAGCAAGAAGCTCACTGAAACCTACAAGCGGCTCGTCAAGGAGCTGCACCTTTTCAGAATGCGCGCGCTCGACAGCGGCGGCGGCCTGCGGGTCTCGGCCGACGAGCACAGCCACATCGTCGACGCCATCGCCAGCGGCAACCCCGACACGGCAGGGCGCGCGCTGCGCGAACACGTGGCCGGCAGCCGCGCACGCATGCACAAGGCCTTCGGCCGCATCGACGGCGATGCGTCCAGCTTCAGCAACACCACCGCTACCCCGAACCACCCACCCCAAAAGGAAGTCTGAAATGACACCGGAGACACTTGAAGTCAATGCCAGGAGCTATCGCTGGATGGCGCGTCCGATCGTGGTCGTGTGCGTGGACGGCTGCGAGCCGGCCTACCTCGACGCGGCCATCGAAGCCGGCGTGGCGCCCTACATCGCCCGCATGCGCAAGGACGGTGCCGATCTGCTCGCCGATTGCGTCGTGCCCTCGTTCACCAACCCGAACAACCTGTCGATCGTGACCGGCGCGCCGCCTGCGGTGCACGGCATCTGCGGCAACTACTTCTTCGACCGTGAGCTGGGCCAGGAAGTGATGATGAACGACCCCAAGTACCTGCGCGCCGGCACCGTGCTCGCGGCCTTCGCCGATGCGGGTGCCAAGCTCGCGGTGGTCACGGCCAAGGACAAGCTGCGCAAGCTGCTGGGCCACAAGATGAAGGGCATCTGCTTCTCGTCGGAGAAGTCGGACCAGGTGACGATGGAAGAGAACGGCATCGACAACGTGCTCGACATGGTCGGCATGCCCGTGCCCTCGGTGTACAGCGCGGAGCTGTCGGAGTTCGTGTTCGCCGCCGGCGTGAAGCTGATGGAGTCGCAGCGCCCCGACCTGATGTACCTGTCGACCACCGACTACGTGCAGCACAAGGCCGCGCCGGGCAGCCCCGCAGCGAACGCCTTCTACCAAATGATGGACGGCTACCTCGCACAGCTCGATGCACTGGGCGCCACCATCGTGCTCACCGCCGACCACGGCATGAACGACAAGCATGGCGCCGACGGCTCGCCCAACGTGATCTACCTGCAGGACGTGCTCGACGGCTGGTACGGCGCCGAAAAGGCCCGCGTGATCCTGCCGATCACCGATCCGTACGTGGTGCATCACGGCGCGCTCGGTTCCTTCGCCACTGTGTACGCACCCGACGAAGCCAGCGTGCCGGGCTGGATCGAACGCATCAAGGGCATTCCGGGCATGGAGCTCGTGCTCTCGCGCGCCGAAGCCGCCAAGCGCTTCGAGCTGCCGCCGGACCGCATCGGCGACATCGTGGTGGTGAGCGAGCAGAGCACCGTCATCGGCACCGCCGCCAGCCGCCATGACCTGTCGGCGCTCGAAGTGCCGCTGCGCTCGCACGGCGGTGTGTCCGAGCAGAAGGTGCCGCTGATCTGCAACCGCCCGGTCGAAGGCATTGCACCCGGGCGCCGGCTGCGCAACTTCGATGCGCTCGACCTCGCCCTGAACCACGCACGCTGAAGCCACACGGAGCAAGCACTCATGAGCCAAGCCATCCTGAAGCCAGGCACCGTCCACCGCGAAGCGCTGCGCATCGCCGGCGAGAAAGTCCACCGCGACCGCACCATCGAGGTCACCTACCCGTACACCGGCGAAGTGATCGCCACCGTGCCCAAGGCCACGCTGGACGACGTGCGCAATGCCCTGCGCATCGCCCGCGACTACAAGCCCACGCTCACGCGCTACGAGCGCTACAAGATCCTCATGCGCGCCGGCGAGATCATCGCCTCGCGTCTCGATGAAATGTCGCGCACCATCACGCTCGAATCAGGCCTGTCGCGCAAGGACTCGCTGTACGAAGTGGGCCGCGCCTCCGACGTGCTGCTGTTCGCCGCCAACCAGGCGCTGGTGGACGACGGCCAGGTGTTCTCCTGCGACCTCACGCACCACGGCAAGAGCCGCAAGGTCTACACGATGCGCGAGCCGCTGCTGGGCGCCATCACCGCCATCACGCCGTTCAACCACCCGCTGAACCAGGTGATCCACAAGGTGGCGCCGGCCATTGCGACCAACAACCGCATCGTCTTGAAGCCCAGCGAGAAGACGCCGCTCACGGCCTTCCTGCTGGCCGACATCCTGTACGAAGCCGGCCTGCCGCCGCAGATGCTGTCGGTGCTCACGGGTGACCCGAAGGAAATTGCCGACGAGCTGCTCACCAACGCCGACGTCGACCTCGTCACCTTCACGGGCGGCGTGCCCATCGGCAAGTACATCGCGGGAAAGGCCACCTACAAGCGCCAGATTTTGGAGCTGGGTGGCAACGACCCGATCATCGTGATGGAAGACGCGGACATTGAAGAAGCGGCGACGCTGGCTGCCAACGGGTCTTACAAGAACTCGGGGCAGCGTTGCACGGCGGTGAAGCGCATGCTGGTGCATGAGTCGGTCGCAGACCGCTTCGTCGAGCTGCTGGTCGAGAAGACCCGCGCGCTGAAATACGGCGACCCGATGGACCCCGACACCGACATGGGCACCGTGATCGACGAGGCGGCTGCCAAGCAGTTCGAAGCCGTCGTCAACGAAGCCATCGCGGCCGGTGCGAAGCTGCTGTACGGCAACGAGCGCCGCGGCGCGCTGTACTCGCCCACCGTGCTCGACCACGTCGACCCCGAGATGACCGTCGCCAAGCACGAGACCTTCGGCCCCGTGTCGCCGGTGATCCGCTTCAAGAACATCGACGAGGCGATCCGCATCTCCAATGGCACGGCCTACGGCCTGTCGTCCTCGATCTGCACCAACCGCCTGGACTACATCACGCGCTTCATCCGCGAGCTGAACGTGGGCAGCGTCAATGTGCGCGAAGTGCCCGGCTACCGCCTGGAGCTCACGCCCTTCGGCGGCATCAAGGATTCGGGCCTGGGCTACAAGGAAGGCGTGCTCGAAGCGATGAAGAGCTTCACCAACACCAAGACCTACTCGCTGCCCTGGTAACCATGAGCCTCAGCATCCCCGACATCGTCGGCCTCTTCGAAACCAAGGGCCATGCGCAGTACGACGGCGAGCCGGTCACGCAGCTGGAGCACGCGCTGCAGTCGGCGCACCTGGCCGAGCAGGAGGGGGCGGACAGCGCGCTGATCGCCGCCGCCCTGCTGCACGACCTGGGCCACCTGCTGCACGACTTCGGCGGCACGCCGACGCAGCAGGGGCTGGACGACCTGCACCAGTACCGCTGCCTGCCGTTCCTGCGCGCGCTGTTCGGCCCGGCCACGCTGGAGCCGATCCGGTTGCATGTGGACGCCAAGCGCTTCCTGTGCGCGCGCGTGCCCGGCTACCTGGAGGCGCTGTCGCCCGACTCGAAGCGCAGCCTGCAGTTGCAGGGCGGCGTCTTCGACGAGGCACAGGCCAAGGCTTTCGAGACGCTGCCGTATGCGATGGACGCAGTGCGCCTGCGGCAGTGGGACGACACGGCCAAGCTGGCCGATGCCGACATGCCCGGTCTCGCGCACTTCGTGCGGCACCTCGAGATCAGTTCCGCCGAACACCGGCAAGCCCTCACCACCGCTTAAGGCACACGGATGCGCCCCTTCTGGATCGAACAAGCGCTCTTCAACGATGGCGATCTGGCCCCGGCGCTGCAAGGTGAAACCAGCGCCGACGTCTGCATCGTCGGCGGCGGCTTCACCGGCCTGTGGACGGCCATCCAGGCCAAGCTGCAGGCGCCCGCGCTCGACATCGTCATCCTCGAAAGCGACCTGTGCGGCGCCGGCGCGAGCGGGCGCAACGGCGGTTGCCTGCTCACCTGGTCGGCCAAGTTCCTGACCCTGCGGCGGCTGTTCGGCGAAGACGAGGCGGTGCGCCTCGTGAAGGCGTCGGAAGCGGCGGTGGGGCACATCGCCGACTTCTGCGCGGCGCACGGCATCGACGCCGAGCTGCGGCGCGACGGCACGCTCTACACCGCGACCTCGCAGGCGCAGATCGGCACGCTCGATCCGATGATGCAGGCGCTGGAGGCGCGCGGCATCCACTCGTACCACGCGCTGCCGCCCGACGAGGTGGCGCGGCGCTCGGGCTCGGCGCGCAACCTGGCCGGCGTGTACTCGCCGATCGCCGCCACTGTGCACCCGGGCAAGCTGGTGCGTGGGCTGCGGCGCGTGGCGCTGGCCATGGGCATCCGCATCCACGAGCGCACGCCGATGCTCGACTTCAGCACCGACCAGCCCGTGGGAGTGCACACGCCCACCGGTCGCGTGCGCGCGAAGAAACTGGTGCTGGCGATGAACGCGTGGATGGCCAGCCGCTTCCCGCAGTTCGAGCGGACCATCGCCATCGTGTCGAGCGACATGATCATCACCGAGCGCTGCCCCGAGCTGCTGCAGCAGATCGGGCTGACCGACGGTGTGTCGGTGCTCGACTCGCGCACCTTCGTGTACTACTACCGCAGCACGGTCGACGGCCGCATCATGCTGGGCAAGGGCGGCAACACCTTTGCGTGGGGTGGCCGCATGGCCAAGGTGTTCGATGAGCGCTCGCCTTATGAGGGCGAGCTCACGCAGGCCCTGCATTCGTTCTTCCCGGCATTGCGCGACACGCCGATCACCGCGAGCTGGAACGGCCCGTCCGACCGCTCGGTGACGGGCTTTCCATTCTTCGGCAAGCTCGATGGGGCGCCGCACATCTACTACGGCTTCGGCTACTCGGGCAACGGGGTGGGGCCGACCTACATGGGTGGGCAGATCCTGTCGTCGCTGGTGCTCGACCAGGACAACGCATGGACGCGCAGCCCGATCACGAACGGGCCGCTGGGCTACTTTCCGCCGGAGCCGATGCGCTATGTGGGCTCGATCGTCGTGCGCAACGCGATCCGCCGCAAGGAACGCGCTGAGGATGAGGACCGCCAGCCATGGCTGGTGGACCGCATGCTCAGCAAGCTCGCGAACGCCGCGGGAAAAGCCGACAAGGCCTGACCCGCGGCTACCGCATCAACGGTTCGAGGGGAACGAGAACATCGTGCCCTCACGCACGCCGGCCGAAGGCCAGCGCTGCGTGACGGTCTTGCGCTTGGTGTAGAAGCGCACGGCGTCGGGGCCGTAGGCGTGCAGGTCGCCGAACAGCGAACGCTTCCAGCCGCCGAACGAGTGGTACGCCACGGGCACCGGCAGCGGCACGTTGATGCCGACCATGCCGACCTGGATGTTGTCGCTGAACCAGCGCGCGGCCTCGCCGTCGCGCGTGAAGATGCAGGTGCCGTTGCCGTACTCGTGCGCGTCGATCAGGTCCATGGCTTCCTGCAGCGTCTTCACGCGCACCACGCCGAGCACCGGGCCGAAGATTTCTTCCTGGTAGATCGTCATGCCGGGCTTGACGTGGTCGAACAGGCAGGCGCCCAGGTAGTAGCCACCTTCGTGGCCCTCGACCTGGATGCCGCGGCCGTCGACCACCAGCTTGGCGCCGGCGGCCACGCCCGCGTCGACGAAGGCCTTGACCTTCTCGAAGTGCGGCTGGGTGACCAGCGGGCCCATGTCGTTGCCGTTGTCGGTGCCGGGGCCGACCTTCATCTTGGCGATCTCGACCTTCAGGCCTTCGACCACCGCATCGGCCGTGGCATCGCCCACGGCCACCACCAGCGGGATCGCCATGCAGCGCTCGCCGCACGAGCCGTAGGCCGCGCCCATGAGCGCGCTCACGGCGTTGCCGATGTCGGCATCAGGCATCACCACCGCGTGGTTCTTGGCGCCGCCGAGTGCCTGCACGCGCTTGCCGTGGGCCGTGCCCGTGGTGTAGATGTATTCGGCGATGGGCGTGGAGCCCACGAAGCTCACGGCCTTCACGCGGCGGTCGGTCAGCAGCGTGTCGACCGCTTCCTTGTCGCCGTTGACCACGTTCAGCACGCCCGGCGGCAGGCCGGCTTGCAGCGCGAGTTCGGCCATGAACAGCGTGGAGGAGGGCGTGCGTTCCGAGGGCTTCAGCACGAAGGTGTTGCCGCAGGCCACGGCCATCGGCCACATCCACAGCGGCACCATGACGGGGAAGTTGAACGGCGTGATGCCGGCCGCGACACCCATCGCCTGGAACTCGCTCCACGAGTCGATCGACGGGCCGACGTTCTTGCTGTGCTCGCCCTTGAGCAGCTCGGGCACGTAGCTGGCGTACTCGACGTTCTCGATGCCGCGCTGCAGCTCGCCGTGCGCGTCGGCCAGCACCTTGCCGTGCTCGGCGGTGATCAGCGCGGCGATGGTGTCGGCGTTTTCCTCGAGCAGCGTCTTCAGGCGGCTCATCACGCGGGCGCGCTTGAGCGGCGGCGTGTTGCGCCAGGCCGGGAAGGCGGCCTGCGCCGAGGCGATGGCCTGCTCGACCGTGAGCTTGTCGGCGAGCGCGACGCTCTTGGCCGACAGGCCGGTGGCGGGGTCGAACACCGGCTGCACGCGGCTGCCGCCGCCGACGTGCTTTCCGTCGATGAAGTGGCCGATGGTGGCGGTGACGTTCTTGTCGTGTTGCATGTCTTCAGGTCTCGAAAGGGGATCAGTTGGTTTCGGCCAGAGCGTCGGCGAGGGCGTTGACCATGCGGTCGATCTCGGCCTTCTCGGCGATGAACGGCGGTGCGAGCTGGATCGTGTCGCCGCCGTAGCGCACGTAGAAGCCCTTCTTCCAGCAGTTCATCGCGATCTCGTAGGGGCGGCGTGCGGGCTCGCCCGGCAGCGCGGCGATGGTGATGCCGGCGGCCAGGCCATAGTTGCGGATGTCGGCGACGTGCTTGCTGCCCTTCAGGCTGTGCACGGCGTTCTCGAAGTGCGGGGCCAGCGTCTGCACGCGGCCGATCATGTCTTCCTTCTGGAGCACGTCGAGCGCGGCGATGCCGGCGGCGCAGGCCACGGGGTGCGCGCCGTAGGTGTAGCCGTGCGGGAACTCGAGCATGTACTCGGGGCCGCCGGCGGCCATGAAGGTGTCGTAGATGTCCTTGCTGGCCACCACGGCGCCCAGCGGCTGCGCGCCGTTGGTGACCTGCTTGGCGATGTTCATGATGTCGGGCGTGACGCCGAAGGCGTCGGCGCCCGTGAGCGCGCCGCAGCGGCCGAACCCGGTGATCACTTCGTCGAAGATCAGCAGGATGTTGTGCGCCGTGCAGATGTCGCGCAGGCGCTTCAGGTAGCCCTTGGGCGGAATCACCACGCCGGCCGAACCCGCGAAGGGCTCCACGATCACGGCTGCGATGGTCGAGGCGTCGTGCAGCGCAATGAGGTCGAGCAGGCGGTCGGCCAGCTCGGCGCCGCTTTCGGGCATGCCGCGAGAGAAGGCATTGCTGGCCAGCTGCGTGTGCGGCAGGTGGTCGGCCTCGACGCCCTGGCCGAACAGCTTGCGGTTGGCTGCGATGCCGCCCACCGAGATGCCGCCGTAGTTCACGCCGTGGTAGCCCTTCTCGCGGCCGATCAGGCGCGTCTTGCCGGCCTGGCCCTTGGTGCGCCAGTAGGCGCGCGCCATCTTCAGCGAGGTGTCGGCGGCTTCGGAGCCCGAGCCGGTGAAGAACACGTAGTCCAGGCCGGCGGGCGTCAGTTCCTTGATCTTGTTGGCCAGCTCGAACGAAAGCGGGTGGCCGAACTGGAAGGCGGGCGAGTAGTCGAGCTTGGCGATCTGGCGGCTCACCGCCTCGGTGATCTCGGGGCGGCCGTGGCCCAGGCCCGAGCACCACAGGCCCGACAGGCCGTCGAAGATCTTGCGGCCGTCGTTGTCGGTGAAGTAGGCGCCCTTGGCCTCCACGATGATCCGCGGATCGGCCTTGAAGTTGCGGTTGCCGGTGTAGGGCATCCAGTGCGCCTCGAGCCAGGCGGCGTCGGTGCGCGCGGTGGGCGTGGGTTCGATGGCGGGTGTGGCGAGGGTCATGGCGCATCCCGCGCAGGGCGGGCTCCGGGGGTGAAGGGATGCGCCGATTGTTCGCAACGCCTTCAGTGTGGAGAATGGCGCAATATCAATGTTCACTTGACGATCCATGCAAGTAAAGGCCAAGGCCTCGCCCGCCGACGAAACCGCTGCCCAGGGCACCCGCAACCGCGCCGTGCTGGGGCAGCTCAGCGACATGGACCTGCGCCTGCTCAAGGTGTTCAAGAGCGTGGTCGACTGCGGCGGCATGGCGGCGGCCGAGCTGGAGCTGAACATCGGCACCTCCACCGTGAGCCGCCACGTGAAAGACCTGGAAACGCGCCTGGGCCTCGTGCTGTGCCGGCGCGGCCGGGCGGGCTTTGCGCTCACGGCCGAGGGCCAGCGCGTGTACGACGAGACGCTGCGCCTGCTGGCCTCGGTCGACGCCTTTCGCGGCAGCATCGACGACATCCACAACCGCATGGGCGGCCAGCTCGACGTGGCGCTGTTCGACAAGACCGCGACCAACCCGAAGGCGCGCATCGGCGAGGCCATTGCCCGCTTCACCGAGATCGCGCCCGAGGTGAACCTGGCGGTGCACGTGGGCTCCATCAACGCCATCGAGCAGGGCGTGCTGGAGGGCAACTTCCAGATCGGCATCATCCCGGCGCACCGCAGCTCGAAGAGCCTGGTGTATGCCGACCTGTTCGACGAGACCATGCTGCTGTACTGCGGCCAGGGGCATCCGCTGTTCGACAGCCCGCATGGCAAGCTCACGTGGTCGAAACTGGGCGAGCACCATTTCGCGGGACTGGGGTACCACTCGCCGAACATGGAGCTGAGCCACCGGGCGCGGCTGTCGCGCAAGGCGACGGGGTTCGACCAGGAGGCGATCGCGACGCTGATCCTGTCGGGGCGCTTCCTGGGCTTTTTGCCCGACCACTACGCGCAGGTGTTCGAGCAGCGCGGGCTGATGAAGGCGGTGCTGCCGGCGCGCTTCAACTATGCGTGCCGGTTCGTGAGCCTGCTGCGGCGGTCGCCGAAGCCTTCACGGGCGGTGTTGGCGTTTCAGGCGTGCCTGGAGCAGGCGCATGGCGGTGCGAAGATCTGAAGGCACTGAAACCACCCCAGATGACCGAAACACCCCTGCGTATTCGCCCTGCACTTGCGTCGGAACACCGGGCACTCGAAGACTTGCAGCGGCGCGCATCGCTCGCGAACCCTGGCGATCGCGAGGCGATTCAGTCCGACCCGGACGCCATCGAACTGCCTCTGGCCCAGATCGTCGATGGCCGGGTGTTCGTGGCAGAGATCCATGGCGTGACGGCGGGATTCGCTGTCGTGCTGCCCAACGATGACGGCAGCGCCGAACTCGATGGATTGTTCGTCGAGCCCGAGGCATGGCGTCGCGGCATCGGCAAGGTATTGGTCGCGCACTGTGTTGAGCTTTCCCGGCGCCAGGGTGCGTCGGCGCTCCAGGTCACCGGCAATCCACACGCCGGGTCGTTCTACCTTCGATGCGGATTCGAGGCGAACGGCACTGTCGCCGTGCGTTTTGGCAGGGCCGAGCGGTTCCGCAAGGTCTTCTAGACCTTTGTGGTGCTATCGCTGTCCGCTGGGCAGCAACAAATGCTTAGCGCCAATGTGCGCTTCCATCTCATGCATGTGGTGCTCCGCATCCACCATGTGCTCCGCCATCAGCCGCCGCACCTCGTCGGCATCTTCCTTGCGATACGCCGCCAGTAATTGCGTGTGGTAGTCCACGTTGGTCTCGCCGAAGTGGTGGTGGTCCAGCGCCTTCTTGTAGACGACGAGGTCGCGCAGCAGGTCGTTGAGAAAGCGGCACATGAAGGACAGCACCGGATTGGGGCAGGCCTCGGCCAGCATCGTGTGAAAGGCCAGCTCGGCCTCGCGCTGGGTGCGCAACTCGTCCTCGTTGGTGGGCTCGACGGTGCACAGGCGCACGTTCTCTTCGAGCCGCGCGAACTGCTCGGGCGTGAGCCGCCCGACCACGCTCACGGCCAGCTCGGGCTCCAGCGCCTTGCGCAGCTGGTAGATGTGGTGGCCGTCCAGGTGGTGAAAGTGCAGGAAGTTGCGCAACGGCTCCGACGCATGGTCGACCGACACCTGCTGCAGGTACGCGCCGCCGCCCGGGCCGGTGCGGATCGAGATCAGCCCGCGCACCTCGAGCGCCTTCAGCGCCTCGCGCACCGTGCTCTTCGAATAGCCGAAGAGCTCGATCAGTTCCTTCTCGTTCGGTAGCCGGTCGCCGGGCTGCTTGCGCTCGGCAACGATCCATCGCTTGACGTCTTCGACGATGACGTCCGAGAGCTTTTGCCGCTTCGGAGGGTTGTGCCCCACTCTCATCAAAACGCTCCATCCATGCACATCGGGAGATGCGCGGGATGCGCAACAGCGCGCGATCTTAACGGCGTCATCGGCAGGGTCGGGTTGGGTTTGGGCACGGGGCTTGCTAACGGGTTTTTACCAACATATTAATCCTATTTATCCGCTTAAATTGCCGGCGATCGCAGGCACTGTGTTTTCTTCCCCACTTCCCACACCACGACCGGAGAACCCCATGCAACGCAGACAACTCCTTCAGCTCGCCGCCCTGTCGGCCGCCCCGGCCTCGCTCCTGATGAGCCGCTCGGCCATCGCCCAGGCCACCGACGTGATCCGCTTCGGTGCACCGGTGCCCATGTCGGGTGCCTTCGCAGCCAACGGCAAGTTCGCCGACCTGGGCACCAAGCTGGCGATCGAGCAGTACGGCAAGGTGCTGAATCGTCCGCTGGCCTACACGCTGCTGGACACCGAAGGCAAGCCGGCCACCGCCGTGCGCAAGGTGCAGGAAGCCTCGCAGCAGCAGGGCGCCAAGTTCTTCGCGGGCGGCATCCTGTCGTCGGAAGCCCTGGCCATGGGCAAGGAGGCCGAGAAGGCCGGCGGCCTGTTCATCACCACCGCGGGCGCCGACGAGATCACGGGCAAGGACTGCAACCCCGCCACCTTCCGCTGGTCGGTGCCCACCTTCGGTGCGATCGAGCAGACGGTGCGTCCGCTGATCGCGTCGATGCCCAAGGCCAAGCGCTGGTACACGATCACGCCGCAGTACGTGTTCGGCGACGGCCTCTTGAGCGCGGCCAAGACCATCTTCCAGGAGAAGGGCATCGAGCACGTGGGCAACAGCTACCACTCGCTCAACGACAAGGAGTTCAGCGGCTACCTCACCAACGCGATGGCCGCCAAGCCCGACGTGCTGCTGCTGCTGAACTTCGGCGCGCAGTCGTCGGCCGCGCTGCGCCAGGCGGTGAGCTTCGGCATGCACAAGAACATGACGATCCTCATGGCCTGGGCCTCGGGCCTGGAGCAGTTCGACGAGCTGGGCGCCGACCTGTGCGACGGCGTCTACTTCGGTGCGCAGTACTGGCACACGGTCGACACGCCGCTCAACAAGGACCTCGTGAAGCGCACCGCCGACAGGCTGAAGATCGTGCCCAACTACAGCCTGGCCGGTTCGTACATCTGCACCAAGATCCTCATCGACGGCATCGTCAAGGCCGGCACGGTCGACCAGAAGGCCGTCATCGCCGCGCTCGAAGGCATGAAGTTCGACGGCCTCACGGGCGTGGAAGAAATCCGCAAGGCCGACCACCAGGTGATCAAGGACTACTACCTGCTCAAGGGCAAGGCGAAGTCGAAGATGGCGAACCCGGCCGACTACGTAGACGTGGTGAGCTCGGGCAAGTCTTTCCTGCCCGTCGACAAGACCGGCTGCAAGCTGGCCTGACGCCGCCCGGCTTCGCGCCGCGCCCGCGCCGTTCTTGGGCGCGGGCAGGGCGCGTGCCGCCTGCACGTTTGCCACCCCCACGACACCTATGTCCGTCTACCTGCTCCAGACCATCAACGGAATCGGCATCGGCATGCTGTATTTCCTGCTGGCCGTTGGCTTGTCCATCGTGTTCGGCCTGCTGCGCTTCGTGAATTTCGCGCACGGCGCTTTCTACCTGCTGGGCGCCTACCTGTGCTTCCAGGCCATGCAGTGGGGCCTGAACTTCTGGGCCGCGCTCGTGCTGGTGCCGCTGTTCGTCGGCGCGCTCGGCTGGCTGGCCGAGAAGCTGCTGCTGCGCCGCGTGTACGCCAAGCCGCACGAGTTCCACATCCTCGTGACCGTGGGCCTGGCGCTCGCGGTGCAGGAGATCGTCATCGTGTTCTGGGGCCCGCTGGGCAACAGCGTGCCCACGCCCGACCTGCTGCAGGGCGTGGTGATGTGGGGCAGCTTCATCTACCCGAAGTACCGGCTCTTCGTGATCGGCTTCACCGCCGTGCTCGCGGTGGGGCTGTGGTGGGTGCTCGAAGGCACGCGACTGGGCAGTGCGGTGCGTGCTGGCAGCGAATCGACCGAGATGGTCTCGCTGCTGGGTATCAACGTGTTCCGCGTGTTCAGCCTGGTGTTCGCGCTCGGCGCGGCCACGGCGGCGCTGGCCGGCGTGCTCGCCGCGCCCATCCGCGGGGCCGAACCATTCATGGGCGTCGAGGCGCTGGGCGTGGCCTTCGTGGTCGTGGTGATCGGCGGGCTCGGCAGCTTCAGCGGGGCGCTGGTCGGCGGCGTGCTGATCGGCATCGTGCAAAGCCTCATGAGCACCATCTGGCCGCCCGGGGCGAGCCTGATGATCTACATCGCGATGGGCGCCGTGCTGCTGCTGCGCCCGCATGGCCTGCTCGGCCGCAGAGGATGAACGCGCCATGCCAAAGAAATACACCTTCCTGCTGGCGCTGATCGTCGCGCTCGCGCTGCCGCTGTTCATGCGCTCGGGTTCGCTCGCGAGCGAAGTGCTCATCTACGCGCTCGCCGCGCTGGGCTGCAACCTGCTGCTGGGCTACACGGGGCTGCTCTCGTTCGGCCAGGGCATCTTCTTCGGGCTGGGCAGCTACACCATCGCGATCCTGCTCACGCGGCTGCAACTGCCGATGCCGCTCGCACTGCTGGCGGCCATCGCCATGGGCGCGCTGGGCGCGGCGGTGGTCGGCTGGGTCGCCATCCGCCAGCGCGGCACCTACTTCGTGATGCTCACGCTGGCCTTCGCGCAGATGTTCTATTTCATCGCCTACACGGCCTCGGGGCTCACGGGCGGCGACAACGGCCTGCTCGACGTGCCGCGCCCGGCCTTCATGGACACGCCGTGGAAGTACTACGCCTTCGTGGCGGTGATCTTCCTGGCCGCGTTCGCGCTGCTGCTGAAGGTGACCGACTCGGTCTTCGGCCGCACGCTGCTGGCCATCCGCGACAACGAGGACCGCGCCGCCGCCGTGGGCTACGACCTGAAGCGCTTCAAGCTGCTGGCCTTCGTGATCTCGGGCGCCGTCACCGGCCTGGCCGGCGGCCTGCACGCGATGATGACCGGCATCGCGCCGCTGTCGAATGCCGAGTACCACACGAGCGAGATGATCCTGGTCATCACCGTGATCGGCGGCACCGGCAACCTGTTCGCCTCGGTGCTGGGCTCGGCCTTCTACGTGCTGCTGGCCGACTGGCTCTCCACGCTGTGGCCGCGCTGGCTGCTGCTGCTGGGCCTGCTGCTGATCGGCGTGAGCATCGGCATGCAACGCGGCCTCTGGGGTCTGGGCGAAAGCGCCTGGCGACGGGTGTTCCGAAAGACGGTGGCCGAGGCCAAGGCGCCGGCCGTGCAAGGAGAACAGGCATGAGCGACATCCTCATCGAAGCCATCGGCGTCACCAAGCACTACGGCAAGTTCGCCGCGCTCGGCGGCGTCGACCTGAAGATCAGGCGCAACACCGTGCACTCGGTGATCGGGCCCAACGGCGCGGGCAAGACCACGCTGTTCCACATGCTCACGGGCACCGGAACCACCACCGGCGGGCGCATCGTGTTCGACGGCCACGACGTGACGCGCGAGCCCGACCACCAGCGCGTGCAGCGCGGCATGGCGCGCTCGTTCCAGGTCACGAGCCTGTTTCCCAGCCTGTCGGTGCGCGAGAACCTGCGCGTGGCGGCGCAGGGCGTTGCGCCGCGCCAGGCCATGAACTGCTGGCGCGCACCCATCGGCGAGCGCGCGTGCGCCGACACGGTGGCCGAGGTGCTCGCGCGCGTCGGCCTCGAACGGCTGGCCGACACGCCCGCCAGCGTGCTCTCGCACGGCCAGCAGCGTCGCCTCGAAGTGGGCATGGCGCTGGCCGCAAAGCCCAAGGCCATCTTCCTGGACGAGCCGACCTCGGGCATGGGCATCGACGACCTCGACGACATGAAGCAGCTCATCCGCGGCCTGCGCGACGCGCACACCGTGGTGCTGATCGAGCACAACATGAACATCGTGATGGACATCTCCGACACCGTGACTGTCATGCAGCTGGGCCGCGTGCTGGCCGAGGGGCTGCCGGGCGACATCCGGTCCGACGCGCGCGTGCGCACGGCGTACCTGGGCAACATGATCACCGGAGGCAAGGCATGAGCAACATCCTCGAAGTCGAAGGCCTGCACGCGCACTACGGCAAGAGCCATGTGCTGCAGGGCGTGTCGCTCACGGTGGGCGAGGCCGAACTGGTCACGCTGCTGGGGCGCAATGGCGCGGGCAAGTCGACCACGCTCAAGAGCATTGCCGGCGCCGTCACGCCCACGAAAGGGCGCGTGCGCTTCCAGGGCGCGGACCTCGCGGGCCAGCCGCCGCACCGCATCGCCACGCGCGGCGTGTGCCTGGTGCCCGAGCACCGCGGCATCTTCAAGCTGCTCACGGTGGAAGAGAACCTGCTGCTCGGCCTGCGGCGCGATTCGCCCTGGCAGCTGGCCGACATCTACCGCATCTTTCCGCGCCTGAAGGAGCGCCGGCGCAACGGCGGCGGGCAGCTGTCGGGCGGCGAGCAGCAGATGCTGGCCATCGGCCGTGCGCTCATGAACCACCCGCGCCTGCTGATCCTGGACGAGCCCGTGGAAGGCCTGGCGCCGGTGATCGTGGAAGAGATCGTCGCGCAGCTCAAGACCATCAAGGCCGCGGGCGTGGCCATCCTGCTGGTCGAGCAGAACCTCGAGGTCTGCGTGCAGCTGGCCGACCGCCACTACATCGTGGAGCAGGGCGTGATCGTGCACGAGGCCGGCAACGCCGCCTTCATGGCCGACCACGACGTGAAAGACAGATACCTCGGCGTTGGTCTCGCCTGAACCCGCCATTCATTCGTCGCAAGAAATCATGAACACAACGAACGAACTTTCCGCCGCAACGGACGTGCGCGCCCTGCGCGTGAACGGCCAGCGCCTCTGGGACTCGCTGATGCAGCTCGCGCAGCTCGGCGCCACCGAGAAGGGCGGCGTGTGTCGCATCGCGCTCACCGACCTGGACCGCCAGGGCCGCGACCTCTTCACGCGCTGGGCGCGCGAGGCCGGCTGCGAGGTGCGCGTGGACGCCATCGGCAACATCTTTGCGCGCCGTGCGGGCCGCAACAACGCGCTGCCACCCATCACCACCGGCAGCCACATCGACACGCAGCCCACGGGCGGCAAGTTCGACGGCAACTACGGCGTGCTTGCGGGGCTCGAAGTGATCCGCAGCCTGAACGACGCCGGCATCGCCACCGAGGCGCCGGTCGAGGTGGCGGTGTGGACCAACGAGGAAGGCTCGCGCTTCGTTCCTGTGATGATGGGCTCGGGCGTGTTCGCCGGCGCCTTCACGCTCGAACACGCACTCGCGCAGCGCGACACCGAGGGCGTGAGCGTGGCCGAGGCGCTGTCGGCCATCGGCTATGCGGGCGCCGTGCCCGCCTCGGCGGCGGCGTCGCCGGTCGGCGCCTACTTCGAGGCGCACATCGAACAGGGTCCGGTGCTCGAAGCCAACGAACGCGTCATCGGCGTGGTCGAGGGCGCGCTGGGCCAGCGCTGGTACGACGTGGTGGTGCAGGGCATGGAAGCCCACGCCGGCCCCACGCCGATGGAGCTGCGCAAGGACGCGCTGCTGGCCGCCGCCGAACTCGTGGTCGAGGTGAACCGCATCGCGCTCGCGCATGCGCCGCACGGGCGCGGCACGGTCGGCTGGATCGATAACTACCCGAACTCGCGCAACGTGATCCCGGGCCGCGTGAAGCTCAGCGTCGACCTGCGCGCGGCCGACGACGTGGTGCTGTCGGCCATGGACGCGGCGCTGAAAGAAGCCGTGCAGCGCATCGCCACCAAGGGCAAGGTCGAGGCGACGGCCGAGCAGGTCGTGTACTTCCCGCCGCAGCCGTTCACGCCCGCGCTGGTGTCGGCCGTGCGCGAGGCTGCGCAGGACCAGGGCATGACATGGATGAACGTGATCAGCGGCGCCGGCCATGACGCCGTGTACCTCGCGCGCGTGTGCCCCGCGGCGATGATCTTCGTGCCCTGCCTGGACGGCATCAGCCACAACGAGATCGAGGACGCGCAGCCCGACCACCTCGAGGCCGGCTGCAATGTGCTGCTGCAGGCGATGCTGCAGAGCGCGGGAGCGGCCGCGTGAGGGCGGCGCTTCGCCGCATCGGCCTTCACTGCGTGCTGGCGATGGGCATGGTCACGGCGTCGACGGCGGCCCTGGCGGCCGGAGAACCGATCCTGGTCGGCCAGTCCGCGGTGCTCACCGGTCCGTTCACGCCGAACAGCCTCGCGTTCATGGAAGGCCAGACGCTGTTCCTCGACCAGTTGAACAAGGCGGGCGGCGTCGGTGGCCGGCCCGTCAAGATGATCACCTACGACGACGCCTACATCCCCGAGAAGGCCGCGGCCAATGCCGAGAGGCTGCTCGGCACGGACCGCGTCGTCTGCCTGTTCGGAACCATGGGCACGGGCATCGGCGCGGCCATGGTGCCGGTGGCGGCGAAGTACGACAGCTTCATCTTCGGCGGGCTGACCGGCGCGGCGGTGCTGCGCGGGCCGAAGGTGCCGATCTTCCACGTGCGGGAGTCGTATGCCGACGAGGTCTCGCGTGTGATGAACCACCTGACGACCGTGGGCCTGACGCGCATCGCCATCGTCTCCAGCGACGACGCCTACGGCAAGGGCATCGAGAAGGACGCGCTGGCCGCGCTCGAGAAGAACAAGCGGCCGGCCCTGCTGTCGCTGCGCTTCGATCCGAAGGAAAAGGACCATCCCGCCATCGCGCAGCAGGTGATCGCGAGCGGGGCACAGGCGGTGTACGTCATCGCAGCCGGAACGCCTGCGATCAACATCATCCGCTCGCTGGTGGCCGCGCCCATCCATCCGCAGATCTACACGAACTCGGTGGCGAGCTCGTTCCTTCTGTACAAGGAACTCGGCGACAAGAGCCGCGGCATCGTGCTGTCGCAGGTGGTGCCGCCGTTCTGGAAGACGCGCTTTCCCATCGTCGACGAATACCAGCGCGCGCGGAAGGCCGCGGGCAGCGAAGGCGAAGGCGAAGGCGAAGGCTCCTACCTGGGGCTGGAGGGCTACATCACGGCCAAGGCCTTTGCGGAATCGCTGCAGCGCGTGAAGGGGCCGATCACCACCGAGTCGCTGCGCCGCAGCATCGAGAACTCGCCGCCCATGAACCTGAATGGCTTCACGGTCGCGTTCCGTCCCGACAACCGCAACGGCTCCAGCTTCGGTGACATCACCATGCTGGGCAGCGCCGGAAAGTTTGCCCAATGAAAGTCCTGATCGCCCGTCTCAACCACGAGACCAACACCTTCTCGCCCGTGCCCACGCCGCTCGCGGCCTTCGGGCCCGACGGCCCGACCTTCGGCGCGCAGGCCTACGCCGACAACAAGGGCATGCGCACCGCGATGTCGGCCTTCATCGACCTGGCCGAAGCGGCCGGCGCGCAGCTCGTCACGCCGGTGTCGGCCTCGGCCAACCCGAGCGGGCCGGTCGATGCACAGGCCTACACCACGCTCACGCAGTGCATCGTCGATGCGGCGCCGGGCTGCGACGCCATCCTGCTCGACCTGCACGGCGCGATGGTGGCGCAGAACAGCACCGACGGCGAAGGCGACCTGCTGGTGCGCCTGCGCGCCGTGGCGCCCGGCGTGCCGATCGGCGTGGCGCTGGACCTGCATGCCAACGTGACGCCCGCGATGGTGGAGAACGCCGACGTGATCGTCGGCTTCAAGACCTACCCGCACGTCGACATGTACGAGACCGGCGAGCACGCCGGCCGCCTGCTGTTCGACCTGCTGGCCGGGCGCAGCCAGCCGCACATGCGCTGGCGCCAGCTGCCGCTCATGGCGCACACGCTGCGCAGCGCCTCGTTCACCGGCGCGATGCAGCGGGCCATCGAGGCGGCGCGCGCGGCGGAGGAATCCGAGTCGCTGGCGGTGTCGATCCTGGCGGGCTTCTCGCTGTCGGACATCACGGCGCCGTGCATGAGCGTGATCGTGGTCGACGCGCAATCGCCCGCGCGCGCGCAGGCCACGGCCGACCGCATCGCGGCGCAGATGTGGGCCGAGCGCGAGGCCTTCATCTACCGCAGCGAGCCGCTGGCCGAATCGGTCGCGCGCGCGAAGCTCATCGCCGGCGGCGCCACGCGCCCGGTGCTGCTGCTCGACCACGGCGACAACTGCATGTCGGGTGGCAGCTGCGACACGATGGACGTGCTGCAGGAGGCGCTGGCGCAGGGCCTGGACGGCATCGGCGTCGGGCCGCTGTGCGACCCCGAGGCGGTGGCCGCGCTGGTCGCGGCGGGCGAGGGCGCCGAGGTGACGGTGGCGCTGGGCAACAAGGTGTCGCTGGAAGGCATTGGCCTCACGAAGACGCCGGTGCAATTGACGGGCGTCGTGCGAACGGTCAGCGACGGCGAGTACGTGATCACCGGCCCCACCTACACCGGCCAGCGCAGCAGCATGGGCCGCACCGTGCTGTTCGACATCGGCGCGGCGCGCATCGTCGTCACCGAGCGCACGCAGGAGCCGTGGGACATCGGCGTGTTCGAGTGCGCCGGGCTCGACCCGCGCAAGGAGCGTTTCCTGCTGCTGAAGTCGCGCATGTACTGCCGGCCGGTGTTCGAGCCGCTGTCGGCGGCGCTGGTGGAGTGCGACAGCCCGGGTGTGACCAGTTCGGACTACAGCCTGTTCCCGTTCAGCCAGGTGCGCCGGCCGGTGTTTCCGCTCGATGCGAACGCGTCGATGGACGCGCCCGCATAACCTGCCACGTCATCGACGCGCGGCGCGTGCCCCGCGACCATTCCTTCACCCCGCGCTGTTGCGGGTCGAACCCTCGAAAGGAACAGTCGCCATGAACACCGCCGCCCACGACGCCCATGCCATCGCCACGGGCTACATTGCCGTCTGGAACGAGACCGACGCCGCGCGCCGCGCCGCACTCATCGACGCCGGCTGGACCGCCGACGCCCGCTATGTCGACCCGATGGCGCAGGCCAGCGGCCGCGAGCAGATCAGCGCGCTGGTCGGCGCGGTGCACCAGCGCTATCCGGGCTTTCGCTTCCACCTGCTGGGCAAGGCCGAGGCGCACGGCGACAACCTGCGCTTCTCGTGGACCTTGGGCCCGAGCGGCGCCGACGACCTGATCCAGGGCACCGACTTCGCGCAGGTCGACGCGGGCAAGCTGCGCGTGGTGACGGGCTTCCTCGACCGCGTGCCCGTGGGCGCCTGAAAGGGTGGGGTCAGTCGCCCGCCGGCCGGCCGCGCCAGAGCTTGCGGTAGACCGTGGCGCGGCTGATGCCCAGCGTGCGCGCCGCCTCGGCCACATTGCCGCGCGCGTCGCTCACCGCCTTGCGGATCAGCGCGGTTTCCACGTCGCGCAGGCGGGGGCGGCCGTCGGTCGCGGCGCCGGGTACGTCGCCGTGCTCGCTGCCGCCGCGCTGGGCCCGCACCTGCACGCGCAGGCCCGACCACAGCGGCACCTCGAGCGTGGCGTCGCCGCGCCGGGCGGCGTCGAACATCATGTGCAGCGGCAGCGCGAACAGGTCGTTGAAATGCAGGCCGCCCGGATGGCAGGCCAGCGGCTGGTGCAGCATCTGTCGGGCGGCCGCGTTGGCGCCGGTGACATGGCCGGCGGCGTCGATGCACAGCAGGCCCTCGGTGGTCTCGCTGCTCGGGCAGCCGGGCCAGAGCAGCCGCAGCAGCAGCTCGCAGGGCTCGCGCTGTACCAGCAGGTTCTCGATGCTGCGCGCCGACAGGGTGGCCAGGTGGCGCAGCTCGGGCCGCTCGACCACCTGCACGCCCGTGAGGTCGAGCATGCCGATGCAGTCGCCCCGGGGGCCGAAGAGCGGGGCGCCGGCGCAGCTGTACACACTGGTGTCGTCAAAGAAGTGTTCACCCCGGTGCAGCCACACCGATTCCTGCTCGGCCAGCGCCGTGCCGATGGCGCTGGTGCCGATGGCGTTTTCGGACAGGTCGACGCCGATGCGCCCGATGTCGCGCGCATAGCGGGCGGCGGGGTCGGTGCCGTCGGGCAGGGTACCCACGTCGACCACGATGCCGCGGGCGTCGGTCAGGATGGCGAAATAGCGGGTGTCGGCAATGGCGCGCGAGAGCCTTTCGATCACCGGACGCGCCGCCGTGACCAGGGCCCGGTTGCATTCCGTGACCTCGCGGCTGGCGGTGCGGCTCACGGGCTCGAAGCTCACGCGCTGCTGGGGCCGGCGGCCGGCCTCGAGGCAGCGCTGCCACGAGCGGGTGATGCCCGGGTCGACCCGCACGCCGGTGCGCGGACGCGGGCCGTCGCCTTCGATCAGGTCGCGGCGCGCCTGCGCAATGGCCAACGAACGCTCGACGGGAGGTGGGGCGGCGGAAGCGGACATCATCATGTGGATTCTTCTTCGCGCGGGGAGGGCGGGCGGCTTTTCCGGGCTCGCGGGACGACAAGCTGTTTCATTTTGAGAATTTCCAGCGGTCTGTGCAAGTGTCAAGGGTTTTGCCTAGGATAGTGCGAAAGGGTGGCATCCAAGATGCCTCGCAGAACCAGCCATCACCTTCCACGGAGACAGCCACATGCAGGTCGCTTTCAAGGTCAACGGCCGCCCGGTCACGGTCGACGCCCCACCGAACACCTTCCTTGTGCACGCGATCCGCGAGCACCTCCACCTCACCGGAACCCACGTCGGCTGCGACACCGCCCAGTGCGGCGCCTGCACGGTCCACCTGAACGGCCGCGCGGTCAAGTCGTGCAACATCCTGGTCGCGCAGGCGGCCGGCGCCGATGTCACCACCATCGAGGGCATTGCCGAAGCCGACGGCACCATGCACCCCATGCAGGCGGCCTTCAAGGAGTGCCACGGCCTGCAGTGCGGTTTCTGCACCCCGGGCATGGTCATGAGCGCCATCGACCTGTGTACCCACCACCCCAAATCGAGCGAATCGGAAATCCGCGAGCTGCTCGAGGGCAACCTGTGCCGTTGCACGGGCTACCAGAACATCGTGAAGGCCGTGAAGATGGGCGGCGAGGCCATGGCCTCGGGCACCCCGGTCAAGACCACCGTCGCAGCCTGAAGGGAGCCGCATCATGGGTGCTTCCGACTTCTCCAACCTGCCGCACATCGGCGAGGCCCTGCGGCGCAAGGAAGACTATCGCTTCCTGACCGGCGCGGGCAACTACACCGACGACATCACGCTGGCCAACCAGAGCCATGCGGTCTTCGTGCGCTCGCCGCACGCGCACGCCGTCATCAAGTCGATCGACATCACCGAGGCCTCGAAGATGCCCGGCGTGGTCGGCATCTTCAGCGGCAAGGACATCGAAGGAAAGATGGGCGGGCTGCCCTGCGGCTGGCTCATCAACAACCCCGACGGCACCCCCATGAAGGAGCCGATGCATCCGATCCTGGCGATCAAGAAGGTGCGTTACGTGGGTGACCACGTCGCCATGGTGGTGGCCGAGACGGTCGAGCAGGCCAAGAACGCGGCCGAGGCCGTGGTGGTCGACTACGACGTGCTGCCCGCGCTCGTGAGCGTGGCCGATGCCGCAAAGAAGACCGGCAGCACCACGCTGCACGACGAGGCGCCCGACAACCAGTGCTACAAGTGGGTGCTGGGCGACAAGGCGGCGGTCGACAACGTGTTCACCACGGCGGCGCACGTCACCCAACTCGACCTCGTCAACAACCGCCTGATTCCCAACCCGATCGAGCCGCGCGTGGCCATCGGCAGCTACAGCCGCGGCACCGACGACTACACGCTCTACGTCTCGAACCAGAATCCGCACGTCGAGCGCCTGCTCATGACGGCTTTCGTGCTGGGCCTGCCCGAGCACAAGGTGCGCGTGATCGCGCCCGACGTGGGCGGCGGCTTCGGCTCCAAGATCTTCCTGTACGCCGAAGACGTGTGCCTGACCTGGGCCGCCAAGCAGCTCAACCGCAACATCAAGTGGACGGCGGAACGCTCGGAGTGCTTCCTGTCGGATGCCCACGGCCGCGACCACGTGAGCCACGCCGAAATGGCGATGGACAAGGACGGCAAGTTCCTGGCCATGCGCGTGCACACCGACGCCAACCTGGGCGCCTACCTGTCGACCTTCTCGACCGCGGTGCCGACCATCCTGTACGCCACGCTGCTGGCGGGCCAGTACACCACGCCGCAGATCTACGTCGAGGTCGATGCCTGGTTCACCAACACCTCGCCGGTCGATGCGTACCGCGGGGCCGGGCGGCCCGAGGCCACCTACCTGCTGGAGCGGCTGGTGTCGCGCTGCGCCTGGGAAATGAACCTGGGCCAGGACGAGATCCGCAAGCGCAACTTCATCACCAGCTTCCCGTACCAGACACCCGTGGCGCTGCAGTACGACACCGGCGACTTCCATGCCTGCATGGACAAGGCGCGGGTGCTGGCCGAGGTCGACGGTTATGCCGCGCGCAAGGCGGCGACCGAGGCCAAGGGCAAGCTGCGCGGCATGGGCTATTCGAGCTACATCGAGGCCTGCGGCATCGCGCCGTCGAACATCGCGGGGGCGCTCGGCGCGCGCGCAGGCCTGTTCGAGTGCGGCGAGATCCGCGTGCACCCGACCGGCAGCGTGACGGTGTTCACCGGTTCGCACAGCCACGGCCAGGGCCATGAAACCACCTTCGCGCAGGTCGTGGCCGCGCGCCTGGGCATTCCGGTCGAGAACGTCGACGTGGTGCACGGCGACACCGGCCGCGTGCCCTTCGGCATGGGCACCTACGGCTCGCGTTCGATCTCGGTGGGCGGCGCGGCCATCATGAAGGCGCTCGACAAGATCGAGACCAAGGCCAAGAAGATCGCCGCGCACCTGATGGAGGCGAGCGACGCCGACATCGAGTTCGCCAACGGCGAGTTCACGGTCAAGGGCACCGACAAGAAGATCCCGTTCGGCCAGGTCGCGCTCACGGCCTACGTGCCGCACAACTACCCGCTCGACAAGCTCGAGCCCGGCCTGAACGAAACCGCCTTCTACGACCCGACCAACTTCACCTTCCCGGGTGGCACCTACATCTGCGAGGTCGAGATCGACAAAGAGACCGGCGAAGTCAAGGTCGACCGCTTCACCGCGGTGGACGACTTCGGCACCATCATCAACCCGATGATCGTCGAGGGCCAGGTGCACGGCGGGCTGGTGCAGGGCATCGGCCAGGCGCTGCTCGAGAACTGCGTCTACGACAACGAAACCGGCCAGCTGCTCACCGGCAGCTTCATGGACTACGCCATGCCGCGCGCCGGCGACTTCCCGCAGTTCAAGCTCGACACCGTCTGCACCCCCTGCACCCACAACCCGCTGGGCACCAAGGGCTGCGGCGAGGCGGGCGCCATCGGGTCGCCGCCGGCGGTCATCAACGCCGTGCTCGACGCGCTGGCGCCGCTGGGCGTCAAGGATTTCGACATGCCCGCTTCGTCCAGCCGCGTCTGGGAAGCGATGCAGGCCGCCGCCAAGCCCTGAACGACACAAGAAATAACAGAGAAGGAATCACCCCATGTATGCCTTCACACTCGAACGGCCCGCCAGCGTGGCAGATGCCACCCGGCTGATCGCTGCGGGCGGCAAGCCACTGGCCGGCGGACAGACCCTGCTGGCCTCGATGAAGCTGCGGCTGTCGGCGCCTGAACAGCTCGTCGACCTCAGCGGCATCAAGGAACTCACCGGCATCAAGAAGGATGGCGGCGCGATCACCGTCGGCGCCATGTCCCGTCACCTCGACGTGGCGAACAACGCCGACGTGAAGGCCGCGTACCCCGCACTGGCCGATCTCGCGTCGCGCATCGGCGACCGGCAGGTGCGCGCGATGGGCACCGTCGGCGGCTCGGTGGCCAACAACGACCCGGCGGCGTGCTACCCGAGCGCGGTGCTGGCCTCGGGCGCGACCATCGTCACCTCGAAGCGCGAAATTGTGGCCGACGACTTCTTCCAGGGCCTGTTCACCACGGCGCTCGAAGAAGACGAGCTGATCGTCGCCATCCGCTTCCCGATCCCGAAGCGCGCGGTGTACGAGAAGCTGCGCCAGAAGGCCTCCAACTTCCCGCTGGTCGGCATCTTCCTGGCGCAGTACGACAGCGGCGTGCGCGTGGCCGTCACCGGCGCGGGCAACGGCGTGTTCCGCCATGCCGGGCTCGAAGATGCGCTCAACAAGAGCTTCACCGCCGCGTCCGCCGCGGCCGTGAAGATCGACGCGAGCGACCTGAACAGCGACCTGCACGCCTCGGCCGCCTACCGCGCGAACCTGATCAGCGTGCTGACGCAGCGCGCCGTGACCAAAGCACTCGGCTGAAGCAGCCCAGCGCCGCCGCCCACCGGAAGGCGCGACAGCCTCGCGTCTTCCGCTACGCTTGCCCATGATCTTCCCGACCATCGACGCCCTTTCCGACGGCTTGCGGCAGGCCGGCTACTTTGCCGACCGCCGCCTGGCCACTGCGGTGTTCCTCGCGCTCAAGCTGCAGCGCCCGCTGCTGCTCGAAGGCGAGCCCGGCGTCGGCAAGACCGAGCTGGCCAAGGCGCTGTCGACGGCCCTGAACCGCGAGCTGCTGCGCCTGCAGTGCTACGACGGCATGGAGCAGCGCGAGGCGCTCTATGAATGGAACTACGCCGCGCAGCTGCTGCACATGCGCGCGGCCGAAGCCACGGGTGCGGCGCGCGACGTGGAGGCCGAGGTCTACCAGCCGCACTACCTGATCCGCCGCCCGCTGCTGCAGGCGTTGCAGACGCCGGCGCCCGGTTCGGTGCTGCTGATCGACGAGGTCGACCGCGCCGACGAGCCCTTCGAAGCCTTCCTGCTCGAGTACCTGGGCGAGTACCAGGTCAGCATTCCCGAGTTGGGCACTGTGCGCGCCGTGGTGCCGCCGGTCACCTTGCTCACCAGCAACCGCACGCGCGAACTCAACGACGCCGTGAAGCGGCGCTGCCTCTACCACTGGCTCGACTACCCCGAGCGCGAGCGCGAGCTGGCCATCGTGCGCGCGCAGGTGCCGCAGGCCGGCGAGGTGCTGTCGGCGCAGGTGGCGGCATTCGTCGCGCGGCTGCGCTCGGCGCCGTTCGTCAACGCCTTCCAGCGCGCGCCCGGCATCGCCGAAAGCGTGGAGTGGGCGCGGGCGCTCATTGCGCTCGACACCGTCGAACTTGACCCCGAAGTGGTCGTCGACACCGCCGGCATCCTCTTCAAGCAGCGCGACGACGTGGCGGCGCTGACGCACGAGCTGGCCTCCGATCTGCTGAGGCCCGAGGAACCGCTCGCCACCTAAGCGAGGCCGAGGCAGCACCTACATGGCCGGCATCCAGCAACTCGGCGACGTTCGCAGCGGCAAGCTGGCAGGCAACATCGCCGCCTTCGGCCGCGCACTGCGCCGCGCCGGCGTGCGCACCGATGCCATGCGCATCGCGCTCGCGACCGAGGCGGTCACGCTGGTCGGCGTCGAAGACAAGCTCGACCTGAGCGCCGCGATGGAAGCCGTGATGGTCAGCCGTGAGCAGGACCGCCTGGTGTTCCGTGAACTCTTCGACGCGTGGTTTCGCGACCCCGAACTGGCCAACAAGCTGCTCGCCCAGATGCTGCCCAGCGCCGAAGGCAAGGCCGAGCCCTCCAAACGCCGCCCGCGCGTGCGCGAGGCGCTGAGCCCGCCGCGCGATGCCGTGAAGCCCGCAGCACCGACGAAGCCCGACGAGGAGATCAAGTTCGACGCCGCCATGACGGCCAGCGACCGCCAGCGACTGCAGCATGCCGACTTCAACGCGCTCGGTGCGGCCGAGTACCGGCTGGTCGAGCGGCTGGCGCGCGACATCACGCTGCCGGTGCCCCGGCTGCCCACGCGCCGCCTGCGCCCGGCCGGCGATGCGGGCAGCGCGCACGCCCGCATGCACTGGCCCGGCGTGCTGCACGAGGCGGCCCGCACGGGTGGCGAGATCCTGCGCCTGCCCCGGCTGTCGCGGCGTGAACAGCCTTTGCCGCTGCTGGTGCTGGTCGACGTGTCGGGCTCGATGGAGCGCTACGCGCGCCTGCTGCTGGCCTTTCTGCATGCCGCCACGCGGCGCGCCGGCCGGCGCGACGTGTTCGCCTTCGGCACGCGGCTGACCGACCTCACGCCGGCCTTCCGGCTGGCCGACACCGACGCCATGCTGGGAGCCGCCAGCCTGGCCATCGACGACTTCGCGGGCGGCACGCGGCTGGGCGGTTCGCTGACCGAGTTGCGCCAGTCGCATGCGCGCCGGCTCATCGGCCGCCGCACGCTGGTGCTGGTGATCAGCGACGGCCTCGACACCGGCGAGCCCGCGCAGCTTGAGACCGAGCTGCAGTGGCTCCAGCGGCATTCGCGCCGGCTGCTGTGGCTCAACCCGCTGCTGCGCTTCGAGGGCTACGCCCCTCTGGCGCGTGGGGCCGCCGTGCTGCACCGCCATGCGGACGCGATGCTGGCGGTCCACAATCTGAATGCACTCGAACAGCTGGCCGCCAGCCTGGCCGCGCTGATGCGCGCCAGTCGCTAGGACCGGACTCAGGAAGGAACAAAGGAAACCCACCATGGAAATGCTCGGAAACCGCCGCCTCGGCGTCACCCAACAACAGGCCTGGGACGCGCTCAACGATCCCGAGACGCTCAAGAAGTGCATCCCCGGCTGCGACAAGTTCGAGCTCACGGGCGACAACACCTACAGCGTGGCGCTGGCCGTGAAGATCGGCCCGGTGTCGGCCAAGTTCAGCGGCAAGGTGATGCTGTCGGACATCGTCGCGCCCGACGGCTACAAGCTCACCTTCGAGGGGCAGGGCGGCGTGGCGGGGTTTGCCAAGGGCTCGTCGAGCGTGTCGCTCAAGCCGGTGGCCGTGGCCGACAGCGCACCCATCGCAGAGGGCGCACCTGCTGCCGAAGCCGCCCCCGTGGCTCCGACCCCTGCCGGCTGCGAACTCGACTACACCGTGCAGGCCCAGGTCGGCGGCAAGATCGCCCAGCTCGGCCAGCGCCTGATCGACGGCGCGGCCAAGTCCACCGCCGACGATTTCTTCAAGCGCTTCGAGGCCGAGATGCAAAGCCGCTACGGCCCGCCGCCCGCACCGCCCGCGGAAGCGACGGCCGAGGCACCCGCCGAGAAGGCCGGCGTGATGTCGGGCCTCATGAAGAAGATGGGCTTCGGCAAGAAGGACGGCGAGGACGCCAAGGACGCCGCCACCCCGGGCGATGCCGCCTGACGCACAGGGCCCTGCCATGGAAAACCTCGACGTCATGGTGCTGCGCACGCTGCGCGACTGGCGGCGTGCCGGCAAGCGCGCGCTGCTGACCACCGTGGTGCGCACCTGGGGCTCGTCGCCGCGGCCCGTGGGCTCGATCATGGCGCTGGCCGAGGACGGCGCCGTGGTCGGCTCGGTCTCGGGCGGCTGCATCGAGGACGATCTGATCGCGCGCTACAGCCACGCCCACGGCAAGGGCGAAGACGTGCCGCTGGGCGCGCCGCCCGCGCTCGTCAAGTACGGCATCACGGCCGACGAGGCGCACCGCTTCGGGCTGCCCTGCGGCGGCACGCTTGAGCTGCTGCTCGAATACGCGCCCGACGCCGACGCGCTCGACACGCTGGTCGCCGAGCTCGAACGCGGCAAGCTCATGCGCCGCACGGTGACGCTGGCCACCGGCGCGGTGCGGCTGGCCGAGGCGACCGCGCCCGACGAGCTCACGGTGAACGACACCGAGCTCACCAACACCTTCGGCCCCGAGTACCGCATGCTGCTCATCGGCGCCGGCCAGCTCGCCGAGTACCTCGCGACCATGGCCAAGTTCAGCGGCTTCGCCGTGACGCTGTGCGACCCACGCGCCGAGTACCGCACCGCGTGGACGCTGTCCGGCGTGACGATCACCACCGAGATGCCCGACGACGCCGTGCTGGCCTTCAAGCCCGATCGCCGCAGCTGCGTGGTCGCACTCACGCACGACCCCAAGCTGGACGACCTCGCGCTGCTCGAAGCGCTGCAGAGCGAGGCCTTCTACGTGGGTGCCATCGGTTCGCGCCGCAACGCCGACGCGCGGCGCGACCGCATGATCGAGCACTTCGACCAGACGGCCGAGTCGCTCGCGCGCCTGCGCGGGCCCATCGGCATCTTCATCGGCAGCAAGACGCCGCCCGAGATCGCGGTGAGCGTGATGGCGGAAATTCTGGCGGTGAAGAACGCGGTGACCTTGCCGCGCGAAGTCGAAGTGGCGCGTGCCAAGGAAATCCAGCAGCTGCAACCCAGCTGAGCTGAACCGACCTGCTGCGCGGGGCTCAGTCCACGCCCAGCAGGTCGTAGATGCGGCGCACGTACTCGCCGAACTCGGGGCTGGTCTTCACGTGCAGTTTGCGCGGCTCGGGCAGCTCGATGCGGAAGAAGTCGGCCATGCGCGCCGGCCCGGCCGTGAGCACGGCGCAGTGCGAGCCCAGGAACACCGCCTCCTGGATGCTGTGCGTGACCACGATGAAGGTCTTGCGGCTGCGCTCCCAGATGCGCAGCATCTCCAGGTTCATCTTCTCGCGCGTGAGCGCGTCGAGCGCGCCGAAGGGTTCGTCCATCAGCACCAGCTTCGGGTCGTGGATGAGCGCGCGCGCGATGGCCGCGCGCTGCTGCATGCCGCCCGAGAGTTCGTAGGGCAGCTTGTCGGCGAAGCCCGTGAGGCCGACCATGTCGAGCAGCTCGTGTGCGCGCGCCTTGGCGGCCTTGCGGTCCAGCCCGAGGATGTCGGCGGGCAGCAGCACGTTCTCCAGGATGGTGCGCCACTTCAGCAGCAGTGGCTGCTGGAACACCATGCCGACGTCGCGGCCCGGGTTGAAGCCCGCGCCACCGGGGCCGCCGATCTCGAGCGTGCCGCCGTCGTGGCCGTGCAGGCCCGACAGGATCTTCAGCAGCGTCGACTTGCCGCAGCCCGAGGGGCCGACCAGCGAGATCATGTCGCCCGCATGCACGTCCATCGTGACGTCGGAGACGGCGAGGAATTCTTCGTTGCGCTTGCGGTAGACCTTGCGCAGCTGCCGCATGCGGATCAGCGGCGCCGACTCCTGCGGTTGCAGCACGGCGCTCATGCGAGCCACCGCGCCAGGTTGTCGCGCACGAAGGCGTCGTCGGAGAGGTCGCCATGCTGGTGGTAGACGCGGTCGATTTCCGCCGACTGCCCCTGGCCCAAACCTTCTTCGGGATCGAGGCACCAGATGCCTTCGAGCAGACCCTGGCGCCGCAGCACCTCATGGCAGCCCGCGATGCAGCCGTGGAAGTTGTTCGCCACGTCGAAGAACGCGGCGTTGCAGTCGGTCACGCGCGAATCGAGTGCGAGCAGGTTGGGGCTCAGTGCGCCGCCACTGGCGGCCAGCTCGGCCTTGATCTGCTGCAGCTGGTGCACCGCGCTCGACGTCCACACCGACCAGTGGCCCAGCAAGCCGCCGCGAAAGCGCACCTGCACGGGCGCGCCGTCGCGCATCGCGGCAAAGGGCAGCGCCAGGTCGAGCACGATGTGGTCGTCGTTGCCGGTGTAGAGGAACACGCGCTCCTCGGCGCGTGCATCGACCAGCCCGCGCACCACGTCGATGCTGCGGTAGCGGTTGAAGGGCGCAACCTTGATCGCCAGCGCGTTGGGAATGAGCGCGAAGCGGCGCCAGAAGTCGCTCGACAGGATCGGGCCGCCGACCACGGTCTGCAGGTAGAAGCCGATCAGCGGAATCTCCTGCGCCACCGCCTCGCAATGGGCGATGAGCGCGTCTTCCGACGAGCCGGCCAGCGCAGCCAGGCTCAGCAGGCCTGCGTGATAGCCGAGAGCCACGGCGGTGCGCGCCTCGGCCTGCGCCTGCGCGGTCGGGCCACACAGCCCGGCGACCATCGCCATCGGGCGGTCGTTCCATGCCAGGCGGTCCTGCATCGCGGCCTCGAGCACGGTGGCGTACAGGCCGCGCTCGCGGATCGCGAACTGCGTGGTGTGCACGCCCACCGCGAGGCCGCCCACGCCGGCATCGACGTAGTAGCGCGTGAGCGCGCGCTGGCGCTGGCGGTCGAGCTGGCGATGCGCGTCGAGTGCGAGCGGATGCGCCGGGATGACGGTGCCTTGCGACAGCAGCGCAAGCACGTCGGCGGGAAGGTCGGAGCGGTTCAGTGGCATGGGCGAAGGTCCTCAGGCGAACTCGGGGCCGGCGATGGCGTGGATGAAGGCGGGGTGTCCGATGGGCGGCCGCGCGCCCTCGCGCGTGGCCAGCGCCATGCGTGCGAAGCCGCGCTGCGGTGTGAAGCCGGCGGCGCGCAATGCGGCGGTCATGGCCTTGCGGTCGTCGGGCACGTCGATGTAGATGCGGCCGTCGATGCCGCGTGCGGCCTGCGTCAGCAGCGCGGCGGCCGTGGCCTCATCGGACGACAGCAACGGCCCGATGTGGTGCGCGGTGCGGCCTGTGCGCACGAGGCCGAAGCCCAGGCCGTTGCGCACGCAGCGACTGTCCTCGCGGCCGAGCAGGTCGGCGAGCACGGCGGAGCGCGCGAAACCCAGCGCCTGTGCGTCGAGTGCGGCCAGGCTGTGGAGCGCCGGCTTGTCGGTGGCGAGCGATGTGGTGGCGGGTGCGGCCTCGCGCTGCCAGCGCGTGAGGCGCCACAGCGGCGTGAAGCCGAAGCTCGCATAGAGCGGCTCGCCCTGCGGCGTGGCGTCGAGCATGGCGACGAGGCCGGCGGTCTTCACCTGGTCGAGGCAGCGCGCGAACACCGCGCGGCCCAGGCCTTGTCCGCGCGCGGCGGGCATCACGAGGATCATGCTGATCCAGGCCACGCCTTCCATCGGCAGCACCGCGCCGCTGGCGATGAGCTGGCCTTCACCGTCACGCACGCCATGCACCGTACCGAGCCGCTCGAACAGCCGCCAGTCGTGCGCGGTCTGGTTCCAGCCGCTCGCGGCGACCAGCGCGTCGAGCATCGGGGCGATGCCGGGCGTGATCGATGCAAGGGTGTCGACGGCGGGCATGGTCATGGGCTCAGTACTTGCCGTCGCGCGATTCGAACTTGGTGGGCTTGCCGTACTGGCGTTGCTCGCGTGAGATCCAGTCAGCAACCCATCGGATCTGCTGTGCCAGCGGTACGCGCGGATAGCCGAACAGCCGTTCGGCCTCGCCGGTGTTCATGAGCCACGCGGTCGGTGCTTCTTGACCGGCGATCGTCACGGGCTTGCCGAACTGGCGCGCGAACTCTTCCGCGAGCCAGCGGATCGACGTCGTCTCGGGCCCGCTCACGTTGAGCGGCGAGGTCGGCACGGTGGCCGCCGCGAGGCAGCGCAGCGCCTGCGCATTCGCGTCGCCCTGCCAGATCACGTTGACGTGGCCCATGGTCACGTCGACCGGTTCGCCGCGCCACACCTTGAGTGCCACGTCGGCCAGCACGCCGTAGCGCAGGTCGATGGCGTAGCTCAGGCGGAACAGCCGCCCGGGCGTGCCGTGGCGCTGCGAGAAGTACTCGAACATGCGCTCGCGGCCCACGCACGAGTTGGCGTATTCGCCGGGCGGGTTGGGCGCGTCGCTCTCGCTCGCGCCCTGGCCGGTCACGGGCACGAAGGGGTACACGCAGGCGGTCGAGAAGGCGACGATGCGCGAGGCGTGGAAGTGCTCGGCCACCAGCGCCGGCACGTGCGCGTTCATGGCCCAGGTCAGCGGGTTGTCGGCGTCGGCGCCGAACTTGCGCCCGGCCATGAAGACCACGTTGGCGCACGGCGGCAGCGCGGCGATGGCGGCGCGGTCGAGCAGGTCGCAGGCGAGGGTCTCGATGCCGTGCGCTTCGAGCGCTTCGCGCACGCCGGCTTCGCTGAAACGGGCGACGGCGATCACGCGGCGACCGGGCATGGCGTTCTTCGCAAGGCGGGCCAGCGTGGGGCCCATCTTGCCGCCCACGCCGAGGATCATCAGGTCGCCGTCGAGGCGGGCCATGTCGCGCACGAGGTCGCGCGAGGGCGTGGCCAGGTAGTCTTCAAGCGCGGCTTCGCTCTCGAAGCGCTCGGGAAAGGGCAGGTCGTCGAGGACAGGCGTGGAGGTCATTGGATTCTTGCGTCCTGGGTGATGAAGAGGTGCTCCAGCAGAAGCACCAGCAGATAGAGCAGCACGCCCAGGCCCGTGATGAGCAGCACGGCCATGAAGACCGCGGGCGTGTCCAGCGAGGCCTGGACCTGGATCATCAGATAGCCCAGGCCGCGTTCCGAGGCAATGAACTCGCCCACCACCGCGCCCGCCACGGCGAGGATGGTGGCGACCTTCATGCCCGAGAACACGTACGGCAGCGAGCCCGGCAGCTGGATGTAGCGAAACAGCTGCCAGCGCGAGCCCTTGAGCGCGCGCACGAGGTCGAGCAGCTCGGGCTCGGTCTCGTTCAGGCCGCGGATGGTGGTCAGCAGGATCGGGAAGAAGCACAGGCTGAACGTGATGAGGATGTTCGGCCCGATGCCGTAGCTGAACCACACGATCACCAGCGGCCCCATCGCCACCTTCGGGATCATGTTGAGCGTGACCAGCAGCGGAAACACCAGCAGCATCAGCCGCTTGCTGGTGATGAAGAGCAGGGCGCAAAGAATGCCGAGCACCAGGCCCAGCGCGTAGCCGCCGAACACTTCGAGCGCGGTGACGCCGGTGTTCTTGAGCCAGCTGTAGTTCGGGTTGGCCAGCGTGGCCAGCACCTTCGAGGGCGCCGGCAGGATGAAGGGCTGGATCGCGAAGATCCGCACCGCCAGCTCCCACAGCGCGATGCCCGCCAGGTGCACCGCGACCACGAGGGCCCAGCGCTGCCATTCGGGGCGCTCGCCCGACAAGAGCGCAGGTGCGGGGGGCGCCAGAGCGCCATCAGGTGCCGTCATCTCAATTCCTGGGTCTAGGAAGCAATGCGGCGAATCATAGGAGTCGCCACGACCCGAGTCAACCAACTAGTTGATAATTTTCATGCGACAGCTTTGTCGGGCCGCAAGGCATTGAGCGCGAACTCGATCACGTGCCGGCGCCGCTGCAGCAGCGCGCCGCGCGCATCGAGCGGCTTGCCGAAGATGGCCGACAGCGTGTGGTTGTTGGAGAAGAAGAAATACGAGATGCCGGCGATCGAGATGTAGAGGTTGATCGCATCGAAGTCGGGCCGGAACACACCGGCCGCCACGCCGCGCTTGAGCGTGGCTTCGAGCATCTCGATGAAGGGCGAGTGCATCTTCTGCAGCCGCTCCGACTCGCGCAGGTGCGCGCCGTGGTTGCGGTTCTCGTCGGCCAGCAGCGCGATGAACTCGGGGTGCTCGGCCAGGTAGTCGAACGAGAAGGCCACCAGCTGCTTCATGGCTTCCAACGGCTCGAGTTCGTCGAGCGTGAGCTTCTGTTCCTTCTCGCGGATCTCGGCATAGACCGATTCGAGCGCCACCAGGTACAGCCCCTGCTTGCTGTCGAAGTAGTGGTACACGAGCTGCTTGTTGACCCCGGCGTTGGCGGCGATCTCGTCGACGCGCGCGCCCGCGAAGCCCTTGGTGGCGAACTCGGCCACCGCGGCAGAGATGAGTGCCTGCTTGGCGGCGACGGGGTCGCGCTCGCGTTTCGTGGCGACGGCGGTGCGGGCGGGGTTGGCGGGGCTCGCGGGCTTGGTGGCGGTCATGGTGTTTTTGATTCTCCCGGCAGGGGCAGCGCAGTCTGGATGATCTGGATTGCCTGTCAACCAAACAGTTGGTAATATGAATTTCAGGACCTGTTTTTACCTTCTTTTGGAGTGTTCCGCATGAAAAAGCTGTTGTCGGCCGCCGGCGCCACCGCCTTGCTCATGGCCTCGGCCCCTGCCGCGTTCGCGGCCGATGCCATGAGCCTGATGCTCAACTGGACACCCACGGCCGATCATGCGCCGATCTATTTTGCGAAGGCCAAGGGCTGGTACACCGAGGCGGGCATCGACCTGAACATCGAGGCCGGCAAGGGCTCGGCCGTGTCGGCGCAGCGCGTGGGCACCGGCGGCAGCGACCTGGGCATTTCCGACCTGCCCACCACGATCCAGGCCAAGGGCAAGGGCGCCGACGTGAAGGCCGTGATGGTCATCTACGCCAACAGCCCGCAGGGCTTCTACTGGCTCAAGTCCTCGGGCATCAACGGGCCCAAGGACTTCGCGGGCCGCAAGATCGGCAACCCGCCCGGCGACGCCGCGCGCCTCATGTGGCCGGCCTTCGCCAAGAAGGTGGGGCTCGACCCGGCCAGCGTGACCTTCGTCAACGTGAGCCCCCAGGCCAAGGTGGCGGCGCTGAAGAGCAAGTCGGTCGACATCATCAGCGACTTCTACAACGAGCACGACCTGAAGGCGCGCGAGTTCGGCGCCGACCTGGGCTTCCAGCCGTGGCGCGACGCGGGCGTGAACGTGTACGGCAACTCGCTGATCGTGAACGGCCCGTACCTCGCGAAGAACCCCGGCCAGGTGAAGAAGTTCGTGGCCGTGACCCAGCGCGCCTACGACGCCTGCGTGAAGAGCTTCGAGCCCTGCCTGCAGGCGCTGCAGGCCAGCGTGAGCGGCCTCACGCCCGACAACCAGCGCGACCAGTGGAATCGCATCAAGCAGTTGATGCGCGACGACACCACCACCAAGGTGGCACTCGGCGCCTTCGACGGTGCGCGCGTGAAGGCCGACTACGAGCTCGTGTCCTCACTGATCGGCATCGACAAGGCCTACGACCCGGCGACGCTGTTCACCAACGAGTTCCTCGACAAGGGCGTGCGCATGGCGCCCAACTGAGGCAAGGAGAAGGAAGAAGCCGCTTCAGCGCGACTCGGAGGAGGGCGGCACTTTCGTGTTGCCCTTCTGCCGTTCGCGGAAGAGGGCAGCACGCATCAGGAAGATGGTGGTGATCGGCGCCGTCAGCACGATGAACAGCACGATCAGCATCGCGTGCAGGAACAGGCTGAAGCCCTGCACCGAGAAGTAGGCGATGGTGGCCACCGTCAGGCACCACGCGCCCACCGTGGCGCCCAGCGTGGGCGCATGGATGCGGCGGAAGAAGGTGGGCAGGCGCACCAGGCCGAAGGAGCCGATGGCCGCGAAGGCCGCGCCCAGCACCGCGAACACGGCGGTGATGATCTCGGCCCACAGGGGCAGGGCAGTGCCGCTCATTCGATGACCTCCCCGCGCAGCAGGAACTTGGCGATCGAGGTCGATCCCACGAAGCCGAACAGCGCCACCAGCATCGCCGCCTCGAAGTACACGCTGCTCGCGTAGTTGATGCCCAGCACCAGCATCATCAGCATGCCGTTGATGTAGAGGCAGTCCAGCGCCATCACGCGGTCTTGCGCGGACGGGCCGGCCAGCAGGCGGAACAGGGCGCACAGCATCGCCACGGCCAGCAGGAAGAGCGCGGCCTTCAGGGCCCAGAAGAGAACAGGCGTCATGATTCGAAAATCTCCATCAGCGGACGTTCGTAGCGGGTCTTGATCAGGGCGATGAAGGCCGCGTCGTCCTCGAGGTCGAACACGTGGATCAGCAGCGTGGTGCGATCGAACGAGACTTCGCCCCAGGCGGTGCCGGGCGTGAGGCACATGATCATCGCGAGCACGGCGAGGCCGTTGGGGTCGCGCATGTCGAGCGGAATCTGCACGAAGTGCGACGAGATGTCGGCGGTGCGGTGCGTGAGCAGCAGCCGCGCCACGTCGTACGCCGACTTCAGCATGTCGAAGGTGACGAGGAACGACAGCCGCAGCGCCACGCCGGGCCGGCGCATGCGCACCCTGGCAGGCCGCAGGCCCTTGGTGATCAGCGGCACGGCAATGGCGAGCACCGCGGCCGACAGCAGCGTGGCCGCTTCGAGCGACTGGTTGAGCAGCAGCCAGATGACGAACAGCGCGAACGACAGCGGTGGGGAAGGCATCAAGCGCTTCATGGCTTGGCCTCCTCTTTCTTCGCGGGCACCGGGTTGGGCTTCTGCTTGGCGCCGAGCACGGCCTCGCGGTATGCGGTGGGCGTGCGCAGCCCGCCGGCGGTGGCCTGGGCGTGCTGCATCACGGGCTCGGCCCAGACGGTGAGCGCGACGCAGGCTGCGAGCAGGGCCGCCACCGGCAGCACCTCGAGCGCGGGCAGCGAGGGCATGGTGGCGTGGGGCTGCGTCCAGAAATGGCGGATGCCGGTGCGGCTCAGTGCGATCAGCGAGAGAAAGCCCGAGACGATCAGCAGCCCGAGGAAGGTCCAGCCCACCGTGGTGACGACCTTGCTGTCGAGCAGGCCCGAGAGCATCGCGAACTTGCCGACAAAGCCCGAGAGCGGCGGCAGGCCCGCCAGCAGCAGGGTGCAGAGCATGAAGCTCAGGCCCAGAAAGGCCACGCCGGCCGGAATGGCGCGGCCGTAGAGCGCTTGGGCGTCGTCGTCGAGGTTCACGTCGTCGAGCGCGCGCAGGTCTTCGGCCAGGAAAGGGGCGTTGCCCGCCGCCTCGTGCGGCGCGACGCTCATGCCCGCGTTGCGCCAGCGCTCAATCATGTCGATCAGCAGGAAGAAGGCCGCCACCGCGAGCGTGGAACTCAGCATGTAGTACAGCGCGCCGGCCCACACGGCCGGCTCGCCCAGCCCGATGGCGGCCAGCAGCGTGCCCGCCGACACCAGCACGCTGTAGCCCGCGAGGTTCGACAGCCGCTGCGTGCCGACGATACCGATGGCGCCGACGAACAGCGTGGCCAGCCCGACGCTCACCAGCGCGGCCTGCCCGAAGGCGGCCGAGGCGCCGGTGTCGGGCGCGAACAGCACGGTCCACAGGCGCAGCACGGTGTACACGCCGAGCTTGGTGAGCAGCGCAAACACCGCCCCCACCGGCGACACGGCCGCGCTGTAGGCCGGCACCAGCCAGAAGTTGAGCGGCCAGGCACCCGCCTTGGCGAAGAACGCAGTGGCCAGGATGGCCGCCGCTGCGTGCACGAGGCCGCGGTCGCCCGGCGCCAGCTCGGCGATGCGTGCGCCCAGGTCGGCCATGTTGAGCGTGCCGGTCACGCCGTACAGGATGGCCGCGCCGATCAGGAACAGCGACGAGGCCGCGAGATTGATCGCGATGTAGTGCAGCCCGGCGCGCACGCGCAGCCGGCCCGAGCCGTGCAGCAGCAGGCCGTACGAGGCCGCCAACATCACCTCGAAGAACACGAACAGGTTGAACAGGTCGCCCGTGAGGAAGGCGCCGTTCAGGCCCATGAGCTGCAGCTGCAGCAGCGGATGAAAGTGCACCCCCGCGCGGTCCCAACGCGAGGTCGAATAGATCGACGCCGCGAAGGCCACCACGCCCGTGAGCGCGACCATCATGGTCGAGAGCCGGTCGGCCACCAGCGTGATGCCGAAGGGCGCGCGCCAGTTGCCCGGCAGGTACACGCCGATGGAGCCCGGGCCGCCGCCGGTGTCGGCCGCGTTCACCCAGCGCAGCAGCGCGAGCGCGGCCAGCAGGCCCACCAGGCCCGAGACCACGCTGAGGAAGGATTTGGTGCGCCGGTGGTTCTCGTTCATCAGCAGCATCAGCGCCGCCGTGAGCATGGGCACGAGGATGGGCACCGCCACCAGGTGCGGCATGCTGAACTCAAGGAAGCGGTCGAGCAGGTGCAAGAGGTCGTTCATTCCACCGCCTCCCGCTCTTCACCGTCCACGTGGTCGGTGCCCGACAGGCCGCGCGAGGCGAGCATCACGACGAGGAACAGGGCGGTCATCGCGAAGCCGATCACGATCGCCGTGAGCACCAGGGCCTGCGGCATCGGATCGGCCGTGTTGGCCAGCGTGGCCTTGAAGCCTTCGAGCAGCACCGGCTCGCTGTCGACCTTGAGCCGGCCCATGCTGAAGATGAACAGGTTGACCGCGTACGAGATGAGCGTCAGGCCCATGATGACCTGGAAGGTACGCGGGCGCAGCAGCAGGTACACGCCCGAGCCGGTGAGCACGCCGATGGCGATGGCCAGCACGATTTCCATCAGCGGGCCCCCCCGGTGGTGGCCGCCGCTTCTTCGGCTTCGGCGGCGGCGCGCGCCTGCGCTTCTTTCTCTTCTTGTTCGTCGGCCCAGCGATGGCTTCGGATGGACTGGTGGGCCAGCGCGGTCAGGATCAGCATGGTGGCGCCGAGCACCAGCGCGAACACGCCGATGTCGAAGAAGAGGGCACTGGGCACGTGCATGTCGCCCAGCAGCGGCACGTGCAGGTGCGCGGTGTGCGTGGTCAGGAACGGGTAGCCGAACGCGATGGCACCGCCGCCGGTGGCGAGCGCGAACAGCAGGCCGATGGCGATCCAGCGGCGCGGGTAGATGCGCAGGTGCTCTTCCACCCACTCGGTGCCCGAGACGATGAACTGCAGCACCAGCGCGACCGACATCACCAGCCCCGCGACAAAACCGCCGCCGGGCGCGTTGTGGCCGCGCATGAAGAAATACACCGACACCAGCGCGGCCACCGGCAGCACGAGGCGCACCAGCACGGCCGGCACCATCAGGTAGCCGATGGCGGAGTCGGTGGCGCGGCGCGGGTTCAGCAGGTCGCTGCTGCCGTCGTCGACCTGCAGGCGCTGCTGGATCGGCAGCGCCATCGATTCGATGGCCGGGCGGAAGCGCCGCAGCAGCGCATACACGGTGAGCGCCACGATGCCCAGCACGGTGATCTCGCCGAAGGTGTCGAAGCCGCGGAAGTCGACCAGCATCACGTTGACCACGTTGGTGCCGCCGCCTTCGGTGAGCGCGCGTTCGAGGAAGAAGGGCGAGATGCTCTGCGGGAAGGTGCGCGTCATCAGGGCCCAGGCCAGTGCCGCCATGCCGCAGCCGGCGACGGTGGCCACCAGCAGGTCGCGCCCGCGCCGGCCCCAGGGCCGCAGCCGCATGCGCGCGGGCTGCACCACATCCTTGCTGCGCATCGGCAGCCAGCGCAGGCCCAGCAGGATCAACACCGTGGTCACGGCCTCGACCACCAGCTGCGTGAGCGCGAGGTCGGGGGCCGAGAACCAGATGTACGTGACGCACGAGACCAGCCCGGCGCCCGAGGCCAGCATCAGCGCCGCGAGCCGGTGGAACTTGGCCTGCCACGCGGCGGCCACTGCGCAGGTGCAGCCGATGAGCCAGGTCATCGCGAACATCGGCGAGAACGGCAGCAGCTCGCGCGTGCCGCGGTCGGCCGGCGTGGCCCACAGCGACGCTGCGGCGCCCGCCACGGCCACCACCACCAGCCACAGCAGCTGCCACTGCAGGCGCCGCGTGCCGAACAGGCGGCGGCTGCGCCGGCCGGTTTCGCTCAGCAGCGCGATCAGGTGTTCGAAGATGACCTGCCCGTCGAAGCGGTGCAGCAGCGGCGTGTGCTCCAGGCGCCCGCTGCCCAGCGGGCGGCGCAGCAGCAGGTAGAGCACGGCGCCGCCTGCCAGTGCGACGAAGCTCATCATCAGCGGCAGGTTGAAGCCGTGCCACACGGCCAGGCTGTAGACGGGCAGCGTGCCGCCGACCACCGGCGTGGCCGCCGCCGCGAGCATCGGGCCGACCGACCAGGCCGGCGCCACGCCCACCACCAGGCACACCAGCACCAGCAGCTCGACCGGCACGCGCATCCAGTGCGGTGGCTCGTGCGGGGGCTTGGGTACGTCGGGGCCGCAGGGCGGGCCGAAGAACACGTCGAACACGAAGCGCGCCGAGTACGCCACGCTGAAGATGCCCGCGAGTGTGGCGATGACCGGCAGGCTGAAATCGATCCAGGGCGTGGCCTGGATGAAGACCGTCTCCGCGAAGAACATTTCCTTCGAGAGAAAACCGTTGAGTAGCGGCACGCCGGCCATCGAGGCGCTGGCGATGATGGCCAGCGTGCCCGTGATGGGCATGAGCCGCATCAGGCCGCTGAGCTTGCGGATGTCGCGCGTGCCGGTCTCGTGGTCGATGATGCCGGCCGCCATGAACAGCGAGGCCTTGAAGGTCGCGTGGTTCATGACGTGGAAGACGGCCGCGACCGCCGCCAGCGGGCTGTTCAGGCCCAGCAGCAGCGTGATGAGGCCCAGGTGCGAGATGGTCGAGTAGGCCAGCAGCGCCTTCAGGTCGCGCTGGAACATCGCCGCGAAGCCGCCCAGCAGCAGCGTGATCGCGCCCGCGCCGCCGACCATCCAGAACCATTGCTCGGTGCCCGAGAGCACGGGCCACAGGCGCGCCATGAGAAACACGCCCAGCTTCACCATGGTGGCCGAGTGCAGGTAGGCCGACACCGGCGTGGGCGCGGCCATGGCGCGCGGCAGCCAGAAGTGGAACGGGAACTGCGCGCTCTTGGTGAACGCGCCGAGCAGGATCAGCACCAGCGCCACCGGGTACAGCGCGTGCGCGCGGATGATGTCGCCCGAGGCCAGCACGATGTCGAGCTCGTAGCTGCCGACGATGCGGCCCAGCACGAGCACGCCGGCCAAAAGGCACAGCCCGCCCGCGCCGGTGACGGTGAGCGCCATGCGCGCACCGCGCCGCGCGTCGCGCCGGTGGTGCCAGTAGCCGATGAGCAGGAAGGAGAACAGGCTGGTGAGCTCCCAGAACAGCACCATCTGGATCAGGTTGCCCGAGAGCACCACGCCCATCATCGCGCCCATGAACGCGAGGAAGAACGAGAAGAAGCGCGGCACCGGGTCGGAGGCCGACATGTAGTAGCGCGCATAGAGCACCACCAGCGCGCCGATGCCCAGCACCAGCATGCAGAACAGCCACGCGAAGCCGTCGAGGCGGAACACGAGGTTCAGGCCGAGGGCGGGGAGCCACTCGATTTCCTGGCGCAGCACGTTGCCGTGTGCGATCTGCGGAAAGAGCCATGCGACCTGGATGGCACAGCCCAATGCGACGAGCCCTGCAAGGGTCGACTCCCGGTTGCGCGCGTTGGACGGCATCAACGCGGCCAGCACGCTGGCAAGAAAGGGGAGTGCGACGAGAAGGGCGAGGGGCATTGGGGTCGATTCTATCGACCGACCCTCTGGAGAACCCCTGTCTATAACCGCAGGAGGTCGAGCAGTTTTTTCGCTGTCACGAAGCCAGCACGAGCTGCACGCTGCGAATGCCCAGCCAGGTCAGCACCAGTGAGCCGCACAGGTGCAGCAGGCCGGTGCCCAGCGCCAGCAAGGGGCGTCCGCCGAGCAGCAGCGCGACCACTTCGGCCGAGAAGCTCGAGAAGGTCGTCAGGCCGCCGAGGAAGCCGGTGATGAGCAGCAGGCGCCACACCGGGTCGAGCTGCGGCAGCGCCTGGAAGACGGCCACCGCCACGCCGACGAGGTAGCCGCCCACGAGGTTGGCGGCCAGCGTGCCGTAGGGCACGGGGCCGCCGGTGTTGAGCCACAGGCCCAGGCCCCAGCGGGCGAGGGCGCCGCACGAGGCGCCCACGCAGATCGCTAGAACCGGCAATAGAGGAGGCATCCGTTCCCTTGTCGTCGTCGCACTGTCATTTCTCCTTGCCCATCACCAGGTCGGGCAGGATCGTGACGATACCCGGGAACAGCGTGATCAGCGCGATGCACAGCACGAGACAGAAGAAGAACGGAATCGCGGCCTTGGCGATCACGTTGCTGTCCTTGCCTGTCATGTTCTGCAGCACGAACAGGTTGAAGCCCACGGGCGGCGTGACCTCGGCGATCTCGACCAGCAGCACGATGAAGATGCCGAACCAGACCAGGTCGAAGCCCGCCTTCTGGATCATCGGCAGCACCAC